>NZ_CP180546.1:0-643998 GCF_047778055.1 Neptuniibacter sp. QD34_54 | reverse complement strand
CATTGAACGCATCATTAGACTCATATTCAGGTAATGAATCTGAATGTAAAGCAACTACTAAGACCTCATGACCTTGGAGAGATAAGCTGCGTGATGTTTTAATAACTCGACTGTCATTTATAAAGTCATTAAGAACGATTGATAAAACTTTCAAAACTTCCCCTTGCTTAGGCGGTCGATAAATGAGTTAAAACAAGAAAGTTGCGGCAAATAGTTACATCCACGAGAATCTCCACAATATTTAACATCCATTAACTCGGCGTCACCTATATCTTTAACTATCGCGATCCCAGCTTCTTTCTCGTATTTATAGTAACCTTCCCTAGTTCCACCTAACTTTAGTTCTTGATCTAAGAATATTGTAGTTATACCTAAATTTGCTGATTCAATAGCCACAGAGCTATTATAAGTCATATGCAAATCAACATTCTGCAGTACCTCGAAAAGTGGCATTTGATCATACTTTACTGATAGGTCATATGACTCTTTTCCAAAGAATTCTTTTATTAAAGAAAATATTTCTTCCTTTTCTGGATACTGGACTGGGTGAATCCTAAAGATCCAATTATGCTTTGACCCACTCTTTGCTATTTCTTCTAATTTTTTTGGCCACAAGAAATTCCTCAAGCTTTGACCAACATCTTTAGATTCTCGTTCTAGGCCCCATTGCAAGGTATACAAAACTGTATTGTATTTCTTGTTGTCCTTTTTTATCGCGTCATTTCCAAATTTAACAAATGAAGGGTTACCAATTACTGTTGTTTTAATTCCTTTATCTAAACACCATTCATCTACAACTGCCTTACTATTGTTATCCCACAATAAATATTCACTAGGCAATTCAGCCTTGTTAATTGCCTTACGATATTCAGAGCCATAAGATGGGTGTTCAAAGGAAATGACTCCATGCTGCAAATCAGCGATTGGTACGCCCAATTGATTAGCAGCCAAGCACAATTCTTTATTAGGAAAGATTGCAATGATATATTTACACTCAGATTCTTTAATAACTTTTTTCCAGAAAGATACAATACGTCCCTTGCAAAACTTTTCGGCCAAAATGGCTCGGCTATAGCCAACCTCAATGTCAACAGCCTGATCTGCACATTTATGAGCTACCAATTTAGAAAATGGCTTGGCAATAACTTGAACACTTATATTTTCAGTTATTAGTCCTTCCCTTACAGGATCAGACAGTACCGAATAATATTTGCCATTAATTTTGGTTGTGCAGTGAGCATCTCCCCTTATAATTAGAACCGTAGTTTTTTTAATTCTGGCCCTTTCTTTTTGGATTGCTGATTTCAATATATCTAGTCGACTCAATCGATTTTCCTATAATAGATCTGCACAAAACACTAATTATTATAAAAACCTAGAAACAAGGCCAGTCAGTTACACCCACTAATCTAGACTTGTAAAAATAAATTTAAATTAATCTATTTTATATATCTCAACAAAACAAAGGCCTCAGCATAAGCTACGCCCACGGTATTTCCTCTATACTTTGAAAGGTTTATTGTGTTTTCAATGCTACGGCTATGAGGTGGATCTCGCATCTCTTCCTTATAAGCGCTCAACGATTCCCTTTTTTTATCAATAAAAGGAGAGATATCCACAAAAACATTTGGCAGAAAAGGTGGCTCGTTTAGTGTTTGCCACTCAGTACTTGAAAGCACTTCAAAAGCATATATTTCCTTAACTTTATTCCAAGGCTGAGGCCTTGATGCAGTCAATACAGCTTGTTGTGTTAAACGATGATCGACGTTCAAATCTCCGCCATGGTGTGTATATATAATGTCTGGCTCAATACTTTTTATCTTGCTTTCAATACATTTAACTATATCCAATAATGGGACACTATCCATTTGATTATCAGGAAATTCTGCAAAATCATATGATTCAACTCCTAGGGCATTTGCAGAAATTTCAGTGGCTATCACCCTATTATTTTTGTCTTCATCCGAACCTAATCGAGCACCAATTCCATCAGTTAAAAAAAAGAGATGTACAATATCTCCAGACTCAACATGCTTTGCAAGAGTACCAGCACATCCTAACGCTTCATCATCGGAGTGAGCAGCTACAACTAAAACAACTTTACTCATCAAAAAGCTCCCAGCTGGTAGGAGTACCTCTTTTAACAGGAACCTTGAGTTTCTTGCCTATTAACTGATCGTAAAACTTTGGCTTTAACCCCATTCCAGGCCTTATTCGTCTGATATCTAATTCTGTAATCTCTGCTCCTGCTGGCAAATCATTTACAAAATAGATTGAACGCCTAAAAATTGCATTTGCCTTTTCTGCCTCTTGCCTTTGATATCCAACCTTCCCTTGTGCAAGCCAACAATCACGCGCCCCAGCACATAGAGCTTTAAGCTCCTCCGGTTCGATTGAAAAATCGCTATCCGGGCCTTTATCTTCTCGACTTAGTGTAAAGTGTTTTTCTATTACTTTTGCCCCCATCGCAACAGCTGCGATCGAAACGGTAGTACCAAGCGTATGGTCGGACAGACCAGGAATAATTTTGTAACTTTTCTCAAGTTCGCTCATTTGCTTTAAATTAGCTTGATCCATTGGTGCAGGGTAACTACTTATACAATGGAGCACTACTAAATCTTTATTGCCCTCTGCTCTAACAGCATTTACAGCTTCTGTAATTTCTTCTTTAGATGCCATACCCGTAGACATAATTATCGGTTTACCAGTCTTAGCTATATATCTAATCAGAGGAAGGTCAGTAAGTTCAAATGAAGCAACTTTATAAGCTGGAGCATTCAGTTCTTCTAGTAGATCAACCGCAGACTCATCAAATGGCGTAGAAAAAACTGTAATTCCTCTTTCTCTTGCATAATCAAACATGGCTTTATGCCATTCGAACGGTGTCTCAGCCCATTTATACAAATCATACAATTTGTATCCATCCCACAATCCTCCTTTGATAAGAAAATCATCATCATCGCAATCGATAGTCATCGTATCAGCTGTATACGTTTGCAATTTAATTGCATCCGCCCCAGCAGCTATAGCTGCATCGATAGTTTCAAACGCCCTATCCAAACTACCGTTGTGATTTGCAGATAGTTCAGCGATTATGTAAGGAGGCTGGTTATTACCAATTTCTCGACCATCAATTACGAATGCCATTTTATATACCTTAAGATGGTTTAACTTTTCTAATTACTACTTCAGCTTTGATGGCTTCATCAGAAACCGATGCGTTAACAAACTCATATCGATACTCACCATGATCAATGAAGGCATGTGGATACCCTTTTGCATCTAGCATTCTAATGTGATCATATAAATCTTCTATTTGACCTTCTATCGGCATAAGACTTTGTTCAGGTGTTCTTCTAGTAAACAGCGTCACCTCACCCTCCTGGTTAACTGGTTCAGGGAAAACACCAATCATCCATTCAATGATTTCGAAAGAAAGACAACCCGCACGCATATAAATTTCTTCAGCACGCCCTGCTAATGACAGGTCTTTTTTTACATAAACTGGACCGGCATCCATTTCTTCAACCATCTTAAGGGCTGTCAATTTAGTTGAAGTTTTACTGTCTTTGATTAGATTCTGTAGAGGACTTCCACCACGACCATAAGGTACATCAGTCATATGGAAGCAAACACACTCTATCTTTGACCAAATGCGCTCAGGAACAATCCAATTCCAGTGCAAAAAGAAGATGTATTTTGGCTGGAGCTTATCAAGTAGGGTTTCAAGCTCGTTTACATTCTCCACCCAATGCCAATCGTGCTCTTCGTGCTTTAGGGATAGTTTTAAAAAATTATCATAATGCCATGTTTTACAGCTTGCGATAACCAAGTCGAACTTAGAGAAGCCTTTATCAGATTTTTTCATAGGTTAAGTAAAAGCAATTTATTCCATTGTGCGCTTTGATACCTTTATTGTTAAAGCCCAATTTTAAAAATGTATTCAAAGACCTATTATTATCTACTTTTACCATGGATTTAATAATTTCAACATGTGTATCTTTGTAAATTTTCTCTATACCTAACTTTAGAATACTCACACCATAGCCGAGCCCTCGTTTACTAGGTGCTGTATGAATATCAACCTCAGCAGAGTTATCATTTGATAGCGTAAAACGTATTTGGCCGACTGGTATTTCGTTAAGTAAAGCGATGTAGATTTCTATGCTCGCAGAAGCTAGAGCCCTTTTGAACCAATTATGATGTTCACTAATCTCAATAGGATCACTATTAAAAGCTTGCTTTCTAACCTCCTCGTCATTTGCCCACTCAAATAGCATCCACACATCTTCTTTAGTTGCTTTTCTTAGATACATGATTACTTCCCAGACGATTCAGAATTCTTAACTTTACCAATTGATTCTATTGTATTTATTACCCTTGCAGCCCCTTCTCCGTCACATATTCTCGACGCATTTGAAGACATCACGCTCAATTTTTCATTATTTGTCATAATGTCATTAATAGCACAATTTAGCCCTTTAACATCTGTCAAAATTGCAACGTATTCTTCATGTAAGACTGTGGCTATTAATCTCTGATTATCTGCTGTGACCAACATAATAGTAGGCAAGCCTAAGCAACACCTTTCCCAAGATGTTGAACCTGCTGCACCTATTGAAATATCGGCACTATGCATTAACTCAGCCATATTATTCACACCAACCAGAACCGTCGTTTCACACTGCAGTTCATTGGCTAACTCCCTTATTGAATCCAACCAAGGAGCTTGAGAACCCATCACTATTGATAGTTTTAGCTGAGAGATATGATCTATTTTTTTTATTTGCTTAAGTACTTCGCCCGTATAATTATCTTTATCGACACCGCCAAGATTGATTAGTACATGTAGTCGATCCAATCTCGTACTGCTTTTTTTAGCATACCGCCATTTGGAAAATTCCGGCCTCAACAAGGCATAATGTGTACCACATAGGAGAGCGCATTTAGCAGGTACCAACGGTTTGTAATCAGATTTATTCCTACCAAATGTTTGATCTAACAAGATATCACAGTCATGCCGACGATCTGCTAAATCATCAATGACCATAATATTGCTTACTAATGCGCTAATCGAGCTTTCCCATTCATAATCCAAAGCGTAATGATCAATTATGAGCCAGTCAGGTTCGAAACGCTGAATAAAAGGTAAACTTAAAGCGGCATCTTCTGCTTGGTTACGCCCTAGCCATGACGAGTGAGCTAGACTTCCGATATCAATTACAGTTGACATTGCTAAAGGCAAAGAATGTACTAAATATCCACGCTGTGAAATAAGCTCTATCAGATTACCGTTATGTTCAGCACAAATAAATCTGCAGATTGCCCCATGACGCGTTAGTGCTTCTGCCAGTGTCAAACAACGCATAACATGCCCACTACCCATGGTAATGGAAGAATCAACTCTGAAGATAACTTTCATTATCAACCTTTAGCTAATTCCATAGCTTTGAACAACCATTCAGCACGAACCCAGTCTTCTTCTGTATCAATGTCTTGTACATAATGCCTTGGTAATTTTATAGGGGCAGACTCAGCTGAGAAGATAGCCTTCTTACTTAACCATGCGTCTGCAGTACCCCAATAAAACTGACCAGCGTCATGTAAAGCTTCTTCAAGATCTTGAGAGCGTGTTTCATACAAATCGGGGTTAAACATTGTAATTCTTCCATTCCCCAACGTCTTAATAGCTCGCTGGATAGGAAATGGGAATGTAGTTACTGTAAAAGCATAATCTATGCTCTCTTTACTAGTAACAAGGTCATAGCCAGATTGAATATATCGATAATCAATAAAAGGAGCTGTAGCGTAAAGACAACAGGCAAACTTCACTTCGCCTATATTTCGTTTAAACCATTCCACGGCATGACAAATAACGGGCACTGTACCAGTATAGTCATCCGACAAATAATCAGGCCTCATAAAAGGCACATCTGCACCTAATTTTCGAGCAATATCAGCTATTTCTTGATCATCTGTTGAAACAATAATTTTATCAAAACAATCGCTTTTTTTCGCAGCCTCGATAGTCCATGCAATCATAGGCTTACCACAGAAAGATCTTATATTTTTCCGTGGTATACGTTTACTACCACCTCTTGCAGGAATGATAGCAACATTCATACTTCTATAGCCTTAGCTAATGCACTAACCACTGACAATTGATCTTCTTCACTCATTTTGGGATATAGAGGAAGGCTTATTGCTTCTTCATAATATCTATCGGCCTCAGGATAAACACCAATCTTGCAGCTATACTGCTGTTCATAATAAGGCTGAGTGTAAATCGGTATGTAATGCAAATTGACCCCTATCCCTCTATCCCTTAAATACTGAAATATTTCCCTGTGTGTCTTATTAGGTATATCAACTAACCTCAAACGAATAATATACAGGTGAAATGACGAATAGCATGAAGAGTTTTGTTTAGGGGTATCTAATGCCATTCCTTTGAGGAGGCTATCGTACTTTTCTGCAAGATAATGTCTACGTGCAACAAATTCATCCAATCTAACTAATTGGCTTATACCCAAAGCAGCCTGTAATTCAGTCATTCTGTAGTTATAACCTAAACAGATCTGCTGATAGTACCAAGGCCCTTCTGTTTCCTTGGTCATCAATTCAGGATCACGGGTAACACCGTGACTACTAAACAAACGCATTTGATCTGCTAGGTACTTATCATTAGTCGTTGCAATCCCGCCTTCTGCAGTAGTAATAATTTTCACTGGATGAAAACTGAAGATGGTTATATCGCTATATTCACAACTGCCAATTTTCTTCCCTTGATACTCACCTCCAATTGCATGCGAGGCATCTTCAATCACATAAAATCCATATTCGCGAGATAAGCGCCTTATTGCTTCCATATCACATGATTGCCCACAGAGGTGTACTGCAACTAATATGTTTGGAAGACAATTATCAATCTGAGCTTGTTTTAATTTGTCCTCAAGCGCAGTGACACTGATATTGTAAGTTTCTGGATCGATATCGACAAAATCGATATCCGCTCCGCAATATAGACCGCAATTTGCACTTGCGACAAAGGAGATAGGAGTTGTCCATAACACTCCCCCCTCTTTCAGGTCTAGAGACAAACAAGCTATATGTAAAGCAGAAGTAGCGCTATTAACTGCAACACCATAATTTGCGCTCGTATACTTACAAACGGCCTCTTCAAATGCCGGCACCTTCGGCCCTTGAGTTAAGAAGTCAGACTGTAAAACCTCAATGACTGAATCAATATCATCTTGGTTAATATCTTGTTTGCCATAAGGAATCACTTACACGTCACCCATTTCATCAAGCATGTCATTAAATGCCTCATGACTGAGCCATTCATTATTATTACCTGAGTGATATTCAAACCCATGAGAAACGAGCTGACCTGCTTCTCCTAATTGGTTAACAGAATAATCTGATTGATGGGTAAATTGTATCGTAGGACATATCACATAGTGATCATCAAATTCCAAAGTTAGATGAGAATCATCAGCAGGACACATAATCTCATGTAGCTTTTCACCAGGTCTGATGCCTATAATCTTATGATTAAGGTCCGGCGCCATGGCTTTGGCTAGCTCGACTACAGCCATAGAAGGAATTTTAGGTATAAATATTTCACCACCATACATTCTTTCAAAGTTTTTAAGCACAAATTCGACACCTTGACGCAAAGTAATCATAAAACGCGTCATATCAGAATGTGTTATTGGAAGCTCTTCCACCCCCTGCTTAATTAAACTATTAAAAAATGGTACGACAGAGCCACGCGACCCCACCACATTACCGTATCTAACAACAGAAAAGCGTGTTCTCCGTTTCCCCACCATATTGTTGGCTGCAACGAAAAGTTTATCTGAAGCTAATTTAGTAGCTCCGTAGAGATTAATAGGATTAGCTGCTTTATCTGTCGAAAGTGCGATCACCCTATCTACATTATGCTGTATAGCTGCTTTAATAACGTTTTCAGCACCATGAATATTGGTTTTTATACATTCCATAGGATTGTATTCAGCAGCAGGTACTTGCTTCATAGCTGCAGCATGAATGACATAATCAACCCCATCCATTGCTTCTATCAACCTCTGCGAATCTCTAACGTCGCCTATGAAATAACGCATACAGGGGGCATCGTAAGTTTGCTGCATTTCAAACTGTTTAAGTTCATCTCTAGAGAAAATAATGATTTTCTTGGGATTATATTTCTCTAAAATGATCTCTGTATATTTTTTTCCGAAAGAACCAGTACCACCAGTAATTAAAACTGTTTTGTTATCAAAACCTTCAAAAAAACTCAAAACGTTCCCCTCTCAGAAACAAATTCTTTCACAGAATCATAATTATCTAAAATCAGCTTCATTTTACTAAAAATTGCACCAAGCTCACTTTGTAAAACTATACGTTGTTTATCCAATATTTTACCCGATTGCTGGGCAAAATAGTTGGCATTGAGCGAAACTCTTAAAGCTGCACTCCAATTGCCATCAGCATTCTTCTTAACCTTAACAGGCTGCCCTATATGGCATATAGTCTTTGCTATAGGATTATCAAGAATAGGAGATAAATCTTGATATAAGGCCTGATAAATTATCTTAGCGTCATTTAATTCTTTCTTTCCGTCTTCCAACACGAAAGTCTGTATTGTCTGATTGAATATTGAATCTTGCTCTGTAACGAGCGATACACCTTTATCCTCTCTAACCAAAGAGAAGCAATCATAGCTAGATATAATTTGATCTAGTACTTCATGGAAAATTTGAACTGATGCCTGAAACCTTTCTTTATGAACAGCTGAAAAACGAGTCATCTCATATAGCGCTGTCTCCCAACGCAATAAAAGCCCTACGTTGTTTCGCTCTGACGGCAAAGAATTAAAAATAGCCCACCTAATCGGAAGCTCACTTCTGGAAAAGTAATCTTCTATGCCTTTAGGGATGGAGGAGTTATTGGTCACAAAACGATCTCGTACAGATTCTGGTACCAATAAAGCAGATGAAAAAGGAGCGCCAGCATAAAATTTGGAGCCTGTTATTATTACCATGCAATTTGCTGCAAGTAACAATCTTAAGCTCTCATTTGACATCCTATACTGACAAGCATCTACAACAACATCCAAATTTTCTGAATATTTTTGCATTAGCTTTTTTATCGAATAAAAACAAGGCGATATAATCCCAGTTTTTGTACGATAAACAAGATGCAATAAGACACGCCGTCCTCTAGCAGTTGCAGATTCAATTTTGCTTACAACGTCCTTTAAAACGTCATCAACTGGCACAATTGAACCATTACTATGCCTTACTGATACACTCTCGAGTTCGATATCGTGTTTTTCAAATCCAGCAATATAGTCGCCCTTTGTTGCAGACTTCCCACTAGGGGTTGTAGAAGATGAGTGCCTACCACTGGCCGCAAATTCAATACCTGAACCGACTTCATCACGGGCAACAAGTATATTTGATACAACAGGATTTTTTTCTATAGAAGCCAGCAAGCTTATAAGCTCCATATCTGTCCCAGAGGGACCTAGAGCTATGTCAACTGAATCATCCAAGCCTATATATGAACGAAGCCTATCCCTAACATTTTGAAAAGGGTCGGATAGATCATCAAGTTTACAAACTCTGTCAAATATATTTCGGGCATGATTATAAGCATCAAAACTCACCGTTGAGGCGGTTGATGAAGAATAAGAGATATGCTCATAAGGGGTTGGGCTGCAACCATACAGATTCAAAAAAGAACCTTGGATAATATCAAGACGATGATCGCCTCCCGATCTTATTATCTCTTCGAAACCTCTATTCTCTACCAAGTTCAAAAAACCTCTTAGCTAGTACTTAGAATCACTAGGAAATTCACCAGAATTTATAAATTTCCGATAACTACCATCTTCAACTGCGTCAACCATCACCTTATATTTATAGAGATTTTCACCTAACTGTGTATATCTACTCGCATTCAAAAGATTAAGAACATCGTTTTTCACAAAACATTTATAAAAAAAGGAATCTTTAGACATAACATCTTCTGAAGAACGGCGTAATTCGCTGCGTTTCCACCAAACATTATAATCGATAGCTAAGCGCCTAAGTCCTAAACTCAAGACATGTTTAAGCCTTTTTAAAAAGAATGTCTTACCAGATATCCTATCGGAAATAGCCGGTTTGTATGATTGCAAAGGAACCTTTGAGAGCTCCTTATAACGGTGATACAAAAACTCTTCCATTACGACCCTACCACTCAGGTATTCCTTCGGCCATGTTTTTGAAAAGTTATATATATAAGGCATATAGATAGAGTAAGACCTAACTTGACCTAACATGCTTTCAAATACCCCCCTTATACTATGACGGTATAAATGGTAATTCATAATTACACTTAAATTATTCTTACCTTTAGAAATATCGTTCTCGATTATTTCTTCAATTGATGATAGCACATCACCTTTATACTCAGAAAAAAACAAAAAATCAGAATCAATAAATTCATCTACTCGCATTTCTGCGTTAACTTTACAATTGGATTTAGCCTTTTGCTCCCCGAACAACAAACCCAATAAAGTTTTAAACTTGCGACTATATACATTCTCATTTCTACGGTTTACAAGTGCTTTTATATAATCCATATTTTTGATGATAGAATAATAAAAGAGTACTCTTTTTGAGAGTTCAGATGAATTTTTTGAACCTAACATGTCCTCATTTAGTACTCTCCCACCTATTAACCCCCCATGAGAACCGGTTAACAGTACGGAGTGCTCTGGCGAATCTACAATAGCTCGGCTATCAACAGCTTTAAGTATATTAGACTGTCCAATTGGGTTCCTACTTACATCAAGATAAACCTTATCATTGATATCAAGAGAATGAGGTGAAACCATTTTGACATCAACGCCATATTGCTTTGTTAGTTTCCTTGCATTTCGCAAGTCAAAAGGCTCAAGCACGGATGCCTTTTGACCAATCAAAAAAGAATTAACTTTTTTAAACAAGGATAAATACGGAAGTGGGAACCGAGAATCCAGTCCACCACTAGTAGAGACAAATAATGTATCGTCAGGGTTCTTAGATTGAACAACATTTACTGTCTTTTTGAGACAACTATCAATTTTATCAAACAGTTCTTCTTTATCACCTAAGAATGATTCAGTGTAGTTTATATCCAGATAACTATTAATACTCAACTGACCATTAATTTTAGAAAACTTTAGAATACTGCCTCTAGGAACAACATTAATCCCATTAATCCAAGTACGATTCTTAAGAGGCACTCCCAAAAGCATTATTTCATATAGTGATGTTTTACATATATCATTGACTGTCACATCAAGTTCAGATGCCACTTTCCAAAAGTCCGAGGAAATAACAAATTCACCTTCAACGTAACTGTAGAACCACTTTATAGTACCTAGCTCGTCATTGATGACATATAAAAAATCATCGTCTTCAAAAAGGCATGAAAAATCACCTACAAAATCAGAAACATCAACACCATCTCGGAGACATTTATAAACCTCAATATCGTTTATTTGAGGTTCAAAAATTTCACCGGCCACATAGCATTGTATTCCAGCAAAGTTTTTTAAACCCTCACTTACAATATTTAATTTTTGCTTTTTGCAGGAATAGAAGAATGACATTGCACACCTATGATAATGAATCTAGCTTTTTAAATTTTTTATTTTTGGATACAAGTTGCGAATAGGTACCTGAATCAACTACTTTTCCGCCTTCCATAAAATAAATGACATCACATTTTTTTATCGTAGATAATCGGTGCGCTACCAAAACAAGAGTTTTTTGCCCAGCTAATGCATCAATCGATTGCATTATGCTTTTTTCAGTAACACTATCCAATGCACTGGTTGCCTCATCAAAAACAAGCATTTGAGCATTATTATATAATGCCCTTGCTATGCCTATACGCTGCCTCTGCCCTCCAGACAATTGAACCCCTCTTTCCCCTACTGTGGAATATATACCTTCTGGAAGCTCTTTAAGAAAGTCATCTAGACATGCCAATTTAGCTGCCTTAGAAGCTTTTTGAATATCAATTTCTTCAATAGGCAATCCAAATCCAATATTTTCTAAAATACTAGAATCAGATAGAAATATAGTTTGAGGCACTAAACCTATGTTATTTTGCCATGAGACAGTATTTTTTGACGACAGTTTATTCTCATCTACTTTAATATATCCACTAGAAGGTTCAATTAACCCCATAATCAAATCAATAATAGTAGATTTACCACTTCCTGATGCACCAACAAAAGCGACTGTAGTATTCGCCGGAATCTTTAAACTGACATCAGATAATGCGTACTCGCTCTTTAATGGGTATCTAAAGAAAACATTATTAATATCTATTAATTTTTGTAGGTGGATAGAATCTCCAGAGGAATCACTTTCCAATTTTTGGCTATCTTTTAAATCAGCCTTTATAGATTCAAAAGCCGCATAATTCCCTTTTACCTTAGCAGCTGAATTATAGACAGCTTGCAAAGCAGGTAATACTTTAAACCCTGTCAAACCAAACACAGCTAACACAGGCAAAATATCACCCAAGTTTCCTGAGTGCTCTTTCAACAAATAAAGCACAAGTAAAATAACCGAGCCATAAGCAAATAACTCAACTATATACTTAGGGATCAAAGCTAAGGTCTGAACTGTTGTTTGCGCCAAAACGACCTTTTCATTTTCACAACAAAAACGTTTTATATAGTATTTCTGCCTACCAAATAAGGTTATATCTTTAATACCCCCAAAACCTTCTGACATCAACTTAAAGCGACTTGTATTAACCTCTGTCAATTGATTTCCAGCTTTATGTAGTCGGGATTTAAATAAAGCATAAATAACCAAATACGCACCTACAAATATACACAACCCAAAAAATGTCACTACTGGGTTATAAATCAATAAAGCTACTGACACAAAAAACACAAGCACAATTTTTGAATTCATTTGAAGCAACGGTAAAATAATGCCGTTAGTCAGCCTTCCGCTTTCTTGTGCAATTTTTTTCGTCAAATCACTACTAGAAGTTATTGAGTGTTCGACCCAGCTTTTATATAGATAAGTGCTATACAATCTATTACTAATACCAGCACCAATTTTCTGTCCATAAAGAATAGTGAGCCAACTATTGAAAACAGAGACAAGACTACCAAAAAGCAATAACAAGACTGAACAAACACCCAAGAAAAACACAAAATCTTCTGGGTTTGACAATCCACTCCAGTTATAGAGCTTAGATATCATTCCCCCATCATTTAATACTTCCATATCGCCTATAACAGCCATAAATGGAGCAATAGAACCAATAGCAATAATTTCTGAAAGTGACGTAATCAAAACCATGATCTGAATGACCATAATTTTTCTCTTCTCATCACTATTAAGAAGTCTATATAATTGAGCAATTAATTTTTTCATAAAGAAGAGATTATATTTTCACAAATCATATCTTGCTCATCTTCATTTAGATAAGGATTCATAGGTAGACTTAACACCTTTTCTGAAAGCGAATCCCCTACACACAAATCAGCTGACAAGTCCTGCACAGCAGGCTGTTTATTCAATGGGATTGGATAATGAACCGCAGTCGGAATACCCTTATTCGCCAAACCTTCCTGCAGTTTATCTCTACTATCAGTAATTAATGTATATTGAGCGTAAGCACTTACATTAAAATCCTTAATATGAGGGAGACAAATACCTGATATTCCACTTAATTTTTTCCTGTATAGTTCAGCAACACTTTGTCTCTTTTTAAGTTCATCAGGAAATATTTTTATCTTTTCCAGTAAAATAGCTGCTTGAATAGTATCCAACCTACTATTTATACCTACACGGACATGGTGGTACCGTTTATCCTGTCCATGCTTCGATATCTGCCTCAACACAACAGCAAGTTCTTCATCATTTGTAAATATAGCTCCTCCATCACCATAACAACCCAATGGTTTACTAGGGAAAAATGATGTAGTCGCAATACGAGTTAAAGAACCTGACATCCGTCCTTTATATGACGCTCCGAAACTTTGAGCCCCATCTTCAATAACAGGAATATTATATTTTTCAGCAATATTATTGATTTCATCAAAATCTGCACACTGACCATATAACGAAACCGCAATGATCGCTTTTGTTTTTGATGTTATAGCAACTTCTAATTTTTCAGGGTCTAAATTAAATGTCTTAGGGTTAACATCCACATAAATAGGTTTAGCCCCTAAAACAGCAACTGTTTCTGCTGTAGCGATGTAAGTAAAACCTGGAGTAATAACTTCATCACCTGGACCAATACCCAAAGCCATCTGAGCTATTTGTAAAGCATCGGTTCCATTAGCACAACTAATACAATGCTGGACACCCACAAAATCAGCCAGTTCAACCTCAAGCTCAGAAACTTCAGGTCCTAAAATATACTTCCCATGGGAAAGCACTCGCTGTATTGCCTGATCAATATTATTTTTAATCCGCTTTTGTTGAGTGGCAAGATCAATAAACTGCATCAAACATGAGCCCTTGTAAGTTTCGAGTCATTCAACTCATATATATCACCCGAGTGCGGGCAACAAACTCGTCCATTTCCTGTTAGAGGTATATCTAGTTGTTCGCCATATTCACTCATCCAACCTATCTGCTTTGCTGGCATTCCAACCATCAATGCATAAGGTGGTACATCCTTGTTTACAACAGCCCCTGCACCAATAAAAGCATACTTGCCAATTGTGACCCCACAAACAATTGTACAGTTAGCACCCAAAGTAGCTCCCTTACGTATAAAGGTACTTCGATATTCATTTTTTCTTTCGATCAACGAACGTGGGTTGTAGACATTGGTAAAAACCATACTTGGCCCACAAAACACACCATCTTCAAGATGCACATTGTCGTAGACAGACACATTGTTTTGAATTTTGCAGTTATTACCAATTACTACTTTATTCCCAACGAAAACATTTTGACCCAATGATACCCCACGACCAATTTCAGCACCTGAACAAACATGGACAAAATGCCAAATCCTCGACCCTTCTCCTATTTGGGCACCATCATCTACGATAGCACTTTCATGCTGAAAGAAATCAGCCATGATTAAAGCACCCTTTGTAGCAGAGGATGTGGATTTTCAGGCTGTACCGTCAGCGGGCTGACTCGAATATTTTCTACTGTTTCAATTGCAGCACGATTTTCTTCTACACCATAGCCCTTATCTTTAAGTACACGCTGGTAACTTTGGGTATGCAGATTTGTAAAGCCACCGGAGAACTCAAGCTCTTCCCCTTCAATAGAGATACTGCGGTAAGTCAACTTCTCTCCCTGAATAGCATTATCCGGAAGATGATTAGCATCAATAGACAGGAACCAACGTACTCTAGCTCGATCATACTCAAGGTAACCTGAGCAGGTCTTTTCATCGCGATAATGCACTTCGTTCTTCACGATGTCGCCAAAGATAAAATGCAACATGTCGTAGAAATGGACACCGATATTGGTCGCAACACCACCTGATTTTTCATCAAAGCCTTTCCAAGATTTTAGATACCACTTACCCCTTGAAGTCAGATATGTAAGATCGACATCAAACTTTTTATCTTCGGGCGCTGACTGCACTTTTTCACGCAATTTCAAGATAGATGGATGCAGACGCAGTTGCAAAATAGAGTTAACTTGAGCCCCATACTCTTGCTCATAACGTGTAAGAACCTCAAGATCACATGCATTTAAAACCAACGGTTTTTCACAAATAACATCAATACCATTCTGCAATGCAAACTTCATATGCGGTAAATGAAGGTAGTTTGGCGAACAGACAGCAATATAATCTAGTTTTTCACCTTTAATCTTTAAATCTTCAATGTAAGCAGAAAACTGCTCAAATTCAGTAAAGAATTCAGCATCAGGGAAATGACTATCCATAATTCCAACAGAATCATTTATATCCATCGCAACGACAAGCTCATTACCAGTCTCTTTTATTGCCTTCAGGTGGCGAGGAGCGATATAACCAGCTGCGCCAATCAAACCAAATTTTTTCATCAACTATCCCTTAGCCTATTACAGACGAATATCGGAAGCATTTTTTTCAAGCACATACTTCACATCATAAAGAACATGCTTTTCTTTACCATATGCCCTAACTTTTTCCTCACCCCATTTTTTATATTCTGAATGATCTACTGCAAGCACAATGGCATCATAAGCTCCATGTTCAGGTTGAGTGATTAAGTTAATGCCATATTCATCTTGAACTTCATCAGCATCAGCCCAGCTATCACATACATCTACTTGCATATTAAAGCTTTCAAGTTCTGTAATGATATCCACAATTTTTGTATTCCGAACATCAGGACAATCACCTTTGAAGGTAAAACCTAAAACAAGCACACGTGCTTCATCAATATGAATCTTTTTCCGGCTTACAGCTTTAACTAATTCAGTCGCAACATATGTTCCCATGCCATCATTAATTCTACGACCAGCAAGAATTACCTCAGGTTGATAGCCAACCTCTTTAGCCTTAAACGTTAAATAGTAGGGATCGACACTGATACAATGCCCGCCCACGAGGCCCGGTTTAAATGGTAAAAAATTCCATTTTGTCCCTGCAGCATCTAATACTTCTTGAGTATCAATATCTAAGCGATTAAAAATCTTGGCAAATTCATTAATGATTGCAATATTCAAATCACGCTGAGTGTTTTCGATAACTTTTGCTGCTTCAGCTACTTTAATTGAGCTAGCTTTATGGGTTCCTGCAGTTATGATTGATGCGTATAACTGGTCAACCAACTCTGCAATTTCATCGGTTGAGCCGGAGGTAATCTTTTTAATTTTAGTAAGCGTATTGACCTTATCACCTGGGTTAATTCGCTCAGGGCTGTATCCTGCAAAGAAATCTTTATTAAAAGTTAAGCCGCTACCGCGCTCAATAATTGGGATACAGACCTCTTCAGTCGCTCCCGGATAGACTGTTGATTCAAAAATAACAATATCTCCAACATCCATAACCTCTGACAACATTTCAGAAGATTTCCTCAATGGGTTTAGATCTGGAGCATTATTTTCATCAATTGGCGTAGGGACAGTAACGATATATATATTAAAGTCTTTAAGGTCTTCTAGACTATCCGAGTAAGATAAGTGAACGGCATCTTTGAGCTCAGCACCAGATACTTCTAGGGTTGAATCGTGCCCCCTCTGCAATTCATCTATTCGACCTCGATTAATATCGAATCCTAATACAGATCTAGTTTTGCCAAATTCAACTGCTAGAGGAAGCCCTACATAGCCCAGTCCAATAATAGCGATTTTCGCTTCACTCAGGTTCATTTATCTTCCTTCCGCTTATTTTTCAGGGACCAAATAGCCATAAATTGAGATTTCCACTTCCAACCCAGAATACAGATATGCACTGCTCAAAAACCGTCAGCTACCGCTATACTGGCAAGTCATTTTAAATGGCTTTTTTCATCATTCTTTAGAAAGCCGCAATTTTACCGAGGGCTTAACTTAATATCCATTGATAATTCAGTACCAAGCATTATCTCAAAGCCCTCTAGAACACTTGCTCTTGTTAACTAGACATGGAAAATATGGAACACAATCGCCATTTCCTTTTCACAAATATTAGGACCCCCTTTGAAAATCACTACAGCCACTGTTGATTGGAAATCCTCATCTCCTCATTCAGATCATTACGAAGATATCTACTTCAACCCTGAAGATGGCATATCAGAGAGCATTTACACATTTCTGGAAGCCAATGAAATATCTCCTTTATTTGACGCTAATAGTGATGCATGTGTAACTATCGCTGAAACGGGTTTTGGGACGGGACTTAACTTTCTACTTACGGCTTCTAAATGGCTACAACACTCATCTGAGCAATCAACGTTACAGTATATATCCGTAGAAAAATTCCCTCTTTCTCATTCTGATTTACATAAAGCCTTAGAGCAATGGCCTGAATTTAAAGAGCTCTCTCATACTATTTTGGAGCAATACCCACTACCCCAAGCTGGATTTCATTCGATTAAAATTCCACAGAATAGGATTGAGCTTCTTCTCATGTTCGGCGACGCAGCACAATCTTACTCCCGCTTAAACGCCAAAGTAGCTGCTTGGTACCTAGATGGTTTTGCCCCTTCTAAAAATCCTGACATGTGGTCACCGGAGCTGTTCCGTGAGATCGCTCGCTTGAGCAAGCCAGGCACAACCTTTTCTACTTTCACAGCGGCAGGTATTGTGAAACGCGGCTTAAGGGACGTTGGTTTTGATGTAAGAAAACAGAAGGGATTTGGTCGTAAGCGCGAAATGTTAGTCGGCACCTTTGTTGAGGACACAACTCCTACGCCGATTGAAAAACCTTGGTTTGAATTGCCTGCACCTGAAAAGCCAGAAGAGGTCACGATTATTGGTGGTGGCCTTTCAGGTTGTTCAACTGCGAGGGCTTTGGCCGAGCGTGGCGTCAAAGTTACACTGATCGAACAAGAAAGTCAGTTAGCAACTGGCGGATCTGGCAATCCTCAGGGTGCTTTGTACGCCAAGCTTCCAGTCAAGCAAACGACTCAGGGCGAGCTACACCTCAGCGGCTTTCTATACAGCGTTAATATGCTCAAGCGCATAGACCCAGAAGAATCCTTTTGGTCTCAATGCGGGGTAATGCAGCTTGCAACGAGCGATAAAGAACTCGCTCGTCAAAACAACCTAATAGAACAAGAAACTTATCCACAAGAGCTTGTTTCTCTTAAAAGCGCTGAGGAATTAGCTGAGATCGCAGGCACAGCCGTTAATTTTGATGGTTTGTTTTTCCCTTCGGCAGGTTGGGTTTCGCCACGAGCGTTGTGCGATCATTTTGTCGATTACCCAAATATCTCGGTAGTACAACAGCAAGTAGAAGAATTATCTTTTGCAGAAGGTCATTGGCAGTTAGCAACAAAAAGTGGAGAGACCTTATCGGCTAGCCATGTAGTTATCTGTAATGCCGAGATGGCGAACCAGTTTAACCAAACAGATCATCTCCCTCTTAAAACCATCCGAGGCCAGGTATCCATTACTCAAGCTAAAGCAACAAACAACCAGTTAAACAGTGTCGTTTGTGGTGATGGTTATATCTCGCCAGCGCATAACCAACAGTATTGTTTTGGCGCGACTTATGATCTTCAGGGTAAAGAGCGCAATGTTACACAAGATGACCATGAATCTAATCTAGAAAAGTTAAGTAAGGTTCTACCCGACATACATGCTGATTTAGCTGCAGAATCTAATGACCTACAAGGACGCACAGCATTCCGCTGCAGCACGCCAGATTACATGCCGATTGTGGGCCCTGCACCGGTGCAAGATCAATTTATTGAAACCTTCGCACAACTAAGAAAAGATCGAAAATGGCACTTTGATAATGCAAAAGCAGAGCATCACCCTAATCTCTACGTCAATACAGGTCATGGTTCTAAAGGGTTAATTACCTGCCCTATTTCAGCAGAACTATTAGCCTCGATGATATGCGATGATCCCCTTCCTCTACCCAAAGATGTCATTGATGCCATTAACCCAGCCCGCTTTATCATTAAGAAGTTGATAAAACAGACGATATAATAGGTTATAGCTGGAGTTGCATAACATGCAGCTTCAGTTTTATATTTGATTTATCCCTGTTTGGCTGGAGTAACTATGGCACTTTACGTATACGATCAAGGTTATCGAATACAAACACCTAAAGAGTCTCTCTTTAGGGAGAAAGGTGTTGATTCTCTAAAACACAGCCGCCACAGCCACCGTAGCGCAGATATGGAAGATCGTCTCCATGCCGACGGTGAAAAATTTGTTATCCCGGGGCCTCAAAAAGGCCCAGAAAATAATGACAACGCCAGCCGTGCTTATGCCTCTAATACCGCCGATAGCCATGCTGAACCTGACAGCCCGCAGTTGACGGTCTCTAGAATTATGGTTTCGCCGGTACATAGTGTGACACCAAGCACCCCTATCAGCAGCACTTGGAAACGAATGGATTCTCTGGAAATCAATCACTTGGTGGTGATGGAAGAGGATCAACGTCCATTAGGGCTTATTCACAAAACAGATCTTATTGCTGCAGGAACAGATTCTATCTCTCCTGTCCGATCTTTATGCACTAAAAAGCTAACGGCAGCGACACCTGAAACTATGGTTCAAGATGTCGCAATGAATTTTATAGAGAATGACATCAATGCAGTTCCAGTGGTTGATGATCAAGACCAGGTTGTTGGCATCGTCTGTAGAACAGACCTTTTGCGCTTACTGGTCAGTGGCCCTCATTTGGAGAGATGGGTTTAGGGCGTTGTGGTGGATGCGATGATAGCTCCTTAGGCTCCTCTTTATTACCGCCGAACAACCCAGCAATAAATCTAAATACCTTTTTCACACCACGCCATATCTTTGGAAGCAGCCATACCAACAGCAATATAAAGATTACCAAGCCAGCTAAGAACCAAATAGGGTGGTTAAGTGCAGCCCACAGGCCACCTAACACCAGCAGGTCTTCACTAATTGAAGCGGTCCAATTGGTCACAGGCTCTGGTGAAGTATTAATTAGTACGCGCCCACCCGCTTTCGCCGCATGACTTCCTGCTGCTAATGTGCCACCAGCCAAAGCTGCAGCCAGCTCTACTGCTGGCGTTACGTCGCCTACTGCACTGGCAGCTAAAGCTGCGCCTGCGGGGATTCGAATAAAGGTGTGTAATGTATCCCAGCCAGTGTCGACACCAGGTACTTTATCGGCAAAAAACTCGACAAAATACATAGCCCCAGCAGCCATCAATACTAGCGGATCACTGACAATCTGTAACTCTTCTGGTAAGGCTATATGCCCCATATTATTGAGCATGCCTAACATTAGGACAGTAGCGTATAAGTTAATACCACTTGCCCAACCAACCCCCATCGTCAGTGCTACTAAACTGACAATTTGTTCTAACTGATCCATATAAGTACCTCGCTGATTATCCAAGGCCTTACAGATCGAATAGAAAGGCCCAGCGCTACAATGTGTCTTTAGATACTATATTACAAAGGCCTGTACTCTCGCTGAACAAGATAACGACCTGCCCTGATTGCAAGAGAGATTTTACTTGGGCGACTTTATCGGAGAGAGAGAACTCATATTCACCATAGTCAGTACCATCACGGCTGACAAATTCTTCGATCAATGCAGTGAGTGTACCTGGTTCAAGTTCTTGATAGGGGATGATCATAAAGGTGGGACTACCAGATCTTCAACTTACTAAACCAGCTTTCTCCCTGCCAACGGTCTTTACATCCGTGCAGTTCACGCTGCCAACGATCATATCTTTGCTGAATACCACGCGCTTGCTTAGTAAGTTCTGGATACTTAGTTGAATCAAAACGGTGATAACCACCATGACCTAACCGAAGTGCTAAGTAGTGACCTGCCGCATTATCCCAAGCAAGACCATTACGGCTCACGCTCTGCTGTGTAAACCAACCAACAAAATGAACAGCATCTTCTACCTCTGTAGGCTCAGCATCCCAACGCTCACTACGGATACGAAATTCATCCCAATCTGCAGCACGAGGTCGAACGTGTTTTTTATCTAACTCAGTTAAAGGCAGTTCAAGCATAGCTAGAGTTAAAGCCAGAGGAGTACCGTATTTTTGCTGAACATTAACAGCCGGCTCAATCCAATCATCAGTGTCATCTAACTCATCACAGATCATCAGAGCTGGCTTAGTGGTAGCCCCACCAAAGCAACCAGAAAGAAGCAATGAAATGATAAGCACACCATAAGCTTTATGATTGAACCGAATTAGCATTACAGATTCACTCCATGCTCAGCTAGAAAGTTAACAAACTCATCTTCATCCATCGTAGCGATGTTTAACTCGTTTGCCTTTTTAAGTTTTGAGCCAGCACCCGGCCCAGCCACTACACAATCAGTTTTTGCAGAGACACTGCCAGCCACTTTGGCGCCTAAAGCCAACAAGTGATTTTTCGCATCACTACGCCCCATACGCTCCAACTTACCCGTCAGAACCCATGTTTTACCCTGCAAGACTAACTCATCTTCAGACGGTTTTTCTATCACTTCCCAAGAAATACCAGCCTCATTAATCAAGGCATCGATAACTTCGCGGTTATGTTCCTGCGCAAAAAACTGAGTAATATGCTTCGCTACAATCGGCCCTACATCAGGCACATCGACAAGCTCTTCTTCAGATGCTGACATCAGAGCATCTAGCTTGCCAAAATGATGCGCTAACGCTCGAGCAGTTGCCTCACCTACTTCACGAATACCCAAAGCGTATAGGAAACGCGGAAATTGTGTATTACGGCTGTTGTTAATCGCATTAATCAAATTCTCGGCAGACTTAGGCCCCATTCGCTCAAGCTTAGCGATCTCCGCTTGATCCAAGGTAAACAATCCCGCTGGATTATGTAACATATCCAGATCGACAAGCATTTCGATTAACTTATCACCCAGACCATCGATATCCATCGCCTTGCGGGATACAAAGTGCTTTAGCGCCTCTTTTCGTTGTGCCGCACAATACAAACCACCCGTACAACGAACAACTGCCTCCCCCTCTTGCCGCTCTACAGCCGAATCGCATACGGGACAAGATTTAGGAAACTCTACCGCTTCTGCTTCGGGTAACCTTCTATCATGTAACACTCGAACAACTTGCGGGATCACATCGCCAGCACGACGAATGATCACCGTATCACCTGCCCGCACATCAAGACGTTCAATCTCATCCATATTGTGTAAAGTGGCGTTAGAAACGGTCACACCACCCACGAAAACAGGCTCTAGACGAGCCACAGGAGTAACCGCACCTGTACGACCAACCTGGAATTCAATTGCACGAATTGTTGTCATCTCTTCTTGAGCAGGGAATTTATGCGCTATTGCCCAGCGCGGCGCTCGTGATACAAAGCCCAACTGTTTTTGCTGCTCAAGGTTATTCACCTTAAAAACGACACCATCGATCTCGTAAGGAAGCGAATCACGCAGCTCAGAGACTTTTTGATAGTACGTCATACAACCATCAACACCATCGACAACATCTAACAATGGATTGAGTTTAAAGCCCCACTCTTTTAGCTGGGTCAGTATGGCGGCATGCTCAGAAGCCAACTCACCTCCAGAAACGATACCAACACTATAACTACACATCTCTAGAGGTCGAGATGCGGTAATCTTGGGGTCCAACTGACGTAGACTCCCTGCTGCAGCATTACGTGGATTTACAAATGGTTTTTGTCCCGTTGCAGCTGCACGTTTATTTAGCAGTTCGAAGCCCGCTTTCGGCATGTAGATTTCACCACGGACTTCTAACCGCTCTGGGTAACCACTGCCTGTTAGCTTTAAAGGAATCGTAGGAATAGTACGTACATTCAGGGTGATATCTTCACCGGTGGTACCATCACCGCGCGTTGCGCCACGGACAAGCAAACCATTTTCATAAAGTAAACTTACGGCAATACCGTCTAATTTTGGCTCACAAGCATAATGTATAGATCCACCACCTTGCTGATCTAAACGCTCTAGCACTCTACGATTGAACTCTTGCATATCCTCTTCATTGAAAGCGTTATCCAAAGAGAGCATCGGCAGTTCATGTGCAATTTGGCTAAAGGCCGATAGAGGCTGCCCACCAACCCTTTGAGTCGGTGAATCAGATGTTATTAGCTCAGGATTTTCTCTCTCTAACTTTTTCAACTCATGGAAAAGTCGATCATACTCAGCGTCCGGAACCTCTGGATCATCCAAAACATAGTAACGATAGTTATGATGGTTTAGCTGCTCACGCAGAGATTCGATCTGTTCTTGTATAGACACGGTAAGACTCAATCAGGGGTATAGAGAGAAGAAAGCGCGGCTTAACGGCCACGCTTTTTAAGAGTTTTCATTTCAAAATCGCGAACACGCTGCCGGTAGTGTTCCATCGTCTGGCTTCTTAGCACCGATCGATTTTCATCGAGCATTTCGCCACCAAGATGCTTCGCTACAGTTTCTGCAGTAGCCAACATACACTCAAAGGCATCCATGACATCTTGCGGTTCTTCCATAGACATAAAGAACATCACCGCTTTTGTCGTAAGTGATTCGGGATTGTCTTGGACGAAGGTACCTGGTGGAAGTGCATTTGCCATGCTGAACTGTACAGGGCTAATCCCCGAGGCTTTTTCGAAACGATGATAAATATCCATTTCGCCAAAGTTCATACCGCAAGCATCAACTATTTTCTGCAATACAGGACCGTTAAACTGCGGCTGCTCTTTGGCAATCACCGAGATCACCAGAACATTTTCAGGATCTGGATCTTTCTCTAGAGGCTTCCGCTGCACACCTGCAGGCGCTACAACTGGCTCTGGCTCTGGCTCTGGCTCTGGCTCTGGCTCTGGCTCTGGCTCTGGCTCTGGCTCTGGCTCTGGCTGAACATCGGAAATAACTTCAACTTGCTCAACCATAGCATCTGGTTCTGGCGAATATTCTACTTCTTCACCCAGATACTCAGGCTCCATTGTTTTTTCATAACTGGCATCTTTAGTTTCAGCCTCTTCAACTTGAACCTCTTGAGCCTCAGCTGTTGGGGCTTTTGTAATAGTCTCTGTAACTGAAAGCTCGGAGCAATCATTATCTAACGCCGAACCTAGGGTTAGGTTGGCATATAGGTCCTCTTCTGCATGACCAAAATCAAAGCCTGTTTGTGGATCATCTTCAACGACTGAAGGAGTGCTATTCTCAACACCTTTAAGGTCCAACTGAGGAAAAGCTTCAGGTTCCTGTTCGCTTTCATGGATATGCTCTTTTTCATCAAGCTCATCCATAAGAAGCGTAACCGGCTTTTCGAAGTCGATCTCTTGAACAGGCTCAGCTACTGCTGCAATTACTGGCTCTGGCTCTGGCTCTGGCTCTGCAAGATTTTCTACAGGCTGTTCTATTTCAATAAGCGGTTCTGGTTTCAGCTCTTCGTCAACAACTTCTGTTAACTCAAGTTCAGTGTCAGACTCTTCCTGAAGCATTTCGTACTCATTAATTTGAGTGTTCGTTGCTTCAACATAATGATTCTGTTCAGTATCAACACTTTGAATTTCTGAAACTTCATCAGAAAACTCAGCATAGGACTGAGACTCTTGCTCTGCTTCCTGAACAATCTCAACTTCAGGTTCTGGCTGCACAGTCTCTTCGACTGCTTCAGGTTCTAACTCGACTATCGACTGCTCTTGAAGAACTTCATCTTCATGATATGGAGCAGTTACGTCTTCGATTTCAACAGCATTTTGCTCAAAACCCTCATTCGCAGTAACTAAAGGAACTTCTTTCTCGGTAACTTCCTGATACGACTGAAGTTCTGGTTCTGGTTCTGGTTCTGGTTCTGGTTCTGGTTCTGGTTCTGGTTCTGGTTCTGGTTCTGGTTCTGGAATAGTTTGTTCTACTACACGAGCAGGACCCAACACTCCTTCATCCATAGCATAATCGGACAGTTCAGGTTTTGTTTCTTCCGCTTCTTTTGGAAGTGGCTCATCCATTACAGGGATATCATCAACAGTTAGCGTCGGCTCTAAGGAAACCTTACGCGCACTACCAACAATACCATCATCAATATCGAGATTATCATCCCAAACCGGTGCTATAGGCTCTTCTTTTTTAACAGATTTCTCTTCTGTAAGCGGTTGTATTTCTTGTGCATCCAATTCACTTGTAGCAGAAGAACTTTGAGCCTCAGCAGAGGGAGAATCACCGTCTAAATTTGGACGGTGATTAGAGAAAAGAGGGTCATCATCTAACGCAACCTTGCGGGCACCACCTGACGGTAACTCTGGATTAAATGAGTCATCTCCCTCTGGAAGATCAACAAAGTTTTTGTCGATGTTCATCTTTAGGCGATTACGCCCAATTTGCATACGACGCCAACCATCCAAAACAATCAGTAGGATTAAAACAACCCCACCGATTATTAACCATTCACGCAGAGTGATTTCCATGTGCTTAGTCGCGACCTTATCTTAAAAAAACGGTAAATAAGTACCCACTATAAAAGAGCCAGATTTATTCGACAACTCTATCGATCGTAAGAATCATTGGTAAAGTTGTTCCGCGTACCTGAACAGGGGAGATCAAACCATATAGATCACCTGACTGCTCTTTTGGCTCACCCGTTTTTGAGACTCTCGCAGATACTTCAACAGTTGATACCGTAGACAAGCCTGACTGAGGATTCATCGCTTTAGAATCATCAAGAACGACATCAATCGGTAGGTCAGAAACTTGAAGTTTAACAGCTGCTAACGGGATACGACCGCCTACTTCGCGAGCAAACACAAAGACAGTGGCATCAGCAGCAACTTGCTGTTTCAGCTGGTCGTCAATATTCACTTTCAAGCTGATTGATGCTGGCATTAGCTCAGGAATTTCTGGTACATCAACACCTTCAGCGATCAAGGCATCACGGGCATTACGTACTCCAGAGCGAAGAGATTCTGCAGTCTTACCGTCAGAGTTACGAAGCGCTTTCAACCAGAAATCCAGCGCACCTTGATAATCTTTATGCTCATAGCGATCAATACCTAACAAACCTAAAACGGTAATTTCTAGAGGCTTAATCGCTAGCGTCTTATCAATAACCGTTTTGATCTCAGGGCTCATTTTACTTTCATTAGCAAAAAATAGAGCCTGCGCGTACTGACCTAGGACATCCGCATACTGAGGTGAATCTTCAGGTAATAAAGATACAACCTTTTCAAAACCAGCAGCGCCCTCTTTAAAACGCCCTTGATTCATATAGGTCGTTGATAGTAAGTACCAACCCTCAGGGTTTTCTGGATTCAACTTAAGCTCTTTTTCAAGCTGTGCAACAGCCTCTTCCAATGTTGGCTGTTTACCATTGAATGGATCTTTTGGCTGCTGCATTGATAGTTCAAGATCAGCAGAGCGTCCATAAACGGAGTACAAACCAATTGCAGCAACAGGAATCATTAACGCCAACAACGTCACAGTCACTAGTGTTTGCGAAGTTAACGCTATTTTATTCTTAGATTGTTTTTGCTCGTTTACATCTGAAAGCAGATTTCGCTCAAGCTCAGTTTTCAACGTCGCAAAATCCGTATCATCTAGGTTGCCTGCAGCTTTCTCTTCTTCTAATTCGGATAAACGCTCCTGAAAGATCTCGATGTTTTGTTGTTCGCGATCTTCAGCAACCTCATTTTGAATTAGGCGTCTAGCACGTACAAAGGGTAAAAATACAAAAGCAATAGCCAGTACCGTTAACAGCGCTATGCCTACCCATAGTTCAATCATTTATCTTTACCCTTATCTAAAATATCTTTCAGGCGCTGGGCTTCATCACCGCTGAGAGATGAATCTAAATCTTGCCCTTTTTCGTCCACTTTCTTCTTGCGCTTTCGAGAAAGAAAAAACATCACGATAATACCGATAACAGCCAACACAAACGGGCCATACCACAACACATAGGTCGCTTTATTAACCGGCGGGCGATATAAAACAAAATCACCGTACCTTGCTACCATAAAATCGACAATTTCGTCGTTATCGTTGCCTTCTTGCAACATCTTGTAGACTTCATTACGCAGATCAGAAGCGATAGGCGAGTTAGAGTCCTGCAAGTTTTGGTTTTGGCATTTTGGACAACGTAGCTCGAACGTTAATTGACGAAAGCGTTCGCGCGTTTCCTCATCCTTAAATTCGTAAGTATCAATGGCTGCCCATAACGACATAGGCAGAGAAAATAGCAATAACGCTAGGATTTTTCTCATTGTGCAGCGACCTTCTCAGAACTGTTGATCTGATCAATTATCCCTTTAAGCTTGGTCCAAACTTGCTGATCGACAACACCCACATGCTTATAGCGGATCACACCTTGTGCATCGATCACATAAGTTTCAGGTGCTCCATAAACACCAAGATCTAGGCCTAAGCTTCCTTTGTCGTCATAAACATTTGTTGCGTAGGGATCTAAGTATTTATTCAGCCAAATTTTTGCTTTCTGGCGCTCATCTTTATAGTTAATACCGATAACTTTATAGCCTTCGGCCTTAATACTATTCAGCTGTGCATGCTCTTCTTTACAGGATGGACACCAAGTTGCCCAAACGTTAACTAAAGCAGCTTCACCCTTAAGATCATCAGCGTTCAGCATCTTCCCTTCGTCATACAATGACGATAGTTCAAACTGAGGGAAAGGCTTATTCAGAAGCGCTGAAGGCAATTCCGTAGGATCCAGTTGCAGACCACGCCAAAGAAAAACACCTATTCCCAAGAAAATCGCCAATGGAATAAACAAAACAAAGCGACGCATGATTATTTACCCTTAATACTTAAGCGTTTGCTACAGCACGCTTATTTTGTTTTCTATAACGCTTGTCCATCGCAGCCAACAAACCACCAACGGTCATTAGCAAGCCGCCCAACCATAACCAACGTACAAATGGTTTATGCTGAACACGAACCGCCCATGCACCGCCTTCAAGAGGCTCACCCAACGCAACATATAGATCTCGGGTTAAACCTGGGTCAATTGCGGCTTCAGTCATAACTGTGCCACTAGCGTTGTACATACGTTTTTCTGGGAACAGTTCGCCATAAGCTTCACCATCTTTCAGTACACGTAAACGCGCTTTATCAGAAACATAGTTAGGGCCTACAACATCTCGAGTGCCGTCAAAAATAAACTCGTACTGTTTAAAGCTAAGTTTGTCACCTGGCACCATTCTAAGATCGCGCTCTTCGTTGTAAATAGATACTAGCGTCATACCAACAATCGTTACCGCAACACCGATATGGGCTAATACCATCGCGTAATAGCTACGAGACAACGTAGTTAGTGCCTTAAAAGGAGCCTTACGGTGAGAAACTTTGTTCCAAATATCTTTAATCGATACGAACGTAATCCAGAATACAAGCGCCATGCCCAGGAATACGTACCAATCAAAGCCATCGCCATACAGCATAGGGAACACAGCAGCACAGACAATGCTTAATACAAATGGAATGACTAATTGAGCGGTAAGATATGTACTCTTAGTACTCCTCCAACGAGAAAGAATACCAAAGCCCATAAAGCCAACCATTACAGCCATTAGAGGTATAAAGAGTGCGTTAAAGTACGGAGGACCTACCGAAATTTTACCCATACCTAAGGCATCAATAAGCAGCGGATACAATGTTCCTAATAGGACCATCATCGCTACTACCACTAATAGAATATTGTTACCTAACAAGAAGGTCTCGCGGGAAACCAATTCAAAACTTGATTCACTTTTTACATGCGCGGCTTTCAATGCGTAGATCAACAAAGAGCCACCAATAGTGATCGCCAATAGCGCAAGTAGGAAGTAGCCTCGCTCCGGGTCTGTCGCAAAGGCATGTACTGAAGTAAGTACGCCAGAACGAACCAAAAAGGCACCTAATAAGCTCAAAGAGAAGGTAAAGATCGCTAGCAATACGGTCCAGCTTTTAAACACACCACGCTTTTCAGTAACGGCTAAACTGTGAACCAGTGCAGTACCTACCAACCATGGCATAAATGAAGCGTTTTCTACTGGATCCCAGAACCACCAGCCACCCCAGCCTAATTCGTAATATGCCCACCAGCTTCCTAATGCGATACCTAGGGTTAGGAATGCCCACGCAACAATTGTCCAAGGACGAGACCAACGCGCCCAAGCCGCATCTAAACGACCGCTTAGCAAAGCAGCAATAGCAAAGGCAAACGCAACAGAGAAACCAACATAGCCCATGTACAGCATTGGCGGGTGCAGAATCAGACCGATATCTTGCAGCAATGGGTTAAGGTCGCCACCCTCTTGTGGGAAACGAGGCAAATGACGTTCAAATGGACTCGATGTCATCAGTGTAAACAGGATAAAACCAACACTGATAATACCCATGACACCTAGTACACGAGCGACAATATCTTGCGGTAAGTTGTCACTTTTAATCGCTACAGCCCAAGTCCAACCACCTAGGATCACAACCCAAAGCAGCAATGAACCTTCATGCCCGCCCCAGATAGCACTGATTTTGTAATAGATAGGTAGCGCTGTATTTGAGTTTGTTGCGACATAAGCAACAGAGAAGTCATCTACAACAAAGGCGTAGCCAAGACATACAAGGCTGACCATCAAGAAGGCAAACATGCCTGTCGCTAAAGGACGAGCAAAGCCCATCCATAAAGCATTCTTACTATAAGTACCTGCTAACGGAACAACCGCTAATAACGCAGCCAAACATAAAGATAAAATTAGTGCGTACTGACCTAACTCAGGGATCATTTGTTAAACACCTCACCCTCTGGTTTAGGCATATGACCACTCTTTTCTAGTGCTTCAGCAACTTCTGGTGGCATATAGTTTTCATCATGTTTAGCTAACACTTCAGTTGCCTCAAGTTCATTAGAGCTATTTAATTTACCTTGGGAAACGATACCCTGACCTTCACGGAATAGGTCAGGCAAGATACCTTCATAATGAACCGTCATTACGCTTTCGTAATCTGTAAGTTGGAATGTTACTTTCAGACTTTGAGGATCACGCTTAACACTGCCCTCTACAACCATGCCACCCGCTCTAATTCGCGTATCCTTAGGCGCTTCACCCTTAGCAATCTCAGTTGGAGAGTAAAAAAGGTTAATATTTTGGCTAAGAGCAAACATAGTTAGGCCAACAGCCGCTCCGACACCAAAAACAATAAATAAAACGATAATTAAACGTTGTTTGCGTTTAGGGTTCATGAAGATTTTTTCTCCCTGCGCAGGCGACGTGCAAGATCAGAGATAACCTTCTTCTTTTGCAGTGCCGGATTCACAATATTAATAACAATAACGAATAGAGCGATGGCATAACTCAACCAGACATATAAACCATGTCCGCCCATCGCGATAAAATCTGAAAAACTATCAAAACTCACTGGATTAGCCTCTCTGTTTTTCTATCAATTCCCGCACCCAACTGGAGCGACGTTCTCGATATAAAATTTCATTTCGAGTACGCATCATCAAAGAGACCGCGAAAAAACAATAAAACCCTATGACCATGACGAGCAGTGGCACCCACATTTCCGCGGGCATCGCCGGTTTTTCAGTCAAGGTAAATGTTGCTGGCTGATGTAGAGTATTCCACCAGTCAACTGAATATTTGATGATCGGGATATTCACTAAACCAACCAAAGATAAAACTGCAGAAGCTTGAGCCGCCGTTGCTTCACTCTCTATTGCTGAGTTCAAAGCAATAACGCCCAAGTAAAGGAATAGAAGGATTAGCATAGACGTTAAGCGCGCATCCCAAACCCACCAAGAACCCCAAGTAGGTTTACCCCAAATTGCACCTGTAGCTAGAGCTAAGATCGCAATGGAAGCACCAATAGGCGCACAAGACTTAGCGACCATATCGGCCACTTTCATTTTCCAGATAAGTCCAATTGCACCTGCGATTGCCATCATCATGTAGCAGGATTGAGCCAAGATAGCGGAAGGAACATGGATATAGATAATTCTAAAGCTGTTACCCTGCTGGTAATCCTCTGGAGCAAAACCTAGCGCCCAAACAACACCTGCAATAAGTGCAATAGCTGCCGCGATTGCAAATCCTGGCAGCAGCTTACCCATAATTTCATAAGACCAGCGTGGCGATGCCAATTGATAAAACCAACGGGGCATCCACTTCTTCTTTTCGCTCATAACAACCTAAACTTATCCGCTCACGGAAATTCGTAATGCTGCACCAATTGCAAGAGGCGCCATCACAACACCCAAAGCCAAAATAGCGCCTAATAACGCAAAATACCCAGCAAGCGGCAATCCTGTCACTGCCGCCTGAACTGCGCTGGTGCCAAAAATAAGCACAGGGATATACAGCGGCAGCACCAGTAGAGATATCAGCACGCCACCTTTTCTTAATCCCACCGTCAATGCCGCACCGATGGCACCGATTAAACTTAATGTTGGTGTCCCTAACAACAGACTCAACATCAAGCCACTCATTCCTTCTGCTGGTAAAAACAGCATAACCCCGAGTAGGGGCGCTAATAGCGTTAATGGCAGACCGCTCATCATCCAGTGAGCAATCACTTTAGCCAACACAACCACAAACAGAGGCTGTGGACTTAACAGCGTCTGCTCTAATGTTCCATCTTCGAAATCCGATCGAAATAGGCTATCCATAGACAATAAGGTAGCGAGCAATGCTGCTACCCAAACAACACCGGGAGCCACCTCAGCCAAGAACGTTGGTTCAGGGCTCACACCCAGTGGGAATAATGTCGCGACCATTAAAAAGAAAATGAGCGGATTAAACAAATCGCTTTTTTTGCGATAAGCCAACATTAAATCCCGCTTTAATACGGCATAGAATAAACTTGATACAGACGTATCGCCCTGACCTAACTCATCTTTTGTCACTGTCTGGTCCATTAAGTTCCCGCCAATTCATCAAGATTTAATCGACGAACCTGCTCACCCACACCTAGCTCATGGTGAGTGGTCAAAATCACACAACCACCTTGCTTCGCATGATCAAGAATAAGCTGTTCTTTTTCAGCGACACCTTTTTTATCAATGGCAGTGAAAGGCTCATCGAGAATCCACAACTTAGCGCTACTTAAATACAAACGCGCAAGGCTCACTCGACGATTCTGACCTGCAGAAAGCGTATGGCATGGAGAATCTTCAAAACCGGTTAATCCCACTTTATCCAACGCCATAGGGATATCAGCGACATTTATCCCCGGATGCATAGCTGCATACCATTGGAGATTTTCTTCAGGCGTGAGCACAGCCTTCACCCCAGGGTGATGACCAAAATATAGGAGCTCTCTACGGAATTCTTCGCGAACCTCTGAGACAGGCTCTCCTTCCCAGTAAATATCGCCTTCATAATGATTAGATAGACCACTGAGGATACGCAGCAGCGTCGTTTTACCGCTACCGTTTTGGCCTTCAATCTGGATAACTTCGCCTTGTGATACAGAAAAATTTAGATCTTCGAACAAAATACGTTCGTCACGCTCACAAAACAGGTTTTCAACTTGTATTAACGCTGTATCCAAATCAATCCCCAAACCCAATCGAGTCTTCCGACCTATTTCTTAAACGTGGAATCACTTAAGAAATGTAATTTACGGCAATAAACTATACTTTTTACAATATCTGCCGATTATTAACCGAGGGATTATATACGAATATCTGATTGCACGGCACTGTTGTATTGCTTTCTAAAAGTTGGATTCTTATCCTCATTTAGCAGCATATATTTCTCATAGAATAACGCCCGCACGCTCCTTACTCATTCCCTAGGACTAGAGGTTACTAAACTTGCTACCACAAATACCTGCTATTCCACTGCAAACGACCAGCAGTAATAGCGATTCTGCTCAAAATGTAAATCGACTGTTCCCAGTCGGGCAGAACGTCAGTGCGACCGTTGTAGCGGTAAGTAGGGATCAGATCCAACCGGAAGTTTTTAAGCTCAAACTGGAAGTTAACAATCGATTGATCCAGATGGGAGTCTTTCAAACACTGCCTGTAGGGCAGAAGATCAATGTAAATCGCCAAAGTGATGGCCAAATTCAGATCACGCCGCAGCCTGCACAGACGGGTAATACAACTAACACCCAGACCAGCAATACGCAAAATCAACCACAACAAGCCCAGCAAAGCGCCAACAATACGGCCGCTAGACCGGATCCTGGCATACAGTTAAAACTTGCCCAATCAGCGGATACTCTAAAACTTCCTGCTGATACGCGTGTTACGGCTGCAGTCATCAGCAGTCGGCCTATCTACCCATCTCCTACACCGAGCGGCCAGCAGGTACAGGCTAACGTAGCGAGTACCACTACAACTCTGCAACAAACGGTAACGATACCTCAACAGACAGCTGCAAGCCCTCAACAAATACCCGTTTTACAGCAACAAGCCATAACGACTGCTAATCAGCCAAATAATCCCAGCCCGGCAGCCCAACAAGTACCCGCACAAACCACTCAGGCAAGCACTTCTCCAGCAATACAAGCTCAACCGACAATTACACCTATACCTACCAGTGTTCAGAACAATACTACCCAAGCAACAAATACTGCGGGGGCTCAGCCGAACCTTACTACGCCAACCAACAACAGCGCGCCGCACAACCAAATTGCTCCCACCGTTCAAGGGGCTAGTACAGTAGCAACCTCACAAACCACTGGACCTTCGATACAACCCCAACAGCAAAACATTGCAGATAAAACTAACCCAGTTGCACAACAGGTCCAGCAAAACCCTGCACCTGTTAAAACAGGCCCACCAATACATCACCTAGTAAGCTTGGCGCTACCAGACGGTTCAAAAGTAGAGGTTCAATCGCCTCGACCTATCCCGCAGGGTGCTCAACTGCAATTGGTCTCTAACGGCAATCAAAACGTTCAGGTTCTGCGCTTACAGGACCCACCTTTGACGTTAAATTCTGCGTTAGACAAACCAGCCATACAGGAAATACTGCGTAACACACTACCTGTACAGCAACCTACAGCTACGGCTTTTAATCAGTTAGCACAAGCGACTGCAACCGAGACAAGTCAAACCTCTCAGATAGGCAGTGTTGTTCGCAGCATGCTAAACCTATTTGGCGTACGCCCAGGTAGTAGCGAAGCGCCCTCTCAGATACGTCAAAACGTTGAATTAGGCGGGTTAAATACTGAGCGCCAATTAAGCCAAGGGCGAAGTGCAAGCCCTTTAGACATGAAAGCCCAGTTACAGCAATTGCAACAACTTAGCGACAAGCTTCCTGCTGAACAGAAAGAACGTTTTGATCAGATCATTAAAGGCTTACAATCCAGAGTTACCAGCCAACAAATCAACTCTCTTCATCAATGGCGTGAGCTACCAGATGGCGGATTTGAGCGCGTATTACAACTAGATCTACCGATAAAACAAGGTGAAAGCTGGGAGAATTTAGAACTTAGACTTAGCCGAGAAGGCGGGACTAACGCTGCAGGCGAGATGGTTTCAGTTTGGCGGGTTCGACTGCACTTTGACCTTGAGGAGCAAGGCGGCGTCGATGCTGAAATTAGGTTAACAGATGGACATGAAATCAGTACGCTATTTTGGTGTGAACAAAAAGATACCGCAGAAAAATTGAGAGAACGCTCCGAAGAGTTTGCTGAAAAATTAAGAATGTGTGGTTTTAATAATTCAGAAATCACTTGGCACGAGGGTCAAGCCCCTCGACAGGATCAGGTGGTTCATAAACAGCTAGTCGATCTGCATACATGAAATTTTCCAAACCTGATTTAGATGCTCCGCGACAAAAAGCGATCGCCCTGAAATACGATCAAGAGATGGGTAAGGCCCCTCTCATCGTTGCTAAAGGTATGGGGGAAATTGCTGAGCAGATCATTGCGCTCGCAGAAGAAAATAATATCCACATCCACGAAAGCCCCGAACTTGTGGAAGTGTTAATCAGGCTTGAACTCGGTGACGAGATTCCTGAATCACTCTATAGAGCTATTGCTGAAGTTATCGCCTTTGCTTATAGCCTAAAACACGACACATCAGAGATCATAAAAGCGGCAGAGAAAAAGCGCTAACGATCTGAACCTAATGCCTCATGAGGCGCTTGTAACTCTTTATGTAACAGCGCCATCAATTCCGCTTCTGGTCGACCTAACCCGCAATTCTTGACCAGATCATCGACATCCGCTCCCATCTCCATCAATCGGGTCGCTTGATTGTATGCCAAAGCAGATGGATCTCGATTTTCTAATTCCAGTTGTTTATCAGCCGTTAGATTCAGCTTCTGTTCCACCTCAATAAGACGACGTCCCATGCCGATAGAGCCATTAGTCATTGCTTGAATTTCATTGCGTAAAACATTGATCAGCGCCTGATGCTGACGCTCATTTTTCTGTAAGCGCTTGAACAACACATAGCTTGTGCAAGCCGTACCTAACACAATAATAAGTAGAATAATTTCAAACAATGACGGCATTATCTCTCCAAAGCCTCTATCCGTTAGAAGGCCTTATCAAACTGATTCATCAATTCAGGAATATCTAAAATGGCACAACGCTCTTCCATATAAGTACCCCATAGCCACTTACGTGGATTATCACTACCAGCCCAAGATACTTTATCCACAGGAATTCGAACCGATTTTACCAACTCATCACAAGCAAGCGCCCAATGACGACCACGAAGAATAATTAATTCATCGTATTTAGCCATTTCCGGCTGGTAACGCTCGGGAATCAACCACAATGCAGTATCAATAACATTGGTATCTGCACTGCTTCCACCGAAACGACCTAGACACCAGTCATGCGCTGCATCCAATGTGAGAGATACGGAACTTAAATGCACCGCTCCTTCAATGTAATCGAACGGAATCGCCAAATTTAAGCCATGCATTTTTATTAATACACAGTTGATCTCTCGACTTGTTGCCCCTGAACCTGCAGCGGATAATTGCGCCTGGTCTGGAGCTTTCGCCGGTGCTGGCTCTGGCTCTGGCTCTGGCTCTGGCTCTGGCTCTGGCTCTGGCTCTGGCTCTGGCTCTGGCTCTGGCTCTGGCTCTGGCTCTGGCTCTGGCTCTGGCTCTGGCTCTGGCTCTGGCTCTGGCTCTGGCTCTGGCTCTGGCTCTGGCTCTGGCTCTGGCTCTGGCTCTGGCTCTGGCTCTGGCTCTGGCTCTGGCTCTGGCTCTGGCTCTGGCTCTGGCTCTGGCTCTGGCTCTGGCTCTGGCTCTGGCTCTGGCTCTGGCTCTGGCTCTGGCTCTGGCTCTGGCTCTGGCTCTGGCTCTTCAGTATTTTGATCTGTCGATTCAGCAAGCAAAGCATTTTCTTCGCTTTCGACACCTAAACCTTGATGCTCTAGACTTTCTTCTGCAGCGATCTGTTCTTCAATGGCCGCAATTTCAGCTTCCGTATCAATTGCACCCGCATCGGGATCTGATAGCAGCGATTCTAGATAATCGAAAACTAGCTTTTGAACGCCATGAACTTCTACATCATCCTGCTCAAGAGGCTTTTTATCTGACTGACTCATAGGGCCTCCTGCTTTTGACGTTCTAATAAAGTACGCAATAAACGCGCATAGGAATGAACCCCTCGACTACTGGAGTCCATAACCGAAGGCACAAGCCCTTGAATACTCGCATTTCTAAATTTGGTATCTACCGGAATAACCGCGTTAGAGATCTCATTTGGATAATTATGATGCAGCTCTCGTAAGCTACTAACTGAAGCTTGAGTTCTACGATCATAGAAGGTCGGAATAATCGTAAAACTGAGTTTTTTACTACGCGCACGGTTAATCATATTAATTGTTCTAACCATCCGCTCTAGACCTTTTAGGGCTAGAAACTCAGTCTGAACAGGAACCAATAAATGTTCACATGCAGCTAGGGCATTCACCATCAACACACCTAGTACTGGAGGGCTATCAATCAATACATAATCATATTGATCACGAACGTGTGATAGGGCTTTGGCCACCTGCAATCCCATACCTTCTGCACCGACAGCTTTTCGCTCCAAAGTTGCCATTGCAGTTGATGCAGGAATCAGCTCTATACGCTCATGACTGCTTTTCAAAAGCAGACGTGCTACATCATCCCTCTTAACCTGACTACTCCCAGTGAATAGATCATAAACACTGTCTTCTAATTCATCTGGGTCATAACCAAAATAACTGGTCAAAGATCCGTGCGGATCTAAATCAATCAACAAGACACGATAGCCGACTTCAGCCAATAACCCGGCGATTGTCACTACTGTGGTTGTTTTGCCGACGCCACCCTTCTGGTTGGCAACTGACCATACATGCATTTAATTGTCTTCCTGTTCTGGCGACTTCGATTCAGCTTTCCTGAACAAAACATCACCATCTCCGGTTTCTACCTGTTCAATTACGGGTACTGTTTCTTTTTCCGGTGTTGATAACACCGTTGATACAGCATCAGCACTAACTTGCTGACTACCAAATGAAGATACGGTTCTACGGACCTTTTCGTCACGTGATACAACAATCAACACTCGGCGATTTAATTTCTGTCCTTCCGCAGTACGATTGCTATAAGCAGGCTGAAACTCGCCATAACCCACTGCAGCCATACGCTCTGGCTCTACACCAAATTGAGCAAGTAGCCTTACAACAGCGGCGGCCCTAGCAGCTGACAGTTCCCAGTTGGAAGGATAAGCATCTGTCGATATTCTCTGGTTATCGGTAAACCCTTCCACATGAATAGGGTTTGATCGCCCTTTCAACATCATTGCAATCTGTTCCAGCAATTGATCCGCAAGAATATTGGGTAACGCACCACCTGAATCAAATAAATAATTAGACCGCAGCTCGATAGAAAGCCACAGATCATTACCTGTAATTCTTAATTGGCCCTCATCAATCATCTTAGCAAAAGCTACAGCCATCTCCTGCTGTAATGCCTTTAAAATGTCAGTTTCTTCCTGATCCGGCGGAGAAATTGTAACTTCTGGTACATCCACATCAGTTTTGCCGCCGATAAAGATAGCAAAACCGCTTTCACTTTTTCCTTCACCTGACGCAGGATTAACATCGATTGCTTGATCAACACCAACAAAGACACCTGCTAACGCCTCTGTTAAATGCTTGTATTTTTCTTCGTTAACCGACGATATCGCATACATAACGACAAAGAATGCAAATAGCAAAGTAATAAAATCCGCATAGGAAATAACCCAACGGTCATTTCGTACACTTTCATCCACTACCTGTCGACGAGGCATAACTATCTCAAATAACCTTGGAGGCGCTGTTGAATCGCCTTAGGGTTTTGCCCCTCTGCAATAAACATCAATCCTTCTAGCACCATCTCTTGAGACTGATACCTCATAGATATCAAACTTTTAATTTTATTCGCTACCGGAATTAAAAATAAGTTTGCGATACCTATTCCGTAGATAGTCGCCACAAATGCTGTCGCAATACCCGCACCAAGACCTTCAGGGTCAGACAGGTTACTCATTACGTGAATCAAACCTAATACCGCACCAATAATACCTAGAGTTGGCGCATACCCACCCATACTTTCAATAACTTTGGCGCCTTGAAGGTCTCTTTGCTCTAGCGTAATAAGGTCAACTTCTAAAGTGCTTCTTATAACATCAGAACCTTTACCATCAGCTAATAAGAGAAGACCTGTTTTAACAAAATCATCGTTATGCTTATCAGCTTCGCCTTCTAAAGCTAAAAGTCCTTTACGGCGTGCAATGACGCACCATTGCACAATCTCCTCACTCTTACTTTTAAGGTCCTGCTGATTATTCCCAAAAGCCCAGCCAATCAACTTGATTGCTCGAACAAAATCTTGTTTTGGTGACTGAATGATTGCGGCAGCCAAGGTACCACAAATAACAATTATCGCAGCAGGCAGGTTTAGCAGCTCCTGCGCATGACCACCTTCGAGATAGTTACCACCAAGAACAGCTGCAAAAGCTAGTAATACACCTATTACAGCAGTGAAATCCATCACAACTACCTTCTAGTACTCAAAATCGGTCCGAATTCAGTTAAATCGAGAATGTCATTAGCTAATCCAGCATTAACAACAGCTTGCGGCATACCGTAAATAGTACAGCTTTCTTCATTCTGCGCCCAAATTGTGGCTCCTTGCTGTCGTAACATTTTGGCACCATCACGACCATCAGCACCCATGCCAGTCAAAATAATTCCTAGCACTTTATTTCCATAGCTTTTTGCTGCAGAAGCATAAGTAACATCAACACTTGGCTTGTAGGTTAAACGCTCATCTCCCGGCATAATTCGAATTTTATCCAAACTACGAGGATCAATAATCATCTGATGACCACCTGGAGCCAATAGAGCACGACCAGGCATCAAACGATCACCATCTTCAGCCTCTTTTACTGAAATTTTGCATTGCTGATCAAGACGGGTAGCAAATACCGACGTAAACGTTTTAGGCATGTGCTGGACCAACAAAATAGGATATGGAAAATTAGCAGGTAATTGAGTCAATATTTGCTGTAGGGCAGCAGGCCCACCAGTTGATGACCCAATAACCACAATCTTACACCCAGAAGGAACTGAAACTTTTGATGCAGATTTATAAGCTGTAGATTTCTTTATTTCTGGCTGTGCAGGCTTAGCTCTTAGGTGCGAACTCGCCGAACGCTCCCTTAATGTCGAGCCTGAAGGGTAACGCGGTTTTTCAATGGGCCTTGTTGGCCTAGCAGACGGTGTTGAGCGAGTCGTTTTACTTTCAGCCTCTGGTCTAAACACCATTGATTTACTTTTACCACTTCCAACATTATTTGGAGAGATAAACGTACTACGAAGCTTAGAGTGACGAGATCGACCAAGTTCTACAACTTTATCCCTTAGTTGCTTTTCCAAAGACGCAGAATGCTCCATCCAAGCGCGCATATCCTTAGATAGATAATCGAGCGCACCTGCTTCTAGGGCTTGCAGTGTCACTTGCGCTCCTTCATGAGTTAATGAAGAGAGCATCAGTATATTAGTTGGGCATTCCCGCATGATCACCCTGACCGCTTCAATGCCATTCATTTGTGGCATTTCCACATCCATAGTGATCAAGTCGGGTTTAAGTTTTTTGGCCTGCTCAACTGCTTCCATGCCGTTTTGAGCAGAACCAACCACTTCTATTCGACTATCTCCTGAAAGCAAGTCAGTAATACGGTGCCTAAAGAAACCAGAATCATCTACTACCAGTACCCTAATAGACATCTTTAATTGCTCTCATTCAGGTACATCAAGAAGCGTGATATTTAAGCAAGTTCGGAATATCAATAATCAGTGCGATACGGCCATCACCTGTAATTGTTGCGCCAGACAGACCCGGCGTTCCGTGCAAGATTGTACCTAAAGGCTTAATTACAACCTCTTCCTGACCTACTAACTGATCAACTACAAATCCAACGCGCTGAGTACCAACCGTCACAATAACTACGTGGCCTTGCTCTGGTAAGTCTGCACTTTGTTGACCACCGATCAACCAACGTTTGAGATGGAACAAAGGCAATGCTTGGTCACGTACAATAATCACTTGCTGACCATCAACAACATTTGTCTTAGTCAGATCAAGGTTAAAGATTTCATTAACATTTACTAATGGTAATGCAAACGCTTGGTCTTCCAAAATAACCATCAACGTTGGCATGATTGCCAATGTTAGAGGTACCTGAATCGCAATACGCGAACCTTGACCAATTACAGAGTCAATATTCAACGTACCGTTCAGCTGGGTAATTTTTGTTTTAACTACATCCATACCCACGCCACGACCAGAAACATCAGAAATTTCTTTCTTAGTTGAGAAGCCAGCCGCAAAGATCAGATTAAAGCACTCTTGCTCAGTAAGACGACGAGCAGCTTCAGCATCCATCATGCCTCGCTCAATTGCCAGATTACGCAGTTTTTCTGCGTCCATACCAGCACCATCATCCTGAATAACCAATAGAATATGATCACCTTCCTGCTCGGCAGAAAGTAATACATGGCCTTCTCTTGGTTTACCTGCAGCTTCTCGAACATCTGGCGATTCAATTCCGTGATCTACGGCATTTCGAACCAAGTGAATCAAAGGATCGGCAAGCGCTTCAACCAAGTTTTTATCTAAATCGGTATCTTCTCCGCGAAGCTCTAAGCGAATCTCTTTTTTCAAGTTACGTGATAGGTCACGAATCAAACGCGGGAATCGACCAAACACCTTCTTCACAGGCTGCATTCGCGTTTTCATAACTGACATTTGTAAGTCAGCTGTCACCATATCTAGCGTACCTAATGCCTTCGCCATCTCTTCGTCTTCACGTGTAACACCAAGACGAACCAAACGGTTTCGAACAAGAACTAGCTCTCCCACCATGTTCATGATTTTGTCTAACAAACGCGTATCTACACGAACATTGCTTTCTGCCTGAGGCTTAGCTTGCTGATGCGCAGCTTTCACTGCTGCCGCTGCCGCTTTTTCAGATTTTTCGGGGGCAGGTGCCTGAGCTACAGGTGCAGCAGGAGCTGGCGCTGGTGCTGGTGCTGGTGCTGGTGCTGGTGCTGGTGCTGCTGCAGCGGGTGTGGTGGCTGGCGCTGTATTTTCTGCAAACGCACCTTTACCCTGAGATTGCAGCTCATCTAACAGAGCTTCGAATTCATCTTCAGTGATAAGGTCATCACCGCCTGCTGGTGCCGCTGCTGCTGGTGCTTTTGAAGCGCCCTCAGAACCAGGACCTTTACCTTGACCATGAAGTTCATCCAGCAAAGATTCGAACTCATCTTCAGTGATCAACCCATCATCAGCCCCACTCTCTTCAGCAGGCGAAGGGCCTCCCAAATCATCCAAGAGCATATCAAATTCATCTGAGCTCTGATCTGCATTATTTACTACTGGTTCAGGTGCAGGTGCTGGCGCGGCTTCTGGTGCTGCCGGGGCTGGAGCAGGTGTTGCTTCAGCAGGTGCTGGAGCTCCGCCACTAGCAAAGGCAATGAGCGCCTGAATTAGTTGTGGATCAGCATTTTCTGGCTCTTGACCACCTCTTACGGCGTCAAACATCACGTTTACAGTATCCAGTGCCTGCAGTACTACATCCATCAGTTCCGGCGAAACCTTAATCTCGCCATTTCTCAACATATCAAAGAGATTTTCTGCGTTATGGCAACAATCAACCATAGGCTCAAGTTGTAAGAAACCTGCACCACCTTTTACGGTATGAAAGCCACGAAATATTGCGTTGAGCAGATCACTGTCATCTGGACGCTGCTCCAGATCGACTAACTGTTCAGATAATTGCTCAAGGATTTCACCTGCTTCTACAAGGAAATCTTCAAGAATCTCCTGATCCACTTCCAAACTCATACGGCGCTCCTCTTAAAAACCCAGGCTAGAAAGCAGGTCATCAACTTCGTCTTGATTGCTGACAACATCAGCACTGTCTTTGTTGACCTGCGGCCCTTCAGCCTGAATAGGATTCTTTTTATTATCCTGTTTGTCATCTTCAGGCGCTGTTAGCACCTCGATGCCCGACAATTTTTCAACCTGCGCAGCCATCTCCATCAAACTAACTAAGTGCGTTTCAACATTTGTCACTAAGTTAATAACTCGACGGATCAACTGACCTGTAATATCTTGATAGCTCTGAGATACTACAATATCGGTCAACTCTGACCGCAAAGTTTCAATTGTCTTTTCAGATTCTTCTTTTACTGCACATGTACGGTCATAGACGCCATTCAAATTGTCGTGCTCTTTTTCCAATTGACCAACAAGCGACAATAGATCCTTAAACCGTTCACTCTGTGAATCTAAACGATCAACCAGACCCAGTGCTTTATCAACACGATCCATGGTCTCATGTGCATTTTTTTCTGTAACTTCAATTACATAATTTAGACGATCTGCCGCATCAGCATCTTTTGGTGCCGCATCATCATCCAATTCCAAGCTAGTTCCAAGCTCAGTAGAAAAGGCTTTAATTGCTTCATGCAGGCCACGAGTCAGGTGACCCACTTCGCTAAAGAAGGTCTTATGTCTGAATTCGTGAAGCTCTTGAATCAGATCCATGGCTTCAGAGAGGTTTCCCTCATTGAGGACGGAAACTAATTCTTGAGCCTTCAACTGCAATTCCATTTCGAAGCGCCCTACACCTTTATCTGTTCCTGCAATCATTACAACGGACCTTATTTCTTAACCTAGGCGTTCAAAGATCTTATCAATCTTTTCTTTCAGCACTGCCGCAGTAAATGGCTTAACTACGTAGCCGTTCACCCCCGCCTGCGCCGCCGCAATAATCTGCTCTTTCTTAGCTTCAGCTGTAACCATAAGCACAGGCATATGAGCTAAGTTAGGATCAGAACGAACTTCTTTTAAAAGATCGATACCGGTCATTCCTGGCATATTCCAATCAGTGACCAGAAAATCAATTCCCCCTTGTTTGAGGATTGGTAGTGCAGTCTGACCATCATCCGCTTCCTGAACATTTGTCATGCCCAGATCACGCAATAGGTTTTTAATAATTCGTCTCATTGTGGAGAAATCATCCACTACAAGAATTTTCATGTCTTTATTCAAGACGGCCTCCTGTTAGAACTACGCAACTCATTGAGTCTACACTTAATTACCGCAATTACGTTGAGTCTGGTCAACCCTTTTTACTGCCAATCACTTAGTCGCGAACGCAACCTTAACGCTGCTTGACTATGGATCTGACTAACTCGAGACTCACTTACACCTAATACTTGACCAATTTCTTTTAAATTGAGCTCTTCATCATAATAGAGCGCTAACACCAACTTTTCCCGTTCTGGTAAGTTATTTATAGCTGTAGTTAGCGCTTTTAAAAATGCTTCTCGCTCAAAATTTTTATTTGGACCCGGGTCATCATTTGCAAAAGACTCCCCTGGACCTTCATGTTGAGGATTGATCATCTCCTCAAAACTAAAGAGTCTGCTATCTAAACTATCCTTAAGCAAATTATGGTAATCAGCAACACTGATACCCATCTCTTTAGCCACTTCTGAATCTGTTGCATCGCGCCCTGTTCTAGCTTCTATCTGCTGGATAGCTTCTGTTACGCGACGACTATTTCGATGTACTGAACGCGGCGTCCAATCGCCACGGCGTACCTCATCAATGATGGAGCCACGAATGCGGATCCCTGCATAAGTTTCAAAGCTTGCTCCTTTCGAAGCATCGTATTTACTTGCGGCTTCGAGTAAACCGATCATACCTGCTTGTATAAGATCATCCAGCATTACGGTCGCAGGCAAACGAGCAAGCAAATGATGTGCAATACGTTTAACTAGCGGCGCATACTGCTCAATTAGCTCTTCACTCGTTTGTAATTGCAGCTGGTTGTACATACCGCCTCTTTGCTAATCCGAAGAACGAACCCCCTGAACGAGTCGTTCAACAAAAAACTCTAAATGACCTCGGGGCACAGTTTGAACCGGCCACCCATTTACTTTATTCGCTAATTGACGATATGCCAAGGAGACTTTGCTCTTTGGAAACGCTTTTAAAACAGCCACTTGACGCCGAACCGCCTTACGAACATTTTCATCATAAGGGATTGATCCTACATATTGAAGCGTCACATCAAGAAACCTATCAGTAACTGTTAATAACTTCCCGAACATATTCCGCCCTTCCTGTTCACTTCGCACCATATTGGCCAGAACACGGAAGCGGGTCATTTTATAATCCCGATTTAACAGTTTAATTAAAGCATAAGCATCGGTAATTGAGGTGGGTTCATCACAAACAACAACTAAAACTTCTTGTGCAGCTTTAACAAAGCTCACCACCGAATCAGAAATGCCTGCTGCCGTATCAATAATAAGAACATCAGTATCGTCAGCAACCTCATTAAAAGCATGTATTAATTCTGCATGCTCATGCGGGGACAATGCTGTCATCTCTTGTGTACCAGATGAAGCAGGTACAATTTTTAGATGCTCGCCTACGTCCAGCATAATATCCTTTAGGCCACATTCACCATTCAGAACATCAGCAATATTCTTTTTCGGGCGCAAACCTAACATCACATCGACGTTTGCTAAACCTAAATCAGCATCCATCAATATAGATTTATGACCTAGATCACCTAATGCAAGCGCCAAATTCACCGAGACGTTAGTTTTACCAACGCCGCCTTTACCACCGGTTACCGCAATTACTTTAACGGGTTTATGTTGATTCATTATTAATTCCCACCATTAACCCGTTTTATAAATAGAATCGAGTGCAGACATTTTCTTTTCTGCTTCGATAGCGCGTTGAGCCGTTATAACAGCTCGACTAACCAACTCATGTTTTTTGGCAATATCAATATCATCAGGAATACGTTGCCCATCAGTAACATAGGAAACAGGCAAACGCTTTTCAACGATCAAAGAGATTGCCTCACCTAAGCTGCCAGACTCATCCATTTTACTCAGAACACAGCCATTTAAACCTAAGCCCTGATAAGCATTAAACGCCTGTTCGACAACCCTACGTTGACTACTACAAGAAACCACCAAAAGCTTTTTGAGACGCAAGCTTACACCTTCTAGCATGGCCAACTGAGCCTCACTATGCGGCTCATTGGCGTTAAGTCCAGCCGTATCAATCAGCACTAATCGTTTATTTCGAAGAGAATGAAGAACATCATCCAGACTGTTACTTTCATCAACAACCCGGACCGGAACATCTAGTATTCGGCCAAAAGTCCGCAATTGTTCATGCGCAGCTATTCGATAAGTATCCGTCGTTACTAACGCCATACTCGAACTGCCGTATTTCAATACATGACGCGCAGCAAGCTTACCAATTGTTGTTGTTTTACCGACACCAGTAGGACCAACAAAAGCAATCATTCCGCCACGCTCAATGAAATCCTCTCCCATCACAGGAATTGCATCTGACAAGCGGGTCAAAGCATTTTTCCATGCCTTGTCCGGCGCCAAACCTGACTCAACATGAGATAGAAGATGCGTAGATAATTTTTCACTCACACCTAGCAGCTCAAATTTCTTCTGTAATGGTGATTTTGCTGGCGCGGAAGCTTGCACATTACCTTGAGCTAGAACTTGCTGACTAAGAAGGTTTTTAAGCTGTGCAATTTCATCCTGCATTGACTGAATAAGATGATCAGCCCCGTCATTAAGCGGAGCAGCAGACATGGACAGCTCATTTTGGAGATCCAACCCCAAGCCTAATTCATCAGTAGCTGGCTGTTTGATAAAATTCTGATGAGCAACATTAGCTTTCTGCCTCTGCCTTTGCTTAAGCGAGGTCAAAATTTCTCTGAGATCATCATCTTGCTCGATCTGCTTATTTACCTGCCCAGGAACGTCATAATTTTGACTATCCTGTTTACCTTGCGCTTCCGCAATCTGCATTCGCGCCTTTTGCAGCTCCCCTTCTAAGTCTCGGTTAGAAGCACCAGCACCTGTCAGGACATCAATCTGAGATTGTCGCTTTTGCGTTTTCTTTTGCTTGCGGGAGAACTCTTGTTGGGCAGCCTCATAGTCATTTTCGTGCGCAGCCACAACCTCAACCCCACCAGCAACACGATGATTAGACACGATCACAGCATCAGGACCTATCTCATCCCTAACCCGCTGCATTGCCTGGCGCATATCTGGCGCAAAAAAGCGTTTTACTTTCATATCAATTCCTTATCGGCCACCACAAGCTGGGCTAAAGTACGTTTATGCCGCATTTTCCCCTCCCACTGTCGAGACAATCGTGACCTTTTTATTTTCAGGAATTTCCTGATAGGAGAGCACATTAATCTGGTGCTCTCCATACCTTACAAATTTAGCCATAAGCGGTCGCACTGGTGCTGCAACCAAAAGAACGGATGGACGCCCCATCATTTCTTGCTGTGTTGCAGCTTCAGACAGAGAGGACTGCAGCCTCTCAGCCATACCCGGCTCCAACACCAATCCATTATCTTGCCCCTGCTGAACAGAATTCAGCAAGAGCTGTTCCAATTGCGGAGCTAAAGTAATGACTGGCAGCTCAGCCTCAGATCCATTAATGTTCTGCACGATCAAACGTGATAAAGAAACCCTTACTGCCGCCGTCAGAGCCAATGGATCTTGAGTTCTATTAACCGCATCCGCCAAAGATTCCGCAATCGTACGAAAATCTTTTAACGGCACCTGCTCCATCAACAAATTTTGAAGTACCTTAAGAAGAATACTGAACGACAATTTAGCTGGAACCAACTCATCCACCAGCTTCGGAGAGCTCTTCGTAAGCATATCCAATAGCTGCTGAACTTCTTCATGCCCCAATAATTCATGGGCGTGAGACTGAAGCAACTGATTCATATGTGTTGCTACAACTGTCGAAGCATCGACCACCGTATAACCCAATGATTGTGCATGTTCTTTTTGCGACTGTTCAATCCAGATCGCATCCAAACCAAACGCAGGATCTTTTACCTCTACCCCCTGCAATTTGCCAAACACCTGCCCAGGATTAATAGCCAGTTCACGATCAGGATAAACTTCTGATTCACCTACAACCACACCCATCAAAGTAATCCGATACGCGCCAGGCAATAGATCCAGATTGTCTCGAATATGTACCGATGGCACCAGAAAACCTAAGTCCTGCGACAGCTTTTTCCTCACACCCTTGATGCGGCTCAACAACTGACCACCCTGCATCTTGTCAACCATGGGGATTAAGCGGTAACCCACCTCAAGGCCAACCATATCGACTGGCATAACATCATCCCAATCAAGCTCTCTCTTCTCGGCCTCATCCTCTTCAGGCATTTCAGCTTCTTGCTGCGCCTGTTCCTCTTGCACAGCCTCTTTCTCAACCTGTTTTTTGTGAATCCACCAAGCACCACCACCGGCAAGAAGAGCTAAAGACAAGAAGGCAAAATGCGGCATCCCTGGGATAATACCCATGATGGTAAGAATACCCGCAGCCACAGCTAAAGCTTTGGGCGATGCAAACATCTGCGATACAACCTGACCACCCATATCATGGGCAACGTTCTGACGCGTTACCATAATGGCCGCAGCAGTTGAAAGCAGCAATGACGGCACTTGCGCAACCAAACCATCACCAATGGTTAGTAGTGAATAGAAACGCATAGCAGTTTCAAAATCGAGATCGTGCTGCAACATCCCAATACCAAGACCACCCAAAAGGTTGATCACAAGAATCAAAATACCAGCAACCGCATCACCACGAACAAACTTGGAAGCACCATCCATCGAGCCATAGAAGTCTGCTTCTTGCGTCACATCCTCTCGCCTTGCTTTTGCTTCCTCTTGTCCAATAAGACCTGCATTTAAGTCAGCATCGATCGCCATCTGCTTACCCGGCATCGCGTCCAAGGTAAAGCGAGCACTTACTTCCGAGATACGACCCGCACCTTTGGTCACAACAACAAAGTTGATAATAATTAGAATAAGGAAGACGACAAAACCAACAACGTAATTACCGCCGATAACGACTTCACCAAAAGCCTCGATCACTTTACCGGCTGCATCGCCCCCCTCATGACCATAGAGTAAAACCACACGAGTCGATGCTACATTTAGAGCAAGACGCATCAATGTCGCAACAAGGATAATGGTGGGGAAAATTGCAAAATCTAGCGGGCGATTTGAGTAGACACAAACCAATAGAACAACAATTGAAAGCGCAATATTAAAGGTAAAAAGCACATCCAATAAAAAAGGAGGTACCGGCAACGTCACCATTGCCAAAATAACAAGCAGCAGTAAAGGTACGCCGATATTACCGCGCCCTAAACTTTTAACATTGTCTAAAATAACTGCCTTATCCACTCAGACCCCAAACGTCAAAAAAACATCACAACAACAATAAACACTCAATTCATCTTACAAACAGACATAGGTAGAGCAATAAAATCTGATGTTTTTTTGACGAATAGTTATACCGACTCTAAATTCTGCAATTTTTGCGCCAATTAAAGGTCATCTTTAAATTCATCAGGGATAGGTAATTTATCTACTTGTAAGTTACTTGGACGCTCAGCTTCACGCTCTTTATATCGCTTCAACTGGAATACATAAGCAAGCACTTGAGCCACAGCCATATACAAGCCAGATGGAATCTCGTCATCTATTTCAGTGGAGTTATAGATCGCACGCGCTAAAGGCGGCGCAGAAAGGATAGGAATGTCATGTTCATCGGCTATTTCTCGGATCTTTAATGCCACAAAGTCCGCCCCCTTAGCCACTAGGATCGGCGCACCACGGCCTTCGCTCTCGTATTTTAAAGCGACAGAGTAGTGAGTCGGGTTGGTGATAACTACATCAGCCTCAGGCACTGATTGCATCATTTGCCTTTGAGCAATTTCACGCTGTAACTGCCTAATACGACCCTTCACCTCAGGTTTACCTTCGGTGTTTTTCAACTCATCCTTAACCTCTTGCAAGGTCATTTTCATTTTTTCTGTATAGTCGTACAACTGATAAGGCACATCTACCACAGCCACAAGAATCAAAACCGCACTCAGCGCCATAAAAACCCAAATAATGGTCTCTAATGCCGCATCTATTGCGGGTCGCGCCTCAAAGGTACCCAGCGCCAACAGATCCCCCCTAATTGTCCATAAAATCAATATGGCAAATCCACCGACAAGCGAGAACTTTGCAATCGCCTTAAAAAGCTCAATCAATGACTTTAGGGAAAACATCCGCTTAAGGCCTGCTAAAGGATCTATTCGGCTACCTTTAGGCGCAATCGATTGCGCACTGAAGTTCCAGCCCCCTAAAGCAATAGGCCCAACCAAAGCAGCGATTAAAAGAACTCCAAATATTCCAGCTAAGCCCATGAGCGATTCTTTGGCTGAGATAGCGAAATGAGCCAACATTTTCTTAGGATCAAACACTGCATCTCTATCGAGAACAAAATTACTTTCCATAACGCCGAGCATGCTGTTGGCGAGCTGAGCACCGAAAACAATTACAGAAAAAACCGCAGCCATAAGCACTAGCGTTGTCGCCAGTTCTTTCGACCGCGGAACATCCCCCTTCTCCCGAGCCTCTTTTATTCGCTTTGGCGTGGGGTCTTCTGTTTTTTCCTGACCAGAATCTTCAGCCATAATCGCGCATCACAGAAAAAGGTTCTCGATATAATCCAAAACAAAGGCAGATATCCGCATATACTGATCTAAAAAACCACCTAAGTTCACCCAGTTAATAAATAAGCCAAGCACCATGGTAAATGGAAAGCCTACCGCAAGAATATTTAACTGCGGAGCAGCTCGAGACATGATACCAAACGCCATATTTACCACTAAAAGAGCCGTTACAGCCGGTAATGCCATAAGCATAGCAGCAGAAAACATCCAACTACCTGCCATCAAAATTCGCCAGTAACTCCTTCGATCTATTGCTTCCAAACTTATAGGAACAACATCAAAGCTTCGTACAACTATTTCAATCATAACCAAGTGGCCATTAAGCGCCACAAAGATCATCATAATCAATGTTAGATAAAACTGACCTAACATAACGACCGAGATACCATTAGCAGGGTCTGTCATTGACGCGAAACCAAGACCCATCTGAAGTGCGATCATCTGACCACCTAAGACAAATACTTGGTAAAACACTTGAAATAGAAAACCCAGCATTGCCCCAACCAGAATCTGCTGAGCAATAATTAGATAGGTATTAAAATGTAGACCATCGAATTCAGGCATCGCCGGTAGCAATGGCGCGACCACAACAGTTACAGCTAGAGCCAAAAATAAACGCACACGGGCATTAACAAGCTGACTACCTAGTAAAGGTACAGCCATAAAGAATGAAGCAATTCGAAAGAAGGGCCACAAGAAGGCCGCTACCCACTGTTCAATCTGCAGAACACTCAGTTCAAACAAAGGGCTAACCTATAAGGTAAGGAATGTTTTTCACTAGAGTAGTGAAATGCTCAGTCAACTTGGTTAAAAGCCAAGGACCTGCCCACATAATTACAAGAATTGTGATTATGAGTCGAGGCAAAAAGCTCAACGTCTGTTCGTTAATCTGTGTAGCCGCTTGAAAGGTTGATACAGCTAGACCCACTATCAAGCTTGGCACAATCAAGACACTAACAATCAAGACTATTAACCAAAACGCCTCGCCAAAGAGACTAAGTACGACTTCGGGTGTCATATCTCCTCCTTAGCTATATACCAAAACTGGCGGCTAAAGTTCCAATCACCAGCGCCCAACCATCCACTAATACAAATAGCATAATTTTGAACGGCAAAGAAATAATTACTGGTGATAGCATCATCATACCCATAGCCATCAATACACTAGCAACCACCAAGTCGATAACCAAAAAAGGAATAAACAGCATAAAACCGATTTGGAATGCTGTTTTTAATTCACTGGTTACAAATGCAGGCACAAGCACGGTAAAGGGTATCTGCTCAGCTGTTTCTACGGCTGGACTACCGGAAATTCTCATAAAGAGATCAAGGTCGCTCTCTCGGGTTTGCAGCATCATAAAATCACGAAACGGCCCACTTGCCGCTTGAAACGCCTCAAACACACCCATCTCTTCATTAACATAAGGCGTGACAGCCTGCACATACACCTTATCCAACACTGGTGTCATAATAAACAACGTTAAAAACATCGCCATACCGACCATAATCTGGTTTGACGGCGTCTGTTGCAAACCTAAAGCCTGCCGAAGAATCGCAAAGACAATGATAATACGGGCAAAAGAGGTCATCATCATGAGCATTGCTGGCAAGAAGGTCAGCATTGTCATGAGTGCAAGCACTTGAAGTGTCACACTGTAATTACTTTCACCATTTTCTCCGGTTGTAAGCGTTACAGCCGGAATCCCCACATCAGCGGCGCTAGCCAAATGCGGAAAAAGAAAGGAAGCAAGAAGAATTGAAACTAACTTAATCAGCCTCATCAACGCTCCGTCGCTTTGAAATAGCTTCTCCTAGGCGTGCAGCAAAGCTCTCACTCGGCTGATCATCAACAATAGGCTCATCAAAAGCGTGCAGATGAGAAACACGACCTGGCGCCACACCTAGTAATAGCTGCTTATCACCAACCTGGACTAACACTGCTTTCTCACGTGTACTCAAAGGCAATACGCTTAAGACCTTCATATGGCGAGCCATTGGCGTAACACCGCTAAAACGTTTAAAGCACCAAGAAAGGATAAAAATCATGCCAATGACAAACAGCAAGCCTAATAACAATTGCATGAAAGCAGCTGCAGAGAATGGCTCTTGATAGGTTGCAGCAGGCACGACTGAAGGCTTTGCACCCGAAGCAGTTTCAACACCCAACGCAAAAGCAGTGGGCGAGATAATAACAAGCAAGCATAACAACCAAGAACGCATAGATTACTTAAGACGCTTGATTCGTTCTTGAGGACTGATCACATCGGTCAGACGAATACCGTAACGATCATTTACAACAACCACTTCACCATGTGCGATAAGTGTTCCATTAACCATAACATCCAAAGGCTCACCCGCGACGCGGTCTAACTCAATAACAGAGCCCTGATTAAGCTGTAAAAGATTACTAATTGGAATATCCGTTTGACCTACCTCCATAGAGAGCGTGACCGGAATATCCAAGATTACATCAAGCTTAGGATCTGTAACTGGGGTACCTTCATCAGTTAATTCATCTAACTCAACTGAATCACCCGTTACACCTGTTTCGGCAAGCAAAGCATCAGGGTCGACAGTTTCGCCACCCTCTTCGGTGACCTGCTCTTCCATGGCCGCAGCCCATTCGTCGGCTAACGCTTGCTGGTCTTCAGTTTCATCACTCATTGCTTTTGCTCACTCTAATACAATCGCTTGCACATTTACTTGGGGCGCTGGATTTGATCAACTATTTTAACGGCCAAATTCCCTCGGGAAACACCCATAGTGCAATTATAAACAGGTACTTTATTAGCTTTTAACTCAAACGTTTCAGGCAGTTCGATCGGTATAACATCACCAGCCTCTAATTCCAAAACATCACGTAAAGTCATATCTTGCTGTGCAAGCGTCATCTCTAATGGCAAACCGGCCATTAAAATATCTCGCTGTAGAGCGATCTGCCAACGCTCGTCTTTTTCATCTTCGCTATTTTGGAAACCAGATACGAGAACATCTCTAATTGGCTCCAACATTGAATACGGCATCGCCACATGAAACTCACCCGACCCACCTTCCAAATCCACCTGAAAGGTACTAACAACCACAACCTCAGTAGGGTTAATAACATTTGCCATTGCCGGATTCATTTCATGACCGAGATGTTCGAAAGTGAGGTCTTTCACTGGAGCCCACGCCTCCTCCAGATCAATGAAGAATTGCTCTAAGGCTTTGTGAATTAGGCGTGTTTCAGTAGGTGTAAATTCTCGGCCTTCGATCTTAGCATGACGACCATCGCCACCGAAAAAGTTATCTACCAGCTTAAATACCAGCTTAGCATCCATAATAAACAGAGCGGTACCACGCAGTGGATTGACTCTAATTAGGTTCATACTGGTAGGAACATACAAAGTATGGATATAGTCGCCGTACTTCATCACCTGAACACCACCCACAGTCACATCAGCAGCGCGGCGTAACAGATTAAAAAGGCTTATACGGGTATAACGTGCAAAACGCTCATTGACCATTTCGAGCGTAGGCATACGGCCACGAACAATTCGTTCATGACTTGCAAGGTCGTAACCTCGGACTTCGCCTTCTTCTACTTCCGCTTCTTCAGATGTTTCAACATCACCATCATCGACACCATGTAATAGAGCATCGATTTCATCTTGCGAAAGTAAGTCTTTGACCGACATTTAGGAATAATCTCCTATCAGCCCAAATAGCATTACTGCATAACCATGTTAGTAAACAAGATTGTTTCTACACCCGGTTTACCAATTTTTTCCTGCATAATTTCACGCACGAGTTCAGTAGAGCTTTCTAACAAAGCCTCTTTACCTTCAACCGTTTGCAGAGTACGGAACTCTTGAGTGCTATATAAATTATTTAGACGTGAAACAATTAAAGGCATATGCAGGGTTAAAGCATCAGCCACAGCTTGATCGCGACTCTTAGCCTCGACATACAATTGCATATAATGCGGTCGGTTATCATTTGACTGCAGAGTCACAACAAACATCGGCTTACCACCCATAGTTCTCACTTTGGTGTAGATAGCCTCAGCTCGAACAGGCTCAGCCGGCGCAGCTTCCTCAGACGCAGACTCACTATCACCACCTAAGAAAAATAAAGCAGCTGCAGCACCACCACCGCCGACAACAACAAGCGCAAGCACAGCAATGATGATCAACTTGAGCTTAGATGATTTCTTTTCGCCGCCCTCAGCGCCTGTTTCCTGCTCTTCAGCCATCTCTATATCTCCAACAAAAAGCGCGATACTCTACAGTATGAACCACATATCGCTTAAACAGTATTGCGCCTAATATAACACACTGATTTTAAGGCTGAAGATCAAGAACACACAAAAATACTATTTAGAGCAAAGAGCCTTGTAAAAGCATAGATTATATTAGCTAAACAAAGCTCACAAACTGCTCAATTACGCGTAATAATCCACAAGAGATACCGACCGAGCATTTTCTGGTTTAGCCCCCTCTTCCCCTTCGGCACCAACGCCTCCTCCATATTGATTACCAGAACCATCGCCGTCTGCAAACTGCTCTCGTCGTTGCTGATCTGCGGACTGATCAGAAACAGAGGAATCCTGCAACGCCAAGCCCTGCTCTGCAAACATCTCACGTAATCTCGGCAAACTTTGTTCAACCGCATCCCTTACATGAGCATGAGGCGAGGTAAAGTTAAGACTCACCTGATCCTGATTGATATTCACTCGAATATTCAGAGACCCTAACTCAGGTGGGTCTAACTTAATCTCTGCGACTCGCGTATTTTGGGCGGCAATCATGATTGCTCGCTCGCCCAACGCATTGTTCCAAGCAGGCGTATTCACTTTAACATTCTGAGGCATCATCAAATTTTGCCCCTCAGTAACAACCTTTTGAGCCGCTGTAGGCGAAGCAGAATTAACCTGACCAATAGTATTTGAGGCCAAACGCTCCACTACCTGTGTAGCTGTCACATCCCCTTTTTCACTTGCAGCCACTTTTTGCATCAGCTGTTGAGTCATATCCAAAGCGGATTCAATCTTTTTAATGCTACTGTTATCAGTCTGGAGATTCAGAACCAAATCCGATTTAGCGCCTTGTACAGATACTGGTGATTCTGTTACTGCACGATTAGCTGATTTAGCAGCATCCACTTCAACCTTTCTTGCAGTTGGGTCAAACAGCTTCACTTCATCAGTGCCGGCAACTGGATTTTCACCTTTAACTGGAGCGGACTTTATATCCGCCTGAGCATTTACAGATGGTACACCAACCTTAACGGACGGATCATTAGCTACTGCCTGCTGTGAATTAGACATATCCGCAGCAGCATTAACTGTAACTTGAGATTGCTGAATATTTTGCTGACTTAGAGACTGCTGAGTAGCTTGCTGATTTTGAATATTTGAAGCAGGAACATCAGCAACATTTGTAACATTTGCAGCATTTGCATTGTCTTTCGCAACTAAATTTTGATGCGAATCCTGAACCTCAGTGAGTTGAACTGAATTTGCAGATGTAGCCGCTGAAGCTTTAGAGGCAGTACTCTTAACATCTACTGACGGCTGAGTTTGAGAATTACCCGCCCCTTCAATAGAAGCTTGAGCGGAATTTGCATTAGCGCGCGAAGCTTCAACTTCTTGCTGAGTAGAATCAACCTCTGCATTTGGATCTAATGTAGCAGTCTTCGGCGGAGGAGTAATAACAACTTTATTCTCGCCAACCACCGTAGCTACACCAGGGTTACTCGGAACCGAAACAACTTTATCCGAACCAGCATTTGAAGGAAGAGTCCCTACCTCTTTCTCACTATCACCTTTAACCGGCATTATTGGCTGCTGTTCAGTGTATTGTCGTAACGCCCTTGCCAACTCAGCACTAAGCTCTGGAGGCAATTGAGAATCTTTAGCCGATTGTTGCTCTAATAGCTGTGCAATTTGACGAAGCTGATCCTGCATTTGCTCTTCTGGCAGCAATTGGTCTAACTTCTGCGGCAACACATCCCCTTCTTGCGGCAACATCCCGCCGCCAGAAAACTTAGCAACAGGGACGTTAGAGTCGGCCTGCTGATTAAGAACTGCACCAAAACCACCTAACAAAGGAACAGTCCCAGAGGCCACAGACGGCGAATCCTTAGGGGTTATAGATAAATTAAGAGATAATAATCCGCCTCCAGTAGACGGGGATACTTGCTCACTCATTTCAGGCTCCTATTAATATTGCCTGATTTGAATAAAGCAAAATGGAGGCCAATCTAGATAAAAGGTGTTTTTATAGTTTGAGAGCGTTCATCTAATTGCTTCTGCAGCGCCTTTTCTTCTTCAAGCTGCTCAGTCTGAATTGCCTTATCCGTAAGTTTCTGTAGGCCCTTCATTCGCGCATATGCAGCTTTCCAATGCTGCTCAACAGCTTGAAGCTCTCTTCTATTCTGGGCCATGGCATTCGCTTGAGTCGATTTTGCTTGTTGAATTTTTTCCAAAAAAGCCTGCTGAGTGTGCAATTGAGCACCCGTACAACCTTCAGCATGAGCCCCTAAGTAACTCTGCTGATATTCAGATACATACTCATCCAATTGAGCCATGGTCCGCTGATCTTGCTCAACACGCTGACGGCTCGCAGCTAAAAACTGATCTGCTTGTTTTTTCTTTTTTTCAGCCAGATCCAAAACTAACTGCAAGCGCTTGGAACGTTTACTCATTTTTGCAGCCCATTAGTTACTACAGGTCGACGCAATTGCTGCTGTTCAGGCTCTGCATTAGGTGTTGGCGGAGTAGTCAGAATCATCACCATTTGCTGCATAGACTGCTGCAAAGGAAATGCCTCATTAATCCCCTGCCTTAAATAAGCATTCATCGAAGGTAAGTTATCCATAACAAAATCAGTGTCAGGATCACTACCTTTGACATAAGCTCCGACATTAATCAGATCTTCATTCTGCCTATATTTAGAGTATAACTGCTTAAAGCGCATTGCCATCTGCAGATGATCAGGCTGAATAATTTGCGGCATAGCTCGACTGATAGAGGCTTCGATATCGATTGCAGGGTAATGCCCCTGCTCAGCCAAACGACGAGACAATACCACATGCCCATCAAGAATCGCCCTAGCGGAGTCTGCTACCGGATCTTGCTGATCATCACCTTCGGTCAACACCGTATAAAATGCAGTAATTGAGCCACTTCCAGCTTCACCGTTACCTGCTCGCTCAACCAATTTAGGAATTTTAGCGAATACCGAAGGCGGGTAGCCTTTTGTTGCAGGCGGCTCCCCGACAGCCAACGCAATTTCACGCTGAGCCTGCGCATATCGAGTCAAGGAATCCATTAGCAAAAGAACATTTTTACCCTGATCCCTGAAGTATTCTGCAATCCGAGTAGATAGCTGAGATGCACGCAAGCGCATTAATGGAGAGTCATCTGCGGGTGAGGCCACAACAACTGAGCGCTTTAGACCTTCCTCGCCTAAACTATGCTCAATAAATTCTTTAACTTCTCGACCACGCTCACCGATTAAGCCCACAACAATGACTTCGGCCTCAGTAAAGCGAGTCATCATACCAAGCAGCACAGATTTACCTACACCACTACCAGCAAACAGGCCCATCCTTTGACCCCGACCAACAGTAAGTAAGCCATTAATGGTCCGAATACCAACATCAAGGGTTTGCTTAATAGGATCTCGCAATAATGGATTGATAATATCCCCAGCCAAGCCCGTTTCCGCTTCAGGTTGAAGAGGACCTTTACCATCAATAGGCTGACCAACCCCATTCAACACCCTGCCTAGAAGGCTCATACCAACAGGCACTTTACCCGAGGCACTTAAGGCAATAACTTTGGTTCCAGATTGCAGACCCTCAATAGGGTAAAGCGGCATCAAATAGATACGATCACCAGAGAAACCAACAACCTCAGCTTCGATCTGCTGATCTTGGGATAATTCTATATAACAACATTCACCTACAGCACATTTAATACCGACCGCTTCAATTGTTAGGCCAATCATACGAGTAATACGCCCCTCAATTCGGGGCTGAGGCGTGTCTAGACGATGTTTTTGATATTTAGATAATCGATCCAGTAACTCACTCATGAGCTTGCGCCGAATCACTTTCTACGTTGGAAAGGAACTGCTTAACCACTGTCGCAAAATGCTGATCTAAATGATGCTCAACTACAGTGCTTGCAGCTTGAAGCTCGTAACTACCTTGAGAAATATTGTCATCAACAAGATATTCCAAGGTAACACCTGGCATTAGCAGCATTTTCTCTAGATAAGGAAGATCATTCTTATTAACTTTGGCAACAACTGTACCTAAAGGCTCTGGCACACTTCGTAGCGAACCACTAATAGACTGCAGCAACAACTCCTGTCTAACAGATAGCTCAGCTCCAACAGTAGCCTCAGCCAATGAAACAACCATATCAACTAACTGCTTTTCTATTTTTTCAGTTTGCTGCTTTAAAGGTAGCTCAAATTCAGACAGCATATTGCCTAATAAGGCTTGAAGACGCAGAACTTCAGCTTCACCTTGCTGAAATCCTTCTTTATATCCCTGCTCTTTTCCTTCTTCAGCCCCTTTAACTCGACCTTCTTCAAGCCCTTTAAGGCGCCCTTCTTCAAGCCCTGCAGCCAAACCTTCAATTCGCGCTGTTTCACGAATCTCTTCCAGTTCAGCTAGGGTAATTTTTTCTGCGGCTATAACTTCTTCAACGACTGTTACTTCAACAGGATCTTTTTGCTGCAAGCCAACTATATGCTGACCTGCAACTTGCGGCAGCTCCCACCCTACGAGCCCAGAAGCCTCTTCAGCTTTTATGCGTTTAAAACCTTTATTTTCAGACATACGCACTTAGCCTAGAGCATCTCTTCACCACCGCCACCAAGGATGATTTCACCCTCATCAGCCAGACGACGTGCCACAGATAGAATTTCTTTCTGTGCTTCTTCAACCTCAGAAACACGAACTGGACCTTTAGCTTCAAGGTCATCTCGTAACAATTCAGAAGCTCGTTTAGACATATTACGGAATACTTTTTCTTGAAGAGCAACATCAGCACCTTTCAGCGCAACAACCAATACGTCAGTTGAAACCTCTCGAAGAATTGCTTGGATACCCTGATCCTCTACATCTTGTAGATTTTCAAATACAAACATCAGGTCAGAGATCGTCGTAGCAAGATTTTCATCACTCTCTTTAATCCCTTCCATCAACTCAGCTTCAATACTCGAATCAATAAAGTTCATAATATCAGCAGCATTTTTAATGCCACCAAGAGTTGCAGAACTAGCACCACTTGCACCCGCAAATTGACGTTCAAGAATATCATTTAGCTCTTGTAATGCTTGCGGCTGGATACGATCTAATGCAGCAACACGCATCAAAATATCTAGGCGCTGTTTATCATCAAAGAAACCCAGCACACCGGCTGCAGCATCCGGTTCAAGATAAGCACAAACAACTGCCTGAATCTGCGGGTGTTCGTACCGGATAATTTCAGCAATTTGACGAGGCTCCATCCAGCGAAGAGTATCTAGACCAGATGTATTCGTACTCATCAAAATCCGATCAAGGAGAGTTTTTGCTTTCTCTTCGCCCAAGGCCTGATTAAGCATTGAACGAATATAGATATCGTTGTTAATTCCAATACCGGTTTGATCACTTACCAAACCCATAAAGTCACCAACAACTGATTCCACCTTTGTCTGTGGAATATTATTCAGTTGAGCCATTGCCTCCCCAATCATCTGAACCTCTTTAGGGCCCATATGTTTCAGGATTTCAGCAGCATCGGCTTCACCTAAGCTAATCAGAAGAATTGCAGCTTTATCTATCTCACTGAATTCACCCTGACTTGCCTCATCACTCATCGTTACCTACCCATTGCTTCACAGCCTGCGCAACACGCGCAGGATCTTCCGCAACCATACTACGAATCGCGTTCAACTGATAATCAAAGCTTTCATTTGGCGTTGGTAAAAGACCATCATCGCTACCAAAAGTAACCGAATCAGATGAGAACTCGCCTCCATCAAGGCCTTCCAACTCTGCAGAAACTTCACCTGCAGCACCCAGACCAGCCACATTGCCCGCAGTTCCTGCTGAAGCAAGGTTTTTAAGGATAGGGCGCAATATACCGAAAACAAGAACAAGTACGAATACCGCTGCCATTACTTGCTTAACGATATCCCAAATCCATTCCTGCTCCCAAATAGGCAAATCTTCAGTAACAATAGGTTGTTCAGGTACAAACGGAGTATTAACAACATTTACACTATCTCCACGTAACGCAGAGTAGCCAACGGCATCTTGAACCAAAATGCGCAGACGCTCCAACTCATTTTGCTGCCAAGGTGTACGTTTAGTATCACCGGAGGATGGGTCTACACTCGAAAGATCATCAACGACAACCGCAACAGTTAAACGACGCACACGACCTTGCTGATGTTTGGTATAGCTAATAGTACGGTCTAATTCAAAGTTACGCGTCGCTTGTTTACGAGAAGAACCCGGCGCACCGTTGTTGGCCAACACCCCCTCGCCTGATGCTTCTTCAGGTACACTGCTCGGCCCAGGAGGCTGATTAGACAATGCGCCTGGCACACCGACTGGTGCAGCACCACCAACCCTTGACTCATCCATTGTCTGCTCACTACGAAGCGCTGGAAGATCAGGGTTATATAATTCGTCAGTTTGTTCGACTGCTGTAAAATCAACATCTGCTGACACTTCTGCACGGAAGCGCCCCATACCTACAACCGGCTGAAGGATACTGTTTACACGGTTGAGCATCGTTTCTTCTAAATTACGCGTGTACTCCAATTGCTTAGCAGCTAAAACAACATTAACGTCTTTATCACGCATATTTAGTAAACGGCCGCGCTGATCCACAACAGTCACATCTTTAACGTTTAACGCTGGAATACTTGAAGCCACCAAGTTAGCAATAGATGCAACCTGATCACGCTCTAGTTGACGCCCAGAGAATAACTCAAGGAATACAGATGCTGTCGGCTTACGGGTATCACGGATAAAAACCGTATCTTTTGGAATAGCTAAGTGAACACGCGCATTGCGCACAGCAGTCATACTGGAAATTGTCCGAGCCAATTCACCTTCAAGACCACGACGATATTTTGTCGTTTCCATGAACTGACTGGTGCCTAGGCTTTGCTCACGATCTAGAATTTCAAAGCCCACTGTTTTATCAGCAGTAAAACCTTCAGAAGCAAGCTTAAGTCTAGCCTGATGAACATATTCATCCGGAACCAAAATAGCTCGGCCATCTGCATCAAACTTGTAAGGGACATTATAAAGGCGTAGCTGCTCTATAATCTGGTTAGCATCAGAGAAATTAAGATTACTAAATAGAACACGCTGATCTGGCTTTTGCGACCACAAAACAACAGCAAAACCAATAGCGACACTTGCCGCTAGACCAACCATCAAACCAATCTGCCTAACAATACTCAGTTTATTAAAGCCAAGCATTGGGCTTCCGCTTAATGTTTCTGCGCTATCTGCCACTGCCACTTATCCCGTTAATTCTATTTATTGTTATATTGGCATCTTCATTACATCTTCATAGGCCGAAACTAATCGATTTCGTACCTGTGTCATCGCTTGAAACGAGACTGAAGCTTTTTCTGCAGCGATCATTACTTGCGGGAGATCGATAGTAGGATCACCCTTTTCATATGCCACTGCCATTTTTTTGGCATCTGCTTGAGTCTCACTCACAGCATCTACCGCATTTTTCAAAATATCACCGAATCCCGTACGATCAGAGGGTTTAACAGCACCTGGCTCAGAGACCATACCTGACATCATTTCTGGAGAGACACTCTGCACTTGAGTCTTAATTGTCCTCATCTGCATCAGAACACTATTTATGTCAGCTCTATCTACCATAACCACACCCAACGGCAATTTATTGACATTATAAACTGTCAATTTACTTCATCAAGGTAAAAACCAAGAAGAAAACGACATTTTTTTGTCTATTCATGCTTGATTTTACTTTTTATATGTAGATAAAAGCAAAAATCGGGCCAATGGCCCGCTATTCTTTTGACGTCTAATTAATAATGAGCTTCTGGAGGATCGCCATATTTTAGTCGCACATACATCAGCGCCACGGTTAAAGCATCACCAATAGCTGTATGCCTCTCAAGCATCGGGATATCTAACTTTTTGGAAATCGTATCGAAACGCAGATCGACATTACCGCCTACAGATTTCCATTTAATAATATCGTGATAGACATGGGACAACTCAATCGCCTTATTCGGCAAGCCAAAACCAAATTGGGGTCGAATGAATTTATCCAACATCCTAATATCGTAGTTAACATAGTAACCAAGAATTGGACGATTACCGACAAACTCTAAAACCTGCTCAAGCGCATCCTCTATATCAATGCCTTCAGCCAAATCACTTTCACGTATCTTATGAATCTTAATAGACTCACCCGTCAGTGATTTGGGTGGCTTAAGCTTAATATCCAAACGATCACTCGTAAGAACCTTTTTACCTTTAATCTTAACCGCACCAATCGATACAATTTCACCTTGCTTCACATCGAGACTAGTCGTTTCACAATCTAAAGAAACAACCTCATCACCATCATAAGCATCGAACAGGTGCGCATAAGGACCAGATTTATGGTCATACTTCTCTTTTATTCTTCTTACCGCTCTGGGTATGATCATTAAAACTTACCCTCCAAGGTGATACCTAAGCTCCAGATGCTTTTTAAAGCCTTTAACAATATGTAACGCATCTCGTAGCAGCTCTCTTTCAAGCTTATCTAAGGACTGCAAATCAATAATATTTGGGGTTTGGTCGTGCCCCGTTTCACTGCTTTCCATACGTTTAACTTGCTGTCTTAATCGAAGACTAATAAATAGACTCAAAGCCTCCGCTATCTCTCTACCATGTTTTTCTTTAAGCTGACCAAGTTCAGTCAAAGCCTCTATACGCTCAAAGGTATTTGTCACTTTAATGCGATGTTCTAGAGCTATCGTGCGAATCCCATGCACAATTGGGAATATCCCGCCTTTCTTAATATCTAACTGACCTTTATCTTTTAAGTTACCAAAGAAAGTCAGAGGCGTATCAAACTCAAGAGAAGCTTTAGCGAAATGAGAGAAGAAGACATCATTATTACGTAAATGTCTCATAAACCAGTTTCGGCTAGCTTTAAAGATAGCTGGGTTACCTGCTACAGGCTTAGCATCAACAGCAATAGCTAGATTCATCTGCGCATCGCCATCGCATCGATCAGCCCAATCACCTAACATTTGCGTCCAGCCACCCAGAGATTTAACCCAATCAGGATTCGATACCATGATGTTACCCGGGCAAGGGGGAAAGCCAAATTCGATCAAAGTCTGACTGAAACAATTCAGCGTTTCAGTCATCTCAGGCCAAACCAAACCATCCCTATGAATAATGGCGTTATCCTGGTCCGTTTTCATGATCTGCTCACCACGCCCTTCGGAACCCATCACTAACAAACACACATGCGGCTGCATATCACTTGGGATCATAATGTTGAACAATTTGGCAATAATACGGCCGTTCATTGCGGCCAGTAGATCCATCACAAAACGAGTTTTAACGCCTTGCGACACAAGCGCCTTAATCAAATCATCCAAGCCTTTTTCAGCTTCTTTTAAATCTTCAACCGTTTGCGCGCGCTCAATTCGTAAACCAATCACATGAGAATGACTGGAGAAATAACTCAATACATCTGTCAGCTCGACAATGCCTGACATTTCTCCATCCTTCATCACAACAACACGCTCAATATGCTGTTGAGTCATTATGATCAAAGCGTTAAACAGGTAATCATCTGGCCTAACGGTGATTAAGCGATAGCTAGCGATTTCTGCCAAATCAGTGTCCATAGCCAGCTCATTAACCACCACAGCATCTAATAGATCCGTGCCGGTAACCATACCGTAACGATTACCACGCTTTACCAGAATACAATCTGCCTTTTTCTCGCGCATAAGCAGAGTTGCTTCGCGAATAGATGTTCCTTCAAGGATAACCAACGGCTCTCGCACTAGACCGTCAGACACTTTAGCCAACATGAATTCAGCCATGTCCTGCTCTTTGCCGTGCTGCTGAACGATCTCTGTTTTAGCTGACAGGTTTTGCTGAAAATAATCAGCAAATAAGCCGTTTGTAGACATAAGATCCAATAGAATCTTAGTCGGTAAGATATGACAGATAGTCTCTTCTTCGGCGATAAAATTGTGAATTGCTTTACCCCGAATAGCAGACCAACCGCCAAAGTAATCCTCATTGGTATAGTGAACAAAGACATGTTCAGGTGTATCACTACCCTCTTCCTGAACTTCGCTTTCCCCTACCTTTCCTTTAAAAATAACAAAGACGCCTTCGGGCTCTTCACCCGCCGTCATGATGTACTCGCCTTTTTGGTAGTAACCAATATCTAGGCTTGAACGGAGTAAATCTTGCTCTTTCTCATCCAGTAAACTGAATGGCAAATTTGTCATTTTGAAAGAATCAGGCATTTCCAACATCCTCTTTGTAGGAAAAAGAAAAGGGCGCTCCAACCTACGCTGGGCGCCCTTTTTTTAGATTTATCTAATCGATCTTAGTGATCGTGAGCAGCACCAGCACCACGTGGGATACGTAGATCTTCTACGATATCCTGGATTTCCTGTGGTGGTTCTTCAGTCATGTTGGATACTACGAAACCAACGATGATATGAAGGATCGCACCTACAGTACCGAAGCCACCTGGAGAGATACCCATGATGTATTCAGATGGAGTACCGCCACCGAATGCGAAGTAGTACATGTAGCACATAGTAGTGATAAGACCTACTAGCATACCTGCAATCGCACCTTGAGAAGTGTGACGCTTCCAGAAGATACCCATGATGATAGCTGGGAATACGGACGCACATGCCAGACCGAAGGCTAGGGCTACAACCTGTGCCACGAAGCCTGGAGGGTTGATACCGAAGTAACCTGCGATACAGATTGCCACGATAGCAGCCAGACGAGCGTACATAAGCTCCTGCTTATCAGAGATATTTGGATTGATGGTTTTCTTCATCAAGTCATGCGAGATTGCTGTAGAGATTACCAACAACAGACCTGCTGCAGTTGATAGTGCCGCAGCTACCGCACCAGCAGCTACCAGAGCGATTACCCAGTTTGGAAGCTGAGCGATATCTGGGTTAGCTAGTACCATGATGTCACGGTCTACGTATACTTCGTTTGCAAATGGCTGTTTAGCCGCATCAAACTCTGCACCTGCTTTAGCATTGGTAGCAATACGCTGACCGTATTCGCCACGCTCTTCTGTAAATGCAGGCTTACCTTTCTTCGCATCGAACGCAGCGCCAGCAGCGTACTGTACTTTGCCGTCACCGTTACGGTCAGTCCAACCTAGAAGACCAGTGTTCTCCCAGTTTTTGAACCATGCAGGCATTTCAGAGTACGCAGTACCTGTACCGTCAGCACCGTTGATAGTCTGGATAAGGTTTACACGACCGAAACCAGCTACACCAGGAACCGCAGTGTAAAGTAGCGCGATGAAGATTAGTGCCCAACCAGCAGATAGACGAGCATCTTTTACGCGAGGTACTGTGAAGAAACGTACGATTACGTGTGGAAGACCAGCAGTACCGCACATCAGAGCAACTGTTAGGAAGAATAGATCGATAGTCGATTTCTTACCGTCAGTGTACTGATGGAAGCCAAGATCTACTGACAATTGGTCAAGAGTAGCCAATACAGACATACCACTGTCCAGAGTCGCACCCAAACCAATTTGTGGTAGGAAGTGACCTGTAACCTGAGCAGATAGGAAGAATGCTGGTACTGTGAACGCAAGAATCAATACAACGTACTGAGCAACCTGAGTATAAGTAATACCTTTCATGCCACCTAGTACAGCGTAGAAGAATACGATCGCCATACCGATAACTACACCAGTGTTGATGTCAACGTGTAGGTAACGAGAGAATACGATACCAACACCACGCATCTGACCAGCTACGTAAGTGAAAGAGATTACGATAGTACAAACTACTGCGATTGTACGTGCAGTAGAAGAGTAGTAACGGTCACCGATGAAGTCAGGTACTGTGAACTTACCAAACTTACGTAGGTAAGGTGCTAGCAATAGTGCTAGTAGTACGTAACCACCAGTCCAGCCCATTAGATAAGCAGAACCGTCACGGCCAACGAAGGAAACCAAGCCAGCCAGGGAGATAAACGATGCAGCAGACATCCAGTCAGCAGCAGTCGCCATACCGTTAGCAACCGGTGGTACACCACCGCCCGCAACGTAGAATTCTTTAGTCGATCCTGCACGCGCCCATATCGCAATACCGATATATAGCGCAAAGGAGCCGCCTACAAAGAGAAATGTTAAAACGTCGAGACTCATAGCAATGCCGTCCTAATAGAAATTATTATTGTTATTCGTGAACGTCATACTTCTCGTCAAGCTTGTTCATGCTGAACACGTATGTCCAGATCAAGATGACGAATACGAAGATTGACCCTTGCTGGCCGAACCAGAAACCTAGTGGGAAGCCGAAGAACGGAATCGCATTAAGCTGTTCGACAAACAAGATCGCGCAGCCGTAGGAAACTACGAACCAAATCGCGAGGTGAGTCATAATGATGCGCAAGTTTTCACGCCAGTAGGCTTGCGCCTGCTCATTACTGATTGACATAACACCATCCTTATTTTTGTTATTTAAAAATTGGTGAAAATTTAAGACTGTAAGAGACTAACAAACAGCGCAGCCAAACAAAGCTAAACTTTAGTCGACTCAACTTTCCTCTAAGCTATTAAAAAGTCGCTTCAAAGCGCCGTATTACGGCATTTCCTCGATATTGAGTAGTAAAAGACCACAAAAAACTCTAGACAAAGGTATTAACACTGCCGACCCTAATTTAGAAAAGCCACAACTACTCCATTCAGACAATTGTTGGGTTCCTGTGAAAATTAAGTAAACTAGCAACACATCTGTTTTTACTATTCATTAAGGAATGCATGATGCTTTCTGGCTGGTCGATAATTCTTATCTCTTTCACCTACCTTGGCCTTCTATTCGCCATTGCACACTATGGTGACAAAAGTGCGCAAAAGAATGATCGCATTATCAGCCGACCAATCATCTATTCCCTATCTCTTGCAGTTTACTGCTCCTCATGGACTTTTTACGGTGCTGTAGGACGAGCAACCACCAGCGGCTGGGAGTTTTTAGCTACCTACCTAGGACCTGTCATCGTCTTTGTATTTGGCTGGCGCCTTATTGAGAAGATGATTCTCATCAGTAAGCAGCAGAACATCACTACAATTTCAGACTTTATCTCTTCGAGATATGGTAAGAGCCAAGCTTTAGCAGTACTCGTCACCATCATTGCGGTTACAGGCACTATGCCTTACATCGCCATGCAGCTTAAAGCGGTGGCCATCAGTTATAACGCACTTACACCTGGGACAGAAGAAGTTATCAGTAAGGGTAGCGATACTGCCCTTTTCGTTGCGATTGTAATGGCGATCTTCGCCATACTATTTGGTACTCGGCAGATTGATGCCACCGAGCACCACGAAGGCTTGGTATTAGCAGTTGCTTTTGAATCCATTGTCAAACTAACAGCGTTTATCGCTGTTGGTATTTTCGTTATGCTTGAGGTATTCGACGGTTTCGAAGACCTCGCCTACAACATAGCCACTCAGCTCAATAACAATTCCAATTACTCATCATTTCTAGACGACAGTTTTTTGACAGAGATATTACTCGCCTGCGCAGCGGTAATCTGTTTGCCACGCCAATTCCACGTAACGATTGTAGAAAACACCAATACAGGCCACTTAAAACTTGCTCGCTGGCTGTTTCCGATCTATCTCATCCTGCTAGCAATCTTTGTACTACCTATATCTACTGCGGGCATGCTTTATTTCGAGAACACCAGCGTCGACGCAGACACTTACGTTTTGATGCTGCCCTTAGCTGCAGACTATAAAGAACTCGCCACCTTTGCTTTCATTGGTGGCCTTTCAGCTTCTACGAGTATGGTTATTGTTGCCAGCATCACTTTATCCACAATGGTCTGTAACGACATCGTGATGCCACTTCTTTTCCGCATCTCTTGGCTACGCCTATCCGACACTAACGATGTCGGTGCACTCCTACTCAAAGTCCGTCGAATCACCATCATGTGCTTAATGATTCTGGCGTACTTCTACTATCGAATTCTAGGTGAGCAATCCCCTCTCGCCTCATTCGGTCTACTTGCTTTTGTTGCGGCCGCACAATTCCTTCCAGCGATCATTGGCGGTATATATTGGAAGGCAGGATCTCGGCACGGGGTGCTTGCTGGCTTAACAGGCGGCTTCCTTCTATGGCTATACACATTAGTACTACCATCATTTAGTGAAGCAGGCTTGCTTGGCCCTGAATACTTAAATAACAGTATCTTTGGTATTGAATGGCTTAAACCCACCCAGTTATTCGGCATTGAAGGCTTAGAACCTCTAACTCACGGCGTTTTCTGGTCTCTATTCTTTAATACCGCGCTGTATTTCTTAGTCTCCAAATACACAAGCTTACGCCTTGTTGACCGTATTCAAGCCAGCGCTTTTGTTGATGTTTACAACAAGGATTTAACTGAAGCCACACGCCAATATGGGCAGGTAACAGTCGGCGATCTACAAATGCTTACTGAGCGCTTCTTAGGTATTAGCAGAACTCAACATTCCTTTACCGGCTTCGCACTGCAACACGGAGAAGAACCACCTTTATCAGGCGATAAAGCGACCCCTGAATTAGTGCAGTTTACCGAACGCCTTTTAGCCGGCGTAATCGGCGCATCTTCTGCACGCATCGTGTTAGCCTCAACTTTACGCGGCAAAGACATGCATATCGGTGATGTCGTAACCATTGTTGACGAAGCCTCACAAGCACTACGCTTTAACCGCTCACTCCTGCAATCGACCATTGAAAATATCAGCCTAGGTATCAGCGTAGTGGACCAACAAATGCGACTTGTTGCCTGGAACCGCGTATACGTGGAGATGTTTGATTACCCAGAAGGCCTCATCTGCGTTGGCCGCCCGATCGAGGAAGTGTTCCGTTATAACGCCATGAAAGGCGAATATGGCCCAGGCAACAACGATGAACAAGTGACCAAGCGTTTAAAAGTCCTAAAATCCGGCAAGCGACATAGCTACGAACGTTTCCGCCCGGACGGCACCGTTCTAGAAGTGCGTGGTAACCCAATGCCAAATGGTGGCTACGTAAACACCTACATGGATATCACAGATCATAAGCATGTCGAAGAGGCACTAAGGGAAAGTGAGCAAAACATTAGGATCTACACCGATAATGTACCGGTACTAATTGCCTACCTTGATCCAGAGAGACGCTACCTGTTCATCAACAAAGCCTATGCCGACACATTTGGCCTTGATCGCAATACCATCTCAGGTCAACCTTGCTACAAGACAATGAGCGAAGATGAGTACGAGCTTAGAAGCCCTTATATAACCGCTGCTCTCGCAGGCAAACGTCAGCGCTTTGAAACCACGCTTCCGAGTGACAGCGGCCAGCCTCGCTATGCCGAGGTTAAATACATCCCGCACATTGGCGAATATGGCGATGTACTGGGTTACTTCACTCTCTACCAAGACATTACTGAGCGCCGTAAAGCTGAGTTAGCGCTGAAAGAGACCAATGAGACGCTAGAACAACGGGTACGTGAACGTACTCACGCACTCTCTGTTGTTAACAAAGAGCTACGAAAAGAAAATACGATTCGCTCCTTAATGGAAGACGAGCTCCGTCAAGCCAAGTCTGATGCTGATGACGCGAACTTGGGTAAGACCAGATTCCTAGCTTCTGCCAGCCACGACTTATTACAGCCACTTAATGCTGCGCGCTTATTCACATCAGCCTTAGCTCAGCAAAGCCATAGCGAAGAGACCAGCCAGCTGGTAGAAAACCTTAACGGCTCTCTAACTGCCGCTGAGGAGCTTATCACCGCGATCCTAGATATATCCAAACTAGATGCTGGTGCACTTGCGCCATCCATTACGGACTTTTCTCTGGATGATATGCTTAGTGCATTAAATACTGAATTTACCGCAGTCGCCGATAAAAAGTCGCTTAAGTTCCGAACTGTACAATGCAACAAGGTTGTACGCTCGGACCAACAGCTCCTAAGACGAATCATCCAAAACTTCCTATCGAACGCTATGCGCTATACACAAGAGGGCAAGATTCTGCTTGGATGCCGTCGCCGTAAAAACATGCTTAGAATCGAAGTCTGGGATACAGGCGTAGGCATAGCTGAAGACAAAATCAAAGAGGTCTTTGAAGAGTTCAGACGCATCGATAACCCTAAGCACTCTCAGGTACAAGGCCTAGGTCTCGGGCTTGCGATTACAGAACGAATTGCTCGCATGCTGGGCCACAAGCTTAATGTCCGCTCTTGGCCGACTAAAGGCACCGTATTCAGCGTCGAGATCCCCCTTGGCGACAGAACCAAAGCGGTTAAACCAAAGCCCGAAAAACGCGGCTGGATCCGCAGTAAAGGCCTAAACGGAATCCGAGCTATAGTGATCGACAACGAACCTAAGATCCTAGAAGGCATGTCAGCACTGCTTAACGGCTGGGGCTGCGATGTGAAAGTCGCTCTTTCCTCTAAAGAAGCAACCGACCTAATTCAATCAGAGAATTTCCAGCCAGAGATCATTCTAGCTGATTACCACCTCTCAGAAACACTAACAGGCATCATGGCTCTAGATGACCTAGCACCACTGTTGGATAAACCAGTACCAAGCATCGTTATCACTGCTGACCGCACTGAAGAGGTGAAGAACGAAATCCAAGATTATGGATCACAACTATTAACCAAGCCTATTCGCCCTGCGGCATTACGAGCAATGATTAATAAAACCATTGCCACAGCACGCGCTAGCGAAGCTGAAAACAAATAACCTTGAACCAATCACAACCAATAAAAAAGGCGCCATAGGCGCCTTTTTTTAAAATCTTTATTTTAGGTATTACTCAAGATCAGTCTTAGGCGGCTCGACACCAAGGCGCTGAGCAGCAATTACCGCTTGTGTACGACTATGAACACCCAGCTTACGTAAAATAGCTGTAACGTGCGCTTTGATCGTCGCTTCAGAAACGTTTAACTCATAAGCGATCTGCTTGTTTAACAACCCTTCAGTCAGCATCGTCAATACACGGAACTGTTGAGGCGTTAATGCAGATAATGCCGCAGCGAACTTTTGGTCATCTTCGCTTACGTCACCTAAATTATCAGCTACTTCCTGAGGCAACCATTCCTCACCTTCAAGTACAGCAACAATGGCTTCACCAATTGTTTCGAGAGGCGCTGATTTCGGGATAAAGCCAGAAGCACCGTAATCAATAGCACGCTTCATTACATGCGGTTGCTCACTGCCAGATACAACCACAACTGGGATCCCCGGGTTTTGACCACGCAAGAACACTAGACCAGAAAAGCCATTAGTGCCTGGCATATGAATATCTAATAACACCAGATCTGCATCAGAGTGCTGATCCACGGCTTCCTGCACTGCAGCCAACGAATCCGCTTCGATTGTTTCTACACCAGGCATTGCCTGAGTAACAGCCTGTTTTAAAGCTGCACGGAACAACGGATGATCATCTGCAATAATAATTTTTTGTGCTAACTGCATGCGTTCACTTCCCCCTTAAGAACCCTGTGACGAACGCCAACCGTTAATGAACGGTTAATCCAGTGAAGAGAATACCACTATAAAACAAAAAACTCCCGCAAGTCTCGGGTAATCCGCGACTTACAGGAGTTTTTTCAGACTAATTTATAAGAAGAATTAGTCCTGACGGTTCATACGGTTTTCGATTAGGTCATCTACTACAGATGGATCTGCAAGTGTAGAAGTATCACCTAAAGCACCGAAATCGTCTTCAGCGATCTTACGAAGGATACGACGCATGATCTTACCAGAACGTGTCTTAGGCATGCCTGGTGCGAATTGAATCAAGTCTGGAGATGCGATTGGACCGATCTCAGAACGTACGTGCATACGTAGTTCTTTAAGTAGCTCGTCAGACTGCTCGAAACCAGACTGTAGAGTTACATAAACGTAGATGCCTTGACCCTTAACTTCGTGCGGGTAGCCAACTACTGCTGCTTCAGCAACTGCTTCGTGAGCTACTAGTGCAGACTCAACTTCCGCAGTACCCATACGGTGGCCAGAAACGTTGATTACGTCATCTACACGACCTGTGATCCAATAGTAACCGTCTTCATCACGACGACAACCATCACCAGTAGTGTATACACCTTTGTATGTAGAGAAGTAAGTTTGGATAAAGCGCTCGTGATCACCCCAGATAGAACGAGCCTGAGATGGCCAAGAATCTTTAATTACTAGGTTACCGTCAGTCGCACCTTCCAACTCGTTACCATCAGCATCTAGAAGTGCTGGCTGAATACCGAAGAATGGACGAGATGCTGCACCTGGCTTAGCTGCAGTAGCACCTGGCAGAGGAAGAATCATCATACCGCCAGTTTCAGTCTGCCACCAAGTATCAACGATTGGGCAACGACCCTGACCGATAATGCGGTGGTACCATTCCCAAGCTTCTGGGTTGATTGGCTCACCTACAGAACCAAGGATACGTAGTGTAGATAGGTCAGAATCACCTAGTACATCTTCACCTTGCTGCATCAATGCACGAATAGCCGTTGGTGCAGTGTAGAACTGGTTAACTTTGTGTTTTTCGATAACACGGCCGAAACGGCTGTTATCTGGGTAGCTTGGAACACCTTCAAACATTAGTGAAGTTGCACCGTTAGCTAGTGGTCCGTATACGATGTAAGAGTGACCAGTAACCCAACCTACGTCAGCAGTACACCAGTAGATATCACCTTCTTTGTAGTCGAACGCGTACTCGTGAGTCATGGAAGCGTAAACCATGTAACCACCAGTAGTGTGCTTCAGACCTTTTGGCGCACCAGTAGAACCAGACGTGTAAAGAATGAACATTGGATCTTCAGCGTTCATCTCTTCAGCAGGGCAATCAGCAGATGCTTCAGCTACTAGATCTTCGTACCAAACATCAACATTGCTATCCCAAGCAACATCTTGCTCAACGCGCTTAACAACGATTACGCTTTCAACATGCGCTTTAGCTGCATCATGCTCTAACGCTTTGTCTACGTTAGCTTTAAGCGGAACAGACTTGCCTGCACGCAAAGAGTAGTTAGACGTTACAACAACTTTAGACTTCGCACCTTCGATACGAGCAGCTAGCGCTTCAGGAGAGAAACCACCAAATACGATAGAGTGGACAGCACCAATACGAGTACATGCCAACATAGCTACAGCAGCTTCTGGAATCATAGGCATGTAAAGCGTTACAACATCGCCTTTCTCTACGCCACGAGCTTTAAGAGCGTTAGAAAACTTACAAACGCGCTCATGAAGATCACGGTAAGTGATATTTTCAGATTCGCTTGGATCATCACCTTCCCAGATGATAGCAACCTGATCACCACGAGTTTCTAGGTGGCGATCAAGACAGTTGTGAGAAGCGTTCAACGTACCATCTTCGTACCAACGAATATCTACATTGTGTGGATCGAAAGTGGTGTTTTTAACTTTAGTGTATGGCTTAAACCAATCCAGGCGCTTACCTGCTTCACCCCAGAATGCATCCGGATCGTTAACTGATTGCTCATACATCGCTTCATATTTTTCGTTGTCGATGTGCGCGTTTGCCGCAATCTCCGGACTTACTGGATATACCTTTTCACTCATCGTGATGCCCTTAGCTTGATTGTTTTAGTTCTAAAATAACCCCAGATCGCTCTACTCCAATATTATTATTCTACGAGTCAGTTTGAGGCTTTATATCAGTACCTAGATTTATACAGAAGGGGTAGCGGGCCTCTGAATTAGACATTGGTATATCCGGTGTAAGACCTTAGTCTCTACAAGCTTTTTTTAAAAGCGCGTAAAAGGGATCTTTAAAAGCCTATTAACGACCAAGCAATTTATCTAAATCCAAGCCTTGTTCACGCATCTTAGCTAGCTTGTATCGCAGAGTACGCGGGCTTATCCCGAGATTTTCCGCTGCTTCCTTACGACTTCCGTGAGTAGCTTTTAGGGCATCTATAATCAGCTGAAATTCTCGCTGACGAACGCCCTCTCCCAACTGTCCTGAAAGATCTTCATCTTGATCAGTTTCTTGATTCACGTCATGTACAGTTGTGTGTGAAATATCTTCAGGATTGAGCATAAGGTCAGCAACACCGATTTCTGTACCGGATTGCAGTATCAAAGCTCGCTGCACAACATTGTCTAATTCACGCACATTACCCGGCCAAGAATAATCGGTCATCAAACGCTTAACATCATCAGATAACGCAACTGAAGTACGCTGCATTTTCTGGCAATACTTACCAAAAAGCCTTTCAGCCAAAGGCACAATATCAGCCGAGCGCTCACGCAAAGGTTTCCATTGCAATGGAAAGACATTAAGACGATAGAATAAGTCTTCTCTAAATTTACCTTCTGCAACGTAGCTATCTAATTTGCGGTTTGTGGTTGCCAACACACGAATATTAAGCTTGATAACTTTACGACCACCAATTCGCTCCACTTCTTGCTCCTGCAATACACGTAGCAACTTTGCCTGTAAACCAAGATCCATCTCGGAAATCTCATCAAGCAACAAAGTACCGCCATCAGCCTGCTCAAACTTACCGGGTGCACTTGCATAGGCACCAGTAAAAGCCCCTTTCTCGTGTCCAAACAAAGTAGCTTCGAGCATATTTTCAGGGATTGCAGCACAGTTAATCGCAATAAATGGCTTCTTAGCCCGCGAAGAGTGGTTATGGATGTATTGAGCCAAAACTTCTTTACCTGTACCTGACTCTCCAGAGATCAACACTGTAGAATCTGACGCTGCTACGCGACGAGCCAACTGCAGTAATTGCTGACTACTAGGCTCTTCCGCTATAGGCTGCTCCATTTCACTTGCCGCAGTCTCTCCAACCGCAAAGCGACGTACTGACGATATCAAGGCATCAGAATCAAACGGCTTCATCAAGTAATCGACAGCACCGGCTTTGATGGCCTCTACCGCTTTGCTTACTTGCCCAAAAGCAGTGATAAGCATAACCGGCAATGCAGGGTAAGTTTCGTGAATCTTATCTAACAACTGATGCCCATCCATACCCGGCATATTGACATCGGTTACGACCATAGCCACCTGCTGACGCGTCAAAATATCCAAAGCGGTTTCTGCATCTTCTGCTTCAAGATATTCAAAGCCTGCCAATTCCAACGTATCACAAAGCGCTTCGCGTAACTCGTTATCGTCTTCAACTATTAATATACGATTAGCCATTGCAGATCTTTTAACCCTCTTCCGAAGCAGACGTTATTGCCGGCAAAATTAGACTGGCGACAGTTCCCTGACCCGGCAGAGAATTAAGTAAGAATTGACCATGATGAGCATGCGCTACAACTTGAGCTACCGCTAAGCCCAATCCCGTACCATGGGATTTGGTGGTATAAAATGGTTCGAGCGCCCGCTTCAATTCATCTGCGCCCATTCCTGGCCCTTGATCAATAACATCGATGCGTAACTTCCCGTCCTGATCAGCGAAACGAACCATCAACTCCGCACCCTTACCGCAAGCCTGCAGAGCATTCTCAATCAAATTACTACAAACACCTAACAGCGCTTCTTTATTACACTGCAAACTATATTCGGGGACAGAATTCACACAGTCACAATCAGCATCGTAGTTTACCAATGGTACATCGAGCATATCTTCTAGTTCAGCCATCAGTGCTTTAGAGCTTACCTGCTCATCTAAACGCATTTCACCACGCGCAAAAATTAACATATCCCTAACTTGCTGTTCTAAATTAGTCAGGCGAGATTTAGCTTTAGTGGCAAATTTCTGACGCTGCTCTTGCAATAGATCTGGGCGATTAAGATGATCAACATAAAGTAAGGCCGCCGATAGAGGCGTTCTGATTTGATGCGCAAGTGACGCCATCATCCGCCCCATTTCAGATAGACGCTGATAATGAGACAAACGCCCCTGAAGAAGACGAGTTTCGGTCTGATCCGTTAATACCACCAATTGCCCTGGTTCATTATCCATTGCTCGTGTCATCAAACTGACTTTACGGCCATCTTTTAATGAAACTTCATGACCATCATCATTTTGAGGAGCAAAGCTACGTTCAATTATCTTAAACCACGGCTGTCCTTTGATAGGAGAACCCAACAAGTTCTCGGCTACCGAATTTACTTCTGAAATAATTCCCGAGCCATCAATAATGACTACACCAACTGGCATAACCGATAACAAATGCTGAAAACGATCATTCAGCTGTTGGCTATTCTGACTTTGACTTGCTTCAAGTTGAGCCAATTTCGTCTTATTAGCAGACAGCTCATTTTCTAATTGCTCTATGCGCTGTAGATACTGATCTTCACTGGACATATTACTTACGCTGCATCCCATATTTACGCATTTTTTCTACTAAAGTGGTCCGTCGAATATTTAACGTCTCCGCAGCTCGTGCAACCACATTGTCATTTACAGTAAGCGCTTGTTCTAATAAACGCTGCTCGATTGTTTCCAAATGTTTTTTAAGATCAATACCTTCATCTGGAAGCTTATCCAGCTCTACAGTTTGAGAAATACCGCCCCCTTCTAATAAAACAGCATTTTCGGCTTGTTCGTATAATTCAGGATTTGGCTCAGGAACATTCTGAAATTTAGGCGGCAACTCAGAAACACCAACCACGCCGTTCGGGTAAAGGATCGCCATACGCTCAATTAAGTTGGAGAGTTCCCGCACATTACCGGGCCAAGGATGCAATTGCAGGGATGCTATCGCACTATTTTGAAAACGAACAGCATCTAAACCTTGCTCTGGAAGTCGACGTGAGAGCTCATCCAGCAATAAAGGGAGGTCACCTGCACGCTCTCTTAATGGCGGCATATCTATAGGGAAGACATTTAGGCGGTAATATAAATCCTCCCTAAACTCACCCGTTTCGATCATCTCTTCCAAGTTTTTATGCGTTGCCGCGATCACTCGAATATCAGCGTCTAAGGTTTTAGTCCCACCAATTCGCTCAAACTTACGCTCTTGCAATACTCGAAGAAGTTTAACCTGCATAGGCAGCGGCATATCACCAACTTCATCCAAGAAAAGCGTTCCGCCTTGAGCCAACTCAAAACGCCCAGGTCGACTAGACACCGCTCCAGTAAAGGCGCCTTTTTCGTGACCAAAAAGCTCGCTTTCGAGAAGATCCGCAGGAATGGCGCCACAGTTTATAGGTACAAAAGGACCATTTTTACGCACTGAATGATCATGAAGACTGCGAGCTACAACCTCTTTACCTGTGCCTGACTCACCGGTAATCAAGACATTTACATCTCTACCAGCCACTTGAGACATCGCCCGTCTCACTTGCAACATTGACTGGCTAATACCCACTAATCCAGAGAAAAGATCGACCTGTGCAAGCGATGCATCATCTGCTCTCAATCTAAATAACTGCGCTCGATGCAAACAATCCAGTAACTGCTGATAGTTAAACGGAACTGAAAGCTGCCCAACCACACACTGGCGTAAGGAGTCAGACAGTTCTGCAACGTCTGACCATTCATCCAACGTCACCACAGCAATAGAAGCAAACTTATCTTGAAAATCTTTAACAAGCTTTTCTAAAGAGATAGGTAGCTGACTTTGACCCAGCAGCACCAAATTGATCTGATCTGTGCTTATCTCACTGTTAGATTGAAACCAATCAACAAAACCGCAAAATTCACACGGCTGATCAAGAAAAGAAAAAGCGGAACTCAAAAGCTCCCGCCGACTTAGATCATCATCTATGACTAAAACCGAAGACATGCCTAACCATTATTAAAAGCTGCTTGTTAATAATGGTAATAATTAACCGAGAAAGGAGAAATGTCAATAAACTGTCACTTTTAATCCACAAATCAAAACCCGCTATTTTTTTGACTAAATTTCTTCAGGCATAAAAAAAACCGCAAATATGCGGTTTTCAAATAAGGATAGAAAAATGATCCGTATCACTTCTCTCCGATTTGAATATCGTTTGGCATCTCAGCCCAACCTTGTTTGATTTCAAGCATCAGATTCATCACTTCCTGAACCTTATCAGCATCATTATGACGATTTGCAGACATAATAGAGCGCAACATATAGTCATATAATGCATCTAAATTTGCAGCGACCTCCCCACCCTGCTCAAGATCCAAGCTACCTTTCAAACCGACTAGGATCTCTGTAGCCTTATTTAGATGCTGAGTTCTTTCTTCAATAGCGTTGCGTTCAATTGAGCCTTTAGCTTTCGCTAAAGCACCTAACGCGCCATCCAATAGCATCGATATCAATTTATGCGGGCTAGCCGTTTCTACCGTTGCCCGAAGATCAACACTTTGATACTGCTTTAATGCGTTCAGATTAACGCTCATTGTTACACCTACAAATAACTAAATACACGGCTTCGCCGTAATACATACAAATAATTAAGAGCTTGACGCTGTAAACGGCAAACGATCTAAGATCCCGTCCAACTGATTACCAGTACTCTGGAAGCTACTGACAATTCGCTCCATCGCTAAAAACTGAGAATATAACCTTAGCTCAAGTTTTTCCATTTTTCGATCAAGCTCAGCGCGATCATCGGTAATATCTTCTAAGGAATTATTAATATTGGTTTCACGAGTTTGTATTGAACCATCGCTAGCTAATAGGTCATCAATTAGCTTGCTCAATTCACCTGCCAACCCTCGTGAGAATGTTGTTGTCACCGCACCAGCAGCAACCGCATTTTCGCCAACAGTAAAGTTAAGACCATACGCATCGGAATCAATTGGTGGCAAAAGGACATTACCTGAACCAAACGCAGTTTCACCTGCAATAGTCCCCACAGCATCAACCCCATTATCATTCAGATCAGTCAAACCAAGCTGCCCAGCATTGACACCAAAATCAGCTGAATCAAAATCTATTTCGGAAGCACTACCATAAGCCCTAGAGGTAAAGGTGAATTCACTGCCGTTATAACCAACATCCAAAGCAATATTCGCATCTTTGATATTGGCATCACCATTAATCATGGCTTGAAGGTCAGCCCTGACTTCTTCGATACTCGAATATGTCCCGCCGAGGATAATATCTTCGGACTTCACCCCATCGACAGTAATTTTAAAAGCATAATCAGCACCAAGGGTCGTAGTTGGAGCAAACGTAAGCGTTTGCGCATTTCCTGTTACTGTTGCTTTTTCAGGGTTTGTTGTGACAATAACCTCATAATCACCAGCTAGTGTATCTGAAGCATAGCTACCCACTTTTACAGAGACTTCATCATTAGTACTTTCTGTTGTAGTAGCAAACAAACTTTCAATCAGATCAAAGTTATCACTAAAGGCTTCACTAAAATCATCTTCATCTATCGCTAGCGTGCCATCCAGCTCTGTGCGCACACCTATATTAGTCAGCGCCGTAAAGCCTGAATCTAAACCAGGTACAGAGGCCGTTACAGAGGTACGCAGACGGTTTATAAGTGTTTTAGCCGTACCGTCTGTTGAAAGGTCACCCTTGACGATCTGGTTATTTTCATCCCTTGAAACACCTGTGAGATTGGATGATGTTTCAAAAAACAGGTTATACGCATCAACAAAGTCTCTCACAGCTTGTTCAGCAATGGCTGTATCAGCACTCACAGTAAAAGTAAGACTTGTTCCAGGGTCCGCTTTATTAAGAGAAAAATTAAAACCCTGAATAACATCATCTATCTCATTGGTATCTCGATAGACAGTTAATCCATTTACTTTAATTTCAGCATCTTTACCCTGCTGAGTTTCTGTGACTTGAGAATGCTCTGTTTCATTAAATTCAAATACACTTAATCCCGTGCTATCACCTTTTGTTGCATCATCACTGGATATACGTAAGGCATTATTTTCACCGGACGGTGCCGTCAACAGGAGCTGATATTGGCCATCAACAAGCAACACAGATGCCTGAACATCTGCATCTTCCTCATTAATTTTATCTGCAATATCTTGAAGAGAATCACTCTCCTCTACCGTGATATTTAGTGCAGCCCGATCAGCATTCGTCGTAAAGCTATAAGGGTCTTGATCCGTATCCACATCGGCCCCTGGATCGGCATCTTCATCATAAGTCCACTGACCAAAACTAATGGTTAATGTGCCCGCATAATCCGCCCCTAAAGCAGCATCTTTATCAGCATAAGCCCCTGACGCCAAGGACTGTGACTGAGCAACATCAACTACTTCTATCTGATATGTACCTGTCTGTGCCCCCGCATCTACCGAGTTGGGTGTAATCACATCAGAGTCAGGAAATGATACAGAACGACCATTAAAAGTATCATTATCAGCCAGCGTAGCCATCGCACTCTGAAACTCTGACAGTGTACTTTTTAATATCCCGTAAGCTGAAATTTGTGCTTCAAGACTTTCCTGTTTGCTATCAAGTCTCTGCTCTCTTGGCGCACGCTCAATTTCAACAAGATTACTAACTAGACTGGAGGTATCGATACCAGAACCGGCCCCCAGTGATCTAATGATACTATCACTCATAGCCAACGCCTCTGGTTTTTAGGTGAGTGGAAGAAGCCCGTAGTGTCTCAGGCTTCCTCGTTAAAGATCAAGCCCATCATGCGATCAAATGACTCCGCAAAACGCAGTGCTTCTTCATTTGGAATCTGACGGATTACTTTATCTGTGCTTAGATCACGCACTTGAACTACTACTTTTTCTGATGAGTTATCTACAGAAAAGTTCAGAGAGCGCTGACTGCTTTTCATCATCTCATTTAGACGATCAATCGCAGCATCCAACTTCTCAGCGGAGAGTTCCTGCGTTTGTTTAGCTTGCTCTTGAAGACGCTCATTGCTTTGCGACTCCGCAGCCTGACGCTGAACCTGCTCTGCTTGCTGAGGCTGCTGGGTAGGCTGAACTACGTTAGCTGCACTGTTCGCAGCATTTAGTGATTCTATAGCCATAACGCATTCCTCTTTTTAAATTCTTTGCAGTAGGAGCTCACCCTATGAGCGATCATTCCTTTCCTTTGGAAACTTTCGGCCAGAGGCTGGCCTCCTACAAAATCTTCTACCGACTTAGCCCCACCAGCAACCAGAGGTCACTAGCAGGGCTTTTCTGTGTAGGAGCTCACCCCGTGAGCGATTAATCTTTAAAAGATTCATCGGCCAGAGTACCCAGAGGGCATAAAAGGCTGGCCTCCTACAACATTATAGCTACTATCTTACTGAAGCAGTGATAGAACCTGCTGTGGCGCAGCATTTGCCTGAGCCAACATTGCAGTACCTGCCTGCTGTAGTACCTGAGCACGAGACAGTGCTGCAGATTCTGCAGCGAAGTCCGCATCTTCAATTCGAGAACGGGCAGCCGCTACGTTCTCAGATACGTTTGCCAAGTTATTCACAGTGAAGTCTAGACGGTTGTTGATCGCACCCAGATCACCACGAGTTTCGTTGATAGTTTCTAGGGCATTATCAATTACATCGATTGCTTTCTGCGCACCGTTTGCAGTAGAGATATCAATACTACTTACCGCCGCACCAAACTTACCGCCACCAGCAGAGTTTGCATCTAGTAGGCCAGACTTAGCTTGTGCCGCTGCATCTTTATGCTCAACACTGATGCTAGCACCAGATTCAGACTCAAGCTTGATACCGCCTGCAGCATCGGCAACCGTAACACCACCGCCAAGAATTGCTGTTAGAGCAGCACCTGCATCAGGTGTACCAGCTGCAGAACCAAATGCAATCTGAGACACTTCACCTTCTAGTATCAGGTTCTGACCAGATAAGGTCGCAGTAACACCCGTAGCATCTTTCACACCATTAATTGCTGTCACAAGCGCATCAAGGTTTGCACCTGATGTGATAACTTCACCGTTGATAGAGAAATCACCAGCTGCCCAAGCACCTGTCGCTGTAGATGTATCAATTTCTACACCAGAGAAAACTGTTGCAGTAACACCAGTTTCATCACTGATATCATTGATTGCATCTACTTTATCTAGCAATCCACCTGACTCACTCGCACCAACATCAACACCATTGATGGAGATATCACCGACAGCAAATGCAGTACCATTAACAGCTTCACCCTCGATTTCACCCGCCGCATCATTTTCACGGAAACCTAGGTCTTCTAGATCAGCAAGCGTACCTGTAGTACCTCGAGTAACGGTAATGTCATCACCACTATCAGAAGTAAGGGCAAGGGAAGCTGTTTGCGCACCAGCTATGGTACCACCCGCATCACCAGCATCAACAATGGTAAAGTTTTCAACATTTTCAGCTGTAATTGTTAATTTGCCATCATCACCGATTGAAGCCGAGATTAAACCACCACCTTCTTCGTTAAGCTTATCGGCTAGCTCTTCTAGGCTCTCAGTATCTTTTACAGAGATAGAAGACGTACCACCATCAAGGTTTGTAATGTTAACTGTAAAGACCTCTGCATCTGCCAATACACCATCACCTACAGCCCCAGCGGTTTTACTAACAACAGTACTAGCTGTAACACCGTTTACATTTTCGTTGATTTTGTTAACTAACTCATCCATGTCGTCAGTACCACCAGTCCAGGTTTCACCAACAGCTAGGATTGACTGCCCGTTAACTAACACATCGTTATGTGCCAATGCAGTAGTATCAGCAACAAGCGTATTCGCGCCACCTAACAGGTCAACACTTGTAGAACCAAGACCTAGAGTATCTGCATCCATACCTTGAATATTTAATTCAATGGTCTGATTAGCTTCAGAACCAACCTGCAGATCCACTTTGCCTAAAGTACCGTCAAGAATGTTAAGACCGTTGAATGCAGTTGTCTCCGCGATACGATCAAGCTCAGCTACTAGCTGCTGAACCTCTGCATTCAATGTAGAACGGTTACCTTCATCGTAAGTACCGTTGGCAGACTGGATAGATAGTTCACGCATACGTTGCAAGATGTTTGTAGACTCGTCCAAAGCACCTTCAGCAGTTTGGATAAGAGATACACCGTCATTCGCGTTACGGATTGCCTGATCAAGACCACGAACCTGAGAAGTCATACGGTTAGAGATCGCTAGACCCGCCGCATCGTCTGCTGCAGAGTTGATACGCTTACCGCTTGTCAAACGCTCCATAGCTTGGTTCTGTTCACCCTGAGAAAGGGTCAAGTTACGCTGAGCGTTCAGCGACATAATGTTTGAGTTAATTACCATTGCCATGAGATTTTCTCCTCACATTCAGCCGAGTCTGACCGGCCGTAATAAAATAGTTTGCTGTCCGAATTTCCCGATTTAAAAGGGGTTAGGAAATCCAAGCTTGAGAGTGTTATCGACCGCAAACAAAAACGCTTTAGAAAAAATTTATATTTTTTCCGAAGCTTTCTTATTTGCTCGTAACGCCTCGTTGATTTTTGTTATCGGCAAGCACACACTTAGCATTAGAAAAATTTTGCAGGAATAATTAAATGAGCGTTTTAATTGAAAAAGCCCAAACCGCTTTAGCTCAAGCAGAAAAGATGAACAGTGCTGCTAAAGAAGATAATTGGAATTTAGTTCAGGAGCTACAATCCGAACATGGCGAACTTGTTTCGCAGCTAGCCATAGCTGACGTGCCTTCCGAGCTAGCAACCAAACTAAGAGATATTTTAATTCAAGTAAGAACCTTGAATCGCGAAACAGAATCACTTGCTGACAAAACAAAAAAACAGTTAGTGCAAGAAAAGAAGACCCTACAGAAAGCCACCAAGATGCAGAAAGCCTTAGATGCATTTAAATAATTGTAGGAAGCATCTTTCGCTCACGGGGTAAGCTCCTACGCTACACCCGTAGGAGGCCAACCCTTGGCCGATATTACAGAACACCTCATTAACCTTCTTTCGCTCACGGGGTGAGCTCCTACAAATCGTTTTGATGGAAGGCAACGTCCCTATAGATAGACGTAATCCCACCAAGGGTATTGCCTCACATTTTCACACAACCCGGCCCTAACCGGATTTAACACAATGTAACGCGCCACATCCTCTATCGCTTCCTCCTTTCTCAACGCATGATCATAATATCCTGACTGCCAAATCGGTGTTCCGGCTTTTTGCGTAACCATGACTTTCAACAGTCTCACCGTTTCAGAAAGATTCTTTATATCATTAAGCTTCATTAGCCAATGAATATGGTCCGGCATAACAACAAATGCCAAAGTGAATGCTTCTGGAGTTAAACGCTTTAAACACAGAACAGCATACCTAGCTAGCGAAGGATCGTTAAAAAAGGGATATCGATTTTTGCAAGTTATGATGATGTGATAGATATGTCCTGTACAACTATACCTACCTCTGCGAAGCGCACTCGCATTTCCTTTTCTCATATACACATCCTTGTGTTATTTGATTTAAATCTAATTTTTCGCTCACTGGGTGAGCTCCAACCAACATACCAGTAGGAGGCCACCCTGTGGCCGATAAAGCCATATCAAAAAGCTAAAGAACCTTAGCTTTATCCTTAGACTTATCCTTACTCGGAAACAGCAAACACGCGATTGCTGGCAATAGAATCAACGCACCAAGCATGTTCCAGATAAACATAAAGGTTAAAAGTACTCCCATATCTGCTTGGAACTTTATTGGTGATAATGTCCAAAGGACTACACCAATCGCAAGGGTTAAACCGGTGAAAGCAACTGATTTCCCTGTACTTTGCAAAGTTTCTAGATAAGCCTTGGACAGTGAATGACCTTGTTTGAGAAAGGTCTGCATTTTGGAATAGATATAGATGCCATAATCCACACCTATGCCTACACCTAAAGCAATCACGGGCAGGGTCGCCACCTTTACGCCAATGCCCAACTGAGCCATTAAGGCCTGACAAAGTACAGAGGTTAACGCTAGAGGCGCGATAATACAGATAACTGTTCTTATCGACCTAAACGTCAGCAAGCAGAGTAAGCTCACAACAGAGTAAACCCAAATCAGCATCTCATATTGGGCTGTTTCAATGACCTCATTGGTTGCCGCCTCAAAACCTGCCTTACCTGCAGCCATTTTAAATTGGATATCTTCTGTGCCGTATTCAGCAGCAAAATTATCGACTGCCGCTGTTATATCTTTGAGTGTCTGGGCTTTATGATCATCCAAGAACACGATTACAGGTAGTAAAGAACAATTTGAGTTCATCAAACCTGCTGGCACATGAGAAAGTGAGGCATTAATCACGTATTGGTTACGCAGCACTGTTCGCCACTTTAGACTGCCCTCATTAAGGCCTGCGGTAACACGCTCGGATACGTCAACTAAGGATATGCTGGATTGAACACCTTTAATGGATCGCAGATAGAACTGAAATCTGTCCACAACCTCTAAAGTTTTATAATGACTACACTGCTCCTCTTGTGTAGTGACCATCACCACAAACACATCACTGGATGTCGAGTAATTAGAGGTTACAAACTGATTATCCAAGTTATAACGAGAGTCAGCACGAAGCTCTGGGGCTCCTGCATCAAGATCTCCTATTTGTAGATCCTTACTACCATACAAACCTAGCACCAACATAATGCAAGCAGTCGTTACCGCGATCGTTGCACCTATAGGGCGGGAGAAAAAGCTCAGGTAATGCCAATATGAACTTTCCGATTCAATACTTCGTTTAGCTTTTGTTATCGCTCGCTTACCCACCCCGACGTAACTCATAAGTAATGGCAATAGCATCAGGTTAGTCAGCACAATAACTGCAACACCCAGAGAAGCTGCAACCGCCAGATCTTGAATTACCTCAATCTCTATCACCATTAAAGTGATAAACCCGATTCCGTCAGAAATTAGCGCAGTAATACCTGGAATATAGATCGCTTTAAAAGCATGTCGTGCCGCAACCAGCTTACTCGAGCCTTTAGTCGCCGATTCTAAAGTGATCGTATTTACAATCTGCACACCATGACTAACCGCTATGGCGAACACCAAAAACGGCACCAACATCGAATAGGGATCGATACCATATCCAAGCAGATTGAGAAGACCTAACTGCCAAATAACCGCAGCCAGTGAGCAAACCAGTGGAACGATGGTGCCCATCACGCTACCAGAATAGAGATAAAGCAATAGCAACGTAACAACTATGGCCACAGCAAAGAACAAGGCAACTTCAGTCGCACCATCAATAAGGTCACCAACGATTTTGGCAAACCCTGTCATATGAATATCAATTTGATCTGAGCTGTACTTGTCTCGTACTAGAGTCTCCAACTGCTCGGAGAAAGCCTGGTAATCTAGTTTTTCACCGGTTTCAGGATGTAAATCAAATAGCGGAACCTGCACCATGGCCGATTTAAAATCGTTACCTACCAGAATGCCGACTTGCCCAGAACGTAAGATATTGGTTCTTACCTGCTCCAAACTTGCGCTAGAACCATCATATTTAGCAGGGATAACAGGCCCGCCTACAAACCCATCCTCGGTTACCTCGGTCCAACGAACATTTGGCGTCCAGATAGACTTAAGTGCAGATCGGTCCACCCCTGGAATAAAAAACAGCTCATCCGTTACTTGCTTTAAAGTTGTCTGAAATTCAGGTGTAAAAATATCACCCTCTTTGGCAGCTACAACCACTCGGATACTATTTCCAAGGCCCGCTAGGTCATCACGATATTCAATATAGTTTTCCACATACGGGTGTGATGCAGGGATCATTTTCACAAAACTAGCATCAGGGCGAACCTGAGATGCTTGCCAAGCTAGCAGTGCTGTTATCAATATAAAGATGAACAGTAATACTTTGCGATAGCTAAAAAGAAGCGTCTCAGCTAATCGTTCACTGGTATTGATCGGCCATAACAGAAGAGCGGATAGCTTATTCATTCTCAGCACCCTCCTCTAAAGCGATCTTTGTGACACCAACCTCACCTACCGCTATAAGCTTATTCTCGAGATGGGTCACCGCTGAATAACTCAACAATCCTCGCTTAGAAAAAGCCTCAAAGCCGCTCGCAGCCTTTTGTAAAAGCGCCCCACCTTGCCCTACTAGATATACTTTTCCATCCACTTCCACTGCGTCATTAATTGTCGATTTAACAGGTAGTTCTATTTGCTCCCAAACTCCCGATTCAACTCTTTTCAACGCATTGCCTCTTAACCCCATCAGATATAGCTCATCACCTTCCACCATAGAAAAAAAAGAGCCCTGATATGGTAAAGAAAGGCTTTCCCAGCTCAAGCCTTTATCATTGCTTTTTAGTAACAAACCAGCTTCACCTAGCACAAACAACTCACCCTGTTTGGAGTAGAACAGTCGATTAAAATGAAGGCCTTCAGGGTTAGGTAATTTATGGCCTGTGTAATGCCAACTAGCACCCGCGTCCTCTGTTTGAATAAAAAGGCCGTATGCACCTACAGCAAACCCTTTTTGGGAATCGATAAATGCGATATCTAATAATGGAGAGCTTGCTCCTTCATCTGCTACGAACAAAGCATCATCTAGTTGGTATTCGAGGTTTTCTAACTCAACTGGATCATATTCTTGCGCAGAAATTTCTGAGATCGATTTTTCAATAGCTTTGACACGCAATTGGTTGAGCTGGTTGCCATTTAGTATTAACTGCCATTGTGCACCTGAATCTTTACTTGAGAGCAGTACGCCATCATGCCCTACTGCCCAACCAGCTGCATGATTAAAGAAGTTAACAGCCGTCAGCATGGTACTGACAGGCACTTTAGCTTGTTGCCATTTTTCACCTTCATCATCCGAGAAGATAATGACTCCTTGCTCGCCCACAGCAACCAATCTTTGACCGGCAACATCAATATCAAGCAGCAAGCTACTATCCAAGCCGCCTTGCTCTAAAGCAGAAAGCTGTAATCTATCAGCTTTTACCAATCCTATATTTAACAAGAGCGCTATACTCAGTAGCGCTGTTGGCAATCGTTTCAGCATGCAAAAACCCAATTATTATTTTTGTCGGGAGGATTATGGCAGCTTGCTACAAAGCCACCTTTTGCTCAATAACATCCATCCGCATAATCACTAACAATAATAGTCAGCAATTTAATACTGATTGAAGATCAGTACAAAATTTGCTCACCAGCGCACATCAAATACGAATATTTAAAACTGATAATTTAGGCTTTCTCTTATATAAAAAACTGCCATTAGAAACAGATAGTTACCAATAAAATTTATTACATTTATATGACATAACGCATATTCAAACATCAACTTCCATGCTAGGTTTAACCTATGCTTGTTGTAGGGCTCAAAATAGATATGCTTAAACCTATTCGTAACTTCTTCGTGCATTTAGCCACGATTTTAATTGCCAGCGGCCTTTCCCTATGCGCTACTGCCAATGACAACGATCAATATATTCGTGTTTCTGACTACTTATTAGAACACCCCGAACAACGCCAAAAGATGCTGACGTTTTCTCAAATAGTGCGTAACGAAGCCTCTCCCTTACAAACAAGCAATGAGAAACCGATCAAAATTGCAATCATCTATCCGGCAGAACAATCTTCAGACTACTGGAGAAGAAGCGTAAGCACCCTTGAAAAGCGCTTATCCGAACTTAATATTTCCTATGATATTAACAGTTATTTTTCCCGGCCCACTGTCGATATTTCACTGCAGAGCGAACAACTTAACGACGCAATCGCTTGGAAACCCGACTATTTAATCTACACACTTGACGCTCTTCGCCATCAAGCGATGATCGAACGAATTTTACTACGCGGAAAACCTAAATTAATTCTGCAAAACATCACAACCCCACTTCAACAATGGCAGCAACTAAAGCCCTTTCTCTATACCGGTTTTGACCATGAAAAAGGGACTCAGCTTCTTGCAAATCAGATGTTAACCCAGCATCCACAAGGCACTTATTCCATGCTGTACTTCTCTCAGGGATATGTAAGCCAGATGCGTGGAGATACATTTACACAACAAGCTGCAAACAATACCGACCTAAAATTAGTAAGCAGTTACTACACAAAAGGAATCAGCGAAATTGCTTATAAAGCAACACTCGCCTCCCTTAAAAAGACACCTGATTTAAATATGATTTTTGCTTGCTCAACCGATATAGCTTTAGGTGCACTCAAAGCTTTAGATGAAAACAATCTAAGTGATCAAGTAACTCTAAATGGTTGGGGCGGCGGCGATAGGGAAATAGAGGCACTCCTTGAAGGAAAATTAGACCTCACTGTTATGCGAATGAATGACGACAGTAGTGTCGCAATGGCTGAGGCAATAAAGATGGATATTTCAGGCCAAAGTAGTAGTGTGCCTCACATCTATTCAGGCGATATTGTTTTATTGAGCAAGAACACACACAAGGATGAGATTGAGCAACTAAAGAAAAGAGCTTTTCGCTACAGCAGTAACGGGCAGTAATCATTGAAAAAATTTAAGTTCTCAACAGCTATTTTATCTATTGTACTCTGCGCACTCACCGTAGTCGCTTTAGTGCTGCTAATACCTGCCTATCAAGGCTCTCAACGAGCATTACTGGAAGAGATCAATCTATCCCATTCCCGTAACCAAAAGGTTCTCCAACAATTCTTTGACAAATACCTAAAGGCAGCGGCCTTTAATGCCGAACAAATTAGTCAGCGCGATATTCTGAAGAACGGTATTGATAAACAAAACCATAAATATATTAACCAATTTCTACAGCAGCAACTTGCAAGCCAGACTGGAGAGAGCATTCATGCATTTGTGCTAGAAACACAAGAAGGCGATCACTTTGAATTTATTAGTACCTCGCTATTAGGCATGCAACTCAACCTTAATGAATTAACTAAAGAGTTCATCCCCAATCGTAGCTGGAAGGTACAAACATCTTCTCAGAACACAGCCCAATCCCAACAACTCATGCGAATTACCTTCCCAATAATCAGCGATAATTTAGGTGAAGTCGTTGGAACATTACACGCATTTATCTTATTAAATGATCACTTCAAACTACTTAGTGAAATCCAAAGTTTAACCGGAGCAGAATCCGTCGCGCTGTACTTTGATCAACAAGTCACATCGAGTTTAGCCCTCACCCCTAAGCTACGAACAGCACTCCTACAATCAAAACCAGACACTCTGTTTGAGATATTCGAAGACGATAGAATCATCCACCACTATCAACTCTCTTTGAGCACACAACAGTATTTGAAAGTTGTGACTACGCTACCGAACTCCTCGATTCTTGCGCTAGAACTCGCGTATACCAAAGATTTGGGCATGGCGATTTCAGCAGCGCTGATCATCGGGCTTCTAACTGTATTAGCGATCTCACGACTGACAAAAACATCGCTGGTGCGTTTAGTTCAATATGCTGAAGACATGGCGATCAATCGTGATGCCGAACCTTTTAAACCGGGTCACTTCTCCGAATTTAACCTGCTAGGTAAAACTTTAGAGCATATGGTTGGCCGAATAAGTGAGCACGAACAGCAACTCAATGGCATTATCACTAATACACCCAACATCATCTTTATAAAAGGAGCTGATCTACGCTACCAGATGATCAGCCCTAATTATTATGATCTGATTAAAGATAGCTCAGTAAAAGTAATCGGAAAAACTGACCATGAGCTCTACAGTTCCCAACACGCCGATACTCTTAGAAACAGCGACTTAGAAGTTATCCAGACAAACAGCCCTATTCAAATCGAATACACAGGTGCGACTGAGCTAGGCCGCCGAAATTATTTAAGTACCAAATTCCCTCTGTTTGATGAATCTGGAAAAGTCTATGCCATTGGTGGAATCGTAACTGATGTAACTGATCTCAAAGATGCACAAAGCCATATCCAATTAGCAGGGCAAATTTTCGATCAAGCCGATGAAGCTATTTTGGTTATTGATACCCATCTAAAAATGATTACTAGCAATAGTGCCTGCCATCAGCTTTGCGGCTCTGACGACCTCACTATCAATCAATTTAGCCGTAGGTTCTTCGCTGAACACCCAGAAATCCGCCATAGTTTAAAACAAGATAAACGCTGGCAAGGCGAAACCCAAATACGTAAGCCAAACGGCCAAGCCTTTCCGGCATGGCTTTCGGTCAGCAATTTGTATACGGAAGATGATGAAGAGCGCTTTGTACTGATTTTTTCTGATATTAGCGCAAAAAAAGAAACAGAAACCAAACTTGAAAAACTGTCTCATTATGACGGCCTAACAGGATTACCAAATCGCAGTTTGTTCTTCGATCGTTTACATTCAGCTATTGCACGCTCTAATCGTGAGAAGAGTCAAACTGGCTTACTGTTTATCAATATTGATCGCTTTAAAAACATCAATGACACATATGGGCATGCCGCGGGTGACGAATTACTTAAGGCTACTGCCAACCGCATCTCCGGCTTTATCCGACCTGACGACACCGTATCTCGCCTAGGTGGGGACGAATTTGGCGTGATTTTACAAAGTATCGATAACGTCGACACAGTCAGTCATATTTCTCATCGAATCATCGAATCATTAAGAACGCCATTCCAGCTCGACAACTTCACAAGCAACGCTCCGGTAAGTATCGGCATTGCCCTATATCCAGATGACGGCAAAGATGCGAAAGAGCTACTTACTAACGCAGATACAGCGATGTATCACATGAAAGAGAAAGGCAGAAACGGCATTCTTTTTTATGACCAAGAGGTCAACCAAAAGGCTGAAGCGCAAACTCGCTTGGAAGAAGACCTTAGGCTTGCCCTGCATCACCAAGAAATCTTTGTGGTTTATCAACCTCGTTTCCATATCAATGGTGAAGATATCCTGAGTGCTGAAGCACTAGCTCGCTGGAACCATCCAGAAAAAGGAATGGTGCCACCAGGGAAATTCATCGAGCTTGCAGAGCAAACAGGCCTCATTGTAGAACTGGGAAGAGAGATTTTAAGCCAAGCCTGCCACGCAGCAAAAGCTTGGAACATCAATCCAGAAAAGCCGATGCCTGTATCAGTTAACCTCTCGGCCAGACAGATTTATGATCCCAATTTAATCGACGATATCAAAGGCGCACTGATTGATAGTGACCTTGCTCCTTCACTACTGGAGCTTGAGATCACCGAAACACTTGCTATTGATGACCTAGACAAAGTCATCAACAAACTCCAACAGATATGCGATCTTGGTGTTAACTTATCCGTAGATGACTTTGGCACCGGCTATTCATCGCTCATCTATCTAAAACGCCTACCTGTAAGCACCGTTAAGATCGATCGTTCTTTTGTTACTGGTGTACCAGGTGATGCGGATGATGAAAATATCATCGCTGCAATTATCTCCATGTCCCATTCATTACAACTCAAAGTGGTTGCTGAAGGCGTAGAAACCCAAGAACAGCTTAGCTTTTTGAAGAATCATCATTGCGATGAAATCCAAGGTTTCTTACTAGGCAAACCTGGTAGCAGCGATCGCCTCCTAGAATATGCGAACATTACATAACCAATTGATTATATTAACAATATAAAAAATTAAGAGCTCATCCAAAAAAACCATATTTATTTTCAGAGTATCCATTGCAGGGAAGCTAAAGCCATGGAAGAATACCGACCGTTCAGTCCAAGCCCTATAAAAACTTATAATTTGTAAGTGAATTTTCATGCAATTGTCATTTACATGAATATACTAAGTTATTAAGCAGACAAACATCTGCTGTGGTTCTGCACGGAAGAATAAGTACTACACGGGATATAAAGATCCCCGTCCAGAATAAACCGGAATTAAACTGGAGACAGATATGGCTTCTGTTCGCACAACAGATCGGGAACACGTGTATCCCGAAAATGTTCGCCTTATTTCAACTACTGATACCCGTGGTATCATTACCTATGCAAACCCAGAATTCTGCCAAGTTGCTGGATACACTCAAGAAGAACTCATCGGTAAACCTCACTGCTTAGTTAGGCATCCTGATATGCCTGCAGCAGCTTTTGAAGATCTGTGGAACCATATTAAAAATGACCAACCTTGGATGGGGATGGTAAAAAATCGTTGTAAAAATGGTGACTATTACTGGGTTCAAGCCTATGTCATGCCGATTTACGACAACAACGGGACAAAAACGGGTTATCAATCAGTCCGTACTCGTCCAACCCAAGAGCAGATCCAACGTGCTGAACAGGTCTATGGCAAGATCCGAAAGTCTCCGCCTAAGTCAGTTAAAACAACCAGTTTAGCTGCCCGTATTATGGGCATTGCCGGTTTAATGGGAGCCGGAATACTCGCCTTAAACTTCGCTCCTATTTCAGAGCTATATCAATCTATCGCAATGCTAACAGTATTTGCTGTTGGGCTTTATGCTTTGTTCGCTAGCACCCGCGGCCTAAAAAAGATCTCCTCTACTGCAGACCAGATCTATAACAACCCGTTAGCGCAATTAGTGATGACAGAAAACATGCACGAGCAAGGCTCTGTTGATCTAGCTACTCGCATGATGCGTGCGCGCCTACGTACTGTTATTGGCCGAGTTGAAGACAGCATAGAAACCCTTGGTGAAGTCATGAGCGAGACAGATGCTGCAATAAACCAAACAACCGCGGGTATTCAGCAGCAAAATAGCGAGAGTGACATGCTTGCCAGCGCAGCAACCCAAATGTCCGCTACAGCCCATGAAATAGCACAAAATACCGCTCAAACTTCTCAAGCAACTCAGAAGGCATCAGACCTTGCTAATAATGGTAAAGAGAACATTGATGTTATGCTCGAAAGCATCACCGAGCTTGTTAGAGATGTAGAAAAAGCTTCAGAGTCATCAGATGAGCTGAAACACCAAGCCTCATCTATTGAGCAAATCGTTAACATCATTAACGATATCGCAGAACAAACGAATTTACTGGCACTCAATGCTGCTATTGAAGCAGCACGCGCAGGTGATCAAGGCCGTGGCTTTGCCGTAGTAGCTGACGAAGTACGCACACTAGCACAACGCACCCAAACTTCTACCAGCGAAATCCGCAGTACTATCGAGGCCATTCAAACGCAGGTTGCAGTAACTGCCGACACTATGCAACGTTGTTCAGAGCAAGCCCAAAAAGGAATACATTTAGCTAACGATGCAAGCCAATCATTTGACTCTGTATCTGAGGCCATGGTTGAAGTATCTGACCGCTGTATTCAAGTTGCTAGCGCTTCTGAGCAACAAAGTTCTGTATCCGATGAGATCAACAACAATATCCTTAATATTCGTGATATTGCTAGTAGCAATATGACCGCTGCAGAGCAAACCAACAATGCCAGCAACAATCTGCATAAATTGGTAACAGACCTACGCTCTATGATGAAGACCTTTACGGTTTAATTCACGCCGCAAACCCTTTATAGGCCCTAGCTAAGCTAGGGCCACCGCCATCCCCCTAATACTTTTATACCGACCTTTCGGTCAGATATAATGTCGTATTGTATAGACTAGTAGCCATTTCACATTTAATATTGATTATCATTAGCAAATTTTATAGCCCATTCTGAATGAGCAAATCTAAAACCTTATGTAAGTTTAGTAAGAGCGATATAGAGCATCACTTCAAAGAGATTGCGAAACATACCCGCTCAAGCACTTACCTCTGCCGTAAATGCGCTCGTTCTGCTAATTGCAAAAAATGGCTATGTAAGCCTGTTGCTATGTGACGTAACTAATTAGTAAGGATTTACCTATGCTCAGCCCAGCAATGCTTGAAAAGCTAAACGAACAGATTAATCTAGAATTTTTCTCATCCAACCTTTATCTACAAATGGGTGCTTGGGCCGAGTCAAAAGGGTACGAAGGATGCGCCGAATTTCTATACAAGCACGCTGATGAAGAGATGTCGCACATGAAGCGTCTTTTCACTTATGTCAATGAAACCGGTGCGATGGCGCTGATCGGCACGATTGAAGCTCCAGAGGCAGAGTTCGACTCAATTCGCGACCTATTCGAAAAAGTTTACGAACACGAATGCCTAGTTACCCGCAAAATAAACGAGTTAGCGCACACAGCTTTCACAAACCAAGATTACTCAACTTTTAGCTTCCTACAGTGGTATGTAGCTGAACAGCATGAAGAAGAGAAGCTGTTTAATGGCATCCTAGATAAAATCAAAATAATTGGCGAAGATGGCAAAGGCTTATTCTTTATCGATAAGGAGATCGGAGAACTAGCTAAAAACGGTGATGGCGGCAGTATTATGGCCAGCACAGAAGAGACCATCTAATCCTTAAATTTCAACAAGTTATAATAAAATCTTAAAAACGAACAATAAATAAACAAAAAAAACTCATGTTTTTTATATTTTTTTACTAAAGAATATTATTTATTGTCCGATATTTAACCGAAAGTAGCCTCTCATGCCCAGCAAGGAGATATAGCGTGAACACTGATTGCAAGCATTGCTTTGAGTTAGTTAAAAACGGGAAGGAACACCCACAGCTAAAAACGGTTAGTGATTTAGGTAATTCTCAGATCTGTAAATGCGGCAACTGCGGCGCAATGCTGATGAGCACAGCAGACAATTGGGAGATTGTAATCAAGGGTTCTGTTGCTCGACATCACAAAAAACGTGCTAAAGAAGCGAAAGAAAAAGTTGCTTAGGTAAATACCCTAGCTAAATTTTACTTGGCACCATAGATAGTTACGCGTAGTTTTGTACTGGAAACATAAAGACGATGGGTTCCTATGCATTCACTACGCCAGCTGATTGAACAAGATAATAATCACAACTTATTCGATCTACTTTCAAGTCTATGCCAAGGCTCCATCGCCGTCGATGAAACAGCTTCTATTCTGTGGATGAGTGATGCTTATCGCAAGCTTGTCGCTATTCCTGAACAGATGGATCCCATTGGCTGTAACGTAGAAGAACTAATCCCCACAACGCAACTCCCTAGAGTCATCAAAAGTGGAAAGCCATCCTTTGTAGATCTCATGCAGATCAACAACCGCTGGTGCGTTGTTACCCGTCTCCCTATCAAAAACCCTGACAATAAAATCATTGGAGCTATAGGTTTTGTTTTTTATGATGATTTAGATAGCCTTCAGCCACTGTTTGATAAATTTGCTCGTCTACAGCGAAAATTTGAAGATGAGAAAATCATCCGCCCAAGCCGATACGCCCTAGACGACATGATCGGTAATGCGCCCAAGACGCAACAGCTTCGTCGTCAAGCACTAAGAGCCTCGCAACTCGATACCACCTTACTTTTATTAGGCGAAACCGGGACAGGAAAAGAGCTATTAGCTCAAGGCATCCACCATGCTTCCACACGTCGTAGCGGACCTTTTGTAGGCATTAACATGGGCGCGCTACCCGAATCTCTTGCCGAAGCCGAACTGTTTGGCACAGCGCCCGGTGCTTATACTGGCGCAGATAGAAAGGCTCGACAAGGCAAAGTCCAACTAGCTGAAGGCGGTACTCTATTTCTTGATGAGATTGCAGAAATGCCTCTCGCCATGCAGGCAAAACTACTTCGAGTGCTTCAGGAACGAGAAGTAGAAGCACTCGGCTCCAACCGCCTTGAAAAGGTAGATGTTCGCATCATCGCAGCAACAGCCAAAGATCTACGCAGCCAAGTAGAACAAGGTTTATTTCGTGAAGACCTTTACTACCGCTTAAACGTCTTGCCGATCAATCTACCGCCTCTACGGGAGCGCATCCAAGATATCCCTCTGCTATCCGAACACATGTTGAGCGAGATTCAGCGCCAATCGCAACTACCAGAACTGCCCTTGTCTCCGTCAGCCCTAGAATGGCTACAAAGCTATAGCTGGCCTGGTAATATTCGCGAACTTCGAAATCGCTTAGAACGAGGCTGCGTTATGGCTGAAGGCTCTTCAATTGAAGCGCCAGATTTAGGCGCAAATGAAGAACAACCCCTTCACAGAAACCCTTTAACAAATCTAAAAAGCTACCGTAAAGAGCATGAGCGTTCAGCCATTGAAGAAGCGATACAGCAATGCAATGGTAATAAAACAGCTGCAGCTAAACTGCTAGGTATCTCTAGAGCAAGCCTTTATCAACGCCTAAGAGACAACAAAAACGTTTAAAAAAACAGACATACAAAGCACACTGTCTATTTTATTAGACACTTATCTACATCCAGCCTGCAACAAAAACCTTCAAGCCATTGTTTTTAAAAGATATTTAAAACATGGCCCCCGCCTTGCTATGTACAACTGAATTAAAAATAACAAGAATGGTATTCAGGATGTCTCAGAATAAGCTGATCTCAGCCGATCAAGCGGCAGCATTAATTCAATCAAATGACACCATAGTTACAGGCGGCTTTATCGGTATTGGCTTTGCTGAAACCCTCGCAAAAGCGATCGAAAAACGATTTCTAGATCAAGGCACCCCCAACAATCTCAGCCTACTTTACGCGGCCGGCCAAGGCGATGCCCAAACCCGTGGTTTAAATCACTTTGCCCATGAAGGAATGATTAAGCGCGTCATCGGCGGGCATTGGGGGTTAGCACCCGCCCTCGGGAAAATGGCGTTCGAGAATAAAATCGAGGCATATAACCTTCCTCAAGGAGTTATCTGTCACATGTTCCGCGATATTGCTGCAGGTAAACCGGGCACTCTCACACGCGTAGGGTTACACACCTTTGTAGACCCACGTATTGAAGGTGGTCAAGTTAATAGCCGCACAGAAGAGCAACTAGTACAACTACTTGATCTTAACGGTGAAGAAGCCCTTCTATACAAACACTGCCAACCCAACATTGCCCTGCTACGTGGCACAACAGCAGATAGTAAAGGCAATATATCCATGGAACGTGAAGCCCTGCCTTTAGATGCTTTAGCGATTGCGCAAGCCGTCAAAAACAGCGGCGGCAAGGTGCTAGTGCAAGTTGAACGTATTACTGCACAACACAACCTAACACCAGATAGAATCCGCATTCCGGGAATTTTGGTCGATCATATTATTCAAGCTCCAGCTGAAGACCACCCTCAAACTTTTGCCGAATCCTATAACCCAGCCTACAGTGGTGAAATTACGTTACCGGCTCAAGCAAGCAAACCTGTTCCTTTAGATGCAAGAAAAATCATCGCACGTCGCGCACTAATGGAGCTCAAAAATAATGCTGTGGTCAATCTGGGGATCGGCATGCCAGAAACGTTAGCAGCCGTTGCAGCTGAAGAAGGAAAGATAGAAGATTTCACTCTAACCGTTGAGCCTGGCGGCATCGGCGGCCAACCCGCAAGCGGGCTTAGCTTTGGTGCAACGAGTAATGCAGAAGCGATGGTAGACCAACCTGCTCAGTTTGATTTCTATGATGGCGGCGGTTTGGATCAAGCCTTTTTAGGGTTGGCGGAAACATGCCCTGAAGGTCACGTTAACGTAAGTAAATTCGGCCCTAAACTCGCTGGTGCTGGCGGATTTATCAACATTACCCAAAACACTAAAGATGTGTACTTCCTTGGAACATTCACCTCAGGGAAACAGTTATTAGAAGTACATGAGCACGGATTAAAAGTGATAGAGAACGGGCCTCTTAAGAAATTTAAAAAATCTGTACAACAAATCACATTTAATGGCGGATACGCCATGCAATGCCAGCAACGGGTCACCTTTATCACAGAACGTGCCGTATTTAAGCTAACTCCTAAAGGATTGTTACTGACTGAGATTGCACCGGGTATCGATCTGCAGAAGGATGTTCTGGATCAGATGGAGTTTATGCCATTAATAGATGATCACTTAACACCGATGGACGAGCGCTTATTTCGCGAAAGCCCTATGCGCCTCAATCAACCCGGTAGCAGACCGATGCAGCAGATGCGGGCATTAATGAAGAACGTTCTTCAACCGCAAAAACCGGTCCCACAACCGTCAAAGATGTACTCAATTTCGTAAGATCGTCCTTTTATCATCCAGCAATAAGATAGGGGAAGGTACACAACGTACTGACCCCATTGCCATATTCTCGCTGTGCGGCGGACTTGTGCTAAGGCTCTATTCTTATTGCAGAGAGCGGTTCACGTCATTACTCAAATCTATACTGCACTTCACCGCAGCCCCGGATTTCAGTCTTTTGGCCGCTCTCCGGATGTTTTTTCATCTCGGCTGACTCGCAATTCCAGCTATCTAAAGTAATACTCCTAAGAGCGTCTAACTGCGGGAGCGCTTTATGAAAAAGCTAACTTTAGTTCGTCACGCAAAATCCAGCTGGAAAGACCCCACTCTTGATGACTTTGAGCGTCCTCTCAATAAGCGTGGTCAGAGAGACCTTCCAAAGATGGCCAAGCGTTTAGAAGAGTACGGCATAGTGCCAGACCTCATCTTAGCAAGCGACGCAAACAGGGCTATCACGACAGCCTTAGAGATCCATCGACAACTCAATTTAAAGCCTGAACAGTTGCAAACGCATCCAGAGCTATATGCATCTTGTGCCGAAACGCTGATGTACCTTATGCAAAACCAATCAGATCATCTGAGCAATATTATGCTAGTCGGCCACAATCCGGCGCTACATCAATTAGCTGATTTCCTTACTCAAAACCGCTTAGAAAAACTTCCAACGGCAGCCGTTCTTCATATGCATCTAAGCATTACTCAATGGCACGAACTCGCAGCTGGCTGTGCCACCAGCATTCTATTCGATTACCCGAAAAAGCACGCTTCAACCGCCGCCTAAGCAACTATGATAAACTGTACTCTTTATTCCAGAGTGAGTGCCTGTGGATCTTTACCTTTCATCGCTCAGTTTTACTGCGAGTATCACTGCCCCTATCTTTTTTATTGGTTTCCTTGGCTACGTACTAAAACGTGTAAGGCTGATTGATGATGCCTTCATAAATACAGCATCAAAGCTCGTATTTATGATCACTCTGCCAGCCTTGGTCTTTATGTCTATCTCAAGGACAGACTTTCACGCAGTCTTTAATCCGGAACAACTGGGTTTTGTCTTAATAGGCACTCTGATCAGCTTTATCGCTCTTTGGTTTCTTGCTAAGCGCTGGATCAAACAACCAGAAGACTTAGGCGTTTTTATACAAGGTGCGTTTCGAAGTAATTACGGCATTATTGGTTTAGCTGTGAGCTATAACCTGTTTTCTGATTCCGGTTTAGCTCAAGCATCTTTACTGCTTGCGCTAGTCATCCCTCTGTTTAATGTCCTATCAATCATCGCATTAACCCTGCCAGCAAAACACCAAGGCGGCGCGAGTATCGGCAGCACTGTATTGGAGATCGTAAAAAACCCACTGATTATTGCGGTATTGCTGGCACTTCCTTTCTCTTATTTCGGTTTCCAGCTTCCCGAAATTGCACAGAAAACGGGGCGTTACTTCGCCAATCTGACCCTACCTTTAGCCCTATTGGCTATAGGCGGCTCATTGAACATGAAGAGCTTACGCAGCACTTCTTCACAAGCCACTTGGGCGACCTTATCAAAGCTACTTTTTATCCCTCTGATATTAACACTCGCTGCATGGGCATATGGCTTCAAAGGGCAAGACTTAACCATGCTCATGGTTCTATTTGGATGTCCGACAGCTGCTGCCAGTTTTGTTATGGCTAAAGCGATGGGAGGAAATGAGAAACTCGCGGCGAATATCATATTGATGACGACCATAGGCTCTATCCTCAGCCTATCGGCGGGCATCTATATCATGCGCGTCACAAGTGTAATTTAAGCTTCAGTACATTCTGTACGCTTAAGGTAGGTCTGTAAGCTAATTTGATCTGTAGTTTCAAAATGACGGGACAATTGCGTAAGCGACTGGATACGATCCAATCTGAACATACGAAAATCATCGCGCAGCTCACACCAAGCAACCAAGGTCCAAACAGCGCCCCAGTAGACTAAACCTAAAGGCCAAACTTCGCGCTCGGATTGTTGTTTATCTTCTCGTTGATAACCGATTGCGATCACAAACCGATTCTTGATCGCGACTCTAATCTGGTCGCTGTATTGCGTTGTCCATTGCCGATGCAATCCAGGGACAACAAACCATTCGGGGCCTTCAATATATTGATCGTAAAGCTCAGTCGGTAAAACCGCTTTAACCTTATCTAATACTCGGGATGCGGATTGACCCAGATGCTGATCGCTGCAGCCCTGCACTAAGCGAACGCCAAGAAACAGCGCTTCAAGTTCCTCTTCATCAAACATCAAAGGTGGCAGATTGAATTCTGGACGTAGGCGATAACCTACCCCCGCTTCACCTTCAATAGGCACACCGGAAAGCGAAAGCGCCTGTATATCTCGGTAGATAGTTCTCTCAGAGACTTCCAACACCTCAGCCAATGCGCTAGCCGTTAAAGCTGTTCGGCGGCCGCGCAAAAGCGTTAATAATTGAAACAAGCGTTCCGCTTTCCTCATCGGTAATTTAGCTCCCTAAGCCCCTTCGCAAATCATCGCTTCTGTTTGTACTTCCATATGGCGCATATGACAACTCTCCATATCAATAAGACCACACAACGACTGACCTTCGTCAGATTGCATAAATGCATCTCCCGCCGCTTTAGCTGTCGACATATCCTGCCAATAAGCCAAATCGTGCAGTAAGCCATTTTCATCTTCGCTCACTGAGCGATACAGAAAGCCTTCCTGCTTTTTTAACCACTCATTAACCTTGTCATGAGTCGATGCAAAGTCAGCTTTATTCACGCCTGATTTCAGATTGTAAGTTACCATTTCCACGACGGTTGTTGTCATTGTTATTCTCCTTAATCCAATTCTTAAATATGACAACAGGGATGCTAAACTAGCCCTACTGACAGCGTAGTGTCAGTAGAGTTTTATTAAATGGGGATAAAGATGTTTAAGTTATTCAAAAGCGATCGATTGGCAAAAGCTTTTAAGGCGATCGATGCCGATGATCTGACCAAGCTCCAAAAACATCTGCAAAAACTCGAACCTGAAGAAATCAATCAGCCAGTCTCCGATGATACTGCGCCTTTAGCTGAAGTCTGCATTCTTCAAGAAGCCCCAAAAGCGTTAAAGCTGGTGTTAAACTTCGGCGCTAATCCAGGCCAAACAAGTCACACAAATGCGGCTCTAACACTTGTAGAACTGTCACTTAGACAAGAAAAAAGCCTGCCCTTACTAACAGCGCTTTATACTGCTGGTGCCAAGACAGATCCAACACCATTGATGCAACAATGCTTTGACCACTGTTCCGAACAAGAACTCATGCTGCATCTATCCGTCTTGCTCCAATATGGCGGACAGCTTGATGACGAACTTGTTCATAAAGCCTTAGCTAGCGATCAGTTACCGCTTATCCACTTTATTATAAATTCTGGCGCATCTTGTCCAGACGATATCGACCAACATAATTACTCAGAAGAAACGCTGAACTATGCAAAAAAATGTTGGGACGATCAGAAAATTCGAGCGATGTTTCTCTCATGACAGATTCAAAGAGATGCTTTGTAATAGCCGTCGCTGGTGCACCTGGCAGCGGCAAGACCTCTTTAACCTTAGCACTAGCTAAACTGCTAGATGCAGACACACTCTTTTACGATGATTATCAACAAGCCACCAATCAATCCATGGCCGAAATCCTTCAATGGATGAAACAAGGTAGCGACTACAACAATTTAAATATTCCCGGCTTTGCTGAAGCGATTGTTGCCCAGATCCAAACCACTCATAAACGGTTCTTGTTGATTGAAACCCCATTAGGCCGACATCATCATGCCAGTGGACGATATATTGATTGCCTAGTTTGGCTAGATACTCCTCTTGATATTTCACTTGCTCGCAATATCAAAGCCTTTAGCAACGAATTTAAAAAGGCCCCATCAGACTACGTTCAACAACTTGATTGGCTAGCTAATTACCTTGAAGGCTATATTCAAGATATCCGCGCTACACTCGTCATACAACAAGAACGCTTAGCCAAAGATGCCGATATTAATATCGATGGCACACTGCCACTTGGCAAAATAACTCAGCAAATTCACCAAGCGATCTCACAAGAACAATCAAAAGGATAAACAATGCAACCTCTTTGCCTTGATGATTCAACAGCAGAACAACAGGACTGGAAAGCCTACCTTTGCATCGAGGCATTTATTCAAGATTTTGTCACAGCCCAAGCACTGTTTACGGCCTTAAAACTAGAACTAATCAAAACCCTATCAGACCAACCTCGTTCTGAAGATACTTTGCAACAAAGCCACCCTGAAGTGACTGCCCTAGGCATACTGCTCCAACAATTAAAAGCAGCCAATGTCATTGAGCAGGACAACAATAGTCAATGGCAACTGACGACGGAGTTCAGCCAAACACTCCCCTTCCAAGATCTACTCCTTTCCAAATTGGAGTTTGCAAATCTATTAGCACCTGACCTTTTGGAGAACTACACACTGTTCCTTGAGGACATGCCTCGTTTTATTCAGCAAGCTAAGGTATTTGAACTGTTCGCTTACAATCGCTGTTTTGAAGTCACGCCAGAAAACATTACTGCAACCCGTCGCTGGATGCGCTTCACCACCTGCTTAACCCGCTACGAAGGCCGTGTAATTGCTAAACACGCCGATCTGAGTCATATAAATAATCATTTGGATATCGGAGGGAACAGTGGAGAATTTGCACTGCAATTATGCAAAAACAATACAGAACTCAACTCGACCATTATTGATCTTCCGGTGGTTTGTGAAGTAGGTAGAAGCCACATTAAGGGTGAAAAAGAAGCAGATCGAATCGATTTTAAAGCTGCAGACGCTCTTGTGGATAAACTACCGCAGCAACAGGACCTGGTGACCTTCAAATCAATTTTGCACGACTGGCCAATAGAAGCCTGTGCACAATTTATCCGCCAAGCGACAAGCACACTAAACGATCAGGGTGAAATACTGATATGTGAAAGAGGACCATTAGATCTAAGCAGGCCCGTACCTTACGGCCTATTGCCTATGTTGTTATTCAATCGTTCTTTCCGTGAGCCCAATACTTATATTGAATTATTGAAAAGCAATGGTTTTAACAACATTGAGATTGAAACCATTCAGTTAGAAACGCCGTTCTTCCTAATTCGGGCTAGACGTTAAAACTTGAGGGAGTTTTAATTGATAGGTCAGGTATATCGATCTTAGGGCAGCGATTTACCACAACCTTAAGACCTGCAACTTCAGCGCGTTTCTGTGCGTCTGGGCTATAAACCCCTAACTGTAACCAAACCGCCTTAGCTCCGATTTGAATGGCTTCGTCGATAACCTCTCCAGCCTGATCGCTGCGACGAAACACATCGACCATATCAACCGTTTTATCAATATCAGCTAAAGAAGCCACAACCTGCTCACCGTGCAGAGTTTCACCCTCAAGTGCAGGGTTGACCGGGATAACGTCATAACCGCAAGTTTTTAGAAAAGCCATCACACGAAAACTCGCACGCTCAGGCTTGTTACTCGCACCTACTACAGCAATAGTACGAACACTTTCTAAAACATCGATAGACAACTGATCATCAGTCATGACCATCACCTTCGGCATGCATACCCTTACACACACTACACTCTGGATCTTTGCGCAATTTAAGTGTGCGCCAATCCATGGTTTTGGCATCTAAAAGCAGCAAACGACCTGCCAAGTTCTCGCCAACCGAAGCCAAAACCTTTAATACCTCTAATGCCTGAACTGATCCGATAATACCGACTAGAGGCGATAAAACACCGGATTCAGAGCAAGTAAGTGCTTCATCACTTCCCTCTTTGTAGAGGCATTGGTAGCAAGGCGATTCTGGGTTTAGAGGATCGTAAACCGCCACCTGACCTTCCATACGGATAGCCGCACCGGAAACTAATGGTTTCTTGTGCATAAAGCAGGCACGGTTAATCGAAAATCGGGTACTAAAGTTATCGGTACAATCAACCACAAGGTCAACAGTTGCGACTAAACGCTGCAAAGCCTCGTCGTCTAAACGCTCATACAACGCTTTAACTCGAGTATCTGGATTTAGACCAGCAATGGTATTTCGAGCTGAATCCACTTTAGGCGCACCAATGCGCTTAGTGTTATGAGCAATCTGACGCTGTAAATTGGAAAGCTCCACTTCGTCATCATCCACTAGGATAAGCTCACCTATACCTGCCGCAGCTAGGTACATAGCGACAGGACTGCCCAAACCACCTAGACCTATGATCAAAACTGTCGAATTTAACCAGATCTCCTGCCCATTGATATCGACATCAGGCAACATAATTTGACGGCTGTAGCGTAATAGCTGCTCATCACTCAGCATTGTTTTCTCCTTAAGCGCAGGTGTTACCTGGCCATAATGCAAAGGTTACTCGCTCATTATCGCCATAATCGCGCTGAGTACCAATTTCTGTATACCCTAGACTGTCCAGCAAGGCGCGGCAAACAGGACCTTGGTCATAACCATGCTCAAACAACAGATGACCGCCTGGAACAAGGTAACTTCGAGCCTGTTCACAAATATGTTTAATATCTGCCATACCATGATCTTCAGCAGTGAGCGCTGAGAGCGGCTCAAATCTCACATCACCTTGTGCTAGATGCGGGTCTTCTGGATCGATATAAGGAGGATTACTGACGATCATATCGTAATAACCATGGTGAGGCTCAAACCAACTTCCCTGTATAATCTCTACATTTTCAAGCTGCAAACGGGCTCGATTACGCTCGGCCAACTGCGCGGCCTCCGGCACAAAGTCTGATGCAACCACTGTCCATTCTGGGTTCTCATAAGCTAAAGCTAAAGCTATGGCTCCTGTTCCCGTGCCCAAATCAGTAATACGTGCGTGCTTCTTAGTGCACAACTGCAAAGCCTTTTCGACCACCACTTCGGTATCGGGACGAGGAATCAAGGTATGAGGGGACACTTCCAAGTCAAAATCCCAAAAACCTCGCATACCGATAATATGCGCAACAGGCTCACCTTTGAGACGCCGATCAATCATCACTGTCAATTGATCAACAATTTTTGGGTCTAACTCTTTTTCAGGCCAAGTAAACAGGTAGCTGCCCGGCTTATCGAGCAGATGACATAGCATCAACTCAACATCTAATTGAGCCGACTCACTGACACCACCGAGTTGATTACTTAGTTTTACCGCTTGCTTAATCTGCATAGAGATTTAATACATATCAAAAAGGGCCATACAGGCCCTTTGATTAACTTTCTTCGGAGAGCGCCCCAAGCTGTTCTGCTTGGTGCTCATTTAAGAGCGGCTCAACAACGTGTTGCAGCTCACCACCAATAATCTCCTGCAGCTTATATAGCGTTAGGTTGATACGGTGATCCGTTACACGACCTTGTGGATAATTATAGGTACGGATTCGCTCAGAGCGGTCACCACTACCCACTAGACTTTTACGCGTACTTGCCATTTCGGCTGCCTGTCGTTCGTCTTCTGCAGCCTGTAAACGAGATGCTAGAAGTGACATCGCCTTAGCACGGTTCTTATGCTGCGAACGCTCTTCCTGACACTCAACTACTACACCTGTAGGAATGTGGGTCAAACGAATAGCCGAATCAGTTTTATTGACGTGCTGACCACCAGCACCTGATGCACGGAAGGTATCAACACGTAGATCAGCTTTATTGATCTCGATCTCAGCGGACTCATCCATCTCTGCCATAATTGCAACGGTACAAGCAGACGTATGAACACGGCCTTGAGACTCGGTTTCAGGAACACGTTGTACACGGTGTGCACCGGATTCGAATTTCAGCTTCGAATACACATCCGTCCCAACGATACGAGAGATAACCTCTTTATAGCCGCCATGGTCACCTTCGTTAACGCTGATAACCTCTACACGCCAACCCTGTACTTCCGCGAAACGAGAGTACATACGGAAAAGATCACCGGCGAAAATAGCTGCTTCATCGCCACCGGTTCCGGCACGTACTTCCAAGAAGACGTTGCGAGAATCATTTGGATCTTTAGGTAATAAAAGAATCTGCAGTTCAGCTTCAAGGTTTTCGATACGCTCTTTAACGGCAGGGTATTCCTCTTTTGCCATCTCTCGCATATCAGGGTCACTGTCAGCCATCATCATCTCGGCTTCTTCAAGATCATCCTGCGCTTGATTAAAAGCTGCAAATGCCTGTACCACAGGCTCTAATTCGGAATATTCCTTGGAATAATCACGAAACTTATCCTGATCTGAGATAATTTCTGGATCAGACATTAGAGCAGCAAGCTCTTCGTATCGATCGCTAAGCTTTTCTAGCTTACTTAGAATAGATTCTTTCATTATTTCTCATTCTTAGCATGTTCACCTAACTGGTGAAGCTCTTGCACCAAGTCCAGTAATTCACTGCGCCCTTCAGCGCTTGCTTTACGCATTTGAATTGTAGGATGGTGCAGCATTTTATTCGTCAGGCTACGCGCTAACATGGTTAACACTTCTTCAGCTGGTTTACCATTCTCCAGCTGTTTTAACGCTCGGCCTAATTCTTGATCACGCAAACTTTCTGCCTGACCACGGAAAGCCGTTAATACATCAACCGCTTCCAGTGAACGCAACTGACGCATAAATTCATGCGCGCCAGTCTCTATAATTTCTTCTGCTTGCCTAGCAGCATCTTCACGGCTACGTTGGTTCTCTTCGATAACCTCTTTAAGGTCATCGACCGTATACAGATAAACATCATCCAGTTCCGCAACTTGCGCCTCTATGTCACGCGGAACGGCTATATCAACCATAAAGATAGGGCGGTGCTTACGTTGCTTAAGCGCGGACTCAACTGCACCTTTACCTAGAATAGGCAACTGGCTGGCAGTAGAAGCAATCACTATATCGGCCTCGGCAAGCGCATTTGGAATATCACCCAACAAGATCGCTTTACCATCAAATTCATCAGCCAATGCCAAAGCACGATTAAGGGTACGGTTAGCCACCGTGATATCTTTAACGCCAGCATTCGCTAAATGGCGCGCTACCAACTCTATGGTTTCACCTGCGCCAATCAGTAACGCTTTGCTTTCGCGCATATCCGAGAAGATATGCTGAGCAAGGCTTACTGCTGCATAAGCAACTGATACTGGGTTTTCACCAATCGCCGTATCAGTACGCACCTGCTTAGCCACAGAAAACGTCTGCTGGAATAAGCGTCCCAGCTCGGCACCTACATGGCCATTTTCTTGAGAAAGGCTATATGCCGACTTCAGTTGACCAAGTATCTGCGGCTCTCCCAATACTAAGGAGTCCAAACCGCTCGCAACACGCATCATATGACGCGCGGCATCTTCACCCCAGAAAGCATAGGAACATTGCTGCAGTTCATCAGGATCTAAATCGTGGTATTTGCCTAGCCATTCCAACAGGGCTCTCGACCCTTCTATGGCAGAAGAGCAATACAGCTCTGTACGGTTACAGGTCGATAGGATGGCAATCTCTTTCAGATCAGCAAATTCGGCAGCACCATTCATCGCTTCAGCAAGCAGCTCGGGGGCAAACGCCACGCGTTCGCGAACCTCTACCGAAGCCGTTTTGTGATTGATGCCTAATGCAAGTAACGCCATGCGATCCGCCATACCAAAAAATCTACCGTCGTATAGACGGCACTACAAATCAACTGAAGCTGATCTAAATCAGCGCGCTATGATACAACGCTTTGCGACAAAGGTTAAAAGGCAGCACCACAATTTAGGCAACTTCGATCAAAAAACAGCGGATTAATTACAAATCTTTGGACAAAATCCACATAAATCGAACAAAAATAAAGAACCTTAGGTCTAACTCTTTAAATTAAGGTCAAAGTCAGCATGTATGAGTAACTATCTAAAAATCGTTAACTTATTCTCTTTAAAACCTTTGGTCGGTAGCTGACAAGCCACAGGTTATTCAACTATAGTGACCAAATCATTCAGGGATGTCGGGGCTATTACGGCTGTATACATGAATAAATCACTTATCGTTTTAACTTGTGTCTTCGCCTTATTACAAGGCTGTCAAAGCACCCCAACGAAACAGACACAAGAAGTTACCTCCGAGCCAGTTAATTACGTAGATGGCGAGTTCAACCAAGAATCTCTTTACGATTTATTACTTGCCGAGATTGCAGGGCAGCGCAGGCTCTTCCCAGTAGCCCTGGAGAACTACCTCAAACAAGCTGAGAAAAGTCAGGACTCTGGCGTTGCAGAACGCGCCACACGAATTGCTCAATACCTAAGAAACCCTGACAAAGTCATTCAGGCGTCCCGACTTTGGCGCGAAATTGCTCCGTCTAATCCAGAGCCTTATCAAATAGAAGCGAATATGCTTCTACATAAAGGCAAATACACCGAGGCACTGCCTTTGGTTGAGAAGGCCTTAGAGTTCGATCCATTACGCACCTTGGCTTTGATTCGTGGGCAAGTAGAACGTATTGATCCCCAAGTCTTATCCGGCTACATCACGATGCTAAATAAACATCGTCAATCAGCCGATCCTCGCTCCGATCTCGAACTGACTCTAGCATTGCTGCATCGAGCTAATAACAACGAACAGGCGTCACTCACCTCTTTTAATCGCGCCCTTACGATAGACCCCGAGAATCCAGAAGCGTTGATACAAAAAGCTGAACTGCTGCGTTCTCAAAACAAAGTTTACGATGCACTTAAGCTTATCCGCTCTGCTTTTGAACAACAGCCGAATAACCGTCAGCTGCATATTCTTTACACACAGCTGTTATTCCAAAATAAGCAATCTAAACAAGCGGTCTCTCAAGCAAAAGAACTGCTAAAAAACAATTTAAAAGATCATCAGTTAACCTACTACTTAGCCCTGTTGATGCTCGAGAATGAAGCACCTAAAGACGCTAAAGCAGCCTTTTTGCGATTACTTGAACTAAAACCTGAGGACACGTCACCGCATTTTTATTTGGGCCACATCGCTCAGTCGGAAGAGAAGCGTGATCAAGCGATTGAAAATTACAGCTCTGTAAAAAATGGCTCTAACGTTCTGCAATCCCTATCTCGAGTCAGCTCGCTTCTTAAAGATGTAGAAGACAAACCTCGCCTACAGCAGATTTTATCTGATGCCAGAGCTAGCATGCCTAATCAGGCCGCATCAATTTACACATTAGAAGCAGAATGGCTAAACCTCCATAATCTAAAAGAGGAAGCCCTAGCTGTATTAGAAGATGCGCTAGCACTCTTTGTTGATAACACTGCACTGCTATACACCCGGGCCATGATGGTGGAATCCACTGATTTCCCACAGGCAGAGAAAGATCTACGCAGGGTATTAGAATTAGAACCCGGCAATGCTACAGTGCAGAATGCATTGGGCTACACCTTACTTCTACATACTGAGCGTTATGAAGAAGCTTACAAATTGATTCAAGCCGCATTAACTACAGAACCTGAAGATCCTGCCATTTTAGATTCAATGGGTTGGGCTTTGTTTAAATTGGGTAGAAATCATGAAGCCGTAACTTATTTAGAAAAGGCTCATGCTTTATATTCCGATCCTGAAGTCTCTAGTCACCTCATTCAGGTATATTGGGCAATAGATCAAAAAGAGAAAGCTCGTTTACTGCTCCAAAGAAGCCAAAAAGACAATCCTGGTGACCCTTTCCTAGAAGAAGCAGCACAGCTAATTAACGCAGAGTAATTAAACAAGATGTTAAAAAAGTACCTTGGGGCGTTGCTGTGCCTATTATTAGCGGGCTGTAGCTTACAAAAAACGCAGATACCATCAACCAGCGATATTTCTTGGGAAACTCGTCAAAGTCTGCTTAAAGATATCTCTGATTGGGAAGCTAGCGGCAAGATAGGCATTCGCACACCCGAGGACAGCCAATCAGCCAGTTTAAAATGGCTACAAGAAGGCTCTGATTATCAGATAGATATACGTGGACCTTGGGGACAAGGCGGCGCATCTATTGCTGGAAACCCACAAGAAGTTACCGTTGATATCGCCGGCGAAGGAACGTTTACCGGCACCAATCCGGAAGAAATCCTCCATCAACAGTGGGGCTGGGCTCTGCCTGTCAGTGATATTTTTTGGTGGATCAGAGGGCTACCTTCGCCTCACTCACATTACGACCAAACAATCGTCGATGAAAGACTTGCACAATTAACCCAACAAGATTGGAAAATTGAGTATCTTCGCTATAACCAACAAACACCTGCGTTGCCTACTAAGATGCGTTTGCAGTACCGTGATTTGAAAGTCACCATTGTGATTAAAACGTGGATAAAACTATAGTCAACGGGAAACACCCCAACATTAATTTCATTCTCGCGTAGCCATCACAGAAAGCCCGCAATTACGCTCTGAATACTAGCAGCCCCTCCCCCTGCTTTAGTTTGACTTTTAACCACGAGTCTTGGATAATCTGCGCCTCTTTCAACGGGAGGCCGGTCCTCCAAGAGGAATAATGTTGGGGTATCGCCAAGCGGTAAGGCACTGGATTCTGATTCCAGTATGCGGAGGTTCGAATCCTCCTACCCCAGCCAAATGCCTATGAACGGTTCCCGATCTACAGATTCCGAACAAATTACAATCGAAAAGGTGCACGCCGTGTCCAAGATGATGGTCTTCACCGGCAACGCTAACCCTGATCTGGCGAGAAAAGTAGTTGATCGCCTAGATATTCCTATGGGTAAAGCGAATGTTGGTCGTTTTAGTGATGGCGAAGTAAGCGTTGAGATTCAGGAAAACGTACGTGGTAAAGACGTATTTATTATCCAGTCTACTTGCGCGCCAACTAACGACAACTTGATGGAGCTGATTGTACTAGCCGACGCTCTTCGTCGCGCTTCTGCTTCACGTATCACAGCTGTTGTACCTTACTTCGGCTATGCACGTCAGGATCGACGTCCACGCTCTGCTCGTGTACCTATCACTGCAAAAGTAGTTGCAGATATGATGGATGCTATCGGCATTGACCGCGTACTGACAGTTGACCTACACGCTGACCAGATTCAGGGCTTCTTCTCTGTACCTGTAGATAACGTTTACGGTTCACCTGTTCTACTGGACGACATCGTTGATCAGGAATACGACAACATCTTAGTTGTTTCTCCGGACGTTGGTGGTGTAGTTCGTGCCCGCGCAGTTGCTAAGCAACTTGATTGCGACCTAGCAATCATCGACAAGCGTCGTGAGCGTGCTAACGAATCTCAAGTTATGAATATCATTGGTGATGTTGAAGGCCGTACTTGCGTATTGGTTGATGACATGTGTGATACTGCCGGTACGCTTTGTAAAGCGGCTAAAGCACTTAAAGATAACGGTGCAGCACGCGTTGTAGCTTACGCGACTCACGCCGTACTTTCTGGCCCTGCAGTAAGCAACATCACTAATTCTGATCTAGATGAATTTGTTGTTACAGATACGATTCCACTGTCTGAATCCGCATCTAAGTGCGACAAAATTCGTCAGCTAACACTTGCTCCGCTTCTAGCTGAAGCTGTGCGCCGTGTTTGCAATGAAGAATCCATCAGCGCGATGTTCCGTTAAGGGCAACTCGCTGGTAAAGCAACTTACTCAATAACGAGTAAGTTTTTCCACCCTCGGGTGATTGCTGCAAAGCCTGGTCGCAAGGTTTTGCAGCTTATTTATTTAAAGGTATTAAAAATGTCTAACTTTGTAGTTAATGCAGTAGCACGTGCTGACGAAGGGAAAGGTGCGAGCCGCCGCCTACGTCGCGAAGGTCTAGTTCCTGGTATCGTTTTCGGTGGTGACAAGCGTAAGAAGCCTGCTTCTATCTCTGTTCCTAACAACGAACTAGTTAAAATGATCGAAGACGACGCGTTCTTCTCTTCTATCCTAACTCTGTCTTTGGACGGTAAAGAAGAGCAAGTGATCATCAAAGATCTACAGCGCCATCCTGCTAAGCCAGTTGTACTGCACGCTGACTTCCAGCGCATTACTAAATCCAACAAGATCAAAATCACTGTTCCTGTTGTATTCTCTGGTTTCGAAAAGTCTCCTGCTTCTAAAGCAGCGTGCAAATTCGCAGCTGAGAAAAATACTGTAGAAGTTCTATGCCTACCGGCTAACCTTCCAGAAACTCTGGTTGTTGATCTTTCTGCATGTGATTCTGATCAGGTTCTTCACCTGTCTGACATCACTCTTCCTGAAGGCGTTGAGATTGTTTCTCTACGTCGTGGCGGTGACCACGATCAGGGTATCGGTTACGTATACGCGCCTCGCGGCAGCAAGTAATCGGTACAAGCATCCAGCATGAAAGACAAGATCCAGCTCATCGTTGGCTTGGGTAATCCAGGCGATAAGTATGCGCAAACCCGTCACAATGCTGGTGCTGAGTTTGTCGAGCAGCTTGCTGCTCGACATCTCGCTCCCCTAAAGCCCGAAAAGAAGTACCACGGGCTCTACTCTAAAGCTCAGATCGGAAACCAAGTGATTCATCTTTTGGTTCCTACCACATTTATGAATCTGAGCGGCCAGGCTGTAGCAGCACTGGCAAGCTTCTACAAAATACCACCCGAAGCGATCTTAGTCGCTCATGATGAGCTCGATATTCCACCAGGTATTGCGAAATTTAAGCAAGGTGGCGGTCATGGTGGTCATAATGGTTTGCGCGACATCATCAGCAAACTAGGTAACAACAAAAATTTCTACCGTTTACGCCTTGGTATTGGCCACCCAGGCCACAGCAGCCAAGTAAGCGGTTTTGTTCTGAAAAAAGCTCCAGCTAAAGAACGTGATGCCACAATGGCAGCTATCGATGAAGCTGAACGTTATTTGGAGCTTGCTATTGCCGGTGACTGGAACAAAGCGATGAACCAGTTACACAGTTTTTCAGCTAGCTAGATTACTCACAGGATTCAATCATGGGTTTTAAATGCGGTATTGTAGGCCTACCTAACGTAGGTAAATCGACTCTTTTCAATGCGCTAACAAAAAACGGTATTGCGGCGGAAAACTTTCCTTTCTGCACCATTGAGCCGAATGCAGGCACAGTATCTATGCCTGACCCGCGTTTAGACAAACTAACAGCGATTGTTAATCCGGAACGCACAATTCCAACAGCGATGGAATTCGTAGATATTGCAGGTCTTGTTGCTGGCGCCTCTAAAGGTGAAGGTCTTGGTAATAAATTCTTGGCAAACATCCGCGAAACAGACGCAATTGCGCACGTTGTACGTTGCTTCGAAGATGAAAACGTAATCCACGTCGCAAACAAGATTGATCCACTGTCTGATATCGAAACTATCAACCTTGAGCTAGCACTTGCTGATTTAGAATCCTGTGAAAAACAGCTTCAACGTATCCAGAAGCTAGCAAAAGGCGGAGATAAAGAAGCCGTTGCTCAAAAAGCGATGCTTGAACGAGTAATCCCTCATCTTGAAGAAGGTAAGCCAGTACGCGGCTTAGGCCTTGATGAAGATGAGATGAAAATAGTTAAAGGCTTCCACCTTCTTACCGTGAAACCAACAATGTACATTGCAAACGTTGATGAAGATGGTTTCGAAGATAACGCTCACCTAGATACAGTTAAAGAGCTAGCAGCATCGGAAAATGCCGGTGTAGTAGTGGTTTGCAACAAGTTGGAAGCTGAGATCTCTGAGCTAGATGATGAAGAGCGCGATGAGTTCCTAGCTGACTTAGGTATGGAAGAGCCTGGCTTAGACCGCGTTATTCGCGCTGGTTACGAATTGTTAGGCCTACAAACCTACTTTACTGCTGGCGTGCAGGAAGTTCGCGCATGGACAGTTAAAGTCGGCGCAACAGCCCCACAAGCAGCTGGTGTTATCCACACCGACTTCGAGAAAGGCTTTATCCGTGCTGAAGTTGTAAGCTACGACGATTTTGTTGAGCACGACGGCGAAAATGGCGCGAAAGACGCTGGTCGCTGGAGACTTGAAGGTAAAGATTACATCGTTCAAGACGGCGATGTCGTACATTTCCGCTTCAACGTTTAAGCAGACAACTGTACAAAAAAAAACCGGCTTTAGTAGCCGGTTTTTTTTATTCAAAAATTCCTGAAATTTCATGCAGTAATCTATTGACACCCCCGCCCGAAAGTAGAATAATGCGCGCCTCTGAGACGTGGCAATATAGCTCAGTTGGTTAGAGCATCGCATTCATAATGCGAGGGTCGCAGGTTCGAGTCCCGCTATTGCCACCATGTTTCAGTCTATGCTGGGGTATCGCCAAGCGGTAAGGCAACGGGTTTTGATCTCGTCATGCGGAGGTTCGAATCCTCCTACCCCAGCCACTATTGAGCTTAACTCTCCGAGTTAATCTGAGTGGCAATATAGCTCAGTTGGTTAGAGCATCGCATTCATAATGCGAGGGTCGCAGGTTCGAGTCCCGCTATTGCCACCATGCTCTAAAAAGAAAGTGTGCTCAAATCTTAGTTGGGGTATCGCCAAGCGGTAAGGCAACGGGTTTTGATCTCGTCATGCGGAGGTTCGAATCCTCCTACCCCAGCCACTTTCTTCTGCCTTTTAGTACCAGTTTAACTTTATGAAAGGTCAATTCTGACCTAGACACATCCAATTCGATACAATACTAGAACGCTCAATCCTTCGTTAGTTAAAAACTACAATCAGTAATCTCTCGTCAGCTATTTAAATTTTTTCACGTCTTCATTCTGCTGATTTTTATCTTCTATAATTAATACTCTGCATCTGTTTAACACTTCAGTGATATCAAACAAAAACTAATGCAATTTTTAAGTTATACATTCAATTGAATTAATATATTCTCTGTCTATAAGGATTTAGCGAGCAGGAGATCATTCAGGCATGTCTGAAGTTATTGATATTGACGGAAACGCCCTTTTAGAAAAATACGGCACTGGGCAGCAGACTCGTAAACAACGCCTGAGAAAAAATGTTCAGCTTCTATTTCTTGGCCTGAGCGCCGAAGAAACCGCTCCCCTGATTACACTTCTTAGAACTTCACGCATATCTCCTCGCGGCAAACAGGTTAATACCGAGCAAGAGTTTCTAGACGCGCTAGGTGAACGCTCATGGGATCTTATTCTTTGCACTATCGATCGAGGCGACTTCACTTCAAAGCTCGCTATAAGCCACCTCAAACGCTTAGACAAAGATATCCCTGTAATACAGATCATCCCTAGCTCGGATAGCCAGTTATTGTTACAAGGGCTTAAAAGCCATATCCAAGCAGTCGTTCCCTTAGATGAAAAAGAACTTGTCTTGATTAATGTTCGTCGGGAACTAGATCAGCTCGATTACCGTAGACGCTTACGTAAAGCCGAAGCAGCCTTAGCTGAAGCGGAAAAACGCTCACAGCAGTTAATGGATAGTTCACGCAACCCAATCGTATGTTGTGACCACCAAAAGATAATCTACTGCAATGACAGTTTTCTTGAACAGTTCGGTTTAGATTCGAAGAAAAAGGCCATTTACAAACCATTGGTCGATTTCTTTGCGTTTGATGATCGCCCCGAATTTACAGAGCAACTAAATTCCCTTGAAGAAGGAAACAGCGGTGACCTGATATTACAACTATCAGCTCAGCGCAGTGATCATTCAGAATTCACCGCTAATATGGAACTTTCGCGCTCGGACTATAATGGTTCTATAGTTACTCGCGTATTGTTCCATGTTGATGAGAACAGCCATCACAATCTTCTCAGTGAAGATCTCGATTTCGTATCCGGTTTGTTCAATAAAGATTATCTACACAAACAACTAGAACAGGTTACACAAAAAGCATTGCGTGGCGGTAACGATAGATGTTTGATGTATATAGAGTTGGACCAACTGGATCAGATTAAAAGCAAGTTTAGTCATGAAGGTAGTGACCAGCTTATTCGGGATATCTCAGCTCTTCTGGCTAAAACGGTAAACAAAGCACATTTACTCACCCATCCGGCTGAAAATGCTTTCGCTATCGTATTCAACGACCCCAATATAAAAACAGCAGAAAGCTTTGCTGAAAAGCTATGTAAAAAAATTGCCCATGTTCACTCTAGTATTGCCGGCGTCGATGTCCAATCAACCTGCTCTATTGGTTTAGTGGCCATTACCGATAGTACACCTCCGCCAATTGAACTACTCAATCGCGCTAAAGCTGCAATTTGCACCTTACGCGAAGAAAACCCGCAGGGTAATGGCGTGAGCATCTATATCCCAGAGGCAGCATTATCTGAGCAAGAAGAAGATGAGTTTGATCAGCTAAGGAAAGCCGTAGATAACAATCAGTTCAAATTGTTATTCCAGCCAATCGTAAATCTAACCGCTGATGATCAAACACACCATCACTATGAGGCGTTATTACGCTTAGTGAATGATGAAGAGGTTGAGCTATCCCCTAACGATTTCATGAGCGCTATAAGCGATGCAGAAACTGCGGTTAAAGTTGATCGATGGGTTATTGAGAATTGCTTGAAACAGCTTAAAAAAACACTCAACCAAGAACACAAAAATGTTATTTTCATTAACATCTCTGCTCATGCTCTAGGAGATCAACATCTATTAACCTGGCTTTCTGGGGTACTACGTAAAAATAATATCCCTGCAGAAAGGCTTGTCTTCCAGATCAGTGAATCAGATATATCCATTGCACCTAAACAGGCTCAAGGCTTCGTAGAGAAACTAACTCGCATCCACAGTCGTGTTTGCATAAAGCACTTTGGTAGCGTGCCTAATTCACAAAATGTGCTATCGACTGTCCATTCTGACTTTATAAAACTCGATGGTGCCTTTATCCCTGAATTAGGCTCAGACCCAGAGCAAGATGAAGAGTTCTTTAGCATGGTGCAACAGCTAAGCAGTCTAGACAAGATATCTATTGCGCCGCTTGTAGAGAATACCAAGACAATGGCGAACCTGTGGAAAGCAGGGATCGACTATGTGCAGGGCTACTATCTTCAGCCTCCAAGGGAAAAAATGGATTACGACTTCTTTGCCGAATAATAAAAAAGCCGCTAAACAGCGGCTTTTTTATTTTTGCTATTTCACTGTATCTCGATCTCTAAAACCGATCAGATACAAGATTCCGTCAAGACCTAATGTAGAGATAGCCTGTTTCGCACTTTCACGAACCAATGGTTTAGCTCGGAATGCGATACCTAATCCAGCAATCGAAAGCATTGGTAGATCATTAGCACCATCACCAACTGCAATTGTCTGTTCTAAACTCACACCTTCTTTTTCGGCAATTTCGCGTAACAGTTCTGCTTTACGCTCACCATTAACCACTGTGCCTCTAACTTCACCTGTCACTTTGCCATCAGCATCGATATCAAGCTCGTTGGCATAGACATAGTCAAAGCCAAGCTTCTTTTGCAGATGGGAAGCAAAGTAATTAAAGCCGCCCGATAAGATAGCTGTTTTAAAGCCAAGCGCTTTCAAGTTAGACACCAACTCTTCCGCGCCTTCGGTCATCGGTAGGCGTTCAGCAATTTGATCCAACACCGACACATCCAAGCCTTTCAGCAGAGCCATTCGACGCTTAAAGCTTTCGTTAAAATCGATCTCACCACGCATAGCCGCTTCAGTGATCTCTGACACCTGATCACCCACACCTGCTTCTTTAGCTAGCTCATCAATAACTTCTGCCTCAATCAGCGTAGAGTCCATATCAAATACTACTAAACGGCGATTACGGCGATAGATATTATCTTCTTGGAAAGCGATATCTACATCTAGATCGCTCGCTGTATTTAAAAACTCAGCTTTCAGTTTCTCAGCATCAGCAGGCGCACCACGCACAGAAAACTCCACACATGCTTTGGTCTGGTCAGAGGTTTCATCCAAACTTATACGGCCTGAGAGACGGTTGATGTTATCGATGTTAAGCCCATGGCTCGCTGCGATTTCGGTCACGCGCGCGATATGTTTAGAGCTCAATTTACGAGACAGTAGCGTAATGATATGACGAGATTTACCTTGCCCTTCAACCCAATGTTCATAGTTCTCTTCTTCCACAGGCTGGAAGCGGATATTCATGTTCAGCTCGTGCGCTTTAAAAAGAATATCTCTTAGCAGTGGCGAAGACTCGGCCGATTTAGGCACTTCAATCAAGATACCTAAAGATAAGGTATCGTGGATCACAGCCTGACCAATATCCAAAATATTGATCTCGAATTCCGCCAAAATATTTGTGATCGCTGAAGTCACTCCCGGCTTATCTTCACCGGAAATATTGAGCAAAATAATCTCTTTCATCGAAAGGGTTCCAAAGGAATCTTTAATTGCTGGCGATTATAACAAAGCCAGATTACAGGGCCTATTCATTATCACTCAGAAGCAGGCTGGACTGGGCTAAACTCAACCCTACATTTCAAACCGGCAGGCAGTAATTGATCTTTATTCGGGATTTCCACACTAATAGCAAACGTACTACTTGCAGCATCAATAAGAGGGTCCACTCGATTCACTTTACCTTCATAAGCCTGTTCTGGGCGCCCTTCAGCATACAACGTGATAGGCATGTCTTTTTTGATCTGACCATAATATTGGGAACGCATAATCACTTCTGCGTGAAGAGGATCAAGCGAGACAATTTTTAAGAATGGCTGATCATCAACAAGTTCACCTGGTTCGAGTAACCGTTCAACCACAACGCCATTGATTGGGCTTTTCGTTTGGCGTAGAGATAAACGTACATAAGATTCGCTAGCTGTAAGCTCGGCCAAACGCTGCTCTGTAAGCATCTCATCTCGTTCATGATCAGACAACAGGCCTTTTTTGTACAAGACCTCATTACGTTTAACTTTACGCTTAGCAAAATCTACGCGCGCTCGGGCTGTCGCTAAAGCAGCTCGCTCTAGGCGAGAGTTAAGTTTCATGACGACTTGGTCTTTTTTAACTTTATCGCCACGACCTAAACTCAATTCGCTAATAACGCCTGATACCTCACTACTCAGTTCAATCTCTTTGCTAGGCTCTAACAAACAGCTCAATTGGCCATCGCTTAATTGATTATGTTCAACCGCACTGACCAACGGCGAAACACCGAGAAGTAGAACCAATAGTGGAGAAATGTATTTCATATCAAAAAACCTAAACTTTGCTGCTAGTAAAAGACAAAATTTCGCGCTGACGTTCGTCTTGCTTTAACAAATCCGCACGCATACGTGCATGATCTGCCTCGAGTTGCTTTTGGGCCCTACGCATTAATTTCAACAGCAGCCAGTTTTTAAACCCTTTTGGAAGCGGCCATTTAAAGACGCGCTTTAAATAATTAGAGAACTGCTCAGACAATATCGAGTCATCCAAAGACAAGATAACTTCAAAGCTCCCCTGATCGCCCTGACGCGCACAGCGACCTTCTAACTGCCGGTCGATTCGTGACGCTTCATGTAACTCGGTTAAAATCACATGTAGCCCACCCGCTGACTCGACTTCATCATTTAGCTTTATATCGGTACCGCGCCCAGCCATATTGGTCGCAATAGTAACACAACCTGGATCACCCGCATTCGCAACTATTTCGGCTTCTAACTGATCTTGTTTAGCATTTAATAACTGATGCTGCACATCCATCGCCTGCAGACTTTGGCTTAGTAATTCCGAAGCAGCGACGGAGTGTGTCCCAACCAATGAGGGGCGCTGTGCTTTGTGTAGAACTTTGATCTGTTCGGCAACCTTGTGCCACTTATCACTCTCGTCTATGTAGACATTTGCCCCGAGTTTCTTTCTACGGCTTGGTTTATTGGTTGGGATAAACACCACAGGCAAGCCATAAACTTGCCATAACTCTGAGGCCACCTCTTTTGCAGTACCAGTCATACCACCGAGGTGATGATAAAAACGGAAGAAGTTCTGAAAACTGATACGCGCTAGTGTCTCTCGAGGATTACTGAGTTCACAGTCCTCTTTAATTTCGATCAGTTGGTGCAACCCTCGCTCCCAACTTCGATCTTCCATTACTCGGCCAGTATGCTCATCAACAATAAGAATTTTGCCGTCTTTAACGAGATAATGTTTATCACGAATAAACAGATGCAGTGCCGTTAGTGCCTGAAAAACTAATTCAAGACAACGTACTCGCCCTACCCAAAAAGGCCCCAGCCCATCGGTTAATTGCAGCACATGCATTTCACCATCATCAGTAAAAGCAACGCGACGCTCTCTGAGGTTGACCTCGTAATGCTTATCTAGCTCTAGTTCAGAAGCGATTGCCATCGCTTGCTGATAGACCTCTTGCTGCTCCTCTTGCTCAATCTCAGGGCCTGAAATAATCAGCGGCGTTCTAGCTTCATCTAATAAAACACTGTCTGCCTCATCGACAATAGCGAAATGCAGCCCACGAAGCATCAAACTATCTAGCATCTGTTGATTACCCTTTAAACGCTCGGCATGCAAATTCAGCTTATGCTGCTTGCCCTCTAGCACAATGCTGTCTTTTAGATAATCGAACACCAACTCTTTATTGGTACAGTAAACAACATCTTTAGCATAGATATCACGCCTCTCCATGGGACAAAGACCATGGACAATAACACCAACATCAAGACCCAGTCGGGTATAGATTGGCGTCATCTCCTCAGCATCACGAGCAGTAAGATAATCGTTCACTGTCACAACATGGACAGGCACTCCAGCAAAAGCCGCTGTCGCAGCAGAAAGTGTGGCGGTTAGAGTCTTACCCTCCCCCGTTTGCATCTCTGCAATATTGCCGTGAAACATCGCTAAGCCACCAAGTAACTGGCTATCAAAATGTTTCATACCAAGGGTTCTACCCGCAACCTCACGCACCAAAGCAAAGCTTTTAACCATTAGTGCAGACGTGATGCCCTGTTTAAACAAAGCCTGTCTAATCTCAGTGATATGATTATCTAATTGCTCATCGGATAGACCTTCAAGTTTTCGAGCTTCGTTATGGATGGACGGCAAAAAACGCTTATAAGCCTTAAGGGACGCTCGGAACGGACGATTTAGATAAGCAGATAGGCTATGTGACAAGCGCTCCATCCGATCCTGTTTGTGGATAAAAAGCTGAGGACGCTCTAATACAGTTTGCGGCAGTCGCTGAGGCCGTTTATACATCAAACTGCCTCAAGAACACACGCCTTACCGCACGATACCAACGATAGATCAGAGGCTCAGGATCATGTTCTATCAGTACATAGACGCGCTCATCATAACGATTTTTTGGCGCATCAATGACAGATAAGTCGATCCGAAAATGGCTACGGAAACTCTTCAAACCATCTTCACTTTTCGGGTCAGGTGCAATTCGTCCACCACCATCAGTACTTAACACCTTACTCGGCAGTTGCTGAGTTGTAGCAGGCAATGCTCGAACAATTTCACCTTTATAGGTTTCATTTGGATTAGAGGCGAATCGCAACTCAACTGAACGGTTCTGGGTACGCACCTGATCTATCTCATCCTCAGAAACCATCGCAACTAAGGAGAGCTGGTTATAATCCACGACATATCCAATCAACTCACCACGATGGACATAGCGTCCCAGAATTCGATGAGCATCAGGGACAACAAATTCGCCAGTAGCAGAGCTATAGAGATTCACACCTTTAAGGCGTTCTAGCGCCCTTTGATATTCACGTTGAATAAACCGCAATTCTTCTCGTAAAATTTCACTGGCCGCGCGGTCTCTTAGGCTAGCTTCGAGTCTAATTTCAGCTTCAGCTATCTGGGCCTTAAGCACGTCTACTTTAGCTTCGAGATCAGGGGCTGAGAATTTAAGTAACAACTGCCCTTCGACCACAGTCTTACCTGAAGGCACGTCTAAAGATTCAACAAAACCTGAAACTTGCGAGCGCACATAAGCATCCTGCGGTACCCATAAAACACCTTCGGTCTGCGTTTTATATGGCGCAGGTAAAAAGCCTATCAACGCGACCACCGATACAATGATCAGCGCAGAAATGGTAAGCACTCGTCCCTTCTTACTTCTTAGTTCAGGATCCGTTGCAGGTTTGATAATTGTCTTAAGTACTGGCATAAGGAGGGTTGCCCAAATTGACCAAAACGCGAGAAGGCTACCAATCACAAAGTATTGCGTTGCGACAAACAAGGCAATCGCAACCATAACAAACAATCGGTAAATATATGCAGCAGAAGCATAGCAAGCTAGCCAAGTCCCTTCACTGGTTGAGTTAGCAGGCGCAGTGAGTTTCTTGACGCCATAAAGGTACTTTTTGGTTAGATAAGCTACCTGACTGTTACCTCTAGACGCTAAATTAGGTATTTCCAAAAAATCAGCAAGAACGTAGTAAGCATCAAATCGAAGTAGTGGATTGCCGTTAAACAGCAAAGTAGAAAATCCACCGATTAGCATGGTATTAAACGCGACCGCTCGAACGATACCTGGTTCAGCCAAAACCCACACCATCATCGCAATCGCGGCAACCATCAACTCGACCATAATGCCGATCGCGCCCACCAGCATGCGCTGATATTTATTCCTAAATGCAGTTGCCGCACTGGCATCCACATAAGGTACGGGGAACAGCACCAGTAACATCACCCCCACCTCATGCACTTCGCCCCCCCAACGCTTCACAGCGTAGGCGTGGCCAAGCTCATGAATCACTTTAACAAAGGGATACACTAGAGCAATCAACAAAAGGTTTTCGACGGCTAAGACTCGGTCACTAATATTCTCAGTTAGCGCCCCCCAATGGACTATCGAAAGCGTTAAACCAAACAGCACGATCGCTGCCCAAAGAAATAAACCAAACCAAGAATAAAACGGCCGAACCAACCACATGGTTGAAGACAAGAATCCCTCTGGGTCCATCATGGGAATACGGACACTCAATGGGGATTTGAGCTGCTGGATAATCTTCTTCTGTGCTTGTTCTCGTCTGCGAACTTGCAGCTCTTCAATATCGGGCAGAATATCGGATTGAATAACATTCGCACGGTTGAGCTGCGCCACCAACTGAATGACTTCATCCTGAGTTGGCATACCATCGCCTAATCGCTTACAGGCCACATCCCAGATCTGTTGCAACGTTCTGCGGCCATCCATCAGGCCGATGATCTGGTAAGCTTCAGGGGAAAAACGTTGAAATTGACCGGTAACATGGTCTTGTAGCACATACCACGTTTTACCTCTGTATTGATGCCGATGAATATCCGCATGCTTCCTCATGCGGATCTTAAGTTCAGCTACGCGGTACCATGAAGCACTAAACAGAGAAACAGACACAATGCCTCCCGCTAGCCCCACCAAGACCAGACTTTAAGACGCATCCATTCCTGCATCTCTCTAGTCCAAATTGACAATAGGTTACGCTCATCAATGTAGATTTTGCCCACACCTTCCATACCTGGCTGCAACTGCAGAGATTCACCTTGTAACGATGCTTCTACTACAAAGTACGTCGCTCCATCTTTGGCTTCAGTTAGGGGCGTAATCTTCGTCACTACAAATTCGAATGGCGTTTCAGGCAAAGCTGATAAATGCAATATGCCATCTTGACCAATAAGGACATCAGCAATACGACTCTCTTTTACCAAAAGATTAATACGATAAAAATGCAGTGGCGACACTTCAAAGAGCACTTCACCTTTCTGAACTGCCCCACCTAGTCTCTGGCTAAGGTCACCACTGACAATCAAACCATCAAATGGTGATAGAAGCTTAGCGCGCTCCAATTGGCTATTTACCAGATCTAACTGGGCTTTAATCTGTGTTTGCTGCGCGTTAATAATATTGAGCTTAGCGCGATCATGGAACGCTAAAGCTTCTTGATACTGTCGATTAAGCTTGGCCTCTTCACTTAGCCATTTAAGGCGCTCAAGATGTAAGTCTCGATCATCCAGTTGCACTAACATCTGGTCTTTCTTAACCACATCTCCTGCTCGATGAACGGCTGAGTGGATATAACCATCATAAGGCGCAGCGATCACCCGCTGAATATAGCTATCTAACTTAGCATCTGCTGACAAGCGGTAACTACCTTGAGCAACAGAGAAAAAGATGATCAAAATAGCACTTAGAATAAAGAGTAATTTACGGCCTAAGTAACCTGGACCAAAAAGCCTGGAAAATTGAGTTTTTCCAGAATCCCAAACTTTCAGTAACAGCGCTCTATCATTCAGGCGCTTGTCCTCTAAAGCCGGAATCACCAACGCAGCAATACTCTCGCACAGAGCCACGTCCTGCTCGGTAAATGGAATATCGGGGTTTCTTTCAAAGGTCAGCGCGCCAACAATATTGTTAGCCACATATAGAGGTACACTGAGTACAACCGCATCCCCCTGCTGCTGCGAAAGTTTTGAATGGGCAATCACAACCGAACTGCTTTCTAAATCAGGGTTTGGATAGACCACGGACTGCTGCTGGTCTATCGCCTCATCCATCACCTCTTCAATACAGCGAATTAGGTTCATCCGCTTACCAAATTGAGTACTATGGGATAGATGTAAAACCTTGGAGTGGCCTTTTTGATAGTTACCTAGAGACACACGATCACAATTGAGCATTACTGCTAGCTCAGTTACCAAGCGCATTGCTGAACTAGCGTAATCAGGTTCGGACTGAACACTGGCTAAGAAATCAATACTTCTTTCTAAACTAGCATCTTTGGCAGAGCGCTGTTGCTTTTCCAACCGTAGTTTTAAAACTTCTAAAGCCGAACCTCCAAGCTCCAAAAGCTGCATCGCACGTTTTAGTTGTTGCTCTGATGATACGGCGACAGCAACGGTCGCCACTGCAATCAGCTCATCATCCAAAAAAATTGGATAGCCAATCGCAAAAACTTCATGCCCAGGAACGCTAGCAGGTAAAGCGGTTACGAGTGCTGAACGATTAGTAATAATCTCTTCTGCTAATCCATGCAGATCCGTTAGTACTCCTGAATCCTGTGGCCAGAGAGCCATAGGGTGGTAGGTATTATCACCTTCATCTAATGGCGCTAGAACTAAAGCAGATTGTGCCCCATCAATTAAGGAACACTGAGAATCCAACCAATCCTGATAAAAACTGTCGGATTGTTGCGAATAGGCATCCAATGTAACGGATGTACTTTGCGACGTTTCTAGCGAACTAGAAGAATCTTGTGGATGTTTTGTGTCTGACTGATTGTCCATGGCTGAGCAGGCCTGTTACTAAAAACGAAAAGGGCTGCATGCAGATAAGCTGCAGCAGCCCCTTATGAAAAGTCTATCCTAATTACTTACGAATATCTTCCCAGCTAACGTAACCAGATTTCTTATTTCTAGCTTTTAGCTGCGTTAATGATTCGCTATCAAGTTTAGAGCTTTCCTTCTTCGTATTGCCTTTATTCGCTTTCATTACGGCCCAACCACTGAAACCTGCTAGTGCAGCTTCTAGGTTGGCAGCAATGCCCGCTGACTCTTCATTGTCTTCAGCTTGTTCTGAAGTTCCTTCAGTAGCTTTGACTTCGGAGTCCTTGCCTTGCTCGTCTTTAACCTCTTCAGATTCAACTTGCTCTGCTTCAGGTGCAGCACATTCAGCTGAGGCAGCGCCCTCTTCGCCTTCAACCACTTCACCCTCAACAGTTTCAACATCTACAGGCTCACACTCTTGTTGTTGAGCGTCTTCTGGTAGCTCACCCTCTTCAGCTATAGCCCCTTCTGGTAGTTGCTCTTCCGAGTTTTCACCAGCTGCAGTTGGGTCAAACTGAATAACAACATCAACGCCCGGTGCAGCAGAACCACTGAAGTTTTGCAGATCACCTAAACGTCCCAAAGCAGCGATAGCATCATCACTTAGCTCTGTAGCAACGGCCGTACGGCTTCGTGCTACCTCACCTAGGTCAGAAGCATCGAAGATCTGCTGAGCAATGCTCTTATACAAACCAATTTGTGATGAACGGATTAAGTCGAGTGCGCCTTGAGCTAGTGTGATAACGAAGGTTGCCTGCTCACCAGATGTTTCTGCATCAGCAGCAAATGTATAACGAGCGTATTCACCCACCATCACATCTTCTGTGAAGCTGCCGTAGAACAGGTCACCGCCTGCACCACCAATCATGCGATCAAGGCCTGCTCCGCCGCGTAAGATGTCATCATCGCCATCTAGTGTATCGATCACTTCCAAATCTTTGGACTCAAGCACGATCGTATCGGTGTTACGCGTGACCATACCGGCATCACCGGTCATTAGGTCATCACCGGCTCCACCACCTAGCTCATCTTTACCGAAACCACCGAAGAGGATATCGCGGTCTTCACCACCCGTTAGCTTATCATCGCCACCAAGTCGGAAGTTATCCGTGTAAGCATTTAGATAACGGCCATTACCATCGTTTTTGATGTAGCCATCATCACCAATGATGATTGTCTCACCAGATTCGTTAGTAACCGTATCGTTACCTACACCTGCGATTGCTTGGTCATCACCAGAGCCTAAGGAGATAGTGTCATCACCACCTGTAGCATTGGTTGTATCAGTGCTTTCTAGGATATCGCGGATCCCAAGATTGAAGGTAATCGAGCCGTTATCACCGATAACGCTGTCATTGCCGGCGCTTACACTAATAGTGTCATTGCCGTTACCACCTAGGACAATATCATCACCTACACCAGACTCGATGGTGTCATCGTCGCCTAGTTCATGCTCAACCGTATAAGCCTCAGTAATAACTTCATCCTCACCGTATTTAAGGACACCGTTATCACCGATGATATGGTCATCACCGCCACCGGTAGTAATATTGTCTTCACCTAGGCCAGCGATCACACGGTTATTACCTTCGCCACCATCGATGATATCACCTGCAGTCGCATCCCCAGCTTCATCTACAGAGAAGAAGATCTCAACGTTACCGTTACTGTAGAGCTTCATCTCACCGAAGTCGCCCATGATCCAGTCACCACCGGCATTACCCTCGATGGTATCGGCACCAGCGCCACCGAAGATACGATCGGAACCTTCATTACCTTTGATAAGGTCAGCTACACCTTCAGTTTGTTCTTTCGTTAGTAGACGAACAAAGCTATTTCCAGCCAATAATGCAGTCGCATGATCACCGAAGATAATGTCGTCATCACTTACGGTTATAGCGTCGCCACCATCGCCATTACCACCAAATAGATTATCAGCGCCGATACCACCCATAATTAGGTCATCGCCCTCATTACCTTTGATGGTATCGTTATCGCCGTTCACCAACTCAACGGTTGTAACTGAATCCAACGTTGTAATATCAGTTTCACCGTCGTTGTAATCTACAACGGCATGGTCACCGATAAGGATATCGTGACCGCTGCCACCTTCAATATCATCCTGACCATGACCACCCATGATGACATCGTTATCAGCACCACCTTTCAGAATGTCATTCGCTGCTTCGTCACGGTTTGTTGTGGTAATGCTAACCACTTCTGCCGTTGTTAGGATACGATTTGTACCCGCAACTTGATTAACAACACCTTTGTCACCAAAGATAATATCGTTGCCATCACCGCCATCAATCGTGTCAGAACCAACCGTCAACGTATCTGCGGTTTCAGGGTTATCATTAACACCATCTGGCGTATTAACAACCGTTAGAATCTGAGTCGATAGGCTCAAGCGCTGAGTTAGATCTAAGTTAAAGCCGGCATCACCATAGATATGGTCGTCACCACCGAGGCCATAGATTTCATCATTACCAGAACCACCAGCAATATGATCACCATGGTTACTACCTGTCAGGATATCGTTACCCTGACCACCGTAAATAACCACGGAACCTGTCGCACCGGAAGCATCAATCGTGTCATTACCCGCATTGGCAAATTCACGGCCTTTAGTCGTCTTCGCATCAGAGGTCGATGTGTAGGTAGAGCCATCCTGTACAGAGTCACCCAACAAGATTAACGGAGCTGATGCGCCGCCACCGCCAGTCACATAGATCTCATCATCACCGCCACCACCATGGATAACGGTGATTACACCTTCTGCTGTGCTTTGGACTGTAAAGGTATCGTCACCTTGACCATTCAACACTTCAACTACTTCAACGTCATTGTACTGAACGCCGCCTGCACCCATGCCTAAACCGGTAATCGTAGAATCCGTTAGGAAACCAGTATCATCAGATCGGCTGCCATCGTTGAACATATACAACGTATCTGTTTGCGCCGCTTCATCAGTATTGATATCAACAGTTGGCAACGCTTCATCTGTTTCAGTAGGTAGCATCACCGCTTTAGATAGCGCACGCTCTTTACCCTCTGGAACAGAACCTTCAATGATCAATTTACCGCGAATCTGATCCAAGGTATGAGGTTGCAACGGAGGATTTTGTACAGGCTGATTCGATGCATCAGGTACATAACCCGGATTCACCGCAACAACAATCTCAACTGGAGAATCCCAATCAGATGCAGTAAAGGTCACTGTGCCATCAGTCGCGTTAAAGCGAGGATCTGCACTACTTACGATAGTTTGACCATCAGTCAGCACATTAACAGTTACCGGATCTGTAGGTTCAGTACTGAGCACCAAACTGTAGTTATCCGTCTCACTGTTACTCACAATGGTAGAACCATTAGTCGGCGTCACTATTACGGTGCCCGTGTCATTATCGACAACGCTAACACGCAATTCATCAGTCACTACCGCATCAAATTCAGAACCTACCGCAAGGTCCGTTGTGGTTGTGAAAGTAACTGCTGAACGGAAGACATTCTCAACATCAGTATCGTCAACTGCCGTTACCGTTACTGTCTGAGCGTCATCCCAGTTATCCTTATCGAAGGTTAGGACAGTCTTATCAAAATCGATTTCGCCTGCGGCATTCTTCTCTGCAAGAACAACTGTGACTGTTTCACCATCAGCCGGTGCTTGAGTCAACGCTACTGTAAAGGTATCACCAGAAGCAGCCCCTTCAACCACACGGGAATCAACATCGGACTGAGTAATGATCAAATCGGCTTGATCATTATCGTAAACAGTCACTTCAACGTTGTTTATATCTAGGTGATTAAAGTCAGGGTTATCACTCAATACACTGTGATTGATAACAACTGTACGTTCACCTTCAATCGCTCCGTCGTCCACACCTTTAACGTAGATTTTTTGCTTACGTAGCCAGTCATCCACGGAGCCATCTGCTGCAGTAGAATCAAAGTTCAGCACTAATGATTCATAGTAGTTAACACCATCAACGGATACTAAGATGCTATCAGCAGGATCACCTCCGCCAATCGTTGGTAGTTCTTTATCACTGCTAGAAGCACGTGCTGCAGATACAGTTACATAAGCAATCGTAGCTGCTGTTGGTTTAGCCGCTGTTAGAGAAACTTCGTAGAAGTCATCTAACAGGCCGTTTTCATCAACGACCAGACTGCCATCAACCATATCAACCTGAATTTTGCCTGTTTCATCATCTGCAACATTCAGGGATACGCCATCAACGAAGATACCATTAAAGCGAGGATCATCACTCCAAACACTGTGGTTAATAAAGCCACTGCGACCTTCTACAGAGTACGAAATAATATCTTCAGTTACATCACCGGCAACATTGAAGGTATCGCTACCTAAACCGCCGATAATCGTTGTTTCAACATCTTCGCTAGTACTCAGAATAAAGAAGTTATCATCGCCTTCTAGACCATCAACTTCTGCAAACTCGATACCTTCAAAGCCGATATTCAGGCCTGCACCGAAAATACCATCTTCAGTGATCATGAAGTTATCATCAGCTTCAGTACCAAGCACAACTAAGGTGTCATTGCCTGCACCACCGTCGATCTTAAGTGGGGCATTGATACTGTATTGGATGTTATCAGCGCCATCACCACCAAAGAGTTCGGTTTCACCGCCACCTGCTGTTTCAGTGGTGCCTTTCTTCAAGAAGGCACGAACAACAAAGGTATCATCGCCATTTTCACCGTACAGTTTGGTCAATGCCTTATTGCTGTAAACCGTGATCTGATCTTCACCGTCGCCGCCATAAACAACCATTGGCAAGCTGTTACCGTTACTCAAGAAACCTAGTGTTGTTTCGGTGGTTTCAATCTCGTCACCTACAGCGACATATGGAGCTTGACGATCAGCTCCGTATAGCTGACCGATCTGGAAGGTATCATTACCTGCGCCACCATCCAGCGTGGTGATACTGCTGTTGTCATCACTGTAGAAACCATCATCACCAGCATGACCATTAATAGTCAGACGAGCGTTAATGTTTTCGTTGTAAGTGATACGCTCTACATTGTTCGTAAAGCCAGCATCTAGATCACCATGAAGGGCTGCAACAAAGTTGGCACGAAGTAAGAAGGTATCGTTATCAGCGGTACCATTGATGGTTAGAGTATCAGCACCGCTGTCACGAGCACCGGTATCTTCAACATCAATCACATAATCTGCATCGTTACCTGTCCGGTTGATAGTGTAGCTGTCCGTACCGGACTCACCATCCAGAACTAGCTGTTCCGAACGGCTATGTAGTTCGTTGATTGTAATTGCATCGTTATCAGCACCACCCTCAATACGGGTATCACCAACCAACTGCAGCGCATCAATCAATACAGTGTCTTCACCTTCGTTACCATCGATAAGAACATCAACACCAGCGTGAGTTTCAGCAGCATCAGCAAAAACCGTTCCGTAGAACTGGATACTGTCGTCGCTAGCACCACCGTTGAAGCTCATTTCAACATCAGCGATCATCACTCCGGTAGCGCTAACAATAATCGTGTCGTTCTCGGCGTCACCACGGGTATGAATAGCATTATCAGCTGTAACCAAACCAGAGATGGTAATGGTGCTACCACCTGTATCAGCAACGCTTGTTAACGCTTCAGATAAGGTGAACGCATCGCCACTCACATCAATGCTATCTGCCAAGATATAAACATTGGTGCCGTGAACGGTCGCACCATCTTCAATCAACAGATCATCACCTGCATAGAGGATAACGTCTGCTTCAGTCGTCAATGTCACGCCCGACTTAATGGTTAAGAAGTCAGCCGTCAGATCGGTGCTGTCTGTAGCAATCAGCTCGATATTACCTACAGCAGTAATATCTTCATCCTGTGTAATCGGGCTGTGAGTTACAACTCGGATAGCACCACCAGCACTAATACCTGGCTTGTTCACATCTAGAACACCACCGACGGTCAACGCGCCGGTATTATCCAACCAAACACTACCAAGGATCGCTTCAGCTTCTACGCCGCCAACTTCGGTCTTAATAGATTTATCCACAGCACCAATATTGTTAGCTGCTGCAAGATAAACTTTACCGGATGCAACGTTACTACCCGATGCTCGACCATTTAAGATACTGCCATCTGGAGCCGCTATAAACGCAGTATTACCGTTTTTAGCTTCAAGGGTATTCAGGTATAGATCACCTAAGGTTTCTGTGATGTAACTATGTCCATAACTCGACGTTGTTAAGGTCGCACCCTCAACAGAACCTGTATCGATATCCAGATCATTATCGGCCTCACCGATCGTGCCCAGAATCGTCACTAAGGTAATGCTTGCACCTTCAACATCCACTTGCGGTAGTGCACCATCAACTAGGCCATTATCAAGCGCATCGATAATAGACTGATGAGCTTGTAAGCGAACATCGCCGCCTGTTGATTTAACGTGATCAATGTTTAGGTTGCCATCGCTTTCTGCAAGATTGATATCACCAGAAGCTAATACATTGACCGTACCGGTTGTAGCGGTAGGCGCTGCAACGATATTAACATCTAGGGCGTTATCAGCTTCACCGACGGAACCACCTGCAACAACTAGTTCTACACGGTTTGCGCGAATATTTTCATACTCGTTATCCAGCGCATCCAGCATTGAACCGCTTTCGGTTTCTAGGTAAACCTTATCGCTAGCTGCATAAATACCCGCAACATTCATATCGCCACTGGCTTCTTTCAGGTAGACGCCTTGGGAAGCGCGAGCGGTGAGCGTAGCGCCATCATTGAGATCGATACGCAGTGTTTCTGGAGAATCATCACTGCCGGTATAGATGCCACCTTGACCGCCTTCTAGGATCAGATGGCCACCACGGATAACTGTTGTATCCGAGCCTTGGCTCGAGGTAATACCATCTTTAACTTTGATGCGTACTGCATCATCTGCATTACCACCTGCAGTAATACTTGTTAGATCCAACTTGCCTTGAGAGCCAATGTACAAGTTAGTGCCAGCGTTGACTGTTAGAGTCTGCGTACCGCCTAACTGGGCATCATCAACGTTAATATCTTCACGCTGATCGATTGCAACATGAGTAATGGTAGAAGTTGTATAACGGCTGCTATCAACAACGACGGCACCACTTTGATCAACACTGTCATCAGCCAGAGAGGCCTCGATCAGATCGGACGTTAAGCGGTCGATCAGGTAGTTTACGCCATCAAGAGTAATTACATCGCCAACAACAAAGCTGCTATTCCAATCTTCAGATGCAGCGATGATTGTCTGATTCGTTGGCGAAGCCAGTACCTGGGTAACCGTTACAGTTTGAGCAACTTCACTGCTATCAAATCCAGAACTTAGAGTGATGGTATTCGCTGTAACAGAGGTAATTTCGAAGAATTCACTTCCTTCTGTAGCATTTGCACTATCACCAATCATGCGGATCTGCATACCTGCAGTAAATCCATCATCGATCCAAGAACCAGAACCGCGGGTAATTGTGCCAGATGAATTAATATCCACCTCAACGTTCTTACTTTCAATGCTGGTTAGGAAAGCGATATCTGAACGTTCAGCAGCAGCTAGGGCAAACTTTTCATCGTCTGTGTAGTCACCATCGGTTTCGATCGTAACGCCGCCAACTGCAGCACCTACACCTGCAGATGCACTTAGGCTAATTGTGCCGCCAGCAACAACGTTTGAATCTTCATTATCAGTTGTGCTGGTTACTGGTTTCAGTAAACCGGCACTAATTAGATTCATCAGTTCATCTTCGGTCCAAACTTTAATGCTACCTTCAATCGCATCAATTTCATCAGCGGTCAGGGTATAGCTGTAATTCGCATCATAAGCGCCTGCACCATACTCGGAGTGCAAAGTGTGGTACTGAGATGATTTCTTCGCTTCAAGGGTGGCTATAGCCGCATCAATTTCCGCAGCTGTATTACCTTGCTCTGCGTAGAATGTGCGGTAATAAGATTCCTCTTCTGAGGTCAGGCTAACGGCATCATTCGAATCATACACACCACCAAACTGCTCATTTCTAATCTGCCAGTAAGATTGGTACTCACTCTCTTTACCTGCCGCATAGACATCTTTAGCTTGTTGGATCTTATCGTTTGCACCAGTACCATCTGTCAGCTGCAATTCAGCCCAAACAGAGTTAATCAACTCTTCTCGTGTACGATCATCACGCTCCACGGAACTGTTAGCATCAAGCAGAGAACCAGCCAACACACTGATATAAACATCGCCTGTTTCAGCCGTTGCTTTAAACAAGTGCATATCACCGCTAGTTTCAGCTAAGTAGATATTTTGCTTGGCCCATACTTCAACCGCATCACGCAGTTCGGTACCTGAATCAAGTTTTAGTTTGTTTGAAGAGCTATTACCTACAGAGCCACCTTCAGCCGTTAAGGTTACAGCCCCTGCTGTAATCAAACCAGAACCGCCTGCAGCTACAGTGATACTTTGCTGAGCTTGGATAATGACATCAGAACGGTTACCCGCTGTAATCGTGTCGATTGCCAAACTACCAGTAAATTGATCCAGATAGATATCACCAGAAACAGTAGTAGCACTGAATGATGCAGAAGCATCATCAGTCTGATTCAAGGCCATCATCATCACTGCGCTACCGATATCATCTCGGGCGTACATGTTGATGTTTTTACCACCAACATAAGCTTCGCTTGATAGCATGTAAATGCCACCCTGCGACGCCGTAACATTGGTTGTACCACTCGTGTTAGCCAACGGACCTTTTAGTAATAGATCAGAACCGCTACCGGAAGTACTTAAGTTAATTTGTCCCTCACTGTAACCCTGGAACTTGATAGTAATATCATTATCAGCACGGATATCATGAGTGTGGGTTTCGGCAACTTTCTCCTCCTGCACGTAGTGAGAGTAGTATGTTTTCTTGCCATACCAAGTACTTGTCGTCCAGTGATCCTTCTCATACTCATCTGAAGATAGAGAAGTCGTCGTTTTCTCGTAGTTGTAGTCATTGAACTTATTCGCAGAGGTATCCAGATAATAGTAGATACCTTCATCCGCCAATACTGGCTGGCTATCAACACGCTCATGATCCCAGCTAATATCTTCTGGATCAGGCCATAGGAAGTCGATACCCCATAGAGATGAGGATGATAAAATAGTTTCACGGTAGATCGACTTATCTACATCAATAGACCAACCAGCACGCCATACACCATTTGCTGAGTTACCTACTTCATAGCTAGTTTGGCTAGCAATAGCGGAGCTACTAATAGTCACTACCTGACCGGTTGATGTCGTAATCGTTGCCCCAGAAGCGGTCTTAGTAAATACCGTACCGTCAGCTTCAGTAATTGAAGACTGGTTACCCATATACAATAGGGTCGTAACGCCCACTTCATGACCTGCAGATTTCAGCTGATCAATAATAGATTCTGCACCTGTAGTGGTCGCATCACCAAAGGCTGTTTTCTCATACATAGTCACCTGAGGATCACTACTGCTGCCTTTAGCTTTATCAGCCATAATCAAAGTACCTGCACCGCGTTGCGATACATCTAGGCCTAAGATTTCAATATCATAATTTGAGGAGTTAGCAACATTGATCGCACTGTAACCACTCAAGAGGCGTACTTCGCCTTTACCTGTATTCAACAGATGCCCGCGAAGTTCAATATCACCACCGCTAGCACGCACCTCATCGATCAAGATACGTTGGTTTTGGGTATCCCAGTACACACCGAAGAAGCGGTTAGAAAGATCTGTTAGTTTAACCAGACCTACTGAACTAGCAGTAACATTGCTACTGATTTTGGCCGCTTCAATGTTCGCTTGAGTCAGGTTAAGGGTTATATCTTGCTGACCACTCTGAACAATACCGTTGAGGTTGATATATTCGGCATCGATATAAACTCGATCACCATAAATCATCGAGTTTTCATCAGGTGACTGGTTCAGAATCGCCGTAACATCACTGCTGCTTACTTCACCAACACCTTGGCCCTTACCGAAATCAACATTCTTAGTAACGGTACGTGTGCCTTCCAGAGTGATACCGAAGATTTCGTAGGTGTAAGTTTCCTCAACCTGCATGGTGAGATTTTCACCTGGAGAGTACTCACTCCAAAGCGAATATGGCTCACCGCCGGTGCTGATATCTGTCAAACCTGTAATAAAGACGCTGCCGCCGGCAACAATGTTTAGATCCTTAGAACGGATCTCGGCAGTAATCTTAATATCACCGCCGCTAACATCATTTTGGATATTAACGAGGCCGTTTAGGTTCTCAATATCCCCAACAACCTGAATTTCTGGCGTAGGCGCAGAAACACCTGGGCCTGGCTCATAATAGTTGATGATATTAATTTCAGGATCGCCAGAAGCTGCAACATTGATTAGCGTGTAACCATCTGTTTTCGTTGCTTCGGTTACCTCAATACCATTGTGGAACAAGCCACCTGTTGATTCAGGAATTGTTGCACCATGAATTTTGAGGAAGGCGGGCGAATTATTGGTAATAGTGATGCTAGCATCGCCTGGAGCATCAAAAGTACCACTACCCAACAGGAAGTCGCTTCGAACATTGATAATGCCCGCTTCCGCCCAAACTGGCGCCACTTCAATTGTAATAACTGATTGGTCAATACGGTTTTTACTGATACTACCGTCAGAGTTTGTAACAACTTCCAACAGTCCCTTCGCCAACATCTCATTCTCGATGCGGGTAATTTCAGTTTCGTAATAAGCTTTCAGCTCAGCATTACTGTATTGATACTGCGCATAGGCTTTGCGTGCTTCAGCCAACTCTGCACTTAAAGTTGATTCAAGGGCCTGAGAAGTAACGGTGTACTCAATACCGTCAGAAATAGATGAAATGATTGGATTGCCGAAGGCATCCATCCCTGAAACGATCAATTCTTGATGACGGTTAATACCTGTCTCAATCGTACCGTTAACCGTTACCGTACCCGTCGCATCTGAATGGATATAACCATCATATTGCTCAGCACCGCCGCCGCCAGTAACGCTATTGATTGCATCACCTGCAGCACTTGCCCAGTTAACCGCTTTTGCTTTACCAGTCATATGCGCCAGACCGAAGTCTTCAGCATATAGGTTGGCATCACGAGCGGTCTTAAGATGAGCGCCTGTATCCACCGTAATTGAGTTAGTCTGCACCAACGTAGAGGAAGCATTAACATCATCAATTGGGATTGCACTACCTGCAAAGCTATCTGTGCGTGCTTCGATAGTGTATTGGTCACGTGTTTTATCGGTGCCGATACCCGCCAACAAGTTCAGATCACCAGCCGCTTCGATTTGAACATTGGTACCAACATTCACTTGGTTAACCGGCTGAATATTTACAGTAGCGTCAGCGATACCTACAGTCGCTGCACCATATGTATCCATATTTACTTGTGCAGAAACAGTACCTTGACCACGTGCAGAGAAAGTCACATCACCAACACTGCTTAACTGAGCGCCACTACCAATGGATACTTGGCTTAAATCCTGACTGGTAGAGATATTTGCATTAGCACCAACACCCGATGCTAGTCCTGCAGACGTTAGGGTAATCTTGTCTTTAACATCCAGTTTATTTAGCGCCGCAATAGATAGATTCCCCGGATCAAACGCAGACCCAACTACATCCAACTTAGCTCCAGCACCAACATCCACCGTAGTGTTAATGCTCAGATCTATATCGCTATCCGCGCCAGCTCCCGCAAGAGCACCGCCCACAGTACCATCAATACCCGTCTGATTTTTACTCAAAGCGTTGGTAGCTGAGATATCCATAGAGCGAGCATCCATATCGGTATTCGCTCCAATAGAGACACTAACGGTGGCATTAACATCGTGATCTGCTTCAGCGCCGCTACCCGCTAGGGCACCACCGCCTACAGTACTGATTTCACCATTGAACTTAGCTGTATGATCCGCTGTGATCATTACCGCGCCATTAGAGGCATCGTCCAGATCAATGCTACGACCAGACGTATGGCCGCCATCAATGATCGCTTGAGTATTGCTGGTGTTATTCGTTGTCACTGCTGCACCAGCTCCAGCTAGCACACCGCCACTACCAGCATCAGCTACAGCGAAGTTATCATCATTACCTGTAGCAACTAGATTTAAGCTACCGCCATCGATATCAACATCAGACGCAATACGCGCTGTGGTTGTAGTGTTAGAAGAGACAGTCGCTGTGCTCGCGCCCGCAGCCACAATACCGCCGGTATTGCTATCGGAGTTCGCTTTCTGACGAGTTTCAGTAACCGCCGCAATAGTTACGGCACCTGCAACAACCAAATTAGAGTTTGCCCCTATGACGCTCTCAACCACACTTGTCGTTGAGACTTCACTTAGGGTTGCGTTCACACCAACTAGCGAACCTGAAGAGCCGGTAGATTCAGCACTAATGCCATTACCGCCATCTTTTACATCTGTGGCAGCCAATACATTAAGGACTGCGGCATTAAGATTGATACTACCCTCAGTACCGTCAGCAGATCCTAACGTTGCAGAAACATTAGCATTAACATCAACATCGGTCAGAGAGACACCAACGGTTAAACCACCAGCAGATACACCCAGCATATCGGTCTCAATCTCTGGAGTAGCAACCGCAGATACGGTAACAGTTCCTGTTACATCAATATCAGAGCCTTTACCTATACGAGCAGATACCGTTGGAGAGTAAGAGATATTCGCATCATTACCAGCTCCTGCGCCTAAGCCTGCTGCTACTGCAGTAACCTCTAGATCCACATTAAGATTATTAACAGCCGTTACATTGACATCTGTAACCGTGAAACCAGATGTTCCGCTTTGCCCAACCTGAGCATAATCACCTAGATAGGAGGTTGTGGAACCAGTAACAGATACATCACCAATCGCGGCGCCCGCCGCGGCAACACCCGCAGATACGCCAACAATATCAATGTTGATATCACGGTTCGCTGCTGCGTTAATATCTAGCGAACTCGCCTTAACAATTTTCGCGCCATTGGCATCACTCGTGCCATTTTCAATGTAGGCGGACTGATTGCTGCTATCGTTTAGCACTGCAACCTGAGCACCTAGGCCAACAGTACCTGCAGAACCACCGTAAACTTCAATATCAACGTCAGTCGTGTAATCGGCATCAACCGTGACTACACCACTTGTCTCAATAGTGCCAGCATTGCCAATCCAAGCAGTGGTGTTACCGCCTAGAGATGTAACAGATACCGTACCACCTACACTAACGCTACCACCCACAGCAGCACCGCCAGTTAGAACATCAACATTAATGTTCTCATCCGCTTTAACCGTCACTGACGCGGTAGACACCCGTACATTGCTACCATCTACTGGATTAACTCCATCAACACCTTGGATGGTAACGGCGTCATCAATATAAGCACGTGTACTATATGGATTGCTGTTATCAGCTTGAATATCTATGGTTGAGAATGAGCCACTGCTTAGTGTGCTATCACCTTTTGCTTGTGCTCTCTGTGCAGAGCCGTCACTGCCTAAACCACTAACAGTACTATTACCAAAGCCTGAAGCCACGCTAGATTGTGAAGCTGAGAGTTCATTATCATTATCACCATCTGGGCCCGTGCCTATTGAGATATACGACACCGCCCCGCTGATCCCAGCTGTTGCACCACCAGCAAAAGCCAAAACATTTGATTCAACATTCTTAGTCGCTGTCGCTTCTACACGGACAGCACCTACAGTCGTAAGAACTGATCCCGCGCCAATATGGGCATCGACTGTGTTATTAATGGTGATTACGTCAACTGAAGCACCAATACCACCACCGCCAACAGATACGGAGCCTATTGCGCTCGCACTCTCTTTGTTTACGTCAATAACATGGTCGGCTGTAACTGTGACACCTTGCAGCGCTGTCACTGTCGTAGAGCTACCTAAATATGCGGAAGTATGTGAAGTACTGCTCAAGACACCTACTGAAGCAGCTGCTGCACCAATACCCGCTCCACCTGCAGCGACAAGAGCATCAGAGCTTTCCTTAGCATTAGCAGTGACAGAAACAGTACCGCCTATTCCGCCCACACCGTCTGATTCCGAGACTAGAGAACTACTGCCTGCTGTATACGCCTTAGTAGTACCCTCAAACAGAGCCACACTAACAGATGCACCAGCACCAACAGAACCTAATGCTAACGAAACATCGTCGAAGCTCATATCAACATCAGAATCTGCACTGATTGTGATATCACCGTAAGAATTAAGATCAGCTGCATTCACATAGGCTTCTGTAAGCGAACTGGACTTAAAGGCTGAAGCTGTGCCGGACGCACCAACATAAAGGCCGCCACCTACACTTACCGCTACTGTACTCAGGTCTTCATCTGAAACGGCAGAGACACTGATACCTTCAGCAGCAAAAATATCTTTACTATTACTATTACCATCAATGTAGGCGCGAGTAGTATTGTTGATAAAGTTGGTATCTACCGTGGCAGCGGCTCCACCTCCTGCAAGACCTACACCCGCAGCGCCACCACCACTGACAAAATCAGTTTCCTGATTAGCATTAACTTTTAGATGCTTACCACGATCCGTGGAGTTATTGATTGTGGAGTTTTTAACACGTGCTTCAGATGTATTTGCAACACGGTTAACCAGTACGTTAGCAGCGAGACCAACTGTTCCTGATATACCACCTGCACCAGCATAAGATTCTAAGTTAGTGGTAACATTGGAACGAACGGATACGCCATTGACCGTATCGGTAGAACCCGCATTTGCTGAAGGTTTAACCTCAACGCCATCACCGAGACCTTTAGCTACAACAGTCGCATTATCGATGAAAGCATAAGTACCATTATCCAACTGATTTACAGTTACGGCACCACCAATACCTGCCGTTCCAGACGCACCAATAGCGCCAACAATACCTTCGGATGTATCTTTAGATTCAGCATAAACAGAGATACTGCCATCTGTTGTTACAGTTGCTGTATCAATGAAAGCGTTCACTTGGCTTTCCAGTAGGTTCGCACCTGCTGAACCTGCAACACTCGCAGTACCTGAACCAGCTACGCTGGCTACTAAAGTTTTCACAGTAGAATCAGACAGGGATTCGATCACGATATCGCTGCTATTACCCGCGGTGATAGTAACCGTTGTTCCTGAACCTGAGATACCTGCAGAAATAGTGTTAGCTATTTCGTTATAAGCAACCGCACCACCTACAGCAGCAGTGCCTGAGCCTGCAATCACAACAGCGCCGGAACGAATAGTTGAACTATCTGAAGCACGAACAGTGATATCACTGGTTGTCGTTACTTTAGCGCCGTTGGAGATCAACGCTTCAACATTTTTCTTAATCCAGTTAAGCGATAAAGCGCCAGAGCCAGCAAAAGTACCTGCGCCAGATGCCCCGACTGCAAGCGAATTAATATTGGCATTAGCAATAGCATTCATCGCCAAACTGCCAGCATTCACTGTGGCATTATCAATGTAAACTTTTGCGAAGTTCTTACGAGTTGATGCCGGATCATCCGGATCACCACCTACATAGTTATACGCTACAGCAGCTCCAACCGCGCCAGTGCCAGCCCCTGTTAGACCTGCAGCAAGCGAGTTCAACGTAGCCTGATCCGACGCACGAAGACTCAAACCTCCAGCATTAGCTGTGACAGTAGCACCATCGGACACAAAGGCTTCTACTTCATTACGGATCCAGTTCAGACTTAACGCACCAGCTAAACTTGCCGTACCTGCACCAGATCCACTGACAGCAAAACTCCAAATCTGAGCATCTAAAATAGGATCTGGATTTTCGTCTGGATCAGCAGCATTCGCTGCATAAGTATCAGCCTGATTAGAAGCATCACCTACTGTAGGTAACTGATTAGTATTTAGTACTTCTGCTGCAACATTCACATCACCCGTAGTCGCCGTTGCTGTTGTACCAGAGCCTTCGATACTTGCGCTAATGTTGCTACGCATATCATTCGTAGCAGAAGCAATAGAAGCAGCTGCAGTACCCGCACCGGAGCCACCGCCCGCAACAATAATCATAATCGGTGTAACAGTCGCACTAACATCAACATCAGTATGCGCGGATACATCAGCCCCACCTTTAATCTGGGCACTCACAATATTGCGCATAAAGTTGATGGACACTGAACCTGCGACAGCAACAGTTCCCGCACCCGCTGCACCAATAGTTACATTAATAATGCTCGCATCAGCATGGGCTGCCACTTCGACTCCCGCAGCGGATGAATCAACTTGTGAATTGTCGATGTACGCAAGTACCTGCCCGGCATCATCAGTCAGTCGGCTACTATCAACTGTGCGGCTAGGGTCCTCAGGCGTACCACCGATATAGTTATAAGCCAATGCAGCACCGATTGCTGTCGTACCTGCGCCTGCAGCTCCTACAGCGACACTGATCATATCTGCGTCATCACGGGCATTAACTTTAATATCGCCCATTGCATCTACATCAGCACCACCGCTGATATAGGCCTGAACATTATTGTGTAACCAATTCAAAGATATAGCGGCACCTGCAGCAAAGGTATTAGCACCCGCACCAGCTACAGTGACATTGATGATTTGCGAACTAGTATCGGTTTCATCTGGAAGGTCAGCCGTATCAACACCCAGACTACCAAGATCAGCTGCCGTCGTAGGCGCAGCAAAACCTGCAGTAACAGAAACATTGCCAGCAGATGAATTAACCGTAGAACCATCGATAGAGGCCTTGATGGTATTGCCAACATCGGTTGTGGAAACTGCAGCGCCAATTGCTGCAGTACCTGCACCTGCTCCCGCACCAGCAACAACAACCATTGTTGTGCTATCAGCAGCAGACACAGAGATATCACCTGTCGCATGAAGGCCTTTATTTGGCGTTCCAGATGAAGATGTATCCAAACTATTAGTTACTTTAGCTTCTACAGTATTAGTAACTTCATTAACCGAAACAGATCCACCCAGTGCAAAAGTATTTGCTCCTGCGCCACCAATAGCAACGCTGACCAAAACTTCTTCTGCTATCGCTGTAACATTGATATTGGAGTTCAAACCAGTCATGTGGATAAGTGAATCATCCACCTGTGACGTGATCGTATTACCAATCAAGTTAACGCCAATACTTGCACCCAGAGCGACTTTCCCCGCTCCTGCACCTGCACCTGCAATACCTACACTAGTTGAAGAATCTTGCGCTATAACAGAGGTCGAAGTGTTATCACCTCGACCTTCAATCGTACTATCAAGTACTTTTGCAGATACGGTGTTAGCGGTTTGATTTGCGGAAACAGATGCAGCAATAGCCAACTTGTTAGTGCCAGCACCACCCAGTGCGATACCAATTAATGAACTGCTTTCAAGCGCCTTAACCGTAACATTGCCATCAGTTCTGATCGTCGAACCTTCAACACGAGCTTTCACCGTATTGGTCATAAAGTTAAGTGCTAACGCAGCACCCAAACCAGCCTTACCACCCGCTGCAAAACCACCTGCAAACGAGAAAATTGAAGAGTCATCTAAAGCTGAAACAGTAACGTCGCCAGCAGAATCTGCTGTCGTGGTGGTATTTAAAATAGCCGCATCAACATCAGTATCAACCATATTGATAGACAGCGTACCCGCTAAACTAAGACCACCAGAACTGCTAGTCGATACGCCTACCGTTCCCGTTACAGCTACGAGAAGACCATCAGCCTTAGCATTTACATCTAAACCTGATGTGTATTTCAGGCTATCAACATTATCAATTTTCGATGTAACAGAGTTTTCAATCTCAGAGAAGGCAACTGAAACACCTGCGCCGGACTTACCACCAAACCCAGCAGCACCCGCCACAAGAATTAGATTACTAGAATCATCTGCATGCATAGACAGATGACCATTCACAACAACAGTAGGCGTGTTGGTAATACTTGTTTCAGTGGAATAAGTAATACGTGTGACAGCTACCGAACCACCAACAGCAGTACCTTGCTGCCCTGTAGCACCAGCAACACCAACATTGATGGAAACAACCCAACCTGTGCGAGTCGCATCCATATCCAAACGCGGCGTAGTAATAATGCCTGCATTATCGATAAATGCCGCGCTCTTGCCGCCAATCAGGTTAATACCAATAGCACCTGCAATGCCGGTAGCAGACTTACCTGCGCTAGCTGAAGAGATAGCCGCAGAACCTGCAAGAGAACCTATCGCAGTCGAATCATCTGACTTAATCGTAATCGTACTATCGCTATCAGTGGTAGTTACATCACCACTTGAATCGATATAAGCCCAAACATCATCTTCGACATAATTGATGGTTACTGAGCCAGAGATACCGATGCCCGATTTGCCCGCATTTTCACTAGCTGTAGAGCTACCTGAAGAGCCTGATGAACTGTCCGTTTCACCAAAACGCGCTTTAAGCTCAGCAATAACGTTGTCGTAATTTTTCTGGTTATTCGGTAGTTTACCCGGATCGTCTGTTTCGCTCTTGGAGCCATCCGAATTATTCTGACTAACACCCGTACCGCCAGATTCTGGAGTAGAACTGCTAGAGGTTTTCGCACCGGAGATCGCAAGCGATCCAATAAAGCCTTCGTGATCAGCTTCGACTGTTAGATCACCAGCAACAGTCACAGAACCTTTAGTTGTCGCAACATCCTCGCCATCGCGAGCACCAATAAGCGCTTCAGTTTCTCGATCAACAATGTTTCCAGATACAGCTGCACCAACACCTACGTGTTCAGAAGCAGCAATACCACCAGCTACAGTGATGAGGTAAGCATCATCTTTAGCTTTAACCTGCAAAGATGGGCCGCTACCGCCGATATCACCACTACCCACATTGATAGTCGCACCTTCAGCGATCTGTGCGATCGTGCTGTTATCGATCTCGTTGATAATAACAGCGCCATTGAAGGCGATATTGTCAGACTGTCCACCGGATGCACCAAAGGTCACACCTACAGTTTCGTTATCAGCAACGACTTTCAATGCATCCGCATCAAGTAGAACACCATCTTCAATCTTGGCAATCGAATTGCCGGTAAAGCCATGATAAAGAACGGTCAAACCTGCAGCGCTACCGCCATCTGCAGAAGATGATCCAGCACCACCACTCTCCCATGAAGGCTTCCAAGTACGTTTTTTATCGTCACCAGAGCCTGTCGTGCCACCAGAAGAGATACCCGGAGTCTTAAAATTGCCGCCCAATGCAGCGAGGTGATTAACACTGTTAGCCGTAACAATCACATCACCTGGCGTACCAGATGCAGCCAAGCGCTGGTTAATCTCTGCGCCAGATTTAATGCGCGCATCCGAATCCTGCTCGATAAACATCGCAGAACCGGCACCTGCCAATGAAAGTTTCTGTCCTTCAGCAGTCGCGACTGACCAGCTATCGATCAGGTTGTTATCTAAACCTAAATTATCATCAAGGTAAGTTGTAAGCTGACCAATAAAGCCTGATGATTTTTCGGCAAATGGGTTTACTTCCTTCCAATCACCGGAAGTGAAATTGACCTCAGAAAGGTCGAAGGTCTGCTCATGGGTGCCAGTATATTCATAGAAAGAACCAACATTACCACCAGCAGTATGGCCCTGTTTAACCTCAACAACACCTTCTAGTTTGATCGGCTGATCATAATCTTGCGTCGTATCATAATCGGCTTTAATGCTATCACCAGACACAAGTGGCGCTATTAGGTTTGCGCCCCATAAACCTAATGGATCGATCTGATTCAGTGCCTGCGCATCGACAGTTAGCGTACCTTCGGTATCAACCTTAGCGCCGCTATTAATCAGTGCATCTGCATCGTTCTCGAAAATACCAACGACCATCGCAACGGAACCGCCAGTATTTGCCTGAGAGCCTTTGGATGAGTCACTCGCATTTTCGTCTTCAGCACTGGAGGATGCGGTTACATCAGGACGCGAGGAAACAACAGCTTTAACCGTAATATCACCAGACGATGTAATATCGCCGCTGTCGCTATCACCATCTGAAGCGCCATCACCAATGCGAGCATCTGCTTTGTTTTTATCGATAACAACAGCTGTACTGAAACTTGCATCAAACTTCCAAGGATCACCTGGAGGATCAGAGCTCAGTTTACCTGCAATAGCTTTAGAAACCTTAGTGATGAAACCACCGGTTAGGCTATCCACCCCTGCGGTCATTTTCTCTTTAGCTGTAGCTTCGGTATCTTCGAGCAAGTTGCCTTTAGAATCAGAGCCTGTGGCTGAAACAGCTTGAACACCATTTACAAGGGTAGGCACAAAGATCATTTCTGACGCTTCAATGGCTGCTTTTTCCATCTCAGCTGTCACAGAAATGCTATTAGAACTATTTACGGTTCCGTCTAGGTAAGCATTGGTATTGCCATCTTCATAGCTAAATGCCAGTGCTACACCTAAGGCTCCTGTATCACCCGAGATAGAACGCGCCATCGTACGGTTTTTATCGACGGTATTAGCATCAACCGTTAAATCGCCACCGACATTAAGGATGGCGTTATCCTGCACATGCGCAGTAGATTCAGAGTTAGTTACACTGATAGCGACACTGGTCGCTATAGTCCCTGCCGCGGTTGGGTCAGCAAGTACGTTGGTGGTGTTATCCACATTCGTACGAACGATCAGATCATCGGTCGTTGTGATCTTACCGTCGATCTCTACTTTTGCAGTGTTATCGATTACACCCGCTGCGCCAGCAAACGCCCATCCTGTTGGAGAGGCTGAAACATTAACAATCGACGTCGCATCGGCAATAAAGTCTTCAGCTTCGATCTCAGTTTCTTTACCGATTTTGACTTGGGCATTACCTTTCGCATAAGACACCGCTGCAAACAGAGCAAAACCTTCTGCAGCTTCAGCAATACCTTCTAGACCGAAAGCTAAATAGTCATCTAGAGCGAAATCCCAATGATCGGTATCTTTGATGTAGTGCTGGGCATTAGCACGGGCATAAACAACAACATCGCCACCTTTGATAATGGTATGTTCGCCACCAGCACCTTCGGTCTGCCCGATAGTTACAATCGACTCAATAAAGTCGATATTGGCGAAACCGGAAGTCCAATCTAGACGGTCATCCAGACCATAAATCGTAATATCACCGGCAGTACCCGCATTATCGTCCTTAGCGATTAATTGGGCACCTTCATCAATTGTGATGTTGATACCTTCAAGATAAATATCACCGGACACTCCACCATTTACGCTGGTATCTATGGTGAAGCCTTTGATTTCTATTGTGTCAGCTAAGAGTTTGAGGTTTGTTCCTGACAGCGTGATATTCTCGCTAACAACAAGCTTATTTTTGTTGCCATCGCTATCATCATTACCTTTTAGGGTTTGCGTTCCTGCTGCTGCCGCTGGGTCACCAGCATCATCAACCCAATTAACCCAACCAAAATCGTCTTGAGTTACAAATCCATCGGTATCTAGAACCACCACTTCATTTTCAGTGCCACCACCAACATTAATGGTTACTTTGTCATGGTTAGCAGGGTCAGCATCGGTATTATCAAGGTTGGAAACATCAAGAATAAAGGTATCACTCTGCGCACCACCTTTAAGAGTGTCTGTACCGCCACCTGTAGCGAGGGTTACCGAAGTTAATGAGTAATCAGATGCATCTAATGTGTTTTCACTCGCTCCACCCGTCAGCGTAATTTGCTCTATATTTTTCAGCTCATCCGCATCATCTGTACCAATAACAAGCTCGGCATCATGAGTTGCTGCCGCAGTATCCGACAGGGTCATATTCAGATCGAATGTTTCTGTCAGGTGGTCTTTACCACCCTGACCATCGATCGTATCAGCACCAGCACCGCCAATTAGAACATCAGCCCCACCAGAGCCAACTAGCGTATCTGCACCAGCGCCGCCAGAAAGCGTAACGCTACCCGTACCTAAAGTATCGCCTGTTACTGTTGTTAAACTACCCTTGAAGGAAAGCCCTAAATCTTCAGCCGTGGTTGAGCTATTAAGAGAACCAATTTCCGTAATAACAGCACCCGAACTGGTGATTTGAATCGCGATACCATCCAGTACAGCGGTAAGCGCGGCATCAGCAGCTGAGATCAGATCAAGCACGTCCTGAACAGTATTTGCGGTACTTAGATCTATTTCGATATCGGTAGAGCCCAGCTTAACTAGGAGGTCATTGCCCTGACCAGTACCTACGCCAAAGCCATTATTTAAGTAATAAAGCTGGGTAGTCGCATCTACATTGCTAAAACCAGAAGCATCAATCGTATTCGCACCAGCACCACCTGTCAGTTCAGCGCCTTCAATACCTGTCAGAACATCGTCTTCCGAGCTGGTCACAGCATCTGCCGCATTAAAGAGGGCTGACGAAGTCAAATAGAAGTGACGATCCCCGGTTTCCGACAAGATGTCATTACCTGTCCCACCATCAATGTCATCTTCACCAGCACCGCCAGAAAGTATGTCGTTACCGGACCCACCTTTCAGAATATCAGCGGCGGAACCACCACGGAGAATATCATCACCGGAACCCGCATCCAGCGTTACAGAACCAGAAAATCCGGAAGCATCCAGAATATTAGCGCCCTGTCCTGTAGTAAGCTCTGCTTTCTCAACGTTTGTGATCGTATCGTTTTCAGTGAAATGCTGAGTAACTGCTACTGATGCAGAACCACCCGCCAGATTAGTATCATCTAGGGTTAGATTTGCCACATTGCTATCAGCAAGATCGCCCGTAAATGAGATCGTCCACTCAGTTGTTCCATCTACAGGATCAGTAGAAGCATCCATGTCACCCAGTGCTACAGTGACATCTTGTTCGCCAACATTAGATAAGCTACGAAGGGCCGCTTTAATTTCAGCAGCAGAGGCGTTATATGCAATAGCGGCGGTTGTCTGACCAGCAAAGGTCAGGGTAAAAGTTCCTGAAGTTACACCAGTTAGAGTGATAAGTGCTGTTTCGTTTTTGCTAGACGTTAAAGTCGAGCTAGCAACAGTACCAACCAATGCAAAATGACCGTTACTGCTTTCCACCAAGGTATCAACACCACCAAGGCCTTCGATAGTATCGGCACCTAAACCACCGGTTAGAATATCTGCTTGCGCTGAGCCAGTGATATTATCGTCACCTGCACCACCATCAATGGTTACACTTCCAGCAAAACCACTTGCATCAATAGTATTTGCCGAATCACCGCCGGTAAGCTCCGCAGATTCAATGCTGTACAAGGTATCTTTATCATTCGGAGAGCTAATTTGCCCCCCTGCATTCATGGTACCGGCTTTAAACTCAGCATCACCAGGACCACCTGCAGCAATAAGCATATCTTGGTCAGTTGATGCGACATAAACATCTGCGCCCGCACCACCATAGATGGTATCATCACCTTCACCGCCAATAATGCGGTCCGCAACACCAGTACCTGTCAATGTATCAGCGCCTGCACCACCATCAATACTGACGCCATTAAGGCCCGTAAATGCCGAAGCATCTATCGTGTTGTCGCCATCACCACCAGTTAGCGAAGCGGCTTCGAAGCCAGAGATAGAGTCTTCGCCAGAACCTGCCAGCTCGCCATCAAAGCGAACTTCCGTATCAGTTAATGTGATATCTGCATCACGATTAACAACCAACGTATCGTCTCCGCCTCCACCGACCAGAGTGTTAGCGTTGCTATTACCAGCAATAGTATCTGCGTGACTAGAACCTGTAACGTTATCGAAACCAGCCACAGAAGCAAAACCGGTCGCATAGCCACCAACTAAATCAACAGTTACACCCATACCATAAAAAGAATAATCTAAGGTATCACCAGCAGCACCGGTTAGATTTTCAACACCCGTAAAACTGACACTATTCACTGAACCTGAGTAAGTATCAGTCAATGACCAAGATGCGGTAGCAGAACCGTTGGCAACAGAATCATCACCGTCACCGCCTTCGAGGTTCGCGACACCGGTAAAATTAAGATTTCCTTCATCAGCGCTACCGCTGCCAGAACCCGTCAAGCTCCATTGAGTATCAGCACTAGTACCTACTACCGTGTCATCACCAGTACCACCATGAAAATTAACCACAAGTCCTGTAGTGTCATCTAGCAGACTATTCTCGAGGGTAAGAGATTCATCTGAGTCATCAACACCATTAATGGTCAGGCTATCAAGAACAGTTTCACCTGTATCATCGATCAGGGTGTATTCCTGAAGTACGGCAGAGTCTTCAGAATCGGCATTGTTATCAAGAATCTGGACAAGGGTTACGTCCTCTTCTTGAAGTAAACGAACTGTTAGATCAGCATTAGCAGCTGCTGCAAAAACAGGGTCGGCAGATAAGAGTAATCTAGGCTCTAGCGATTCGAGCCTAAAGCGGTCATTTCTCAGGGCATTTTTGGCTGACGGAACTCTCGGCACCCCAATATTTGGGACTCCTAGATTTGCTCGATTGACTGCATTCCAAAGCCGACTTTTCGTCGCATTATTCCGTTTAATCGCCATAAAATCACCCTCAATTGGCCCTGCCGAAGACCATTCTATAAATGCCGAAAAACCGGATCGACGCTGCCACATCTCTCCGGTTCTAAATAGTTCTTAAAAATCAGAAGGGTAGCAAGCTACCACCCTATAAGTTTAATGCGTCACTTCTTCTGAAGTATCGTCATTATTTTCTGCAGACACTTCCGCACTACCAGAGACCTTTTCAAGCATCTTTGTGAAGTTACGCATAGACTGCAGATGTACGTAAATAAGCTCTAACTCATCAGTTTTGGCTAATTCAGCAAACGTCTCTGGAGCTAAACCTTTAAGCTTTTCACGATTGATTGCTTGGAAACCAGTTACGGTGCGTTTTTCACCAGCAGGCGTAGTGAATTGAGCTCCCATTGGCTCAAGTAGATCCAGTGCCTGAAGCTTTTTAGCAAAGGCTTTTGTGCGTTGATAATGTACTTGATACTCTTTTAGAAAATCTAAAACAGAGCTTAAATACTGAGTTTGTTCACCATCTGCATCGAAAAGTTTTTCGCCACGCCCTTCCTGATTACAACCCTCAAACCCTTCATCTACGCAAAGAGTTAAAGTAGAACCTTCATCTGCACTAGAAAAAACGAATGGGTAACGACGGATGAAAGCAGGGATATATTTTGCTTTCCAGCTACCATCTTTGTTTACATAAAGATTTTCTTGCTCTCTAACACCCATTAGAACAACTGGAAGCAAATTGTCGCCTTCACCGGCAAAAACAACACAATATTCTTCCGCCGCATTAGGAAACTCAACAGCCATTAACGGAACTGAATTAACCGCTTGAGCAAAGCCATATTGGCTACCCGCCTTTACTGACCAATCAGCATGACGCTGCTTGTTGATTGGCTGAACATCTCCGTAAATTAGTAACTGTGTTGTCACGTTGTTTTCCTTAGCTATTTCTAATATTTATTGCAGTCCAAGACCCACATCTTAGTAAAGAATATACCTGTACTGCAACTTAACCATTGTACTGTGGTACAAGTATTTCTTCTTCCCAACCAAAGCGCTCTATATAAGCACTATTCAAGCCTAAACATTCTATGGACTGACAGTTTTCACGGTGTTTACATTGGTAGAAACCATTTTTTTCAAATTCCCGCCAAAACACAGGATCAATAAAAAGTTGCGGCTGTCCGTTGACCAAAAGATGTTTAAAATCTCCCAACAAACACTGCGGGAAATTTTTAATTTCTACACGCCGTCCTAGAGCCTGCGCTTTTATCACGGCCTCTTGCAAATATGGCAACATTTCTAAATGAGATACGAGTAAAGACTTGTCATCCTTCCCTGACATAGGCCAATAAAACCAAAACTCCATCTGGGCTAAATTCTTTAAATGCGCTAATGCATCTACAACTTGTGGTAACTGTTTATAACTTTTTTTTGTTACCACTGTATTTGTAATGCTGATCGTATGCTCCCAGCGATCTACGTTTTCCATCCCTTGAAGCGTCTTCTGAAATGAGCCTTGCACTTGGGTGATACTATCGTGAGATTCGGCATCCGCTGCAGCTACACTAATAAAGAACTCATCAACTCCCGCACCAATTAATTTAGTGCAATATTCTAATTTACCAAGGTGCATACCATGACTCTGGATCCGGACATGCTTAAATCCAGACCGCTTTGCAGCTATAGCCAGTTCAGGCAAATCTCTGTGCAAGGTAATTTCTGAGCCGGTGAGAATTAGCCCAGACCACTTTTGGTGTTCTCGATTATAAGCAAGCAGTTCATCAAATTTTTGTCGACTCTGTGGTTCAAGATAATCCATAGTTCCTTCGATCATGCAGTGAACGCATTTTAAGTTACAGCGGAATTCCATTGTCATAGAGACATAGGCACTGTGATCGAAGCGTTGTTCTATAGAAAGCATCAAAAAATTCCGTAATAACTCGTCTTCAAAACTTCTATCTGGCCATCAGGCAACATTTTATAATCGATACCTACATCATAGAGCATATGATCTAATTCATTCTGAGAAGCCGTTACATACTCCTGAATCACTTCTGGGTACCCCATAGCCCGTAAGAACCAAATGAGTTGATCTATTTTGATACGCGAAAAGTAGATCCCTTCATTTTGCTTTTTATTCGCAACGACAGTGGTTTCGCAATCACGCAATTCTGGTAAGAGAATTCTATTGAAATCTAACTTCCGTAGATTCAAATGCACCGAGCTTGCGATCTTTGCCAGAATGTCTTCTTTCTCTTTGATCGAGTTATAGAAGTAATAGAGATTACTTAAGGAGAGACCTGTTTCAGACAATAGATAACAAATACCTGAAGACACATTACTGCCGTCATTCCCCATATAGATATTCGCTTCATTTAAATTTAAATAACCCGCATTAAGCCCATCGACATCCAGATCGATCGAAAACATAAAGTAAGGTACATCATCCGATACATTCAAAGCAGTCGATAATGAATCAGGCATCAATCGCTTTAAACGAGCAAAAGAGTTTTTTCTTTCAAGGCGTTCGTAGTCGTAAAAATAAAGCTCCCAGCTAATCTTACTCCCAGCAAGTTTCACTCCCCAAACAGTCTGCCCTTTCCCCATCACCTCCTGTATTTCTTTTATCAACCTAACACCGTTAACTCCAACGCCCGTTGCAGCAAAACTATTTAATAAAAGATTGAAAGAATGCTGCTTTCCATCAGTAGCTGTAAGAGGAACATAAGGCCAAAGGCAATAATCCAACAACTGCTCATTAGGACCACACTGTTTGAAAAAAGACTCCAATTCATGCATGTTAGCCACAACGTTCTTCAACCCCAAAATACAACGTAATAAAAGGCTCTCCATCTCGATTAATACCACCAGAGACGTGCCCTAAAATACGATCAGCATTCTGTTCTAAAAATTGATTCACAGATTCAGGCGACAAAGAGAAGCTTCGGAAAAGTTTTTTCAGCAAAGAGCCTAACTCACCCAGCCTGATAGAAAAGTCATACAAATTAACATCAAAGGATCTTCGAACTGTTTCAGGTTCAGAAACATCAAGCATCATTGGCAATTCAGACTTACACATCCTCATCAACAATTCTTCAACCCAAACTGCCTGCGACTGACCGCTTGGACCGAGACATTTATAAATAAAGGAAAGGTATTCGAGCTTAGAAAGCGAAGGTAAACAACGATAATCCGTTATGTGAAAACGATTGTCTTCCGTATGCCACTTAATTGCTTGATGTAACAAAAAGCTCTTCTCGCTGGTAGGCAAGTCACTCTCGGGCACGGTATATGGAAACTCCAGATAAAGCTTACACAACGGCACACCCTTATCATCTTCATACCCTAGATGGATGAGCTCAGCTTGATCCAAGTTATTTTTGAGCCAAGCCGCTCCCTCTAACGGCATATTCAGGTCATCAACCAACCTAAATAGAGAAGCACGTGGATCACTATCAAAACAGCTCTTATGCTGAGTTAACAAAAAGCGATTTTGATTGAGCACCCCTTTGGTAATTTTGCAGGAATGCTCATAGCCATATGGCACAGCAAGCAGATCAAATGCCGACCGCAGCTGACAACTAGCCTTCACTTTACAGCCTTAGCGAACTGCTTGTGCTGAAGTGCGATATCCCGATTTATTGAGCAGTTCAATAGCCACATCAAATGCTTGTTCCTGCCCTAGCAGCATCGTATTAATTTGCTTCAAATCAGTAACACTCAATAATCCAGCAGCCCTTTTAAGCCTTAACGTATTGATAAGGTAATCATACCTAGCACTGAAGAACTCAGTCCTTGCAAAAAACAGATCTCGCTCAGCATCTAGGACACTTAAACTAGATGTAAGGCCTGATTCATAAGCAGTTCGCTTGGCCTCGACACCCAATTCATAAGCATCCACAGAACGTTGTAAAGCTTCAACTTTAGCTATCGATCCCACAACTCCATCAAACGCTGCATAAGTTTCTCTTTCAGTAGCACGCCACTCGATTTTTAATTCGTCTTGAGCTTTATTATGCAATTCAACCGCTTCTCTAACCTTTGACGAAACAGCTCCACCAGCATAGATAGGCACGGTAAGTTTCAACATCATATCTTGGGTATCGACTTCGGAACCACCACCAAACAAAGAGCCTTCCGTCTCACGCGCATTCTGTGAGAATACAAAATCCAATGTAGGATAATGTCCACCCTTTTGACGACGAACTTCTTGCCAAGCTACAGCAGCCGCCAAACGCTTAGCTAAAACCATTGGGTTATTGTCACGACTTTTTTCTACCCACTCTTCCGGAGCAATTGGGTTAGGCTCTATCAGGTTTAAATCGAATCCCAAAGAGACCAGAGACTTTGGCATCTCACCAGTCATCTCCTTCAAACTTTGAAGTGCATCTTTGAAAGCATTTCGGATTTCAACTTCGCGAGCTTTCGCTTGCATATATCGAGCTTGGGCATCTAACTCATCTGTAACTCGCGCCAAACCATCTTCGCGCTGCTGTTTTACCAATTCAAAATGTTTTTCTAGAGAAATAACTTCTGACTTAATGGCTATATAGTTGTCATACTCACGTAATGTCGCGAAATAATTTTCAGCCGTACGCATCATCAAATCTTGCCGCGCATCTTCAAGTTCAGAGGCTACTCGCTTGACGTCCTCTTTAGCTTGTTTGAAATAGGCCCAGTTACTATAGCTATAAATCGACTGCGTAAGAGACAATGTCATCTCTGTAGTCGGGTAGGAGGTACTCCCACTAGAAAAAACCTCATTGTCTGAACTTACAATATCTTGGCTTGTTTCCGTCTGAGAGTAGTCAAACTTAATTGTAGGAAGCAAAGCGGCTTTGGCTTGGTTATAAATTTCCTTAGAGGCTTCATGCTCGTGAAATTCAGACTGAAATATAGGATCATTAGTAAAAGCTAAATCATATATTTCTATTAAGTCTTCTCCTTGGGCAGAAAAGCTCAACATCCCCCCCGCAAGACATGTTGCCTTAACTAAACCTTGTATACTTTTACGCATAACAGACACCCTTGGTATGCCGCTTTGAAATAAGCCTATTTTTACAACCGAAATACGGACCCGTTTTTTTATTTTCATTATCTCAAATTCTGATAAATTAGTATTTTTATCATCCATCTAACCAGCATTGCGTGCCGAAAACTGAGATAAATATTGTCCGCATAGAGAATAGACTCCACAGATTTTTATAGTATATTTCAAAAAATATTAAGTTTTTATCTATTTTCAATATCTTTGCAATCCAGATTTAAAACTGACAGCAAATCCCTCAGACTATTTATGGTCTTATAAAAACTTAACCAGTATTACTAAAACCAAGTTATTGAAATAAAATTCAACATCTATACTTACAAGATGATCATTTAACTCTGGAACAGCAGAACTGCAGTAGCTATCCATATGAGCACCAAAGCCATTAAACAGACTGATTACGAACTTCAGGTTGCACAATTGCAGCAGGAAATAGAGCGCCTTAATGATTTTGCTGCGCTATCATCAGATTGGTTTTGGGAACAAGACAAAGAGTTTAGATTTATCAGTTTTTCTGGCACCGGCATCAGCCGGATGAGCCGCAATCAAATCGACTTTATTGGTCGCTGCCGCTGGGAAATGCCTATTAGTCCTGATTCATATTCTGCAATGCAGGAACACAAGGCTCTATGCAAAAAACACGAGCCTTTCTATGATTTCCAGTACGATATTTTTAATGACGAAGGCCAACTACAACGCTATACCGTCAGTGGAGCACCTACATTTGATATTGATGGTAATTTTTCAGGCTATCGAGGCATAGCCTCCAACATTACTGATCTATATCAAGCACGGAAAGCCTTTAAAAAGACCCAACAGCAACTATCTCAAATGATTGTTGGTAATCCTATTGCCAGCTTTGTTATCAATGAAGAACACATCATCACTCATTGGAATAAAGCGTGTGAAATATTAACTGGCATACCGGCCTCATCAGTAATTGGCACTAAAGATTCTTGGAAAGGTTTTTATGATCATCCACGCCCAGTGATGGCCAATTTGGTACTTAATGGTGCTATTTCCAAAGATATCGAGCAACACTACGGACATAAATTCCAGCCATCGGAACTGATTCCAGGTGCAGTTGAAGCTCAAGATTACTTCCCTAAAATGCATGATGGCCGCTGGTTATATTTTACGGCAGCCCCACTACAAGATGAAGACGGTCAAACCATCGGTGCGATAGAAACCCTACAAGATATAACAAGCCAAAAAGTCCAAGAAGAAAAAATCATTCACCAAGCGCACTTCGATAGCTTAACAGGGTTACCCAATCGATTCTTAGCACTCGACCGATTAAACCTATTGATCCAAGAAGCTAAGCGTAACAATAAAAAGCTTGCAGTTCTTTTTATCGATCTCGACGATTTTAAAAAAGTGAATGACACGCTAGGTCATGCACTTGGAGATGAGCTGCTTATTCAAGCAGCAAATAAGTTACGCTCCATGATTCGTGCCAGTGATACAATAGGACGTTTAGGTGGCGATGAATTTATTGTCCTTATCAACAACCTCGAAGATGCGCTTGAAGTACGTCCAATTGCTGAAAACTTACTTAAAAGCTTTCGCGATGTATTCCAAGTTAAAAATCGAGAGCTACTTCTAACAACCAGCATTGGCATCTCTATCTTTCCTGATGATGGTACCAAACCTGATCAGCTACTACGAAATGCCGATTCCGCTATGTATCACTCAAAGAGCGAAGGCCGGAATGCCTATCACTTTTTCACTGAAGATATGAATGCCGGTATAGAACGTCGTTTATTGATTGAAGAACAGATGCACGGGGCATTAGCTCGTAATGAGTTCGATCTAAACTACCAACCCGTATTTGAGACCCAATCTGAACATATTGTGGGAGCAGAAGCCTTATTACGATGGAAAAACCCTGCACTAGGACATGTTTCTCCCGACGAATTCATCCCCATTGCCGAACAAACAGGCTTAATCATTCCTATAGGCTACTTTGTCTTAAAAGAAGCATTAAAGGCCACTAAAACCTGGACTGAACAGTACGATTCAAATTTCAAAATTGCAGTCAACTTATCGCCGCTTCAATTTAAAGCGCCTACCCTGCTCAATAAGATCAAAAAATACCTCAATACCAATCAACTATCAGGCGACAGCTTGCATTTAGAAATCACGGAAGGGGTTCTATTAGGTAATCAAACCTATATTAAAAAAGCGTTTGAGGAGTTTTCTCAATTAGGCATCCAAATCTCTATGGATGACTTCGGCACAGGTTATTCCTCCCTGAATTATCTTCGCCAATACAACTTCAACACGCTAAAAATTGATCGCAGTTTCATGCAGGATTTTGAAGAAGATGAAACTGCCCCTGCATTAATAGACGCCACTATAGCAATGGCACACGCGCTTGGGGTAAAAGTCATTGCAGAAGGAGTGGAAACACAGTCTCAGCGAGACTATTTAGCGGCAAAAGCATGTAACTATATTCAGGGATATTTTTACAGCAAGCCTTTACCGCAAGACGAATTGACTAAATTAATAAGCCGCCATCAATAAACTACTTTTTAAGTTTCAAAATAGGCCGTTTTGGTTTATCAACCACTCTCTTGGGCGTAATAGCTCTTACAGCAGCTTTCGCACCATTTTTAGCAGCGTATTCCATTCCCTCCCGAATCATTAAAGCGAGCTCTGGAGCAGAAAAGCCTTTATCGCCTTTAATCGATAGATCAAGCGGATTACTAAAACTACCATCCAAAACTTCAATAGAAAGACCCGACTGATGCACAACCTGGCGCCCGTCTACAGACCACATAAACAATACCCAAAATTAATTAACGTTCGCTACACAATATACGTCAATGAAGGTAGCGAACCAACGGAACTAAGTAGTAAAAGATGTCATTAATTAGTCGAGAAAATACCTTAACCTCGATAATCTTTGACCCAGAGCAATAAATCATCAGGAGCTAACGGCTTGCTAAAGAAGTACCCCTGTACCCGATCACAATTCATATCCGCTAATATATTCAATTGTTGCTCAGTCTCAACACCTTCAGCAACAACAGGTAAACCCAACCCACTACTCATACTAATTGCTGCTGAAACGAGTGCACAATCTTCAGGATCTGATGCTATATCACGTACAAAAGTTCTATCTACCTTCAAGATATCGAATGGGTAATTTTTCAAATTACTAAGGGACGAATACCCTGTACCAAAATCATCCATTGCGATACCAACACCAAGCTGCTTAAGCGCTTCTAACGTTCGTTTGGCTTCAGCAGGATTCCTGATCAATAATCCTTCCGTCACCTCTAAGATTAAGTATTCAGAGCTAAGCTCTGCACCTTTCAATGCTTGTTCAATTACTCTACCCAAGCCCTCTCCTTGCAACTGTCGGGGGGATACATTGATCGCTAACGTCAGATCACTCAATCCTTGTTCACGCCATTCAGTCATCTGCAGACATGCGTTTTCCAAAACCCAATTACCGATCGGCACAATAAGCCCTGTTTGCTCAGCTATCCCAATAAATTGATCTGGCGAGACCGAACCTAGCACCTCATTATCCCAACGCAACAGAGCCTCCACCCCAACTAATTTTTTAGTTTTAGCTTCGACAATAGGCTGATAAAACAAAGAAAGCTCATCTCTTCCGAGAGCTGACTTCAATTGAGTCTCCACCTGCATCCGCATCGTAAGATTTTCATGTATCTGATGATTAAAGAACTTATACGTATTCCTCCCTGCCTCTTTAGCTTGATACATTGCTAGGTCGGCATTTCGCAATAGAATAGCCCCATCCTCACCATCTTCAGGAAAAATAGACAAACCAATACTAGGCGTAACAGCTAAGCTATGACCCGCCAATTCAAACGTTTCGGCAAAGGCTTTTTTAATTTTTTCTAGCACAGGAAAGCAATCAGCCTGCTCCGATATTGCAGGCATGATAATTAAGAACTCATCACCGCCCAAACGCGCAACAACATCTGACTCTCTAACGGTGTTCAATAGCCTTGAAGCGGCCATAATTAATAATTGGTCGCCAATATCATGCCCGAGGGAATCATTCACATATTTAAAGCCATCAAGGTCGATAAACATCACAGCTAATTTATGCTGCTGCCGACCAGCATTACTTACCCCTTGCGCTAAACGCTCCATTCCAAGCGTTCTGTTTGGCAGCTCAGTCAATGCATCATAACTAGCTTGGTATAACAGTCTCTGCTCCTGCTCACGGCGTTTGGTTATATCTTCCTTAATGATCAAATAATGAGTGACATCCGAAGCACTGGTCATTACAGGGGATAGATGAACAAATTCCCAACAATTTTCACCCGACTGTCTTCGAGAGCATAATTCACCAGCCCATTCTTTATCGCTTTTAATAGCCTGTAAAAAATCATTAAATGAGGTTTCAGTGGTATGTTGTTTGTTAATAAAAGACACTGCACTTTGACCAAGCAACTCTTCTTCTACAAAACCAGACGCTTGTACAACAGCATCATTCACATACTCGATCATACCTCTGGCGTCTGTAATGATAATACTGACAGGAGTTTGAGATACGGCCAAAGAGAGTATTTTTATTTCTTGCTGTACTTTCGCTCGTTCGATAACCTCTTCACGAAGCCTAAGGTTAGACTCATTTAATTCTTTCGTTCGTTCTCTAACCCGCTCTTCTAAAAATAAACGAGCTTGAGTCAACGCTGTTTGTCGATCAGCGAGCCTCTCCTGCATCGAGTTAAATGACCGAGCCAGGGCCGTTAATTCATCATGCCCAACCACATCGACTTTATGCTCAAGGTCTCCATTGGCAATTCTAGAAAAGGCCTCACGCATGCGGTTTAAACGCAAAACAAGGTAGCGAGAAAACAGAATCATTAGGATGATAGCGACCAACATGCCAACAAACGAAATCATCAAGAAGCGTTGTTGTTGCGCCTCCAATTCTGCAACCGCCTCGCCTATAAATCCATCAGTTGAAATCTCGATCTGAGTAACAAGGATCTCTAATTCCTTTGCGATGACATTAAATCGCGGTTGAGACTCAAACTGAGACAGCCGGAAAGCATCAGCTATCTTGCCATCTACCGCAGATTGAATAACTTGATTAAGGATTGATTGCAGTCGCTGCCAATTATCGTCAATTGATCGAATATGTCTGTCATGCCCTTCGCCAAATTCATCAATAAAGGCACGCCAATTACGCTCAAACAACTGGATATCAGACGATAATTTTTCCGATGCCGCTGTAAGCGCAAAGAAATCACTCTCAACATGCAAGTTAACTTCAGTGACTCGGATACGATAGATTAAGGATTGCAGTGAATTGACCTGAACCAAGGGTTTTACTGCTTGATTCTGAATATCTTGCTGCTGTTGAGTAGATTGCTGGGCAATTTGCTTAGCAACAGATAACAAAACCCCAACAAATAGTGCCATCAAAACGACACCGAAAAGTAATTTACGCTGAATAGTTAGCTGATGCTTTTTACTATCAATAAGAGCCAAAATAATCCTTAATGGACAGTTGGAAATAACGCTTTCATTTTAAGCCAATATTTAAGTTGCTGCTCTCGGCCATATCGTTCTGTAATCTGATCCCACTCTTGAGCTGTTACACGCATAGCCTCTTGTGCCGACTGCTCGCCTTTTGCCGCAAGAAACAGATTTTTATTAAGCGCAGCAATATACTCCCTATCCCCAGGCAATCCCGTCCCTGCAGGCACAGTCACGGGAATTTCTTTAAGAGCTATATCTAATATTTGCTTACCGTACGTAGCCTGAATGGACTCAGACTCAAAGTGATTAGCTCGGTAAGGATCAGCAAAACCTCCTTTCTCCGATAAAGCAAGTTCAGATATATCAGGGTCGGTTAGCCACATTGCAAATAAAAACGCCAACTCTTTATTCTCAGAAGTACTTGGAATCACTAGGTTGTTGCCATAGATAAGCGTAGTACGACGGTTAACTATATTACCAACTTGAGTTCCTGGCATTGGTACAGCTATATATTTCTCTCGAACTTTAGAATGAGGGGAATTAAAAATTTTCGCCCCGGCCAAGGTAATAATGGTCGAATAACCTTTTCCACTCATAAAAATCGGCAGGGTATAGGTGTAGTTGCTGGTATGATTAAGAATATCAGGTGGGGAATAAGGTAAGGTCGCTAAATAGCTCTCTGTAGCAGCAATACCAGCTTCACTATCGATCAATGGCTTCATATTGTCATCAAATAAAAATTGATTTGGATAACCTTGCGAAACATACCGCGGCATCCAGAACATCCACGCAGAAGCCTCATCGCGCTGTTCTACAGAGCCATAAAACTCGGACCCTGGTTGATGAAAGAACTCCACCTGCCTTTGATACTCTAGCCATGTCTTAGGTACTTGTAGCGGTTCCTTAAACTGATCTTGATAGGACTGTTGATTCTCTGGATTTTCCAATAGATCTCGACGGAGATATAACAAAGCAATATCACCATCCGCAGGGATCGCAACAGGGGTTCCCGCATAAAAAGCTTGTTTTTTTGGCATTAAAAAAGTTTTGTTTTGAGCACCAACTAATTCAAAACCAAACCGTTTAATAAAAGGAGAGAGGTCAACAATCAAGTTATTGTGAAATAGATCAGCATATTCTCTATTTCGAGCAACAGTTAAATCGACATCAGAATGATTCTGAATATAGTCAATTGAAGCTTGCTGAGGCATTGTTTTAGCATCAATTAGTATACCTGTTGCCGCTTCCCATTGATTTTTAAGGTTATGATTTTTCCCCAAAAAATTGGCTACATTTCCCTGCTTTGCAACCAAACGAATCACCGAGTCAGATGCTATACTGCCTTGTGTTACCAGCATTTTGACACCTTCAATCGCTTTATCAGCTTGCTCTCCTGCCATTGATAAAACCGACACTAATGTAAGGGAAAAGATATAAACAAAGGACCTAAAAACGGATTTCAACTCTCAACCCTCTGGTTTAATTGCTATACACATAAAGTTATCATAGATAACCCATTAAGTTTGGCTGCATTAGTTAACAATGAGTTGGATACTGGAAAACAATGGTTTCATCGTTGAAGCTATTATTATGGGAATAATTATTGTGTATGTTGGGCTTAAAATCTAACCCCAACACCCTATTTCCTCCGTTAGTTTCGAAAACCTAAGTTCATACGCTTTTATAGGATGTACTCGCATGATTTATGGCAAAATAACGAAACAATCAAAATATTTAATGACTCCGGTTGTATTTGCCACCGCTTTAAATGTTTACGCTCAAGATCAATCTGAATTACCTGATTTCACCGAGGAAGATATTTTCATTGATATTCCTCAGGTAATTTCTGCGACACACCTATCTCAAAAACTAACAGAAGCACCTGCTGCTATCACCATTATTGATCAGGACATGATCGAAGCCTCGGGTGCCATCAATATTCCAGACCTGTTTCGTTTAGTGCCTGGCATGCAGGTTTACCATATCAGCACAAATAAAATGGGGGTTACCTACCACGGCATGTCAGATGATTTTCCTTCGCGTATGGAAGTAATGATTAATGGCCGGTCAATCTATATTCCTCTACTCTCCACTGTAGTATGGGAGACTGTAGGTATTACTCTAGATGATATAGATCATATTGAGGTTGTTCGAGGTTCCAACGTACCTACCCACGGCTCCAATGCCTTTCTCGGCGCCATCAATATCATCACAAAATCACCAGTTGCCGAATCGGGAACGGCTGTTAGAACAACTACTGGTGCACTCGGCACACAAAACATTACCGCACGCCACTCTAATACCCTTTCTAATATCAGTTACACCCTATCTGCCGGCAGGGAAGAAAATGATGGCAGCGATTATTATAAGGATGGCGCCCGTAACACATTCATTACCTTATCTGGATCAATTACTCCTAATTTATCGGACACTATACATTTTGATATTGGTGCTACTAAGGGATACGCCTATCGCGGAGATTCAGATAAAACAGATCTAATCGATGCTAATTTTTCACCAAGGGACCACGAATCTAATTTTCAAGATTTTCGCTGGAGTCGAGTTTTAGACAACCAATCTGAACTTCAACTACGTTATACGCATAATTATTTAAATCTTGATACTGAAAATTACAATTCTGCTGAGCAATTGGCATTATATGAAGGAATACCATCTATAGGGCCTTTCACCTCAGTTGAGATTGCAAGCGTTCTACTTGAGCATAACAACGGTATTGCTCCAAGAGATACAGAACGAGGCACAATACAGACTCACGAAGTAGGGCTTTTATATACATCTAATCCAACCAACAATATAAATTTGGCTTTAGGTAGCGAGTTTAAATACGAACGAGCTAAAAGCGACATCCTTTTACAATACCCTGATAAAGAATGGATTGATGAATCCAGCTGGCAACTATTTGGCAATATACAGTATCAAGCAACAGAAAAAATCACGTTGAATGCTGGCTCAATGCTCGAAAAAAGTAGTATCGCCGGTAGCGCTATATCTTATCGAACAGCACTAAATTACGCTTTAAGCGACACATCTAGCGTTCGAACAGCTCATTCCCAAGCACATCGCATGCCTTCTCTACTAGAAGCTAATCGTAGATATATTGTGGACATTAGCGCGATTGCTCTAGCTCCCGCAGGTACTTTATTTGACAACAATGTCCTTCCCAATCGAGACTTGGAACCAGAACAAATTAATTCATTTGAAATAGGTTTTTTAAAACTTTGGCCAGAGTACCATTCCCATTTTGATCTTAGAGTTTTTTACGAAGACATAAATGATGCGGTGGTACGCAGTAAAAGAATAGACACAGATGTCAATATCGATGAGCCATTCAATGATCATCATGATATAAGTGCAAACAACGGTGAGTGGACCAATCAAGGAGCAGAACTACAGTTTAAATATACTGTCCCAGGTCCCCACAAAAATACAATCTTATTCAATTATAGCTACAATCAAACGCGAGGTATCTGGAACCGCGGCGCTTACAAACCTCCTGAAGGAGACCCAAGAATCGTTCCACTAAATCCAGTATCACCCTTGCATACCGCATCTTTAGTGCTATCTGCTAAACCTACAAATAACAGTTTGCTGTCGTTATCTCAATACTATATGGATCATGCCGAGTGGCTTGAGGGCTTTAGTGATAAAAACAGCGGCCGTACCAATTACACACGTACAGATATGAAAGTTTCGAATACTTTCCAATTAGATATGAATACAGAACTAGAAGTATCCCTCATCGTTCAGAATCTATTCGATAAAGAGTATGCAGAATTCTATTCAAACAATATATTTGAGCGTCGGACCTATCTGCAAATGGGACTAACGTTTTAAGCCAATAAACTGCAATGGATTGTAGCTGTGTTGATTAAGAGCTCTAGTACACTGCACAAAACAAAGTGGCGGATTTTTCCGCTGCTAAGTGCTTTGTTTGCTCTAATCTTGTCCATACCCCCTGTTTTCGCAGATAACCTTGTTGTTTTAAGCCGTTCATCAGACTCTTATCAAAAAGTTGCGGACAGCATTCAAGTCAATATTTCCTCACATACCAAAGTGGTTACCTTGCAAGATTTGGAAGATAACAACTTTAATACCGAAGGTTTCGAGCATATTGTTGCTGTTGGCTCACGAGCAGCCGATCGACTATACAATCGAATAACAGCATCTCAAAAGCTATACGCGAGTTTCCTACCTCGCCTCACTTATCAAGCTTTATTAGCGAGGAAAAAAGACCATACTCGAATTCAGAATGGAACCATTACTGCAGTATTTCTAGATCAACCTTATACACGGCAACTTCGATTAGCACGAATAATCGCCCCCAATGCAAATACAGTAGCTACAGCACTAGGACCTAATTCAAAGAATGATCTACCACTATTAGAAGCAGCCGCGCAACAACAGCAATTTGAGCTCAGTTCAACCGTTCTTCAGGAAAGCGACAACCCGATACATAAACTTCAGCCCCTTATTCGTAATGCTGATCTATTTTTGTCTCTACCAGACAAATCTGTTTTCAACCGCACAACTGCAAAATGGATTTTGTATATCTCGTTTCGACAACGGATACCTTTAATTGGCTTCTCACAGAAATATGTGGAAGCAGGCGCTTTAACTGCGGTTTATTCAACGCCAGAGCAAATAGGTAAACAAACCGCAGAAATAATTCAACAAGCAATCACAAGTACTAGCTTGCCTGAAGCTCAATACCCCAAGTACTTTTCCGTGATAACTAATCAAAAAGCAGCAAACTCTCTGAACATTAAATTACCTTCAGAAGACGCTCTTACCCAACAATTGATGGAGATGGAGCGATGAAGCGCAAGTTAACTTTAGGTATCAGGCAGCGCGTTTTAATTATCACCCTGCTTCCGCTATGCATGATCACTATATTATTAGGTGGTTACTTCATTAATACTCGCTTGGATGATGCACATGACGCTCTGATCGAAAAGGGCCAGACAATGACACGTATGATGTCGACCTCAGCTGAATTTGGCTTATTAATTGGCAACAAAGAAATTCTTCAAGGCCTCATTCGATCCGCTACAAAAACAGAGGAAGTAAATGACGTAATATTCCTTTCACCGTCCTTTGATGTGATTGTTCAAGGCAACCCAAATGCACCTCAATTAGATAAAGATGCAGGTTACCCACTATATAAGAACAACCAGGTTTACTTCCTACACCCTGTTGTCGCAACTGGCGTGGACTTTTTAGACTCTGATGATCCTGTAGGAAAGGAAGCTGAACCAGAATTTATTGGCTGGGTAATAATAGCTCTCTCGGAAAAACCAACACAGCTACGACAGTTTGAGATATTAACGAAAGGGGTAATCCTTGCCATCATAGGCTTACTGACCACCTTATTAATCGCATCACGATTTGGGCAACGGATCACCAACCCAATTCTGGGTCTAACCCATGTAATTGAGATGCTACAACATGGTCACCTTGAAACTCGTGCAAGTTTATCCAGTACAGGCGAACTACGCTCACTTGCGCAAGGTATCAACCGACTAGCTCAACGCGTACAGGAATCAAACCAGACGCTTGAAAGTCGAGTCGATAAAGCGACCAAGCGTTTAAGATCCACACTTGTTCATCTAGAGAAACAGAACCAAGCTTTGGATAAAGCTCGTAAAAGGGCGGATAAAGCAGACGTTGCTAAGGATGAATTTCTTGCTCGTATGAGCCATGAACTACGTACCCCATTAACTTCAGTTTCGGGCTTTGCCCGATTATTGGATCAGACTGAATTGCAGATGGAGCAACAAGAATACACAAGAATTATCAACCTAACCTCTGACTTATTACTTTCAATCATCGATGATATTCTTGATTACTCAAAGCTTGAATCGAATGCAATTGAGTTAGAAGAGATTTCATTCGAATTTGAAAGCTGTGTGATTGATGTTATGGAGATGCAAGCAGCTGCGGCTAATGAAAAAGGCATAGAGCTCATACCAATTATCGAAGCAGATACGCCTAAATTCATTATTGGCGATCCAATCAGATTACGACAAGTATTATCTAACCTAATCAGTAATGCCGTGAAATTTACTTCTTCAGGTTACGTTTGCTTGCATGTTTCAGCCCGTAAAAGTGACCCTATTCAGACAGAACTTGAAATCGTTATCAAGGACACCGGCATTGGCATACCAGAAGATAGAATTACTAATCTGTTTCAGGCGTTTAGCCAAGCAGACACTTCTATCACAAGAAAGTTTGGGGGTTCTGGACTAGGACTCGTTATTGCAAAACGCCTAACTGAACTGATGGGCGGCTCAATCTCATTAACTAGTAAGGAAAACCAGGGGACAGAAGTAACACTTAAAATCCCATTTTCTGCACGACAGAGCCAAAGAGCTCAGCACACTTATAAGAGTAAAAATATTCTCTTGTTTGACGCAAATCCACTATATAGCCAAGGCTTAAAACATCAACTGAGCAGCATGCAGACCAAAATCATTGAGGCTTCCTCGTATGCAGAACTGTTGTCTTTAAGTGCAGAGTTACCAGAAAGCACCATCGTCTGGGGCCTACCTCCTCAATACACACAGAAAAACACCATAGATCAGATTAACCAAATAATAGATAAATCCAATGGTAGACTGATCCTCTTAAGTAGCACACCCGTATCGATTATCAATAACTACAGAGTTGTGCAGTTGCGCAAACCTGCAAGAACCCAACTACTGCTAAACGCATTATCACCTGATTCTTACAAACTTCCTGAATATGAAACTGCGAACGCGTTACAGATTCTTAATTCACCAACCATATTAATCGCAGAGGATAATGACTTTAACCGTTTATTGGTCAGGAAGATTCTTACCCAAGCAGGCGCAAAAGTACTTGAGGCACGGACTGGTAGTGAAGCGCTACAGCAAACTCTAAAACATCAACCAGATTTGGTATTGATGGATGTGCACATGCCTGAAATGGATGGTATAGAAGCTACAAAACAGATCAGGCTTACACAACCGACCTTGCCGATCCTAGCTTTGACCGCTAACGTCATAGCCAGTGAACATCAGAAGTTAATCGAATCTGGCATAAGCCATGTTCTGTTGAAACCAATTAATGATGGTGACCTCTGCCATTCTATAAACCAGTTCTTATCCTTTACTAAAAATGATGGACCGTTATTGCCTACTACTCAAAAAGAAGTCACTGATATAGAGAAATATGACCTAGGCAAACAAGAGCTGTCAGAAGAAGTCAGAAAACAACTACAGGGAATGATGAACGGCTTCGAAAGTAAAGATATAGCAATGATGAGAAATCATAGTCATCAGCTTTTAGGCCTAGCTGGTTTGTTCCAGATTCCAGAACTAGAAGTCAGCGGCAACAAATTACATGACGCTCTAATAGAGCAAGAGTACAAAGCCATCTGGAAGGAGCTTTGGCAGCTCAAGAGAATAATTGAAAACGAACAGTACGATCTGTCAGAAGAGCTTTGAACTGGGCTCAGATTTAATCAAATGATCTAATTTAACAGCTATCACTCTGATACGCTGGATTCCGTCACGGTCATAAATAGCTCCGCTTAGCCCTTCTCCTGCAGGCGGATGCTCATTATCTCCGAAAGCAACTACCAGACACCCCTTTCTAATATTTTCCAATTCAGGGTCGTGCAGTATAGGGAGAGATAAAAACATTTCCCAACGCGCAACTTCTAAACGCTTTTCCATCAGGTCTACGAGAAGAGCCATTATCTCTGCTCTTGATGGACGGTAAGTAGGCGGTTTACCTAAAGCAAATGCCAAGGCAACACCAACAAGAACTATGAAACTAATTAAAAATACGAGTAAAAATTCCATACATTAATGGAGACTCTCATCAAAATCATAATTAGCCAATTTAGCAGCAGCTTGCTTCACTTTCTCACCAAGTTCAGAGTCGATCTGCGACATTTCCCTCTGAAATGACCACTTAGCCTGCTTAGAGAGCGCTTTCCACTGGTCCTTAATTGGAATATGTTCAGTACGCTTATAAACCTCATAAATGACTGAGTAATCCGCGTGTTGTAATAACTGAGGCGCTAGAGATTCAAGTAAAGTAGACAAGCGAATACATGCCTCTGTCGTAGTTAACTTTTCATCATTACCTACCGCTCTAGAGATAACCTGCACACTCTCAATCAAATAAGCCCTACGTTCATTATAGCGTTTACTTATTTTTTCAGCCTGTAATGCTTGCTCAGCCTTAACTTGTTTAATCTGTGTGTAATGACGCTTAATGAAGTAAATAGCTACAACACAGACAACTAAACAGATAGCAATTAATGTATAAATTAGAGAGTCAGACATACAAACAACCTTAGAACCAATAACTATTGGACGCTATTAAACCAAAAAATATGAATGCGAAGTTTAGGGGAAATGTACGCAAAATCCCATTAAAAGGATTAATAACTTAAAGGACAGCTAAGGACAGCTAAGGACAGCTAAGGACAGCTAAGGACAGCTAAGGACAGCTAAGGACAGCTAAGGACAGCTAAGGACAGCTAAGGACAGCATTCAGTTTAATATTAGGTTTAATTAAGACAACTCATCCTGACGGGCTTATCTGCTTTTACCCGTTTTTATCCGCTCTAAGCAGCGCCTATCCGCTCTTAACCGTATTTTATAACCCACAACGAAAAAACCCCGATCACAGTGTGACCGGGGTTTTCTCTTAATTAAATGCTTGGCGATGACCTACTCTCACATGGGGAAGCCCCACACTACCATCGGCGATGTTGCGTTTCACGTCTGAGTTCGGGATGGATTCAGGTGGTTCCACAACTCTATGGTCGCCAAGCAAAACTGTTACAACTTAGATCTGATTCTTCTTTTATTTGATCTAGATAGTTTATCGACTGTAGCTTAACTACGCGCTAATTCGTTACTCTCTATCGTCTTACGTATCTTACAAGTCACTTGCCAAACGCCTTGGGCGTTATATGGTCAAGCCTCACGGGCAATTAGTATTGGTTAGCTCAACGCCTCACAGCGCTTCCACACCCAACCTATCAACGTCGTAGTCTTCAACGGCCCTTTAGGGGAATCAAGTTCCCAGTGAGATCTCATCTTGAAGGAGGCTTCCCGCTTAGATGCTTTCAGCGGTTATCCCGTCCGAACGTAGCTACCCGGCAATGCAATTGGCATCACAACCGGTACACCAGAGGTTCGTTCACTCCGGTCCTCTCGTACTAGGAGCAACTCTTCTCAAATCTCAAACGCCCACGGCAGATAGGGACCGAACTGTCTCACGACGTTCTAAACCCAGCTCGCGTACCACTTTAAATGGCGAACAGCCATACCCTTGGGACCGGCTTCAGCCCCAGGATGTGATGAGCCGACATCGAGGTGCCAAACACCGCCGTCGATGTGAACTCTTGGGCGGTATCAGCCTGTTATCCCCGGAGTACCTTTTATCCGTTGAGCGATGGCCCTTCCATACAGAACCACCGGATCACTAGAACCTACTTTCGTACCTGCTCGACGTGTCTGTCTCGCAGTCAAGCACCCTTCTACTCTTGCGCTCATTGCATGATTTCCGACCATGCTGAGGGTACCTTCGTGCTCCTCCGTTACTCTTTGGGAGGAGACCGCCCCAGTCAAACTACCCACCACACAATGTCCCCGATCCCGCTTAGGGAACTGGGTTAGAACCTCAACATTACCAGGCTGGTATTTCAAAGGTGGCTCCACCCTATCTGGCGACAGGGTTTCAAAGCCTCCCAGCTATTCTACACAAGTAATGTCAAAGTCCACTGTGAAGCTGTAGTAAAGGTTCACGGGGTCTTTCCGTCTAGCCGCGGGTAAACTGCATCTTAACAGCTATTTCAATTTCACTGAGTCTCGGGTGGAGACAGTGTGGCCATCGTTACGCCATTCGTGCAGGTCGGAACTTACCCGACAAGGAATTTCGCTACCTTAGGACCGTTATAGTTACGGCCGCCGTTTACCGGGGCTTCGATCAAGAGCTTCGCGCAAGCGCTAACCCCATCAATTAACCTTCCGGCACCGGGCAGGCGTCACACCCTATACGTCCTCTTTCGAGTTTGCAGAGTGCTATGTTTTTAATAAACAGTCGCAGCCACCTGGTATCTTCGACCGGCCTCAGCTTAGGGAGCAAGTCCCATCACCAAAACCGGCGCACCTTCTCCCGAAGTTACGGTGCCATTTTGCCTAGTTCCTTCACCCGAGTTTTCTCATACGCCTTAGTATTCTCTACCTGACCACCTGTGTCGGTTTAGGGTACGGTTAGTCATAACCTGAAGCTTAGAGGATTTTCCTGGAAGCATGGCATCAACTACTTCAGTCCATAAAGGACCTCGTCATCGATTCTCGGTCTTAAAAGAGCCCGGATTTACCTAAGCTCTAAACCTACTATCTTAAACGCGGACAACCAACGCCGCGCTAGCCTAGCCTTCTCCGTCCCCCCATCGCAGTTATGAGCAGTACAGGAATATTAACCTGTTTCCCATCGGATACGCTCTTCAGCCTCTCCTTAGGGGCCGACTCACCCTACCTCGAATAGCGTTGGATAGGAACCCTTGGTCTTCCGGCGGGGAGGGTTTTCACCTCCCTTATCGTTACTCATGTCAGCATTCGCACTTCTGATACCTCCACGGTGCCTTACAGCTTCCGCTTCAACAGCTTACAGAACGCTCCTCTACCATGCACAAAGTGCATCCGTAGCTTCGGTGTTATGCTTAGCCCCGTTATATCTTCCGCGCGGGCCGACTCGACTAGTGAGCTATTACGCTTTCTTTAAAGGGTGGCTGCTTCTAAGCCAACCTCCTAGCTGTCTAAGCCTTCCCACATCGTTTCCCACTTAGCATAAACTTTGGGACCTTAGCTGACGGTCTGGGTTGTTTCCCTTTCCACGACGGACGTTAGCACCCGCCGTGTGTCTCCCGTGATTGAACTCATGGGTATTCGGAGTTTGCATCGGGTTGGTAAGTCGGGATGACCCCCTAGCCGAAACAGTGCTCTACCCCCATGGTTAGACACGAGGCACTACCTAAATAGTTTTCGAGGAGAACCAGCTATCTCCGAGTTTGATTAGCCTTTCACTCCTATCCACAAGTCATCCGCTGGCTTTTCAACGACAGTCGGTTCGGTCCTCCAATGCATGTTACTGCATCTTCAACCTGCCCATGGATAGATCACTCGGTTTCGGGTCTACTCCTAGCGACTGGACGCCCTATTAAGACTCGGTTTCCCTACGGCTCCGCAAATGCTTAACCTTGCCACTAAAAGTAAGTCGCTGACCCATTATACAAAAGGTACGCAGTCACCGTCCGAAAACGGCTCCCACTGCTTGTACGTACACGGTTTCAGGGTCTATTTCACTCCCCTCACAGGGGTTCTTTTCGCCTTTCCCTCACGGTACTGGTTCACTATCGGTCAGTCAGGAGTATTTAGCCTTGGAGGATGGTCCCCCCATATTCAGACAGCGTTTCACGTGTGCCGTCCTACTCGATTTCACTTTAAAAGACCTTTCACATACGGGGCTATCACCCACTATGGCCACACTTTCCAGAGTGTTCTGTTAAATCTAATAAAGCTTAAGGGCTAGTCCCCGTTCGCTCGCCGCTACTTAGGGAATCTCGGTTGATTTCTTTTCCTCTGGGTACTTAGATGTTTCAGTTCCCCAGGTTCGCCTCTAATAACCTATGTATTCAGTTAAAAGATACCTATAAATAGGTGGGTTTCCCCATTCGGAAATGTCCGGATCAAAGGTTGTTTACCACCTCCCCGAACCTTATCGCAGGTTACAACGTCCTTCATCGCCTCTGACTGCCAAGGCATCCACCGTGCACGCTTAGTCACTTGACCATATAACCCGAAGGCGTCTGGAATCACAGTAACTTGTATTGCTAGTAACGATAGATTTCGCCGAATTGGCGCATGCAGTAAAACTACATGTCTTAAATCTAAATCAAATGAATCAAATCCAAATTGTTAAAGAGCGTTTAAAGCAAAAAAGCTTTAAAAGATAATGTCTTAAACGACAATATGTTTTAAAACTCTTCCTTCTCATCCGCAAGGATGATGGTGGAGCTATGCGGGATCGAACCGCAGACCTCCTGCGTGCAAAGCAGGCGCTCTCCCAGCTGAGCTATAGCCCCAAGAAAAACAGTAAGGCTATTGATTGGTAGGCCTGAGTGGACTTGAACCACCGACCTCACCCTTATCAGGGGTGCGCTCTAACCAGCTGAGCTACAAGCCTACACCGTTGCTCTTAACTTCTCTGATCAGATAATTCGTGTGAACGCTTGCCGAGAATCGGCTTTCGTTTAAGGAGGTGATCCAGCCCCAGGTTCCCCTAGGGCTACCTTGTTACGACTTCACCCCAGTCATGAACCACACCGTGGTAACCGCCCTCCCGAAGGTTAAGCTAGCTACTTCTGGTGCAATCCACTCCCATGGTGTGACGGGCGGTGTGTACAAGGCCCGGGAACGTATTCACCGCGACATTCTGATTCGCGATTACTAGCGATTCCGACTTCATGGAGTCGAGTTGCAGACTCCAATCCGGACTACGACCGGTTTTCTGAGATTAGCTTACCCTCGCAGGTTCGCGGCCCTCTGTACCGGCCATTGTAGCACGTGTGTAGCCCAACTCGTAAGGGCCATGATGACTTGACGTCGTCCCCACCTTCCTCCGGTTTGTCACCGGCAGTCTCCTTAGAGTTCCCACCCGAAGTGCTGGCAAATAAGGACAAGGGTTGCGCTCGTTACGGGACTTAACCCAACATTTCACAACACGAGCTGACGACAGCCATGCAGCACCTGTCTCAGAGTTCCCGAAGGCACGAAACTATCTCTAGTAACTTCTCTGGATGTCAAGAGTTGGTAAGGTTCTTCGCGTTGCGTCGAATTAAACCACATGCTCCACCGCTTGTGCGGGCCCCCGTCAATTCATTTGAGTTTTAACCTTGCGGCCGTACTCCCCAGGCGGTCTACTTATCGCGTTAGCTGCGCCACTAAAAGATCAAGTCTCCCAACGGCTAGTAGACATCGTTTACGGCGTGGACTACCAGGGTATCTAATCCTGTTTGCTCCCCACGCTTTCGCACCTCAGTGTCAATATCGGTCCAGGTAGTCGCCTTCGCCACTGGTGTTCCTTCCTATATCTACGCATTTCACCGCTACACAGGAAATTCCACTACCCTCTACCGTATTCTAGATTGGCAGTATCAGGTGCAGTTCCAAGGTTGAGCCCTGGGCTTTCACATCTGACTGACCAATCCACCTACGCGCGCTTTACGCCCAGTAATTCCGATTAACGCTCGCACCCTCCGTATTACCGCGGCTGCTGGCACGGAGTTAGCCGGTGCTTCTTCTGCAGTTAACGTCACAGCTAGCAGGTATTAACTACTAACCTTTCCTCACTGCTGAAAGTGCTTTACAACCCTAGGGCCTTCTTCACACACGCGGCATGGCTGCATCAGGCTTGCGCCCATTGTGCAATATTCCCCACTGCTGCCTCCCGTAGGAGTCTGGACCGTGTCTCAGTTCCAGTGTGGCTGATCATCCTCTCAGACCAGCTAGAGATCGTCGCCTTGGTGAGCCATTACCTCACCAACTAGCTAATCTCACGCAGGCTCATCCAATAGTGCAAGGTCCGAAGATCCCCTGCTTTCCCCTTAGGGCGTATGCGGTATTAGACCAAATTTCTCTGGCTTATCCCCCGCTACTGGGTAGATTCCTACGCGTTACTCACCCGTCCGCCACTCGTCATCAACTAGCAAGCTAGTCATGTTACCGTTCGACTTGCATGTGTTAGGCCTGCCGCCAGCGTTCAATCTGAGCCATGATCAAACTCTTCAGTTTAAATCATTTGTGTTACCAGGAATGTGGTAACGGGCTCTAGTACTAAACAACCGGATAACATTCTTAAGAACGTTAAACCTTTGTAAATCGCTTTAAATGAATTCACTTGGTTGCTTGTCTAGAAAAAGTTTGCTTCTTCTCAACAAGCGCCCACACGAATTATCTGATCAAATTGTTAAAGAGCGTTGCTTTCTTGACTCTCCGCTGAATCAGCGTTTCGTCTCAAGCGAGGCGCATATTCTACTTTGCGCTCATTCAAAGTCAACCGTTTATTTTGCAATTTTGTAAAAAGTTTTTACTCAGCAACCGGACTTTGAATCCTGCTCCGTAAGCAATCTTAAAAACCAATATTTTCAATCACTTACTAAGCACCTCACTCAGCTCTGCAGCCCCTTAAAAAGCGGCCTCCCTAAGCAAGGACGGCGAATTCTACAGACATCTAAAAAAGGGTCAACACCCAATCTTAAAAAAAGTGCAAAAAGTTGAAAAAAACTTACAAATCATCACAAGTCGATCAAGGGTTGATCAATAGCGTTTAAATAGTAGTCAACAAATACAAAAAAGGCGCTGAGTTTTACCTCAACGCCTTCTCTATACTCCCTCTTATGACTTAAAGAGAGAATAGATGGTGTTTCTTTTTGCCTAGCTTAACTAAGAAGTACTTACCAAAGCGTGCATTTGACTCGGCGAACACCTCTGTCGCTTTCATATTATCTTCAAAGCCATGTGCGTTACCGTTAACAATCACCGCATTTCGCTGCAGCGCATCTTTAACTTGCTTACCGCCAGGCGCCATACCCGCTTCTGACAAGATAGTCGTTAAAGGCGTTTCAGACACTTCTTCTGGATTAATTACAGATGATGGCAAACCGTCTTGGGCTAGCTGCGCATAATCCTGTTCGCTTAGTTCGGATGTTTCACCCGAGAATAGTGCTTCTGTAATACGCTTAGCCGCAGCTAAACCTTCCTCACCATGAACAAGTCGCGTTACTTCTTCAGCAAGAACACGTTGACCTTCTGGACGACCTTGGCGCTCTGCATCTTCTTTTTCTAACGCTTCAATATCTGCTACAGGTAAGAATGTGAAGTACTTAAGGAAACGGTAAACATCTGCATCTGCCGTTTGTAGCCAGAACTGATAGAAAGCATATGGAGATGTTTTATTTGCATCTAGCCAGATAGTACCCGATTCAGTTTTACCGAATTTGGTACCGTCTGATTTAGTGATAAGTGGTAGCGTCAAACCAAATGCTTGATTGCCATTCATGCGACGAGTCAGTTCAGTACCGCCCGTAATATTGCCCCACTGATCAGAACCACCGATCTGTAAAGTACAGCCATGAGACGCATTCAATTGCTGGAAGTCATACGATTGCAAAATCATATACGTAAATTCAGTGAAAGAGATGCCTTCACCTTCACGATCAATACGTTGCTTCACTGATTCTTTAGCTATCATCTGGTTAACAGAGAAGTGCTTGCCAATATCACGCAAGAAAGTTAGAACATTTACGTTTTGTGTCCAATCGAGGTTATTCACAACTTCAGCACTATTAGCACCACAGTCGAAATCTACAAATGCACTAACCTGAGCTTTAAGCTTCTCAACCCAACCTGCTACTGTTGAATCATCATTTAACTTACGCTCTTGCGCTTTAAAGCTTGGATCACCAATCAGACCAGTTGCCCCACCCACAAGCGCAAGCGGCTTGTGACCAAATTCCTGAAAACGCTTTAGTGTTAGTAGTGGTACAAGACTACCAATATGCAAACTATCCGCTGTAGGGTCGAAGCCGCAATAAAGTGTCACACTGCCTTCAGCAAGATGCTTTGCCAAATCTTCTTCGCTTGTCATCTGCGCAACTAGCCCGCGCGCTTGTAGGTCGTTTAATAGTGCTTCACTCATTTCTTTTGCTTGCCCTTTAAATTACGGCTAAAAATTCGAAGCGGTTATTTTAGCCCTTGCTAAGCCTGCAAACAAATAAGTTCTCAGCAATTTTTCTTAGTAATCGTTAAGCAATCCTTAAGTTTTATTTAACTAAGCCGACTTTCTTTGATGACAGTGGCATAATGCAACGCTTAATTTTCAGCAACCCAATATGATAATGAAGGGGTATAGGGTGCTAAATCGCGTTAAACAGTTCCGTGGAAACTTTCCCACGGTTCACTTAGTGGCTGTCAGTGCCTGTGTGCTTATTTTAGGCCTGACTCTTTTACTGCTTCCATCACAAGAGGTAGGGGCAAATCGCGGAGACTTACCCCCACCACTTACTGTTATAAAAACAGTAGATACACTTGACCCAAAAACAGTCACAACAATTCCTTCTCAAACTATTACAACAGCCCCTGTAGAGCCTAATTGGATATCATATGTCATAGGGGATGGCGACAACCTAACCTCCATGTTCAAGAAGGCAGGACTCACTCCGCGTGATGTTTATCATGTCGCTGCCGCTGGCAAAGAAACAAAAGCATTTACCCGTCTGTTTCCAGGCCAAACATTAAGCTTTGAAATAAAAAACGGAAAGTTAAGCAAACTTAAGCATACCGAATCAAAGCTAAAGCACACTATTCTATACACCGACAATAATGGCTCTTATCAGATTAATTCTGTCATCAGAACACCTGAAATAAGACAACAATTCACTTCAGGTACTATAAAAGACTCTCTATTTTTAGCGGGTGCCGAAGCAGGCCTTTCTAGCAAAAAAATTATGGAGCTCGCCAGCATATTCGGCTGGGATGTGGATTTCGTCCTAGATATCCGTAAAAACGACGATTTCAGCCTCATTTATGAAGAGCATTATCTAGATGGCGAGAAAATTGGCGAAGGTCCTATCATTGCTGCTCAATTTACTAACAGAGGCAATAAATTCACAGCTCTTCGTTATACAAATACCCAAGGCGATAGCAGCTACTACACACCTGAAGGCTATAGTATGCGCAAAGCCTTCCTTCGCTCGCCGGTAGATTTTGCCCGTATCAGCTCACGCTTCAGCCTCAGTCGTAAGCACCCTGTACTCAATCGCATTCGCGCTCACAAGGGCGTGGATTATGCAGCTCGAACAGGCACACCAATTAAAGCTGCTGGTGAAGGAAAAATCACATTCCGTGGTAGAAAAGGCGGATTTGGCAATGTTGTAATCGTCCAACACGGTAGCAATATCACCACCCTTTATGCCCACATGAGTAATTTTAAACGCGGACAACGTGTCGGCACTCGGGTTAAGCAAGGCCAAGTGATTGGTTTTGTTGGTCAAACAGGCCTTGCGAGCGGCCCTCACCTTCATTACGAGTTTCGCGTAAATGGCGTTCACAAGAACCCTCTGACGGTTAAATTGCCACAAGCTTCTCCTATCGCTAAAGCTGAGCGAAGTAACTTTACGGAAACGGCGAGTAGCTTATTAGCTCAGCTTGAAACTCACCAAGCCACCACACTTGCACAGAGCAATCGTTAAGCATGAGTCAGAAGGATCTATTTATTGGGTTAATGTCAGGTACCAGTCTGGATGGTATCGACGCAGTTGCCGTTAGATTAACACCAAATTTTGAAATGGTAGCTACGCACGCTGAAGAGATCCCAGCAACGTTAAAGAACGATATTTTGACACTGACCCAGCCCGGCGATCTTGAAATTGATTTAATGGGCAAAGTAGATAGATCTTTAGGCAAGCTCTTCGCCAAAACCGTAAATAATCTTTTAAGCAAAAACGGTTTATCTGCTGAGCAAGTTTCAGCAATCGGCAGCCACGGTCAAACTATCCGTCACCGTCCAGAATTTGGTTTCACTTTGCAAATAGGTGACGCAAACCAAATTGCTGAACTAACCGGTATCACCACTGTGGCAGATTTTCGACGTCGCGATATGGCTGCCAATGGCCAAGGCGCGCCTTTGGTACCGGCGTTTCATAATGCAATGCTGCATTCACATGACTGCAATCGTATTCTGCTGAATATCGGCGGGATGGCTAACCTTACTTTCCTTCCAAAATCTGAAGAGCAAAACATCCTTGGCTTTGATACTGGTCCTGGTAACGTTTTATTAGATGCGTGGATCAAGCACTGTCGAGACCTTCCCTTCGATCAAAATGGCAAATGGGCACTATCCGGCTCCATTAATGAGGATCTTTTAGAGCAATTAAGCTCTATTGAATATTTTTCAGAACCTCCACCTAAAAGCACTGGCAGGGAACAGTTTAATTTAGCCTGGCTAAAACAAACACTATCCACGCTTCCTGCGATTAAAGCGGAAGATGTACAACGCACTTTGCTTGAATTGACCGCCACCAGCATAACCGACGCTATAAAAACACACATTCCTAGCCAGGTATTTGAGCTATATATCTGTGGCGGCGGCAGTTTCAACCAAGCACTTACGCAACGCATATCTGATTTATTACCAAACATTAAGGTCAGTAATAGTGACGATATCGGAATTGATGCGGATTGGATGGAAGCAGCAGCCTTTGCTTGGTTAGCGATGCGCTGTTTAGATGGGAAAGCCGGCAACAATCCAAATGTTACCGGCGCAAAAGGGGATCGAATTCTAGGCGCGATCTATCAAGCCTAAAAGTACAGATAACCTTGTTGGCGTAACCTAACCTGTTCCGCAGGACCTAGTGGAATCGTATCGATAAACGCAGGTAGCTCTGAGCGCTCTACGCCATTTGCTCGCATCCATGTTTCACACACACGGATATCGATCACATTATTCGAGTCCAATCGTTCAGCAAGCTCTAACAAGCTTTTATACTGATTCATATTCTGATGCCGGAAGGCATGCGCTTCATCACCATGCAAAACAAACACGATCGGTTCGTAGGATGAAAGATTCTCTACCTCATCAACTAGCATACTCGCTCTTTGAAAAAGCATTTCAACTTCACTAGGCGTGTGCTTTTTAATCAGCGCCAGATAACGATCATTAGCGATATCTGGAGATATAGGCGACTGCAATGGCTGAGCCATGAGCAAGCCAGAAAAAAGCATACAAAAAACAGAAAAGACCAACTGACGCATATTATTCCCCTAGAGGACTTAAATTAATAACCTACGACAGAGTAGAAGATATAGTAATAGGCCCCCTCATAACAAGGGATCACCTATTACTATCGTATGTAAGCTTAGACTAAGCTGAACAGAAACAGCTAGATAGAGAAGGATGAACCACAACCACAAGTTGTTGTCGCGTTCGGGTTGTTAATCACAAACTGAGAACCTTGCAGACCCTCTTTGAAGTCCACTTCCGAACCAACTAGATATTGAAAGCTCATCGGATCCACCACCATGAACACACCATCACGCTCAATCACAGTATCATCATCTGCAGCGTTTTCATCAAAAGTGAAGCCGTAAGAGAAACCGGCACAGCCGCCACCCGTAATAAATACACGTAACTTCAGGCTATTATTCTCTTCCTCTTCCATAAGAGATTTTACTTTAGCAGCGGCAGAAGTAGTAAATACCATCTCCGGCTCTGCAATTGGATCAACTGTTTCTATCATAACGACCATACTCAATTAAGCTGAGCACAATTATCACCTTAACCGACTAATTCAGTCAAGTATTAAGGCATTAAGCCAACAATATTCAGCCCAGCAGTCTCTTCAAAACCAAATATAATGTTCATGTTCTGAACCGCCTGACCCGCAGCACCTTTAACAAGGTTATCAATCACAGATAACACAACCACAGTATCTTCACCTTGAGGGCGATGAACGCTGATACGGCAAACGTTCGCACCTTTAACACTTCTCGTTTGTGGATGACTACCTGCTGGCATAACATCAACAAACGGTTCGTTAGCGTAACGTTCTTCAAAGATTGCTTGTAGATCGTGATCTACAGGATCTTTCAATACACCGTAACAAGTAGAATGGATGCCACGAATCATTGGCGTTAGGTGCGGAACAAACGTCAGATGCACTGGACGCTCTGCTGCTAACGCAAGACCTTGCTTAATTTCAGGCAAGTGACGATGACCCGGCACACCATAAGCCATCATGCTTTCGCTCGCTTCGCACAACAACATACCAACTTTCGCACCACGACCAGCACCACTTACACCTGATTTACAGTCAGCAATTAGACGACGGTGATCGATCAGTTTGTTTTCCAATAACGGCAAATAAGCAAGCTGCGTCGCAGTTGGGTAACAACCTGGGCAAGCAATCAGTTGCGCATCTTTGATCTGTTCACGATTTACTTCTGGTAAGCCGTATACAGCCAATTCAGCCATCTCTGGTTGAGTATGCTCCATGCCATACCACTTAGACCAAAGCTCCAGATCCTTGATTCTGAAGTCAGCGCCTAGATCAATAACTTTAACACCCTTACCAACAAGCTCGGCAGCCATATTCATGGCAACCCCATGAGGTGTCGCAAAGAAAACGACATCGCAACCACTTAGCGTTCCCACATCAGGTACGGTAAAGCGCAGATCGTGGTGTCCTCGAAGGTTGGGATACATGTCAGCCACACTGACGCCTTCCTCTGAGCGAGAAGTAATAACCTCTACTTTTGCCTGAGGATGATTTGCCAACAAACGAAGTAACTCTACACCGGTATAACCGGTACCGCCTACAATACCTACCTTAATCACAGGAACCTCTCATAAGGGATGAAAAACTGGTAACGTATAATACAGAAACTAAGACCCTTATGACTATTAATAAATAATCTAGCTTATGCTGCGAAATACTTTTTCTCTTGACCATTTCCGCCATCGCCTTGCTCACAGTGAAGCATTGCCCCAAATGGTTATCCTAGGGTTAATCTGCGGATTGTTGTGCGGTCTTGTTTTAGGCAGCTTTCGGTTATTGCTTGAACTCCCGCTTTCTAGCTTTTTACCGGGAGGTGACAGTGATAACTTTGAAGGGCTTTCTTCTTGGCATCATTTCTTCCTCCCTATTGTCGGTAGTTTATTACTGATAGCGGTTTTATCACGCGTCACCCCACTGAATCGCAAAGTAGGTGTTGCTCACTTATTGGAACGAATGGCTTACCATCAAAGCAATCTGCCTTTGGTGAACGCCGTCGTTCAACTTATTGCGGCTTCAATTGCTCTGCTATGCGGTCACTCTGTCGGTAAAGAGGGCCCAGCTATTCACTTAGGTGCAGCATGTGGTAGCCAACTTGGACAAAGATTAAAACTACCCAACAATACTTTAAGAATACTGGCAGGCTGCGGCGCTGCCGCAGGTATTGCCGCTACCTTTAACACCCCATTAGCAGGCGTCGTCTTTGCCATGGAAGTCATATTACTGGAATACACCGTCATTGGTTTTATGCCAGTCATGGTTGCTGCAGCAACAGGCACGCTAGTTGTCCAGATAATGCTAGGGAATCAGTTAGTACTTACTGTCCCTCAACTACATATAGAATCTCTGCATGAAATTCCTTACGTGGCCTTTTTAGGCCTTATTATTGGACTTTTAGCAGTTCTATTTATTGCGCTAATGCGTGCAACAATGAAGTGGTCCGATCATTCCGTCTTTACGTATAGATCCAAGTTGATGTTGGCAGGTATTCTCACTGGCTCAATGGCTCTGTTTTATCCACAAATAATGGGATTGGGCTACGACACAGTGACCTCTGTTTTACATGGCGAAGTGGGAATTGGTTTACTAATAGGCATAGTCCTAGCCAAGTGCGTTCTGACACCGATTGTTCTTGGCCTTGGTGTTCCAGCAGGACTTATCGGGCCTACCTTTTTCATAGGCGCTATGGCGGGGGGAATTCTCGGTATCTTTGGTGCTAGTGCCGTTGACCAAGATGTAGCAAATTCTGGATTCTATGCCTTATTGGGTATGGGCAGCATGATGGGCGCTGTTGCCAACGCGCCTATGGCCGCACTTGTGGCGATATTGGAGCTTTCATCCAATCCGAATATTATTTTTCCCGCAATGATTTCCATTGTGGTTTCAAATTTGATCGCCCGCTACGTTTTCAAAATGCCGTCGATCTTTGTTATCAGTATGCAGTTACAAGGGTTGGATTATCGATATAAACCTATTGCCCAGATACTTAATGGCTCAGCTGTACAAAGCATCATGACAACGAATTTTGTAAAAAGTACTGCAATCGTCTCCGAAAAAGGCGCTCAACATGCCTTAGAGACTAGCCCCGATTGGGTTCTGGTAGAAAAAGATAATAACTTCAGTTTCCTCTCCCCTGGAGATCTGCATCTTCACCTTAGAAATAGCTTTGAACCACATAAGGATATTGATCTATTAGAAATACCGGCACTTCGTCTCGATGCTAGTAGTATCGATAGCAAAGCAACACTACAAGAAGCTCTGGATAGAATGAATAATAAAAGCACCGAAGCTTTATACGTTTTAAATAATCAGAAAAAAATTACGGGCCTACTAACCCGAAGCCAAATTGAAGATTTCTACCGCAAAGACTGATCTATGACATACAGTTTAAAAGGCCTATACGGCATTACTGATTCCGATCTAATGCCCGATACTGAAACAATGCTGCGCAAAGTTGAACAAAGCATACAGGGCGGTGCGAAGATTATTCAGTATCGAGATAAATCATCCGATCTTAAAAAACGCGTTGAGCAAGCATCGGCTTTAAACCTTATTTGTAAAAAGAACAAAATCCCGCTCATCATTAATGATGATGCAGGCTTAGCTGCAGGTATTGGTGCCGCAGGTGTGCACTTGGGACAAAGCGATGGCGCAATAGAGGAAGCTCGCGAAATGCTAGGCGAAGATGCGATCATCGGTGTAACCTGCCATGATTCATTGGAGCTAGCCTTAAAAGCACAACAAGCCGGTGCTTCATATTTAGCATTCGGCGCATTCTTCCCATCGAAAACTAAACCCAATGCCAAGCCAGCTCCTCTTTCGTTGGTTAAAGATGTAAAAGACAAAGTTAACTTGCCAATAGTGGCGATTGGAGGCATTAGCGTGGATAATGCCGACCAGATTGTAACAGCAGGTGCCGATATGGTTGCCGTCATACATGCGCTATACGCGAACAAAAAAGTGACTGCAGCAGCAAAACAGTTCCACCAGCTCTTCACTAATTGATTTCAGAGAGAATAAAGATGTCCCGTTCAGAAGAACTTTTCCAAGCAGCTCAAGTTCACATTCCCGGTGGAGTTAACTCTCCTGTGCGTGCATTTAAAGGTGTAGGCGGCACCCCAATCTTCTTCAAACAAGGCGAAGGCGCTTACTTGTTTGATGAAGACGGTAACAAATACATCGACTACGTTGGCTCTTGGGGACCAATGATCTTAGGTCATTGCAACAGTGAAGTAATCGATGCTGTACGCGTTTCTTTAGATAACGGTCTAGGTTTTGGCGCGCCAACTGAGATCGAAATCGAGATGGCAAACAAGGTTTGCGAGATCATGCCATCTTTAGACATGGTCCGTATGGTTAGCTCTGGTACAGAAGCAACTATGAGTGCGATCCGTCTGGCACGTGGTTACACTAAGCGCGATAAGATTGTTAAGTTTGAAGGCTGCTACCACGGTCATTCCGATTCTCTATTGGTTAAAGCAGGCTCTGGCATGCTGACTTTAGGTGAGCCTAGCTCACCAGGTGTTCCAGCCTCTCTTGCTGAACACACCATCACTCTGACTCACAACGATATCGACAGCGTTCGTAAAGCATTCGCAGAGATCGGTGATCAGATCGCGTGTATCATCGTTGAACCTGTAGCCGGCAACATGAACTGCATCCCTCCTCTTCCAGGCTTCTTAGAAGGTCTTCGTGAAGTATGTGATGAATACGGCACGGTTCTGATCTTTGACGAAGTAATGACGGGCTTCCGTGTAGCACTGGGTGGCGCACAGTCTGTTTATAACGTAACGCCTGACCTGACGACGCTAGGTAAAGTTATTGGCGGTGGTCTACCAGTAGGCGCGTTTGGTGGTAAGAAAGAGATCATGGAGCATATCGCTCCGCTAGGCGCTGTTTACCAAGCGGGTACGCTTTCCGGTAACCCACTCGCAATGGCTGCAGGCCTAGCGATGCTGAACGCTGTTTCTAAACCTGGTTTCTACGAGCAACTAAGCGCAAAAGTAGAGCTACTAACCGAAGGTTTAGAAGCTGTAGCGATGGCAAATGGTATTCCATTTACCACTAGCCGTGTTGGTGGCATGTTCGGTCTATTCTTCACTGAGCAAGAGCAAGTAACTAGCTTCGCTGAAACTATGGCGTGCGACGCAGATCGTTTCTCTAAATTCTTCCACGGCATGCTTGAGCAAGGCGTATATCTAGCACCTTCAGCATTTGAAGCAGGCTTTGTATCTGCTGCACACACACAGGAAGATATTGAGAAAACACTCGCAGCAGCTGACCACGTTTTTGCGAATCTAAAATGACCTTAGCGATCATAGCTGGCAATGCTCTTCTTATTGCCAGTGCTCTATTTTTAGCAGGCCGCAGTTATAGAGTAGGCGAGAAACATGATCATACTGCCAGTATGGTCATTAGCCTGTCGGCTGCATTTATCGCTTGCTCAGGTGCTGGTGCACTCCTGCTACAAGGAACAGATCAGGATTCAGTCACGTTCAGGCGCCTGCTGGATAACCTAGCGTACTTTGCTGCAATCCCTTTAATAGCAAGCGCCATGTTTGATTATGCTTGGAAGAAGGATTGGTCACGTGCAGCATGGGGACGTTGGTTATTAGTATTATTCGCTCTATTTGAGCTGTGTCGCCGTAGCGAAGTAGGCGTCACCTACAGCCAAGCACTCGCAGGACTATCTGCACTTGCGTTGTTAATCAGCTGTTTGAGAATACAGCCTCTAATCACTAAAGCGGCAGGTACTGCATCCGCAATTGCAATTGCAGTTTCGACACTTGTCTATAGTCAGGCATCTCTAATGCCTCATTTGGCCGGCCCAGCTCTGTATCATTCAGTGCTTGCTGTTGCTCTGATACTTTTGAGCATAGCCCTTGGAAAAGAAAAGCTTCCTTAAGCTGTCTCGACCAGATATTTCACGCATAAAAAAGCAGCCATTTAGGCTGCTTTTTAGTACTTATCCGATTAGTAGTTCAGCGCTTTAGTCCGGGCAGCATTTGCTCCAGAACGATCACCTGAACTTTGACGAATATCCGCAATCAGCAACCACAATCTTCGCAACATAACGACATCACCAATGGCCATATTTGTACCTTTGAGAGCCATTTGCTCGGCTTGAGCCCACTGACCTTCAAGGCGACGAACATCAGCCCATTGGTAATAGATTTCCGGATCCCTAGGAGCGATCCGTTGCGCACGCTCAAGGCTACTTTCAGCCGCCTGCATTGCCCCTCTATTTTTCTGCTGGTTTGCGTTGTTTAACAGAGCAATGACAGCAGGGTTTTGAGCTCGAGCAGTCACAGGCGTTGGAACTGGTACCGCGACAGACTTCTCAGTTCGCGATTCTCGAACAACCGTAGGTTTGATTTGAACACCCGTAGCAGATTCGGCTGACTGAATAACGCCATCTTGCCCTGATCGATCCTCTACAGGGGGACGGTATACTCCTGTTCCACTCACACACCCAGTCAAAGCCAACGCTGTTAAAAGTGCTCCAGCTGTTTTATAACGCTTAATTATCTGAACCATCGTTCAAACCAATCCATAGATTCTTGTTGCTGATTTCCGGCACATTCAGCGTAATCTTGCGGAGCTGTACCTTTTATGAACGGCAATTGTCGCACACCCTGACACTGTTCGGCAGAGATCAAACCTGTTTTTTCTTCAACCCAGTGATACTCAATCTCTTCTGGCTGAACCGCCATAAACGACTGTGGTCGTTCTTTGACCATTAACTCGGTCCAAACCCGTAATGCTCCTCCCGAGCCGGTAAATGGCAGTTTGTCATTGTCATCCAGACCCAACCAGACCACCGCCATACGATCTCCTGCAAAACCAGCAAACCAACTATCGCGCTGACCATTACTGGTGCCGGTCTTACCAGCCACATTAATTGAACCTGGCAGACGGCTATAGATATAGCGCCCTGTACCTTCTCGGGTAACCGCTTGCAACGCATATTGAATCAGATGCATATTCTCCGCAGTCACCACCTGTTTCACTTCAAATGGATAGCGAGAAAGCTCCTGCCCTTCTGAGTCCGTAACCAAACGAATAGCACGCATCGGCGTTCTAAAACCATTTGCAGCAATCGTCTGATAAACCGTCGCAATCTCAAATGGGCTCATCGACTCCGCGCCCAGTAAAAGCGAGGGGTAAGGCTTGGGATCACGAGAGATACCTAGACGTTCTAAGGTATCGATCACTTTCGGCAAACCTATATCCATACCTAATTGAGCAGTACTCTGGTTATAGGATTTCGCTAAAGATAGATAAAGCGGCACTTTACCGTGGCTTTGACGATCAAAGTTCTGCGGCACCCAACTCTTACCACCAGGAAGCGGCACACTAATAGGCTGGTCATCCAAAAGGGAAGCCAAGGTATAACCCTCTTCTAACCCCGCCAAAAAGACTGCTGGTTTCACCAAAGAACCGATTGGACGGCGCGCATCTAAAGCTCGGTTAAAACCTTGGTACCGCGCGTTTTTACCACCCACCAGCGCCAATACTTCACCCGTTTGCGGATCAGTGACTACAATACCGCCCTGCAATGCAGTGACTGGTTTGCCGTAGCGTTTCTTTAAATTGCCTATGGTTTTGGTCAGAGCAGCTGCAGTATTCGCTTGCACCATTGGATCTAAGCTAGTGAATACTCGCAAACCTTCTGAGCTAAGCACATCTTCAGGATACTCTTCACGCAACTGACGTTTCACAAGATCAAGATATGCAGGGTAAGCACCTTTATGCAGGCTACGCTGTTTAACCACACCTAAGCCACGTTTCTCAGCATCTAGACGATCTTTCATGCTGATCACGCCCTGTTCTTGAAGTACTTTCAACACAAGGTCACGACGCGCTTTGGCACGTTCCGGGTGACGCCTTGGATCGAAGTAAGATGGCCCTTTCACCATACCAGCCAATAGCGCGACCTGATGAAGTTTCAGTTCATTAATAGGCTGGGCAAAGTAATACTGACTCGCCAGGCCAAACCCATGCACTGCCCGGGAGCCCGATTGCCCCAAGTAAACTTCGTTCAGATAAGCCTCTAGAATCTCATTCTTGCTGTAGCGAAGATCCAATAGCACAGCCATCGGGATTTCCATAAGCTTACGCGCTAATGTTCGATCAGAGGTCAGATAGAAGTTTTTGATCAACTGCTGTGTCAGGGTACTACCGCCCTGAATAAAGCGACGCGCCTTAAGGTTAACCCACATTGCACGCGCGATACCTTTTGGCGACACACCAAAGTGGTTGTAGTAGTCTCGATCCTCGATCTGAATCAATGAGTCCAAAAGCAGTTGAGGAGCTTGCTCTAAGCGAATCAGGTCACGGTCTTCATTGTCTCTAGGGTAAATACCACCGATCAGGATCGGTTCGAGGCGACTTAACGGAACGATGGAACCACGACTATCCTTAATCGAAACTAACTGATTGCCACTGAAGCTCAGCAATAAACGCTGTGCGCTCTCATCACCATCAGGGAAACTGAATCCACGGGTATACACGCGAGCACGACTGGAAGCCCACTCCACCATCCCCGGTTTATCCGCACGATTTACAAATCGGTAGCCCAAGCCTTTCAATTCTTCCTTGAATGCTTGGCGATCTAATACCTGCCCCGGATACAACTCGAGAGGCCGCGCATACACTTTGGCAGGCAATGCCCAGCGCTTACCCTCAAATTTACTTTTGACTTGGACATCCAGATAGATCAAACCGATTCCGCCAATCACCATGCCCAAAAGGGACAGTTTGAACAGAAAGATAAGAAACTTTTTCAGGAAACTGCGTGGTTTTTTAGTGCTTTTGCCACGACTTGACGATTTTGGTGCTCTCTTTTTTGCCATTGGCTCAGTATAATGCCTTCCCTTAGCAGGTATATCAGTACGTTTATGACCCTAATCGACTCTCTAAAACAAGCTTCGTTCTATCCGCATCCAGTCGACCAGATTGAGGTGATAGAAACCCACATTTCCTGGCTGATCTTAACAGGCGAATATGCCTATAAGATTAAAAAGCCAGTGGATTTCGGTTTTCTGGATTTTACCACGCTAGAGAAGCGTCAGCACTTCTGTGAGGAAGAGCTACGTCTAAATCAACGATTAGCGCCTGATATCTACCAGCAAGTCATCACTATTGGCGGTAATGCTGAGAATCCGATATTCAATCCAGAAGGCGATGAAGAGATCATTGAATATGCTGTTCAAATGCAGCAATTTGATCACTCTCAACGCCTAGATCTCCTTTTAGCCAATCATCGCTTTGAAGCTAGCTGGATAGATACATTAGCCGAACAGATTGCTGATTTTCACCAGCGCATTCCGATTGTGGCGCAAGACAGCCCTTGGGGTGAAGCGGAAACGATTTGGGAAGTTGTCTCCGATAACTTCAGCCATATCACCGACGCTATCGACGAACTAGATGACTGGCACAAAGTACAAAAGCTATCCCATTACACTGCGCAGCAGTTCCGCAAACTGACACCGCTAATTGAACAACGTAAGCAATCCGGTCATATTCGCGAATGCCATGGCGACCTTCACTTAGCCAACATCACTCTTTTTCATGATGAGCTAAGACTCTTTGACTGTATCGAATTTAACTTACAGTTCCGCTGGATCGATAGTATTTGCGATCTTGCTTTTCTCCTTATGGATCTGGAAGCCAACGGTGAATTCCGTTGGGCCAATCGCTGCTTAAATCGCTACTTAGAAATCAGTGGTGATTACAATGCACTACCACTGCTTAATTTCTATAAAGCGTACCGTTCCATGGTTCGCGCCAAGGTTGCAGTACTAGGCGAGCATCACGATCTACAAACCCTGCGCCGCTATCTGCGTCTAACCGATTACTATGCTCGTGCACCAAAGCCAGCACTGTTTTTGATGCATGGAATTTCCGGCAGTGGCAAGAGCCATTTAAGCCAACAGCTTGTTGATCAAACCGATACAATTCGTATCCGCTCTGATGTTGAGCGCAAACGTCTTTTCCGCGAGTTGAGCTTAAAAGGGGAAAAAATTGATCTGTATGGTCCACAAATGAACGCCCATACCTTCAATCATCTTTTTGATACAAGCGCAGAGCTGCTACGTAACGGCTACTCAGTGATTGTAGATGCAACTTGTTTGCGCCAAAGAACACGCCAGAATTATATCGAACTGGCTGAGAAACTCGGTATACCTATTCGCATTATCAGCTGCGAATGCGAGCAAAAACTAATTGAAGCCCGTTTGAAACGCCGTTCCAATGAAGGCTCGGATGCATCCGATGCTGACATTGCGGTCATGTTGGAACAACAACAGCTTGCACAACCTCTAACAGAAGAGGAGCAAGCACTTACTCTCTCAATCGATACCGACGATGATGAAGCGATCGTACGATTATTAGAACAGCTACGAATCCAAGAGGTAATTTTCTAATGACAGCCTTATGCCATATTGATGAGATTACTGAAGGTCAGGCCAAAGGGTTTGAGTGCGAAGGTAAAAAACTTTTCGCGGTAAAATACCGTGGTGAGTTATTCGTCTATGAGAATAGCTGCCCACATCGCAGCATTCCCCTAGAATGGCAGCCTAATCAGTTCCTAGATTACGACAAGACCTTCATCCAGTGTGCTACCCATGGCGCGCTTTTCAAAATTGACAGTGGCGAATGCATCTCAGGCCCCTGCGTAGAAGATAGCCTGACCGCCATCCCATTTACCTTAGATGATGGCCAAGTGATCCTCGGCTAAGTAATTACCGGAATCTCGCGTTGAATACTAATCTGTTCAGGCGAGATATCTGCAGCATAAGCGATTACTTCTACCCCAGCGTCTATAGCCTCACGCAGTAAGCGGCCATATTCAGGGTCAATCTGATCGGCTGGGCGTACTTGTTTAATCCCTGTGTGAGGCACACAAAACAGCATCACAGCACGATCACCTTGCTCAACCATCGCCATTAGCTCCTGCAAGTGTTTAGCGCCACGCTTAGTCACTGCATCTGGAAAGCTTCCCCAGTTATCAGATTCAAGCAAAGTCACATTCTTAACTTCAACCCATGCTCGACCTTTCTCTTCATCTTCTAACAAGAGATCAATACGGCTGTTTTCACCATACTTAACCTCTTGACGAATATCAGAGTACCCTTGCAGCTGAGCAATCACCCCTTGCTCAATCCCTTCGCGAATCAGTTTATTGGCACGACCGGTATTGATACAGGCGAGATACTGCCCTTCAACTTCCACCAGCTCCCAACCCAATGGGTATTTACGTTTAGGATTGCCACTGTCGTGCACCCAAACACGGCTATCTGGATCAGCACAGTTTTTCATGGAGCCCGTATTAGGACAATGGATCGTAACTTCGCGACCATCCGACAAAACAACATCAGCAAGGAAACGCTTATAACGCTTGATCAAACGCCCTTCGATTAGATCTTCGAACTGCATTATTTTTGAATCCTTTTACCTAAACGCTCCAACATCAACTGAATGCGGTCCAATCCTGTAGTGTAAGAGAATCGAATAAATTCCTGACTACGGTGCTGACCAAAATCCAACCCCGGCGTCGTCGCTATATGATCCTCTTCCAACAACGACCAACAATAATCGAAAGTGTTATCGGTAAGGTGCTTAGCGCCTGCATACACATAGAATGCCCCCTCAGGGGTAACTGGGAGATCAAAGCCTAAATCTCTTAATCCAGACACCAAAAGATCACGACGTTTTTGGAACTCAAAACGTCTACGCTCCAATTCAGAAATCGTTTCAGGCTTAAATGCAGCCAGTGCTGCATATTGCGAAACCGTGTTTGGCGAAATCATCAAATTCTGCGCCAATTTTTCTAATTCTGGGGCAGCCTCCTCAGGTGCCACCAGCCAACCTAAACGCCAACCTGTCATCCCAAAATATTTAGAAAAACTATTGATAACAAAGGTATTCTTATCGATCTCTAATGCACTTGGCGCATCTGTTCCGTAGGTAAGCCCATGATAGAGTTCATCAACAACAAGATGACCACCTAGTTTTTTAACTGTCGCCGCAATATCAGTTAACTCATCCCGATGAACAACCATACCGGTTGGATTAGCAGGAGAAGCTAACAGCACCCCAGCGGTATTAGCTTGCCAATGCTGTCCAATCAACTCAGCATTTAACTGGAAATTATCTTCTGCATTAGTCGGCACTAACTGAGATTTAGCTTCTAAAAAGCGCAGGAATTGGCGATTACATGGATAACCCGGATCAGCCATCATAAACGACTGCCCAGCATCAGCGAGTAAAGAGAACACCATCAACAAAGCACTAGATGCGCCGGTGGTGACAACAATGCGTTCAGGGGCGACTTCTAGCCCATATTTCGTGGCATACCACTGACTGATCGCCTCACGTAATTCAGGAATACCCGCGGCAGGCGTATACTGAGTCAGGCCGCTATCAATCGCCGCTTTGGCTGCTTCTGCAATCAATGGTGCTGTTGCAAAATCAGGCTCACCCACCTCCATATGGATAACGTCACATCCAACATCATCAAGTTGCTTAGCCCGTTTAAGCAAGTCCATCACTTTAAAAGACTCAATTTCTGCAACACGTTGGGAAGGACGGAATACCATGCGAATACCTGATCAAACACTAAAAATGGCAGTATACCTCAGACCATTTACGAATATCCCGCCTAGAGCGCCTATTTACAAGCGCTTCAAGGTGAACTAAACCTAATGAGATGTCTTTTAGTATCAATAGAATACATTTAGGGCTAGCGAAACGGCGAGGCATCTGGTAATTTGCCTGCCTTCTATGCTAAATCAATGTATTTATTGCATAACTAAACACAGGCAAGTGAAGTCACCCTTAAGGTGGCTTACGAAAGAAAGAGAGTGAGGCAGCGCTTATGCCAAACAAGAGCGAATCTTTCACACATATTGATCCTTATCCGCTAGTTGAGGGTGAGGAATACATGAATGAGAAACAGAAGGATCACTTCCGTGCAATCCTAGGTGCTTGGAAACAAGAACTGATGGAAGAAGTGGATAGCACTATCCACCACCTGCGCGAAGAGCCTTCAAATTTTGCAGATCCAAGCGATCGAGCTAGCCAGGAAGAAGAATTCAGCCTTGAGCTACGTACTCGTGACCGCGAACGTAAATTGATCAAAAAGATCAATGAATCGCTTGAGCTGATCGACGAAGATGAATACGGCTATTGCGATGCTTGCGGTATCGAAATTGGCGTTCGTCGTCTCGAAGCTCGACCTACAGCGTCTTTGTGTATCGATTGCAAAACGCTGGCGGAGATCAAAGAAAAACAAGTCGGCGGCTAAATCTAAACTAAGCCAGTTTATATAACTGGCTTAGCTTTAAGTATTTATCGTGACCTATATCGGCCGATTTGCCCCATCCCCTACTGGGCCATTACATTTTGGTTCACTCCTTGCTGCACTCGCCAGTTTTTTGGATGCACGTGCCCATGAGGGTGAATGGCTTTTACGCATCGAAGATTTAGATCCTCCTCGCGAACAGCCAGACGTCAAAGAACAATTTCCACTGTTACTGGAAAGTTACGGTCTTTATTGGGATGGTGAACTCAGCTTTCAAAGCGAACGTCTTGAACTCTATGCGCCGGTACTGCAGGAACTACTCGAAGCTCATCACGCTTACCCCTGCTCCTGTTCACGTAAAGAGATCCTAAGCCGCTGCGATAATTTGGTGTATGACCAACATTGTTTGATGCACCCTCCGGCGCAAGATGACAACGTTGCCATTCGTATCAACAGCAACGGTACGCTCATTAGTTTTCGCGATATTATCCAAGGCCCCCATGCCTATAATTTAAGTAGTACGGGCGACTTTGTTGTATTCCGCCGTGATGGTTTTTACTCTTACCAACTCGCCGTGACTATCGACGATTATCTGCAAGGCATTACCCATATTGTACGCGGCTCAGACCTACTAGATGAAACGGCTAAACAGATTCATCTACAACAGCTGTTAGGCTATCCAACACCTGCTTATGCACATATTCCTGTCGCGGCCAACGCCGAAGGTCAAAAGCTGAGTAAGCAAACCTTTGCTCCGGCACTAGAAACCACCGATCCCATTCCAGTTTTGTTTAAAGCATTGCAATTTCTGGATCAAGAACCGCCACGAGAACTGCTATACGCAAGTAGAGATGAACTACTGGAGTGGGCAATTGCTAACTGGGATATACGTAAAATAAAACCAACACTCAGTAAGCCGCTATTAAACGAGTCGTAAGATGTATTTCCACCGAGTCCTACTTTTATTGATACCCGGTTTATACATGGTATTACCCCTCATTATTGATAGCTGGCAGAGCCTGACAACACCTTGGTATCTTCCTTACGTTGCTTGGTTTCTTATTATCTTGTTAGCATTTCTGATCGAGCGGAGGCCGAGGGATGTATAGTCTTCCATTACTCATCCTGATCGGAGTGGCTTATCTGCTCTTTCTCTTTGGTACGGCCTACCTTACCGAGAGAGGACTATTACCCAAGCAGTTGGTGCACCATCCATTTACCCATGTACTTTCTATTGGGGTATATGCCAGCGTATGGACGTTCTATGGCGCCTTTGGACTGGCGCAAGAATCGGGATATAGCTTTTTAGCTTCCTATCTGGGTGCTGTAGTCACCTTTATCTTAGGTCCAGTACTGCTGATTCCTATTCTCAGAATATCGAGGACATACCAACTTAGCTCGCTACCCGACCTACTCGCCTTTCGCTTTCGCAGCGGGGCGGTTGGTACTATTACAGCTATACTCACCGTCATCGCCACACTCCCTATGCTCTCAATTCAGATACAAGCGGTGACCGATGCTCTGTATCTGCTAAATGACCAATTCAGTGTTGACCAAATCGGCTTAGGCTTTTGCTTTGTTATCGCCCTCTTTTCGATTTTATTCGGTGCACGTCACGCCTCTTTACGTACAACCCATCAAGGCCTCATGGTGGCCATGGCAGTTGAGTCACTGATTAAACTAATCGCACTTCTGGTGATTGCTGGCTTTGCAATCTTTGGCGTCTTAGGTGGAGTAGAAGGGGTGAATGACTTTATCACCAGCCATCCAGAATCGATCAAGCGCTTGGAAGCACCTGTAGACAGCGATGCTTGGCGAACCTTACTACTGGCATTTTTCACCGCAGCTATTGTGATGCCGCATATGTTCCACATGCTGTTTACCGAAAATTCCTCTGACGAAACACTCTATAAAGCTACATGGGCGATGCCGCTGTTTCTGTTTTTGCTTGCAGCTGCAGTTCCACCTATCCTTTGGGCAGGCGAAGCACTCGGTGTAGGCGGTGAAGCGCAATTCATCCTTTTGAACATGGGTGTTTTCTTAGACTCTACTTGGCTAACGGTATTGGCATTTATCGGCGGTTTGTCAGCAGCCAGCGGCATTATGATTGTGGCAACTGTAGCTATGGCTTCGATGATTCAAAACCACGTTATCCTGCCGTTAGTACCAAAACCGAAAACCCCTCGCTTCTATGCCTGGCTATTATGGCTTAGACGTAGTTTGATCATGGCGATGCTGCTTGCCAGCTATCTTTTCTATCGCCAGATAGGTACGGACTTTGCCCTGCATCAGATGGGCGTGGTTGCTGTAGTTGCCTTCCTACAGTTCTTACCGGGATTACTATCCACCCTGTTCTGGTCCAGAGCGAACCGCTGGGGCCTACTCATAGGTTTATCCGCAGGCATGGGGATATGGCTGCTAACCATGCTCGTTCCGCTTCTAGATAGTTCAGCCAGCGAATTGGTACCTTTCGATTTAGATACAGATAACTGGGACCATATTGCGATTCTGTCGCTGATGCTAAACACTGCTCTTCTGACCGTAGTCTCTCTAATCTTCCCTCAATCAGAAGATGAGCGTAGGGCCGCACAATCCTGCTTGATGAACGCGTTGCAAAAGCCAAGTTCCAACCACCTACGCGTTTCCAGAATCGATGACTTTACCGATCTACTGTCTAGCCGATTGGGCCGCAAAACCGCAGAGCGCGAAGTTCAAAAAGCACTAGAGAGTCTGAATATACAATCGCAGACTGTGCGTCCGATCGATCTGTTACGCCTTCGTACAACCCTTGAAACTAACCTTTCAGGCTTACTTGGGCCTATAGAAGCCGCTGCTTTACTTGAGCCTTTGGATCAACCTTCCGATCCAATTACTTTCAAAGCCAGTAATACGCACCTGATTGAAAACCAGCTGGAAAACTATCAAGAACGTTTGACCGGTCTTGCGGCCGAACTTGATGAAATGCGCCGTTACCACCGTCTTACACTGCAAAAACTCCCCGTCGGTGTATGTACCCTCGATACCTCTGGACAAGTACTGTTCTGGAATATTGAGATGGAGCGTCTGACCCAAATTAAAGCGGAAGAGATTATTGGTACGCCGCTACAAAGCCATACGGATACTTGGAGCACTATTTTAGAAGAGTTCGCACACGCGGATAGCGATCACAAGTTGAGCCAAAAACTGATCTTAAATGAACAAACTCATTGGTTCAGTTTGCATAAATCGATCCTTAAAGAGCGTCGCGATATCGGCATGGTGTTGCTCCTAGAAGACGAGACCGACACTAAAATCATGCAGGACAAGCTCGGCCATAACGAACGACTTGCATCTATCGGTCGCTTTGCTGCGGGTGTTGCCCACGAGATTGGCAACCCTGTAACGGGGATCGCTTGTCTGGCACAGAATCTGAAGCTAGAAACAGATAACGATTATATTCTTGAAACCGGAGATCATATCGTCGATCAAACCAAACGCATCAGCCGTATCGTTCAGTCCCTTGTCAGATTCGCACATGCAGGTCGCCCAGAAGCGGAACGAGAGCAAGTACCGGTATCTCTCGCGCAATGTGCTGAAGAAGCTATTCACCTAATGTCTTTGGATAGCCATGGCAAGCAACAACAGTACATCAATCAGATACCCGATGAGCTTCGTGTTAGTGGTGATCCACAACAACTTCATCAAATCTTTGTAAACCTGATTCAAAATGCCAGCGATGCCTCACCTGAAGGTGGGCGTATCTGGCTCCATGCCAATGAAAATATTGAAACCGTAGAGCTTCGAGTAACCGATGAAGGCAGCGGTATATCAGCCGAATCCCAAGAACGCCTCTTTGAACCGTTCTTTACCACAAAAGACCCTGGTCAGGGTACAGGTTTGGGTCTATCTTTGGTTTACAATATTATTGAAGAACATTGTGGTAATATTGAAATTATAAGCCCAGCCAACAACAAGCAGAACAAAGGCACTCAAGTGGTAATAACGCTCCCGCGCTTAAAGTGGACAGAAGATCCCGACAGCGCAGGATAGTGGGATGAGAGGTAGAGAGCCGATGAGCCGAATTCTGATTGTAGAAGATGAAACAATAATCCGGTCTGCACTGCGCAGACTACTCGAGAAAAACCATTTCCAAGTCGACGACGCCGCTTCTGTAGATGAAGCTACCAGCCGTTTCAACCTTGGCGACTTCAACTTAATTATCAGCGACCTTCGTCTGCCGGGCGCACCTGGCACAGACATGATTTCGTTGGCGAAATCAGTTCCTGTACTGATCATGACCAGTTATGCGAGTTTACGCTCCGCTGTTGATGCGATGAAGCTCGGTGCTGTTGACTATATTGCTAAGCCTTTTGATCACGATGAGATGATCAGCTCGGTGCAGCATATTCTTTCCTCTCGTTCGGAATCTGACAGTCCCGTTACCGAACATGATGCCGCAACTGCCGAGAACCGCACTAATATCATTGGCTCCTGCCAACCGATGCAGGAACTCGATAAGCGCATTAAGAAAGTTGCTCGCACCCAAGCGACTGTTTTGATTCAGGGAGAGTCAGGCACAGGTAAAGAACTTGCAGCTCGCGCGATTCACGAACAGAGCAATCGCGCCAATATCCCAATGATCTCAGTGAACTGCGCCGCGATCCCAGAGAGCCTGATTGAGTCAGAACTTTTTGGTCACGAAAAAGGCGCCTTTACCGGCGCTAGCAGCAGCCGCAGCGGCTTACTTGAAGCTGCAGATGGCGGTACGCTATTTCTTGATGAAATCGGAGAGCTTCCGCTCGAGGCTCAAGCTCGTTTGTTACGCTTCCTACAAGAAGGTGAGATCCGACGTGTAGGATCTGTGCAATCAAAGAAAGTTGATGTTCGCCTGATTGCTGCAACCCATAGGAATCTAAAAGAGCTAGCAAAACAGAACGAGTTTCGTGAAGACCTCTACTACAGACTCTATGTGATGGAGCTTCGCATTCCTCCATTAAGAGAACGCGGCGACGATATTATCGAGTTAGCTGAAAAAATGCTGGCTCGTGTTTGTCAGCGAATGGAAACAGCGCCTTTACGTTTCGCCAATGATGCGCTTGAAACGATGCGCAGATACAGCTGGCCGGGCAATGTTCGTGAATTAGAAAATGCTATCGAGCGTGCAACTATTCTTGCAGAAGGTCCATTCATTACCACTGACCTTTTAGGCTTAGATATCCCAGTAAGCTCTCTAGATGATATTGAAAGCCAGTTTGTCGCGATGAATCAGGCTACTCCTCAAGCAGTACAGACTGAAGACCAATCTAAACTATCTTTAGACGACTACTTCCAAAGATTCGTTTTAGAAAATCAGGATCAATTGAGCGAAACAGAACTGGCTAAGAAGCTCGGCGTGAGCCGCAAGTGTTTATGGGAACGCAGACAAAAACTTGGCATTCCTCGCAAGTCGAAAAAATAGATTATACCAAGGTCTAAAGGGTAACATTTAAGTAACATTACGGTAACAATTCAGGTGTTACCGTACTACCCAGCAACTAGTACCAAAGCGTAACACCCAGTAACAAAACCGCTACAAAAGTAGATCAAAAAACAAACAATCAAAAATAAGCCATTGTTTTATAAGGATTAATAAAAACTGGCACATGCCGTGCAATATACTGCGCGACAACAAAAAGAAGCACACTTCTTAAACTAGACCGCCAATAAAAATAAAAACTGGAATAGATTAAAGAAGTACCTGTCTCGAATAAAAATAATAATGAGGCTTAAGAAAGCTGATCGTAGCGAAGCTGTAACGATCTTAATATTGCTCTTAGAACAAAAACAACAAGCTGAGAAATAGCCGTTGTTGCCTGAGATGCGATCAGCTACCCATCTCCTTCCCTTTTTCTTCTATCTTTTAAATTTCCCAATCTGCTGTGTAACAGTGGTATGATTGCGCACCCATTTAATTCGGGCAGTAAGCACTGTTTAGATTTGATATAAGCCTGAACACCCGTACAATTACTACCCTTTCCGGCTAGATAAATCGCATAGGTAGGCACAACCTTGCTTAAAACCATCAGTAACGCATTGAGCAAAGTATTTGGCAGCAGTACAGAGTCCGTTAATGACTCTGCTGAAAACACGCAATTAATCACTGCTGTTGAAAAGAAGTTGATCTCTGAAGATGAGCATAAGATTCCACGCCGTCATTTAGATGATAATGCCCTGAAAGTTGCCTACCGCCTCCAAGATGCAGGCTTCGAAGGCTACTTAGTTGGCGGATGTATCCGTGACCTACTGCTTAAGAAAAGACCAAAAGATTTTGACGTAGCGACAGATGCACATCCAGAAGAAGCTGCAGATCTGTTTCGCCGCGCCCGCCTGATCGGCCGCCGCTTTAAACTGGTTCATGTCCGCTTTGGCCGTGACCTGATCGAAGTCGCAACCTTCCGCGCAAGCCACGATAACCAAGCTGAAAATGCTGAAGGCGAACAAGGCAAACAATGCGATAGCGGCATGATCCTACGCGACAATGTTTACGGCACAATTGAAGATGATGCGCTACGTCGCGACTTCACTGTAAACGCGCTGTACTACTGCCCGAAAGATCACTGCGTCTACGATTTTGCCAATGGTTATGACGATCTGCAGAAAGGTATTCTGCGCATGATCGGCGACCCAGAAGATCGTTATAAAGAAGACCCTGTACGCATGCTACGTGCAGCTCGTTTTGCCGCTAAGCTTGATTTCTCGATTGAACAGCAATCAGAAGCGCCGATTCGCACCTTAGCACCAATGCTGAAACGCATTGCGCCAGCACGTCTATTTGATGAAGTGCTAAAACTGCTGCAATCAGGTCACGCTATTGAATCTTACAAACAGCTACAACGTTTAGATCTGTTTGAGCCGCTATTTCCACAGGTTCAGAAACTGTTACAAAGTGACAATCTGAATGTGCCTCTGGAACGCTTGATCGAGAACGCACTAAAAAATACTGATCGCCGTCTGGCACAGCGTAAGAGCGTTACACCGGCGTTCTTATTTGCAGCTATCTTGTGGTACCCAACTCAGCTACGTATGCAACAGTTGATGAAAGAGAACAAGATGCCACCGGTACCGGCTCTACATGAAGCAGCCAATCAGGTACTTGCAGAACAGGTTCGTTCAACCGCTATACCGCGTCGTTTCTCTACCCCAATCCGTGAGATTTGGGAGATGCAACTGCGTCTGCCACGCCGCCAAGGCAACCGTGCAGCACGCTTGATGGAACAACCGCGCTTTAGAGCTGCGTATGATCTACTTCTACTGCGTGAAAACAGTGGTGAAGATCTAGGTGGACTAAGCCAGTGGTGGACTGACTTCCAGAACGCTAATGAGCCAAGCAAAAACAGCATGGTGAAAAGCTTAGGTAAAGGTGATAAGCCTCGTAAACCACGTCGTCGCCGTTCTAATTCAAACAAGTCCCGCCAAGAGTCATCGCAATGACGACTGCGGTTCGTTGTTACATAGGGTTGGGCAGTAATCTCGACAACCCTCTTCAGCATGTTGAACAAGCATTTTCTGAGCTGGCAGAACTGGTAAACTGCCGCTTAGTCAAAGCATCACCCATATACCGTTCTGCACCGGTTGGCCCTCAAGATCAGCCAGACTTTGTCAATGCCGTTGCAGAGATAGAAACGACCCTAGAAGCCCATGCACTGCTGGATCAGCTTCAGGGGCTTGAGCAGAAACACCAGAGAGTCCGCGAGCGACACTGGGGACCAAGAACCCTCGACCTCGACCTGCTTCTATACGGTAATAGCCAAATCAACACCGAACGTCTCTGCGTACCACACGCATTTATGCACGAGCGCAGCTTTGTTCTATACCCTCTGGCCGATATCGCACCCGATTTAATCATGCCTAATGATGTAACTTTGTCTTCCCTATTAGTTGCATGCCCTATGGGCAGCCTGACAAAGATATAGGTATAATCGCGCCAACGCGTAATAACAGGAAGATCATTCCATGAGCAATATTACTCTGCACACGTTGTCCTCAATGAAGAAAGCGGGCGAAAAGTTCGCGGTACTTACCGCTTATGACGCTTGTTTCTCGCATGTTGTTAGCTCTGCTGGCACAGAAGTAATTCTGGTAGGCGATTCATTGGGCATGGTGCTTCAAGGCAATGACAGTACTCTACCCGTAACTGTTGAAGAGATGGCTTACCACACTCAAGCTGTCGCCAAAGGTAATCAGGGAAGCCTTATCATGGCCGACCTACCTTTCATGAGCTATTCCACTCCAGAACTTGCTATGGATAACTCCGCTGCGCTTATGCAGGCGGGTGCAAACATGGTGAAATTGGAAGGTGGTGCATGGCTTGCAGAAACTGTATCTATGCTAGCTGAACGTGGCATCCCTGTTTGCGTTCACCTTGGCCTGACACCTCAAACTGTGAATAAGCTCGGCGGTTATCGAGTCCAAGGTCGCGATAAAGAAACGGCACAACAGATGATTAACGATGCCGTTATGCTGCAGGATGCTGGCGCTAGCGTGATTTTGCTTGAGTGCGTTCCATCTATCCTAGCCAAAGAGATCACACTCGCACTGGATGTGCCTGTTATCGGTATTGGCGCAGGTTCTGACACAGACGCTCAAGTACTGGTTCTACATGACATGCTTGGCGTAACACCAGGCCGCAGCCCTAAGTTTGTAAAAAACTTTATGGCTGATGCCAATAGCATTGAAGAAGCGATCAGCCAATACGTGACTGACGTTAAAAGCGGTACTTTCCCTGCTTCCGAGCATGAGTTTGAATAAACATGATCACTCTACATACCATTGCTGATCTGCGTGCAGCCCTCAATAAAGAGCGAGCAGCAGGCAAGCGTATCGGCTTTGTACCAACGATGGGTAATCTGCATGAAGGTCACCTACAACTGATCGATCAGGCAAAAGCGAATAGCGATATTGTCGTTTCATCGATCTTTGTCAATCCTCTGCAATTTGGTGCAGGGGAAGATCTAGATAATTACCCACGTACTCTCGCTGCTGATCAAGAGAAACTGAATTCTCGCGGCTGCAACTACCTGTTTGCACCGACCGATTCGGAGGTTTACCCGAACGGACGTGAATCTCAGACACAGGTTGAAGTACCAGAGATTTCAGACCTTTATTGCGGCGCGACTCGCCCAGGCCACTTCCGTGGTGTTGCGACGGTCGTAGCTAAACTGTTTGGTATGGTTCAACCAGACGTAGCGATCTTTGGCGAAAAAGACTTCCAACAGTTGATGGTTATTCGCCGAATGACCGAAGATCTTAGCCTACCTGTAGAGATCCAAGGTGCGCCTATTGCCCGCAATGAGCAGGGCCTAGCATTGAGCTCTCGCAATGGTTACCTATCAGAGCAGGAACTGGAAACAGCCACCGTGCTTAACGCTTCGCTACGCGAAATTGAAGCCGCTCTGATTGAAGGTAATAAAGACTTCGATTCGCTGATTGAAAGCGCTCAACAGCGCTTAGAAACCGCTGGTTTCAAACGCGATTACTTGGTTATCTGTCGCAGCCAGGATCTACAACCTGCGACACCTGAAGACTCCCAATTAGTCGTACTAGCAGCTGCCTACCTTGGCCCTGCCCGATTAATCGACAATTTACAAATTAATTTGTAACCCCTCTTCCGAGTAGGGTTACACCTACTCGGAACCCCCTGATATCCCTCAGATTTTTAAATTAAACGCTCAATTATTGCTGCAGCGCAATACTTGCTATTTCAATCGTAAGTCTTATACAACCCGCTACTTTCGTGGCTTGACAACCGGGGGCTCGGTCGCGCAGACTGCTAGGACGATGAGTTCTTGCACTGCAATAAAAACAATAAAGGTTGTATAAGTGCTCAGAAAAACGGATTTTGGCCGCCCCTAAATGAGTAGAGAGGGCACAACGGTCACTGAATAAACGCCGCTTTTCACTGAATACTATCGGCCAAAAATTTGGCCATACCATCATCGTGAAGAACGAACTTTGTACATAGCTAAGCTAAGAGGCATTTCGAATGCGTGACGTTGTAATTGTAGCTGCGGGCCGTACCGCAGTTGGTACTTTCGGTGGTTCCCTATCTAAAATTGCTGCATCTGACCTAGGTGCAACAGTTATCAAAGGCCTGATCGAGAAGATCGATCTGGACCCTGCAAAAGTTGACGAAGTAATCATGGGTCAGGTTTTGACGGCTGGCTGTGGCCAGAACCCTGCCCGTCAGGCGACGCTTAATGGCGGCCTGCCAATTCAAGTTCCTGCACTAACTATCAACAAAGTTTGTGGTTCAGGTCTTAAAGCTATTCAAATGGCTACACAAGCAATCCGTTGTGGCGATGCAGACATCATCATCGCTGGTGGCCAGGAAAACATGAGCTCTTCTCCTCACGTTGTTCCAAACTCTCGTAACGGTGCTCGCATGGGCGACTGGAAAATGGTCGACACAATGATCAAAGACGGTCTATGGGACGCATTCAACGATTACCACATGGGTATCACTACTGAGAACATCGTTGAAAAATACGGCTTCACACGTGAAGAGCAAGATGCATTTGCTGCTGCATCTCAGAACAAAGCAGAAGCTGCTGTAACAGGCGGTCGCTTTAAAGATGAGATCATCCCAGTAACAATTCCTCAGCGTAAAGGCGATCCAATCGTATTTGACACTGACGAGCAGCCACGTTTCGGTTGCACGGCAGAAGCGCTAGGTAAACTACGTCCAGCATTCAAAAAAGACGGTTCTGTAACTGCAGGTAACGCTTCTACTATCAACGATGGTGCTGCTGCAGTAATCGTTTGTTCTGAAGAGAAAGCGAAAGAACTAGGTCTTCCAGTACTAGCCCGCATCAAAGCGTACGCTAACTCTGGTATTGATCCATCTATCATGGGTACAGGCCCAATCACTGCGACTCAGAAAGCACTAGAAAAAGCTGGCTGGTCTGTAGATGATCTAGAACTAGTTGAAGCGAACGAAGCATTCGCTGCTCAAGCAATGTCTGTAAACAAAGATCTTGGCTGGAACACTGACATCGTTAACGTTAACGGTGGTGCTATCGCTTTAGGTCACCCAATCGGCGCTTCTGGCTGCCGTGTATTCGTAAGCCTAGTTCACGAAATGAACAAGCGTGACGCGAAGAAAGGCCTAGCGACACTATGTATTGGTGGTGGTATGGGTACTGCACTGGCAGTTGAGCGAGACTAAGCTAGACTTAAGTCTAGTTACACCGTCCTACTCTTTAAACCGCAGCTTCGGCTGCGGTTTTTTTCTTTCTGAAACCATCATAAAAAGAGATAACTGAACAAAATCCTCCGGTCGTAGTTCAAACTGTTAAATTCTCAGACTACTTCTTCTCAGCAAAGAGGGTTATTCTGATAAACAGTTCTTATCGCTAGCTCTTTGACTGGGAAAATATCAATGGTAACTCCCCATACTCTATTGCGATTTTTTTATATTCTAATTCTATCCCTCATAATCCTTCTTGGTCTTCCGAACTTCTCTATTTGTGACCAGCAAACAGCACAAGGCTTAGCCATACTCTTCTTTATCGGTGCTCTTTGGATCAGCGAAACGCTCCCTATAACAATTACTGCGTTGTTAGTACCCTTACTTGCCGTTTTACTCAACCTCCTAGATGTTAAGCAAGCACTCTCCAACTTTGCACATCCAATTATCTTTCTCTTTCTAGGAGGCTTTTCACTAGCTGCTGCTCTGCATAAACACGATATCGATCGCGCTCTTGCCAACTATGTTTTGCATCTAACGAAGGGGCACGTTCTTTATGCCTGTTTGGCGCTTTTTATTCTTACAGCCTTTATCTCCATGTGGATATCCAATACCGCGACCACCGCTATGATGCTTCCCCTTGCACTAGGCATCCTTTCCCGTTTCGATATTAAGGAGAATCCTAAGATCTATTTTTTTATTTTGCTAGGAATTGCTTATTCAGCAAACATTGGAGGCATAGGCACGTTAGTAGGAAGCCCACCTAATGCGATTGCTGCTGCTGAGATTGGGTTAGGTTTTGCTGATTGGATCAAGATTGGAATGCCAATGGTTATTATCCTACTACCCGCTATGATCGCGTTTCTCTTCATTCTTCTTAGACCGGAATTAAAGCAACACTTTGTTTTAGAACAACAACACTTCTCCTTAACCCCCGAACGCTATGCAGTCATTACCGTATTTTTACTAACCGTGGTTCTATGGTTGTTTAGTAAACAGTTTTCAACATTTCTCGGAATAGATAAAAACTTCGATAGCATGGTAGCTATTCTTGCCGTATTGCTTTTAGGGGGGTTAAAACTCGTAAGCTGGAAAGATATAGAAACGACGACCGATTGGGGGGTATTGATCTTATTTGGAGGCGGTATAACGCTAAGCGCTATTCTGAAAAGTAGTGGTGCTAGTGCTTTTCTTGCTGAACAACTCAGCTTATTACTAAGCCAAGCCAGTTTTTTCATCTTTTTGGCTTTGATCTGTACCTTTATAATTTTTCTTACCGAAATGGCAAGTAACACTGCCAGTACAGCTTTAATGGTGCCGATTTTCATCTCGATAGCTGCAGAATTAGGCTTTCCAGAAGAGACCTTGGCCATCGCTATTGCTATCAGCGCTTCCTGTGCATTTATGCTTCCTGTAGCTACACCTCCAAATGCAATTGTATTTGGTACTGGTTATGTGCCACAAAAAAAGATGATGCGCACAGGACTGTTCCTCAATTTACTTTGCGTCGTATTGATCAGTTCTGCGCTGTACTTAATACTCGACTACAACTGAACAATTGCACCTTTGCCTACACCTTCGTAAGCACGTACCAATACCTTATCATTTGGATAAGCTTGCTTGATCTGCTTGGCCAGATGATCTGCGATCAATTCAACCGTGCTGTCCGTATCGATTAAGTAACAAACCGATGTAGGTAGGCTTATTGCAAAGTCACCCTGCGGCGCTGTGTAAGCGTAATGATGACGGCTCTCACACTGTTCAATTAGATGAGATTCCGAACCTATATAGATATCAGTGAAACGTTCAGCCCACTCTTGTTCAAGATTGAGTTCACGCTGATCATTGATATAGATTTCGATCTTAGAACGATGACCATGCGCAATACGCTGACAGTTGCCATCATGCTTCTGCAAACCATGGCTGTAGTGATAGAAAGCGCCGTCGATTTTCTCTGGAACAAAGGAGATCTTTAGCCCTTTTACTTCATTTGGGAAAAGTTCTAAAAGCTTATCCCGACACCACTCAGCCAAAGTCTTCTCTGTGATCTCAGGCATACCTACTAGGCAGATTGCAGGCTCAGGGGAACGGCAATAAAAGCTTTCACCATCCGCATAAAGCCACTCGACCTCAGTGTAGCCGTCTTGAGTAGAATGACTAAGACGTGGCATGCCCGTAGGAACCACCAGTGCATGATCTACCCATAGATCAAACCACTGCTTAACCTTCTTCTTCACAATCCCAAAATCACAGATCATGCCTTGGTCATTTAAGCTGCCATCCAGCTCTAACTGCACAAGCCACGACTCCCCCATCAACCCACGTTGAGGGTGTAAATAGGAAAAATCGACATTGGTCAGATTATCAACAAAAAGTTTCACGGCAGGGCTCCTGATTTGAAGGCGCTATAGTAGCTTAAAACCTTCAACTAAAAAACGGTGCAGGCTATAGGGACAATGCCAGTTCCGATATACTACGCACTTTAAAGCTTGTTATAGACTTACCTTATGCGCCTAGATAAATACTTAGCACAATCTTCCGGCTTTTCCCGTAAAGAAGTTCGCCGCTTTATGAAAGCGGGTGAAGTTGTTGTAAACGATATTGAAGTTACCGACCCATCCATGCATGTGGGTGAAGACGATGAGGTTTATCTAAGTGGCTATCCTGTAGATGCGCCAGGTGATAAGTACATCATGCTGCATAAACCTTTGGGCTGCGTATGCTCCAATGACGACGGTACCCACCCAACGGTTCTAAGCTTGATAGATCTACCACGGGCAGAGGAACTAACGATCTGTGGCCGACTAGATGTGGACACAACCGGTTTAGTGCTTATCACCAGTAATGGTAAATGGGCTCACAAAATCACCTCGCCAAAGCACAAAACAGGCAAGCTCTACCAAGTAACCACGGCTGATCCAATTCCTGAAGATGCCGTAGAGAAATTCAAGCAAGGTTTAATGCTGCACAATGATAAGGAGCGCACTAAACCCGCTGAGCTAACCTTAATTGCCAGTAATGAAGCCGAAGTCATTCTTACCGAAGGCCGCTATCACCAAGTTAAGCGTATGTTCGCGGCTATAGGCAACAAAGTAGAAGAGCTTCACCGCGCACGTATCGGCAATATCGAGCTCGATGAATACCTAGAACCCGGCGAATACCGTTTTCTGACAGAAGAAGAGATTAATAGCATCTAATGAGTGATACAGCCTTTAATCTAATCGCCCCTTATATCCAACGCGCTTCCGGTCGTTCGCTTTGGCTCGCTGATGAAAACTTGCTCAGTGCCAATATCCCAGCTAATGAAGCCGTTATCGCCATTACCAACCGAATTGATCTGGAACAGCATCTTTTTCGTCAAGGTTGGAAGGTTTTCTTCTCCGATTATGATCTAAGCATCATCGAAGATAACAGTTTGGACTCTGTGATCTACCGAGTATCCAAAGAAAAGCCGGTGGTACACCACCTAATTAATGAAGCTTTCCGCTGCTTAAAACCTGAAGGGAAACTTTATATTGCCGGTGAGAAAGGTGAAGGGATCAAAACCTACTTCAGCAAAGCTAAAAAGCTTTTTGGAGAGGGTGAAACCAGCAAGGCCGATAAAAACACTTGGTCCGCGACACTCACTAAAGTAAACGCTTCGAGTGAAGACCTGTTGGATGCTAAAGATTTCCACCAGCTGCGTGTCACTGCCAGTGACGAGATATTTGAGTATTACAGCAAACCAGGTGTGTTCGGTTGGGATAAAATTGATCGCGGTAGCGCCTACCTGATCGAGCATCTCGATAGCTTCTTAATGACCTTACCAGAACCGCCGAAAAACGCTCTGGATCTAGGCTGCGGTTATGGCTACTTGTCCTTGAATCTGAGCCACTTAGATATCCCGGTAACAGCGACCGATAACAACGCTGCCGCCTTAAAAGCCTGCGAGCGAAACTTTAACCGTTATCCGATTAACGGCAAAGTCATACCTGCGAGTTGTGCAGAGGGTATTACCGAGAAATTTGATCTAATCCTCTGCAACCCCCCTTTCCATGCAGGATTTTCCGTCGACGGAGACCTGACAGACCGTTTTCTAAAAGCGGCTCATGACCGTTTGAATGGCCGTGGGGTCGCCTGCTTTGTTACCAATATGCATATCCCACTAGAGCGAAAAGCTAAGCAGTTCTTCCATCAGGCTGAATGTATTGCCTCTAACGGCAACTTTAAGCTGATCAGGCTTACTCACAAGACATAAAAATGGGGCTAAAAGCCCCATTCTCTTTTGATCAACTAATACACTTCATGCCCTTCAATTTTAGGATACCCCGACCAAATACGGCTGTAGTCCATTCCATTAGTTTTCTGCATCTGCTTTTTATCCGATGTAGAAACTTCCTTTTTCATCACTTTTTCGACTTTATTCATAGATGCCGATTCACTGAGTTCCATCCCATTACTGCTATAAATAAAATTAATGGCTTGTTCGTGATCCGTATCCGCAGCCATACCTAGGGTAGGAACAAACATTAACGCAAGTAGTGTAGATTTAACTTTAAGAGACATATTATTTACCTTTCTAATTTAAGAGCTCCCTATACCACTGGGAGTTATATCGATTAATTGATATGCCCTTATGACAGAAAAGTAGACAAGTCGGTTCACCTAATAATTAAGACTAAAAAATACACTTCTTATAACTAAAAGAAGCTAAAAATTTATATTTATATCTTTCTTGCTGCGCAAAACACACCAAGAGCGGCAACTAGAATCCCTATCATTGCCAGCATCGATAACGATTCATCAAACAAGAACCACGCCTCTATCGCGGTTAAAGGGGGCACCAGATAAAAATAGCTAGCGACCTTACTCGCCTCCCCTTCGCGAATCATAATTAGCAGCAACAGTATTGCAGTGACGGATAAGCCCAATACCATCCAAGCTAATGCACCAATTAAGGTCCAGTTCCATTCCACCACACCGCTATCAAATGCATAGGCCAATATAGCCATCACAATTGCCATCGCCACGTATTGATAAAAAGCCCCCACCATCAGATCTACACCGACACCAAAACGTTTTTGGTACAAAGTGCCTAATGATATAGCGACTAACGCAATCACCGCAGCTGCCCATGCATCTCCACCAGCCAAATAGCTCCCCTGTGAATAACCTTGGCTGACCACCATAACAACACCGATTAAACCCAGAACTAAACCTAACCATTGGGTTTTCAACAGCCGCTCTTGTAACCAGATGACAGCCAACAAGGCCGTTAATATGGGCTGTAACCCCATCACCAATGAGGTAATCCCAGCTGGAAGTGACCAGTCGATTGCTGCGAAGACGCCGCCTAAGTAACAGGCATGAACGAGAAACCCCACCACCATCTGATGACCTGCTTGCGGCAAGCTACACCATTGCGGTTTACGCCATGCTAATAAGCCCGCAAAGACAACAATCGTCAGCAAACTACGTACTAGTAGGACGCTGAAAGGCTCCATATAAGGCACCGCATACTTGGCACCGATAAAACCGGTACTCCAAATACCCACAAACGCCCAAGGAACTAAAGTTATCCACTGCTGTTTATTCAGCATGACTGACTCTCTACAAACTATCTAAATTGATTGCATCACTGTAGAGAGAACAGGCTAAACAAAAAAGGGACACAGGCAGGTCAGTTTCAAGGGTACAGAAAAGCCTCAAATTGCACTTGTCTGTAAATTTATACAAACTGTACCCATGAAAAAGTATTTACTGTTGGTACAACAGCTTAGCTCTAGAATCGAAAGCGGTGATTTATCGCCCGGCACCCGCTTGCCCTCTATCCGGGCCTTAAGCCTGCAATATCAGTTAAGTAAAAATACCATCATCAAAGGCCTGACTGAGTTAGAGCAGTCGCAACTGATTTACGCTAAACCACGACTAGGGTTCTTTGTCTCCTCCCCGAAAAACTCAGTTCCTGCCATCAAACCGCGAAAAGTTAAGTTGGGCTCGACTGCGTTCAGTGTTTTGGGCGCAGCGAATCAACATGGGCACTTAGCTCTCGGTTCGGCTTACCCCGATTCCAGATGGCCAACGGTCGCTTGGTATTATCAGCAGCAAGCCAAACATACTCGTCATTGGGCACACACCAGTGAAAAACGCCGCAGCCATTACAGCACCCCGCCGGGCGATCCTAAACTTCTGTCCGTATTAGCTGATCACCTGAATGCCACCGCATTTAGCTGTAATAGTGAAGAGATTGTGATTACCCATGGCGCTCAGGAAGCTTTATCACTCTGCTTACGCTCTGTTGCCCAGATAGGGGACACTATTGCCGTTGAATCACCCTGCTACTACGGCACTCTGCAGTGCATTGAAGCTTTGGGGCTTAAGGTATTGGAACTGCCGTCAGATCCACTCCTAGGGACTAATTTAGATGCTCTAGAAACCGCCCTAACTCAATGGCCGATTAAAGCGGTACTGACCAACCCAAGCTTTAATAACCCGTTGGGCTTCAATCTAGATTTAGCAAGTCGACAGCGCTTAATGGTCATTGCCAACAAGTGGGATATTGCAGTTATTGAAGATGATGTTTTCGCAGAATTGAGTTTCAATCAACAAAGACCAACAGCGCTTAAAGCGATGGATACCGATCAACGGGTGCTTCATTGCGGTTCTTTTTCTAAGACCGTAGATGCTGATATAAGACTGGGTTGGGTGCTAGCCGGGCGCTACTACGAACAAGTTAACTTCCAAAAATTTGTTACCAGCATCGCCTGTTCTGCCATATCGCAACAAGGCATCAGTGAATTACTGATAGGCCGCCGTTATCGCCGTCATCTCTCACAAGTTAGTCGTGGCTACCAAGAGAGAGTCGAGATGCTCGATGAAGATATCCGTCAACATTGGCCCAGTAACACCTGCTTTATCAAACCAAGCGGCGGTATTTTGCAGTGGTTTACACTGCCTAAACAGGTCAATAGCGATCAACTATTTCAACAAGCGCTTGAGGCAGGTATTGGCATTTCACCCGGTAACCTCTTTTGTGCAGACCAGCGTTTTAATCACCATATCCGCTTATGTTTTGCCCATTACACTCGGCAAAAAGAACAAGTCGACGCTATTGCACAGTTAGGCAAATTAATCGCTTCGTACTAATCTATTCCCTAAGTGTTACAAAGATGAGCAATTCTCTCCAACGTACGTAAATTAAGGCTTTCGGCAAGTAGCACTCAGACTATCAACGAACTTATCCACAGATTATTGGGATAAGTTATTACCGAGACGACTTGAGGATAAAGCTATTATTAGGCACATTGGGATATAACAGACTCAAGCCAGCCATAAACAACATAGAAGGTTGAATACGATGAAATTCATTAAAATGTCACTGTTTATATTCTGCATCGCCAGCATTAATACTGTGCATGCCTCTAATGAATTTATAAAACAAGCCGTTGCTGCAGAACACCGCAGCGAAAAGAATATAGCGCGTGATGTTTATCGCCACCCTGTAGAGACACTCTCTTTTTTCGGCATAAAACCCGATATGACTGTCCTTGAAATATTACCTGGTGGCGGCTGGTACACAGAGATCCTTGCGCCGATGCTGAAAGACAACGGACATCTCACCTTAGCGAGCTTCGGCGCCGATCACCCAAACAACTTTTTACAGGGCTTACACAACAAACTTGTGACAAAGCTACAAGCCAATCCATCAGTTTATGGAAAAGCCGATGTAGTGGTGTTTAAGAAAGGTGATACCTATTTAGCTGAAGTTCCGGATAGCTCTCAAGATATGGTGGTTACGTTCAGAAATACCCATAACTGGATACGCTTTGGGGGCATAGAAGAGGTCTATCCTTCTTTTCATCGCGTGCTAAAAAAGGGCGGTACTCTTGGTGTAGTTCAACACCGCGCTAAAGATGGCAGTGATTACAAAGAAAGCGCTGAAAATGGCTACGTTCCGGAAGCTTATCTAATTTCATTTATTGAAGGTTTAGGATTTGAACTCGTTGAGACGTCTGAGATCAACGCCAATCCTAAAGATACTAAGGACCACAAAGTTGGCGTCTGGTCCCTACCACCGAGCTATCGTTTAAAAGAAGTTAATAAAACGCATTACCAAGCAATCGGTGAAAGTGACCGTATGACATTACGCTTTGTAAAGCTCTAAGGTAAAAGAATACTGGATCAATAGCGAATTAGAGCTAATTGAGCTGTGAATAAACTTACAAGCATATACTGCACTTCAAAGTAGCAAAATGTGAACAATCATCCAGAGCCCTTATGTTTATTGGGCTTTAGTAATTCACACTCAAACTATCAACGTACTTATCCACATAAAACTTGGATAAAACTAATGTGGATATATTCACAGATATAAAAAAACCGCCGATAAACGGCGGTTTTTAATTCCTAGAAAGGAACGTTGATGTTATGCGTTTGCAGCGATGATATCGCGTAATACCATCGGCAAGATGCCTTTGTGGCGAATTTGATCCAGCTCAGAAGAAGTATCAACACGAGAGGTCAGCTCCAACTGCTGTGATGAACCGTCCGCGCGGTTTATAGTCAAGCCAACTGTGCCGCGTGGTTCCAGAGTATCGATACCACTCAGGTCAAAGGTTTCTGTGCCATCCAGATTTAATGATGCACGTGTCAGACCTTCAGGAAGTTGCAGCGGTAATACACCCATACCCACCAAATTTGATTTGTGAATACGCTCAAAGCTTTCAGCGATAATCGCTTTAACACCCAGCAGCGCAGGACCTTTTGCAGCCCAGTCTCGTGATGAACCTGTGCCATAAAGCTTGCCACCAAATACAACGGTAGATGTACCTTCAGAACGGTAGCGCTCAGCCGCATCATAGATAGACATCTGTGCTGGAGCTGCATTAGACGAATAATAGTTCGTTACTGCGCCAGTAGTACCTGGAAGCAACAAGTTTCGGGCTTTTACGTTGCCGAAAATACTGCGCAACATAACATGGTGGTTACCACGACGTGCACCCAGAGATGTCATATCTTCGTCTGCAACGCCTTGTGAACTTAAATATTCACCTGGAGGTGAATCTGGACGAATTCGGCTAACTGGGGAAATATGATCGGTGGTTATGTTGTCATCACACATAACTAACATACGCGCACCTGAAATATTGTTTAGTGAATCTTCAGGTGTTTCCAGTGAGAAACCATCAAAGAAAGAGATCTCTTGGATATACGTAGAATCTGCAGCCCAGTCATACACAGGACCCGTTGGAGATTCTAGGTTCTGCCATGTAGCAGGGCCATCCAAAGAGTTTTCGTAGGTTTCGCGGAACGCTTTCGGATCCATGCATTCAAGCATGGTCTGGCTTATTTCAGCGTTGCTCGGCCAGATATCCTTAAGGTAAACATCGTTACCATTGGCATCCTGGCTAATTGGCTGTGTCGTAACATCAATATTCACATTGCCAGCCATCGCCATAGCAACCACCAGCGGTGGAGACATTAGGAAGTTGGTATCAACATCTGGATGCACACGACCTTCAAAGTTACGGTTACCCGATAAAACGGACGCAGCGATAATATCGTGGTTCTGCAGCGCTTCTTCGATGCTTGGTGCTAGAGGACCGGAGTTACCCACACAGGTAGTACAGCCGTAACCTGCTGTATTAAAGCCCAAAGCGTCCAAATGCTGCTGTAGACCAGCCTTGGTTAGGAAGTCGGTAGCAACCGGTGACCCCGGAGCCAAAGACGTTTTAACACCATCAGGTACTTTCATACCGAGTTCATTGGCTTTCTTAGCGAGCAGACCCGCTGCAATCAATAGGCCCGGGTTAGAGGTGTTGGTGCAGGCGGTAATCGCAGCAATCACAATATCGCCGTCTTTTAACTCACGTTCAGGCAGTGGTGCGAAAATACCCGCTTCGTCCGCTTTCATCGGCGTTACTTTAACAACTTCAGGATTACGGTCCCCTTCAGCAGCGGCTTTCTGGAATACCTTACCAATCTCAGCTAGCGGCAATCTATCTTGAGGTCGTTTTGGACCCGCTACAGACGGCTCAACGGTAGACAGATCAAGCTTCAGAAGGTCGGTATAACGCGGCAATGCCTGACCTGGTTTCCAAGCCATATTTTGTGCTTTGTAGTATGCAAGTGGCAGATCACCGTCCCTGCCCGTTGCTCTCATATACTCAGCAGACACTTCATCAAACGGGAAGAAGCCCATAGTTGCGCCATATTCTGGCGACATGTTTGCAATGGTTGCGCGATCAGGCAGAGAAAGGTTGGCACAACCTTCACCTACGTATTCAACAAACTTACCCACCACACCCGCTGGGTATTTACGCAGCATTTCGGTGATGGTTAGTACTAGGTCTGTTGCAGTAACACCTTCACGTAGTGCACCTGTTAGCTCAACACCGACCACTTCCGGCGCCAACATCTGCATAGGTTGCCCCAACATAGAAGCACCGGCTTCAATACCACCAACACCCCAACCAACAATACCTAGCGCGTTCGCCATTGGCGTATGACTATCCATACCAATCAGCGTATCCGGTGCCATCAATCCGTTAATGTCTAAGTATCCCTGAGCCAGATACTCTAGATTAACCTGATGCACAATGCCGGTTTGCGGTGGAATAATTCGGATCGTGTCGAATGCTTGCGCACCCCATTTCAAGAATGCATAACGCTCTTTGTTGCGCTCCGCTTCTAGTTCACCATTGATTTTTAGTGAAGCCGGGCTGCCCGTATTGTCCATAGTTACCGTATGATCGATAACAAGATCTGCACGTACTAGAGGCTCAATGATTGCCGGATTTAAGCCCATACGTTGAACCGCTGAACGCATCGCTGCAAAATCAACAATCGCTGGCGTACCACTCAGATCGTGCATGATGACACGCCCCGCGGTGAAAGGAATTTCGATCGGCTTTGTACCTTGGTGCTCTGTCCAACTTCCAAGCGCCTGAACCTGCTCAGCGGTTACGCCATTGTGGCCAACATTTCGAGCAATGCCTTCCAAGATAGGACGCAGTGAAAATGGTAACGCATCAAGATCGATACCAAACTGTTTTGCGGTATCAGGAAGACTATGGAAACTGTGCTCTGTTCCGGAGAGTGTTCTCACAGAACTAGATGGATCGAAATGGGTCGGGCTTGTCATTTTTTATACCTCACGCAGATAGGACGCGGCTGAAGCCATAACCTTTTTTTTTACGAGTCCTCGTTCACTAGAACTGCTCGATTTCCTTGTTGGTTACATTTTCAGACGTCACACGAACCGCTATTGCAGAACATCCTAGATTTTATCGGCCGTCGTTTCCGATATTTTCTGCAACACAAATAATTACTTCATCAAGATTGTCGACAATATTAGACAATAACCGACTCAAAGCAAGTAATTAGGGCATTAAATTGCATAAATTACATACAATCTAAGACTATTTGCTAGTGAAAACGGGTGTTTTTTGAACAGTACTGAAGAAATTTGATCAAGCTCGCTGCATTTCAGATAGAGCTCGGAACTGGATTATGAGATCGATAGGAAAGCGATTTTTAAGCTATAGATAGAGGGTGCGCTAAGAAAGCTAGAGGCGTTTATCACTATCAGTAACCTGGATTTAGAAACTAGGATTTAGCTTGGATAAACATCACCCTTAGTTAATTTGGTTTCAACAGTGGGTAAAAACTTCCCGAAGGAACATCTAATAATTAACCTAGCTTCTGTTTAGCTAATTTAGATAACAAAGGCTGTCATCAAATTGCGTTATAGAAGGAGAGCAAATTAATTCCACTTACCTCTCCAATAGAAGACTGTACCAACGAAACCACGGACTGGCGGACTATGCGTCAGCAACGAGCACAGAAACAAAGGCTAATTAAGCAATCCCTTGAAAAATGATTATTATTTTCAATTAAGAAAACAATTAAAACCAATTTTAAATGATTACTATTTTCAATAAAGGCAAAAACTGCCATTTTTTATAATAAAAATAGATACCTACAACCAATGTATACCCTCTTTAAAAGCCTTGATTTAAGTACTATTTTTTAAATTTATAGCGACTATTAGCCTCATTTAAATAGTTTTGATTGAGCTGTTTGCCTGTTTTTTTTTATAATCTGCGCACAAATCATAACTAGATTTAAGTGAGACGTTGGACGCCATGAGCTACTATTCTGACTACCTAGAAGAAATTGAGGTTCGTAAAAAGGACCTGGGTCTAAACCCAAAACCAATCGATAGCGCTGAATTGCTATCTGAAATCATTGCCCAGATCAAAGACACTGGTAATGCAGAGCGCGAAGCTTCTCTAAACTTCTTCATCTATAACACGCTACCTGGTACTACGCCAGCGGCTGGTGTTAAAGCGGCTTTCCTAAAAGACATCGCTCTAGGTAAAGAAACTGTTGCTGAGATCTCTCCAGAGTTCGCTCTTGAGCAACTGTCTCACATGAAAGGTGGTCCTTCTGTAGAAGCACTACTAGACATCGCACTTTCTGACGACGCACAAGCTGCTGCAGCTGGCGAAGTTCTTAAGTCTCAAGTATTCCTATACGACGCTGACACAGCTCGTCTAGCGGACGCTTTCAAAGCGGGCAACGCAATCGCTAAAGATATCCTAGAAAGCTACTCTAAAGCAGAGTTCTTCACTAAGCTTGACGATATCCCTGAGACAATCAAAGTTATCACTTACATTGCTGCAGAAGGCGATATCTCTACTGACCTTCTTTCTCCTGGTAACCAGTCTCACTCACGTGCAGACCGTGAATTGCACGGTAAGTGCATGATCACTCCAGAAGCTCAGCAAGAAATCGCTGACATGGTTAAGCAAAACCCAGATGCTAAAGTGATGCTAATCGCTGAAAAAGGCACCATGGGTGTTGGTTCTTCTCGTATGTCTGGTGTTAACAACGTTGCACTATGGGCTGGTGAGAAAACTTCTCCATACATTCCGTTCATCAACAACCGTCCAGTAGTTGCAGGTACTAACGGTATCGCACCTATCTTCCTAACTACGGTTGGTGTAACCGGTGGTATCGGTCTTGACCTTAAGAACTGGGTTAAGAAAACTGATGCAAACGGCGAAGTTGTTCGTGACGCAAACGGCGATCCAGTACTAGAAGAAGCATACTCTGTTGCTACTGGTACAGTGCTAACAATCGACACTAAAGCTAAGAAGCTTTACAACGGTAACGAAGAGCTAGCAGACGTATCCGACTCTTTCACTCCACAGAAAGTGGAATTCATGAAAGCAGGTGGTTCTTACGCGGTAACTTTCGGTAAGAAACTACAAACGTTCGCTGCTGAAACTCTTGGCATTGAAGCTCCTGCTGTTTACGCTCAATCTAAAGAGATCTCTCACGAAGGCCAAGGCCTAACTGCTGTTGAAAAAATCTTCAACCGCAATGCTGTAGGCGTGACTTCTAAGACTCCTCTACACACTGGTTCTGACGTTCGCGTTAAAGTGAACATCGTAGGTTCTCAGGACACTACTGGTCCTATGACTTGTCAGGAACTTGAAGCAATGGCTGCTTCTACTATCTCTACAAGCGTTGACGGTGCTTTCCAATCTGGCTGTCACACTGCATCTGTATGGGATAACAAAGCTAAGGCTAACACGCCTAAGCTAATGGCATTCATGAACGCATTCGGCGTAATCACTGCACGTGACCCGAAAGGCGTTTACCACTCAATGACTGACGTAATCCACAAAGTATTGAACGACATCACTGTTGATGATCGTGCAATCATCATTGGTGGTGACTCTCATACACGTATGTCTAAGGGTGTAGCATTCGGTGCTGACTCCGGTACTGTTGCGATCGCATTGGCAACTGGTGAATCAGCAATGCCAATCCCTGAGTCTGTAAAAGTTACCTTCAAAGGTGCTATGAAGCCTCACATGGACTTCCGTGACATCGTACACGCTACTCAGCAGCAGATGCTTAAGAAGTTCGCTGGCGAAAACGTTTTCCAAGGTCGCGTAATCGAAGTACAGATCGGTACTCTACTTGCTGACCAAGCGTTCACGTTCACTGACTGGACTGCAGAAATGAAAGCGAAAGCTTCTATCTGTATCTCTACTGACGAAACGCTAATTCAGTCTCTAGAGCTAGCTAAGTCTCGTATCCAGATCATGATCGACAAAGGTATGGAAAACGAAGCGGGCATGCTACAAGGTCTTATCGACCTAGCTGACAAGCGTATTGCAGGCATCAAGTCTGGTGAAGAACCAGCACTTGCTCCTGATGACAATGCTAAGTACTTCGCTGAGCTAGTTGTAGATCTGGATCAGATCGACGAGCCAATGATTGCTGACCCAGACGTTAACAACGAAGACGTTTCTAAGCGTTACACTCACGATGTTATCCGTCCAACTTCTTTCTACGAAGGCCGTGAAGTTAACCTAGGCTTCGTTGGTTCTTGTATGGTTCACAAAGGCGACATGCAGATCATCGCTGCAATGCTACGCAACCTAGAGAAGAACGGTCCTATCACGTTCAACGCACCTCTAGTTGTTGCTCCGCCAACTTACAACATCGTTGACGAGCTAAAAGCTGAAGGCGATTGGGATATTCTATCTAAATACGCTGGCTTCACTTTCGATGATGAGCATCCGAAAGAAGAAGCGCGTACTAAGTACGAGAACATTCTGTACCTAGAACGCCCAGGCTGTAACCTATGTATGGGTAACCAAGAGAAAGCAGAAGCTGGTGACACTGTACTAGCAACTTCTACTCGTCTATTCCAAGGCCGTGTTGTAGAAGACTCTGCTGAGAAGAAAGGTGAATCTCTACTAGGTTCTACTCCAATGGTTGTTCTTTCTACTATCTTGGGTCGTTTCCCAACGTTGGAAGAGTACAAAGCAGCTGTTGAAGGTATCAACCTAACGTCTTTCGCTCCACCAAGCGAAGACCTAAGCGTTGCACCACAAGCTATCCCAGCTGCACGTATCTAATCACTAGATAACGTCAGCAATAAAAAGCCCCGATCATTCGGGGCTTTTTTGTTTTTACCAAGAGCTAAAATAGCTACGTCATTTAGAACGGAATATCGTCGTCAAAGTCAGCTGGCTGAGGTGCGGGCGCCGCATTAGAGTTAAAGTACTCTTGCTCAGAGGCTTCTGGGGATGACGCTGACTGAATCTTCCAGCCAACAAGGTTATTGAAATAGCGGCCGTTATATTCGCGACCACGGATATCAAAGCTGACCGTGACCTCTTGCCCTATTTGAAGCGAATCAAGCAGGCTAACCTTATCTTGCACAAACTCCAGATTGATCTCCTGAGGATATTTTCCATCTTCAACTATCACGACCATTTCACGTTTAGTGAAGCCACTATTGAACGTTTGCGGATCTTGGATCAGTTTAATTTTGCCAGTTAGCTCGTAACTCATGAATGCTTTCCAAAGGTATCTAAAATTTCAAAATTGAGCTTATTAAATCAAAATCGAAAAAAGAAGTCTTCGTTAGAGTTTAAAGCTGCACTAGCATTCACCTTATTAGCGAGGTCTTAATACAACCCACGGTCAAATTAAGCCGTACCAACCCTAGAGTGGACTAACTCCTAGCTTCTAGCAACTAGCTACTTACGAACGCTTAGGCAACACCCAGTCAGGACGCAGAAAGTGGCAGGTATACCCACCAGGATAACGTTCAAGATAATCCTGATGCTCAGGTTCTGCCACCCAAAAATCGCTAGCAGCTTCAACTTCAGTTACCACCTTACCTGGCCACAAGCCGCTGGCTTCAACATCAGCGATTGTATCGAGCGCAGTTTGCTTTTGCTCGTCGTCTACAAAGTAGATCGCTGAGCGGTAGGATGTACCGCGATCATTACCCTGCCTATTGGGCGTGGTAGGGTCATGAATCTGGAAGAAAAACTCTAATATGGTTCGGTAGGTAATTAGTTCTGAATTAAATAGGATCTCAATACCCTCAGCATGCGTACCATGATTGCGATAAGTAGCATTAAGTACATCACCACCGGTGTAGCCCACACGAGTCGCTATAACGCCCGGTAATTTACGAATTAGATCCTGCATACCCCAGAAGCATCCACCAGCAAGTATTGCTCGTTGTTCACTCATTCAGGCATCCTCCAATTTAAAAGCTAGCAATAGACCAGTATATCTTTGTTATAGCGCTTACCAGAAAGTTCCCACAGCTACTGCCTTTCGGTCAACAAATAACCTTATCTTGTACGGCCATTAACCGATTAAGGTTTATGTCACACATAAAAAAACCGCCGATAAATCGGCGGTTTTTTTTAGTCTTTAGCTACTAGTAGCGAAACACTTTCACCACTAACCGCTAAAAGAAACTTAGCTTACTGCATCATCAGCAAGTAGGTCTTTCATAGATAGTTTGATACGGCCACGCTGGTCTACGTCCAGTACTTTAACCTTAACCATCTGATCCATCTGGATGTAGTCAGTTACTTTCTCAACACGCTTGTTGTCGATCTGAGAAATGTGAACTAGACCATCTTTACCCGGCAGGATGTTAACGAATGCACCGAAGTCTTCGATACGTACAACCTTGCCTTCGTAAACCTGACCAATCTCTGCTTCAGCAGTGATTTCGATGATCTTATCAGTAGCCGCTTTAGCTGCTGCTTTGTCTGCAGCGTATACGCGAACTGTACCATCGTCTTCGATATCAATGGATGCGCCAGTCTCTTCAGTAAGAGCACGGATAGTAGCACCACCTTTACCGATTACGTCACGGATCTTCTCTGGGTTGATCTTCAATTGAGTCAACGCAGGAGCATTATCTGGAAGCTCTGGACGAGCGTAACCGATAACCTTAGCCATCTCTTTCAAGATGTGAACACGTGCTTCGTATGCTTGCTCAAGCGCAATGTCCATGATCTCTTCAGTGATACCAGTGATCTTGATATCCATCTGAAGTGCAGTGATACCTGTTTCAGTACCCGCTACTTTAAAGTCCATGTCGCCTAGGTGATCTTCGTCACCCAAGATGTCAGTTAGGACAGCAAAGCCGTTCTCTTCTTTAACAAGACCCATTGCGATACCCGCAACTGGTGCTTTAAGTGGTACACCTGCATCCATCATAGATAGAGACGCGCCACATACAGAAGCCATGGAGCTAGAACCGTTAGATTCAGTGATCTCAGATACGATACGGATTGTGTATGGGAACTCTTCTTGAGTTGGAAGAACTGCAGCAACACCACGACGCGCTAGACGACCGTGACCAATTTCACGACGACCAGCACCCATCATACGACCACATTCACCTACAGAGTATGGAGGGAAGTTGTAGTGCAACATGAATGGATCTTTACGTTCACCTTCAATCGCATCAATGATCTGCTGATCACGTGCAGTACCTAGTGTACAAGTCGCGATAGACTGAGTTTCACCACGAGTGAATAGCGCAGAACCGTGAGTACCTTGTAGTACGTCGATTTGAACATCGATACCACGAACAGTCTTGTTATCACGGCCATCAATACGAGGCTCACCTGCAACGATACGGCCACGAACGATCTCTTTCTCTAGGGAGCTAACGATGCCAGATACATCACCAGCAGAAGGCTGACCTTCTTCTTCGCCAGCTAGATTTTCAACCGCTTGAGCACGAAGCTCAGCCAGTGCATTCTGACGCTGCATTTTATCAGCAACTTGGTAAGCAGCTGTGATGCCTTCGCCTACTTCAGCGCGTACTTTAGCGATTAGATCTTGATCTTTTTCAGGTGCAGTCCAAACCCAAGCTTCTTTACCCGCTTCAGCTTTAAGTTCGTTAACAGCGTTAACAACTGCTTGCATCTCTTGGTGAGCGAATAGAACCGCACCAAGCATTTCGTCTTCTGAAAGCTCTTGCGCTTCAGATTCAACCATTAGCACAGCGTCAGACGTACCAGCAACAACCATGTCCAGCTCAGATGTTTCAAGCTGCTCATAAGATGGGTTTAAGATGTAACCATCTTCTTCAGTGAAGCCAACACGTGCTGCACCGATTGGGCCTTGGAATGGGATACCAGAGATTGCTAGTGCAGCAGACGTACCGATCATCGCTGCGATATCTGGATCATTTACTTTGTCAGCAGACATTACTGTACAAACAACCTGAACTTCGTTCATGTAACCCTTAGGGAACAGTGGACGAATTGGACGGTCGATAAGACGAGAAGTAAGCGTCTCTTTTTCAGATGGACGTGCTTCACGCTTGAAGAAACCACCAGGGATACGGCCTACAGCGTAGTATTTCTCTTGGTAGTGAACAGAAAGAGGGAAGAAACCCTGACCTTCTTTTGCTTCTTTAGCGCCAACAACAGTACAAAGTACTTCGTTACCACCCATTTTAACCAGGACAGAACCTGTCGCCTGACGCGCAACGCGGCCAGTTTCGATAGTTACTTCCTGACCACCAAACTGGAATGTTTTAGTAGCTACTTGGAACACAATAATTTTCCTTTAAATAATTTGGCGGGGCAGTTTTCAGATAACTTTCATGCCTTCTGTCTTGCCAGTACTCAAATAAGCTCTTTCGCTAGATCTAAAAACTCATTTGAGTACGGGCGGGATGAAATAGTTATCTTTTCTTACCCCAGATAAAACCGGGGCCATACATTGTATGGCCCCAGAGAATTCACACTAACTTAGCGACGCAGACCTAGACGCTTGATCAGCTCAAGGTAACGATCAGCATCTTTACCTTTTAGGTAGTCCAGCAGCTTACGACGCTGGTTTACCATGCGGATCAGACCACGGCGAGAGTGGTGGTCGTGTTTGTTCGCTTTGAAGTGACCTTGTAGACCTTCGATGTTAGCAGATAGTAGAGCTACCTGAACTTCTGGGGAACCAGTGTCGCCTTCAGCGCGAGCGAAATCTGCAACGATTGCCGCTTTTTTCTCAGCAGTTAATGCCATTTTCTTACTCCTAAAAAATATGCACACGATCTTAAGATCGCCGGATTAAAAAGAAACGATGCACCGAGCATATTTTCAGTACAACGCCACATCGGCCCTCTTACGAGAACCAAATAAAATCTTTATTGATCAGCCTCAGTGCAAATAAGGCGTTTAGGTTTTAGCTGTTGCTCGACTACTTCGGCAACGCCCAAGAAACGCTCTGCATCGCTATCCAGTGATGTACCAAACAAACGAACCAAGCTACCTTCTGCATAATCAGCATTAGGGACTGATTGGCCATGCATAATCAAACTGGTTTGCTGATCATCTAATCGAACTGCCGGTAGATCATCTACAGCAGCCCAGGCTGGCAATAATAGCTTATCCAGCTCGATTTGTATGCCTTTTTGCTCTTCTTCAGCACTGTTTTCGGGCACTAAATCGCGCAGCTCATCCAAACTCATCATTCGGTCAGCCGTGAATGCACCCACATCCAGTCTATGGAGCATTTTGACATGCGCACCACAACCCAGGATATGGCCGAGATCTTCGACAATTGAACGGATATAAGTCCCTTTCGAACAAAAGACTTCTAGATCAATTTCATCATCTCGCAAAGCCGTTAATTTGATCTCATGGATCGTTACTTTACGCGGCTTTACTTCGACCTGAATACCCTTTCGAGCCAACTTATAAAGCGGCTGCCCTTGGTGTTTCAACGCTGAAAACATCGAAGGAACTTGTTCTATTTCACCGCTAAACTCTGACTGCAAAATAGTATCTATCTTGTCTTCAGTCAGATCTGTTGGAACAGGTTTTTCTTCGACGACAGCGCCATCAGCATCACTAGAATCTGTACGAATACCAAGCTTAGCTGTTGTGATATAGCGTTTATCAGAATCGAGCAGGTGCTGAGAGAACTTAGTCGCTTCACCTAAACAAATCGGTAGCATACCAGTGGCAAGTGGATCCAAGGCACCTGTATGACCGGCTTTGGCCGCATCATAAATGCGTCGAACTTGCTGTAGAGCGGAATTAGAAGAGATACCGGACGGTTTATTCAACAAGAATACACCGTCGACCGCCCGGCCTCGGGATTTTCTACGACGGCCCACGATTATTCCTCGTCAGCGTCTTTAGAAGCGCTCTGATTTTCCTGACGGATAGCCGCCTCAATCAGATGATGTAGATGTCTACCACGCTCGATCGTTTCATCGAAATGGAAACGCAGTTGCGGCATAACACGTAGCTGAACGTTACGACACAGTTCTCCACGAAGGAAACCTGCGGCATTGTTCAGTACTTTTAGTGAATCAATAATTGCTTCTGCTTCATCTTTACCATTAAGTGGTAAAACAGTGATGTAGACATCAGCAAAACCTAGATCCTTACTGACTTTGACATGGCTAACTGTAACCATACCTAAGCGTGGATCTTTTATTTCAAACTGGATCAGCTGAGCCAGCTCACGTTGGAGCTGGTCAGCAATCCTAGATGTACGACTATAATCGCGTGCCATAAAGGTTATTTATTACCTTGTATTTGCAACGTTAAAGTGTGCGCTGAATTTCAACTGTGTCGTAAACCTCAATTTGGTCTCCGACTTTAACGTCGTTGTAGTTCTTAACGCCGATACCACACTCCATACCCTGACGTACTTCGTTAACGTTATCTTTGAAGCGACGTAGAGATTCTAGCTCACCTTCATAGATTACAACGTTTTCACGTAGGACACGGATACGTTTGTTACGGAAGACAGTACCTTCTGTAACCATACAGCCGGCAACCGCACCGATCTTAGGCGCTTTAAATACATCACGTACTTCAGCAATGCCCACGATCTCTTCACGGTATTCAGGAGATAGCAGACCGCCCATCGCCTGTTTAACGTCATCAATGATGTCGTAGATTACGCTGTAGTAGCGTAGTTCAATACCTTCACGCTCTAGCACCTGACGCGCCTGAGCGTCAGCACGAACGTTAAAGCCAACCATCAATGCATCTGCTGTTACCGCAAGGTTAGCATCAGTTTCTGCGATACCACCTACACCACCAGATACGATGTTCACTTTAACTTCATCAGTAGATAGATCTTCTAGAGCATGCGTTAGCGCTTCCAAAGAACCACGTACGTCTGTCTTCAGTACGATGTTGAAAGTCTTAACATCACCCGCTTGCATGTTTGCAAACAAGTTCTCAAGTTTAGATTTCTGCTGACGAGCCAACTTAACATCACGGTATTTACCCTGACGGAATAGAGCAACTTCACGTGCTTTCTTCTCGTTAGATACCATAGTGAATTCGTCACCTGCGTTTGGTGTACCATCCAGACCTTGGATTTCTACAGGGATCGCAGGACCAGCGGAATCGATAGGCTTACCGTTCTCATCCAGCATTGCACGTACACGGCCGTAGTGAAGGCCTGCAAGTACGATATCACCTTTACGTAGCGTACCGTTCTGTACAAGTACAGTAGCAACTGGACCACGACCTTTATCTAAGCGTGATTCAACTACTACACCCTGAGCAGGAGCATTAGGTACAGCTTCAAGTTCTAAGATTTCAGACTGCAGTAGTACGGCATCCAGAAGCTCTTCAATACCTTGACCTGATTTAGCAGATACATTTACGAACTGGTTCTCACCACCCCATTCTTCTGGGATAACGTCCAGTGCTGCCAATTCGTTTTTAACACGATCTGGATCAGCTTGTTCTTTATCGATCTTGTTAACAGCAACAACTAGAGGTACGCCAGCCGCTTTGGCGTGCTGAACCGCTTCTTCAGTCTGTGGCATTACGCCATCGTCTGCTGCAACTACTAGGATTACGATATCGGTTACAGAGGCACCACGTGCACGCATTGCGGTAAACGCAGCGTGGCCCGGAGTATCAAGGAATGTAACCATGCCGTTATCAGTATCTACGTGGTAGGCACCGATATGCTGGGTAATACCACCAGACTCACCAGACGCTACTCGTGAAGAACGAATGTAATCTAGTAGAGACGTTTTACCGTGGTCTACGTGACCCATTACAGTCACAACCGGTGCGCGACCTTCAGCATCACCCTGCTGCGCCTGAATGCTTTCCATCAACGCTTCTTCTACCGCGTTTTCTTGCATTGGCTTAGGAGTGTGGCCCATCTCTTCTACAACAAGCGTTGCTGTATCCTGATCGATAACTTGGTTGATAGTCGCCATAGCGCCCATACCAAACATTACCTTGATCACTTCAGCAGCCTTAACGTTCATCTTCTTAGCAAGATCTGCAACCGTAATACTCTCAGGAATAGAGACTTCCATTACCTGTTGAGTTGTTGGCTCTTTAAAGCCATGTTCATTTGGCTTATTAGAAAGAGGCTTGCCGTTCTTACCACGGTTACGGCTGATTTTGCCGCCACGACGATCCTGCTGACCACGGTTGTCGTTGCCTTTTTTCTTGCCTTTACCACGACGGTTATCTTCGTTCTTCTTAGCTTGCTCTTGAGCTTTGAAACGCTGTTCAGTTTCAGCCTTACGACGCTTCGCTTCTTCTTCTTTCTTCTGCTTAGCTTTCTCAGCAGCTTGAGCTTCTTGCTTCTTCTGTTCAGCAGCTTTAGCTTCTTGCTCACGCTTCTGCTGTGCTTCAGCTTCGCGCTCTTTAGCGGCTTTCTCTTCAGCTTCACGTGCGGCTTGAGCTTCCGCTTCCTGCTGTTTGCGCTCTTCTTCTAAGCGCAACTCTTCAGCATTCTGTGCTTCAGCTTGCTGATCAGCTTCGCCTTCAACACCTTCCACTTCTGAACGTTTCACATAAGTACGTTTCTTGCGTACTTCAACGTTCACAGTCTTCTTCTTCCCAGAAGCACCAGAAACTTTTAGTGTCGATGTAGTTTTACGCTTAAGCGTAATTTTCTTAGGCTCTGCATCATCTGCATCTTCACCGTGGCTGCGCTTAAGATGATTTAGCAATGATTGACGCTCAGTTTCAGATACTTCTGCTTTTTCATTCTTGCCTGAAATGCCTGCTTCCTGCATTTGCTCTAGCAAACGCTCAACGGAAACACCAACCATTTCGGCAAGCTGCTTAACTGTTACTTCTGCCATGTTAGGAGGCTCCTCTTCCGTTAATCTTTACTCTTCAGCAAACCATGGAGCACGAGCAGTCATGATTAACGCTGCAGCTCGTTCTTCATCCAGGCCTTCAATACCTAGCAGGTCATCGATAGACTGTTCTGCTAGATCTTCCATAGTAATTACACCTTGCGCGGCCAGTAGGTAAGCTAGGTGCTTGTCCATACCGTCCATCTCCAACAGGTCTGCTGCTGGTTCTGCACTATCAAGTTTTTCCTCACTTGCGATAGCAAGGTTTAGAAGTGCATCTTTCGCACGCTTACGTAGTTCCTCTACGATAGCTTCGTCGAAACCATCGATTTCTAACATCTCATCAACAGGAACGTAAGCAACTTCTTCAAGTGTTGTGAAACCTTCTTCTACCAACACTTCAGCAACATCTTCATCAACGTCTAGGTGGTTGATGAATGTATCGATCACAGAACCAACTTCAGATTGATGCTTCTCTTGTGCATCTTCTTCAGTCATCACGTTTAGTTCCCAGCCTGTAAGCTCAGAAGCCAAACGTACGTTCTGGCCACTACGACCAATCGCCATCGCTAAGTTTTCTTCAGCAACTGCCACATCCATCGAATGTGTCTCTTCGTCCATTACGATAGATGCAACATCTGCAGGTGCCATTGCGTTGATAACCAACTGCGCTGGGTTGTCGTCCCAAAGCACGATATCAACACGCTCACCACCTAATTCGTTAGATACAGCCTGTACACGAGAACCACGCATACCTACACATGCACCAACTGGATCGATACGGCCATCATTCGTCTTAACGGCGATCTTCGCACGTGAACCTGGATCACGAGACGCCGCACGAATTTCAATCACTTCTTCAGAAATCTCTGGCACTTCGATACGGAACAGCTCAATCAACATTTCGTTGCAAGAACGGCTCAAGATCAACTGAGGACCACGGCCTTCAGAGCGAACTTCAAGAAGAACCGCACGTACACGATCACCCATGCGGAATGCTTCACGCTGGATTAGCTGATCGCGAGGCAGCAATGCTTCAGCATTGTTACCTAGATCTACAATAATGTTATCGCGCGTTACTTTTTTAACACTGCCCGAGATCAATTCACCTTGACGATCACGGTACAATTCAACAACTTTCGCACGCTCTGCTTCGCGAACTTTCTGAACGATAACCTGTTTAGCTGTTTGTGCCGCAATACGACCAAACTTAACAGATTCAACCTGTTCTTCATGTACGCTACCTGGCTCTAGAGAAGCATCAATCTCTTCAGCTTCCTCCATCGTCAGTTCAGTACCTAGTGCAGGTACTTCTTCGTTGCTCACAACCAACCAGCGGCGGAAAGTTTCGTAATCGCCTGTAGCTCGATCAATAACTACGCGAATATCCGCTTCTTCGTCGTAACGCTTCTTAGTTGCCGTTGCTAGTGCAACTTCAATCGCTTCGAAAATTACTTCTTTCGGAACATCTTTCTCGTTAGAAACTGCTTCCGCAACCAACAGAATCTCTTTATTCATGCTTCTGCCTCGCCTAAGACCTCTAATCCACGTTTAGAACTGAGGGATAATGTTTGCACGATCGATGTACTCAATCGGCAGCATATATTCTTCATTGTCGACCACTACCAGAATATCGTCGCCTTCAACACCATTCAGCACACCCTTAAATTTACGGCGGCCTTCAAACGCAATTCGTAAGCGAACCTGAATAACAGATCCTGCATAGGCTTCAAACTGCTCAAGTGTAAATAGAGGACGATCCATACCTGGAGAGGACACCTCAAGGGTGTAGTTACCTGCAATCGGATCTTCTACATCCATAATTCCGCTGACCTGATGGCTGACTTTAGCGCAATCATCTACGTTAATGCCGTTATCAGAATCGATATACACCCGTAGGGTGCTGTGTTTTCCCTGTGAGAGAAACTCAATACCCCAGAGTTCAAACCCCAGCGCTGTAACTGAAGGCTCAATCAACTCTTGTAATAGTTTCATTTTCGCTGACACGAATAACCCACCCGTTCTAACACTAAGATATTAAACACCTATAAAACAATAAGTTAGATTTAATATCGTAAATTTCAAAAACAAAAAATGGGTCTAATGACCCATTCCCGATATGCAAACCCTTAGATTAAAGACTCTGCATTTTACCTACGAAAAAGCCCCTTAAAAGGGGCCTTACGTAAAAATAAGGTTGGTAGCGGGGGCTGGATTTGAACCAACGACCTTCGGGTTATGAGCCCGACGAGCTACCAAGCTGCTCCACCCCGCATCAAAAACCTAAATGATCCAACATTTCTGTGGACCTGAAGTCTTGATAGCTAACCGAAATTTAGCTTTTTGACTTCAAAGAATAAGAGACTTACTGAATAAACAATTCACTTATCCAAAAACTGGTGCAAATTGTATATGTACTGAGGCTCTTAATCAAGAAATATGGTGCCCAAGGCCGGACTTGAACCGGCACGGCCTGACGGCCACTACCCCCTCAAGATAGCGTGTCTACCAATTCCACCACTTGGGCAACAAACTTTTAGAAACTGTTAGTTATTTTGAGGAATGTCAGAATCTACAGGCGCTTTTGGCTTAGATTCATCAAAAACAGGTAGCGCTGGCTCTTCAGCAACAGCAGACTCAGCTGCTTTGCTTTCGATAAGCTCAGCAGAAGGAATACCTGCATCACCAACAGAATCAGCTTTTTCTTTAGCGTATACAGCTAAAACAAAGCTTGTAACAAAAATGCCCGCAGCAACAATGCCTGTTACGCGAGAAAGGAAGTTACCGCTACCGGTACTACCAAAAACAGTCTGCGAAGCACCTGCACCAAATGAAGCGCCAGCTTCAGCACCCTTGCCTTGCTGCAGCAAAATTAAGCCAATTACAGCGGCTGCTAACAATACATGAATAATTAAAACTACTGTTTCCATCTCAGAACCGTCAGTTATGCACCTGCCGCTTGGCAGATGGCAATAAAGTCGTTTGCTTTAAGGGATGCTCCACCAACAAGCCCCCCATCAACATCTTCATTCGCGAACAATTCAGCTGCGTTAGCAGCATTAACACTGCCACCATACAAGATACGCATTTTGCTAGCTAGCTCAGCATCACATTCAGCAATCATATTACGAATAGCTGCATGTACTTCTTGCGCCTGTTCCGGCGTCGCAGTTTTACCTGTACCTATAGCCCATACTGGCTCATAAGCGATTACAGCATCTTTAAATTGTTCGATACCTGCAGCATTTACAACAGCTTTTATCTGTCGTTCAACAACCGCAAGTGTATTTCCTTCTTCACGCTCTTCAAGCGTTTCACCAACACATAGGATTGGCTTCAAGCCAACAGCAACTGTTGCTTTAAATTTATCAGCAACCAGCTCGTCTGACTCAGCATACAAACTACGACGCTCGGAATGACCAAGAATAACGTATTCGCAGCTTAAATCTTTCAACATCTCTAAAGAGATCTCACCCGTAAAAGCACCGTTATTTTGCTCGCTTACATTCTGTGCACCCAGTGCAATAACAGAATCAGCAGTCAATGCTTGAACTTGAGATAGGTATATAGACGGCGGACAAACCAGCACATCAACAGCATTGGATTTAAGCTCAGCATTCAGGCCTTCCATCAACGTATTGATAGATGCTGAATTACCATTCATTTTCCAGTTACCGGCTACTAAGGCTGTACGCATTTATACCCCCATTTAAAGAGGCGCAAATATTAACTGGCTTACTCTGAACTTTCAAGCGCAAGCAGTGCTTTTTCAACCTCATCCGCCAACTGCTGACACAAGCTGTTAACTTCTTCTTCGTTTTCACCCTCGATCATAACGCGAACCACAGGTTCAGTGCCTGACGGACGAAGTAAAACACGGCCTCGATCACCTAATTGCGCTTCAGTTTTAGCAACGGCAACACTGATCTCTTCAACCTCAGCAATATTGTACTTTTGCGCCATACGCACATTGATCATTTTCTGCGGCAATTTGGTCATACCGTGACGAAGAGTATTCAACGTTTCACCTGTTTCAACGATCGCCTTAAGTACTTGCAATGCTGCAACCGTACCATCACCTGTAGTTGTTAGATGACGGCAAACGATATGACCCGAGCTCTCGCCACCGAGTAACCAATCATGTTTGTATAGCTGCTCCATTACATAACGATCGCCAACATTTGCACGAACAAATGGAATACCTTCACGCGCATAAGCTTGCTCTAGGCCGAAGTTAGTCATTAACGTCCCAACAACCCCACCATGGAATGATTCTTCACGACGCATTTGCGCAGCAATCATGTATAGAAGCTCATCGCCATCGACTTCTTCACCAAGGTGATCAACCATAATCACGCGATCGCCATCACCATCTAAAGCGATACCTAAATCTGCTTTTTCTGCCGTAACGACCGTTTGCAAACGCTGCGTAGCAGTAGCACCGCATTTTTCATTGATATTTAGACCATCTGGCGCCGATGCTATCTCAACAACTTCTGCACCCAATTCTGAAAATACAGCAGGCGCAACGTGATAGGTCGCACCATTGGCACAGTCTAAGATTATCTTTAAGCCTTTCAGACTGATACCACCAGCAGTAGCCTTACAAAACTCAATGTAACGACCTGCAGCATCATCGATCCGACGCGCTTTACCTAGCTCAGCAGAATCGACCGTCGTCATTGCGATATCCATCTGCGCTTCAATCGCCTGCTCAATTTCGTCAGGCAGCTTAGTACCTTCTGAAGAGAAGAATTTAATGCCGTTATCGTAGTAAGCATTATGAGATGCACTAATGACGATACCAGCGTCAGCACGGAAAGTACGTGCTAGATAAGCCACTGCAGGGGTTGGCATAGGACCGGTGAGTAAGACATCCACACCAGCAGCAGACAAGCCCGCTTCTAAAGCAGATTCAAACATGTAACCTGAAATTCGAGTATCTTTACCAATCAGTATTTTACTGTGGCCTTCTCTCGAGAATACCTTACCTGCAGCCCAACCCAGCTTAAGAACAAAATCAGGAGTTACTGGAAATTGGCCAACTTTGCCACGAATACCATCAGTACCAAAATAACGCTTACTCATTAACTTATATTCCTTTTATACCGTCTCAGCCATAACCGCACGGGTCATCTTCACTACATCAACCGTTTCCGCAACGTCATGTACACGAATTATTTCTGCACCTTGCATTACAGCAAGCGCAACAGTGGCTAAGCTACCTGGTAGTCGTTGCTCAACTTCTCTATTGAGAACAGCGCCTATCATCGATTTTCTAGACGTCCCTATTAATAAGGGCAGGTCATGTTGCTTCAATCTATCTAAATTATTCATTAGACGTAGATTATGCTCTACGCTCTTACCAAACCCGAACCCTGGATCTAGTAGCAATCTATCTTTTGTAATCCCCGCCGCTTCGCACGCTTTCACTCGCTGCAGTAAGAAGTACTCAACATCATCTAGAACATCATCATACGAAGGAGCATCCTGCATTGTCGCCGGACTCCCCTGCATATGCATCAAGCAGATAGGCAGATTGGTTTTAGCGGCGGCCACTAGTGCACCTTCGCGTCCAAGAGCTCTAACGTCATTGATTAAACCCGCACCTAGTTTAACTGACTCAGTTATTACTTCAGGAGTACTGGTATCAACGGAGATAACCACATCTAGCTCTAATGCTATTTTCTCTACAACTGGAAGCACTCGACCTAGCTCTTCGTCTAGAGTCACTGTAGCAGCGCCTGGTCGGGTAGATTCACCACCCACATCCAAGATAGTCGCACCGTCGGTCACCATCCCTTCAGCTTGTCGAATGACATTATCCAATCTTACTTGCTGATTGGAATACAACGTTCCGCCATCTGAGAACGAGTCGGGCGTAACATTCAAAATCCCCATAACATGGGTATCAGCTAAGTTTAGAGTTCGATTACCACAGACTAACTGGCGCATAGATCCTGTTCTTCATTACGTTATACAATGAAAAAAGGCTGACTTTCTACAAAGCCAGCCTTTTCATATTCACCTTGTGTTTAGTGAATATTATTATCTGGTGAGCGTGGAATGTCCTGATCTGAATCATCATCTGATCGATCATCAGCCTTCGATTCAGTATCAGTATCAGCATTTACGTTTTCGCTGGCACCATGATCTGAACCGCTTTTGTCTTCTTCCACCCAACCTTCTGGAGCAGATACTTCTTCACGATTCATTAGCTGATCAATCTGCTTACTATCGATCGTTTCATACTTCATCAGAGCCTGACACATAGTCTCTAGAATATCGCGATTATCTTCCAGAATTTGCTCTGCCTTCTGGTAACACTCATCGATAATCTTGCGCGTTTCAGTGTCAATACGACGCTGCGTCTCTTCTGCTAGCGGTTTAGCACCTTGACCATAGCCACGGTTAAATGGATCTGACTCTTCCTCATCGTATAGCAATGGCCCAAGCTCTTCACTCAAACCCCATTTCGCTACCATGCTACGAGCAAATGAAGTCGCACGCTGAATATCGTTCGATGCACCTGTGGTTACACCTTCTTTACCCAGTGTCATCTCTTCCGCAATTCGGCCACCGTAAAGTGAACAAATGTTAGACAAGATAGATTGGCGGCTATGGCTATAACGATCTTCTTCAGGCAAGAACATAGTCACACCTAACGCACGACCGCGCGGAATAATAGAAACTTTATACACAGGATCATGCTCTGGCATTAGGCGACCAACAATCGCGTGGCCAGCTTCATGGTATGCTGTATTCAAGCGCTCTTTTTCAGACATCACCATAGATTTACGCTCAGCGCCCATCATAATTTTGTCTTTCGCTTGCTCAAACTGAATCATACTTACAGTACGTTTGTTAGCGCGTGCTGCAAATAGGGCTGCTTCGTTTACAAGGTTCGCTAGATCAGCACCAGAGAAACCAGGCGTACCACGCGCAATCAGATCAGGCTTAACATCTTCACCTAATGGCACTTTACGCATGTGCACTTTAAGAATTTTCTCACGACCAAGAATATCTGGAAGACCTACATGTACCTGACGGTCAAAACGACCTGGACGCAGAAGTGCAGGATCAAGTACATCTGGACGGTTAGTTGCAGCGATTACGATAATACCTTCACTGCCTTCAAAGCCATCCATCTCTACCAATAACTGGTTCAATGTCTGTTCACGCTCATCATTACCACCACCCATGCCAACACCACGGTGACGACCTACAGCGTCGATCTCGTCGATGAAGATAATACATGGCGCATTTTTCTTCGCTTGATCAAACATGTCACGAACACGGGATGCACCCACACCTACAAACATCTCTACGAAGTCAGAACCAGAAATACTAAAGAACGGTACTTTCGCTTCGCCGGCTATTGCTTTCGCCAACAAGGTTTTACCAGTACCCGGATTACCCGCCATCAACACACCACGTGGAATATGGCCGCCTAGGCGCTGAAATTTACCCGGATCACGAAGAAAATCCACTAGCTCACGAACATCTTCCTTAGCCTCTTCAACGCCAGCAACATCATCGAAGGTCGTTTTAATCTGATCTTCGCTCATCATACGCGCTTTGGACTTACCGAAAGACATTGGACCGCCTTTGCCACCACCGCCTTGCATCTGACGCATAAAGAACATGAACACTGCAATAATGACAAGGATAGGGAAAGAAGCGACTAGCAACTGAGTCCAAATACTCTGCTGCTCTGGTTGCTTACCTTCAATCACAACATTGTGATTAATTAGATCATCAACCAGTTTAGGGTCCTGAAGCGCTGGGCGTACGGTTTCAAACATATCCCCGTTAGAGCGCTGGCCCTGAATAATATAGCCATCAATAATGACTTTAGTCACACGATCATCCTGAACTTCTTTGACAAAATCAGAGTAACTTAGTCGGTTAGACTCGGCCTTTTCATTAAAATTATTAAAAACAGTCAGCAATACCGCTGCGATCACCAGCCATAGAACTAGATTTTTCGCCATATCATTCAATGGAATACCCTCAATTTGCTGATTTTGTTAGGCGTTATAGAAAACGCTAAACACTATACTATGCAGCCACGATTGACTACTAAAACACTAATTAACCTTTAAAACCTTTACCTAAAAGGTAGACTTCACGGGAACGAGCTCGAGAAGAATCAGGCTTACGCGTAACCACTTTGTCAAAACTTGTACGCATATCTTTTAAATATTGATCAAAACCCTCACCTTGGAATACTTTAGCGACAAACGTACCGCCAGGCTTCAACACCTCGCGCGCCATATCCAAAGCAAGCTCAACCAAATACATTGCTGCCGGCTGATCAACAGCAGACATACCACTCATATTGGGGGCCATATCTGAAATTACAAGGTCTGCTGGCTCATCTCCTAATGCATTTAGGATTTTATGCAGCACTTCTTCCTCAGTAAAGTCACCTTGAACGAACTCCACACCCGCCATACTGTCCATCGGCAGAATATCTGATGCCACCACTCGACCATGATCACCAACGCGCTCCGCAGCCACTTGAGACCAACCGCCAGGGGCCGCACCTAAATCCACAACCGTCATTCCCTGCTTAAGCAGCTTATCTTTTTCATCTAATTCAATCAGCTTAAAACTAGCACGCGATCTATAACCGAGCTCTTTGGATTTTTTCACCCAATGATCATCAAAGTGTTCTTTTAACCAACGTTCACTACTTGATGCTTTCGCCACTTCGTTTCACTCTCTTGATTGAATGAGCCATGCGCTACTCAGAACCGCATAACTCAGGTAAAATATAATTAATTAAATATGCTGGACTAGGGTATTAGATAATATTCGCAATAAACGCCCAGCTAAACTTTGAGGCACCGTATTTTAATATGAGCTTGAGCACTGAGCAAAAGAAGCATTACCGCACTATAGGCCACAAACTTAATCCTCTAGTAACTGTAGCAGGAAAAGGCCTAACTGAAGCTATTCAACTTGAAGTCGATCGCGCTTTAGAAGATCACGAACTGATCAAGGTAAAGTTTGCTGTTGGTGATCGCGACGTTAAAAAACAACTGATTCGCGAACTATGCGAAATCGTTGAAGCTGAGATCGTGCAAGAGATTGGTCACATTGCGCTAATTTACCGTAGAGCGCTTGAGCCAAACCCAAAACTATCTAACTTGTTACGTTAATATCTACTGAGCAAGCTATTAAAACAGCATAAATACAAAAAAGGGTGCCTAGGCACCCTTTTTTAGTCTGCTCAGATATGAGCAACCTCATCAATCTCATATTCAGTAGCGCCACCCGGCGTCTGAATATTTACGATATCACCTTCCTCTTTGCCTACTAGGCCACGAGCAATCGGCGAGTTAACTGAGATTTTGTTCGCTTTGATATCAGCTTCATCATCACCTACGATCTGATAAGTTTTAGACTCATCTGTATCTAAGTTAATGATGGTTACTGTAGTACCGAAGATAACCTTACCAGAGTGTGGAATAGCTGTTACATCAATTACTTGACAGTTAGACAGCTTAGCTTCCAGCTCCTGAATACGACCCTCGATGAAACCCTGCTGCTCGCGAGCAGCATGGTATTCAGCGTTTTCCTTCAAGTCACCGTGTTCACGCGCTTCTGCAATATCAGCAATTACCCGTGGACGATCTACAGTTTTCAGTTGATCAAGCTCTTCTCGAAGCGCTTTCTCACCTGCTGCAGTCATAGGTACACGATTCACAATTATGCTCCTATATCCTGAACGCGACGAACGTCTTTCTCTTCGCCGTACTGTAGCGCCATAGTAATCGCTTCAGCACCTGCCAACGTAGTGGTATATGGCACTTTATGCTGTAGAGCACTACGACGAATATCAGCTGAATCTTCGATCGCTTTACGGCCTTCAGTTGTATTCACAATGTAAGCAATCTCATCATTCTTGATCATATCAACAATGTTTGGACGACCTTCCATCACTTTGTTTACAACTTCAACCTCAAGGCCTTGCTCAGCCATTAGCTTAGCAGTACCACGAGTAGCCACTAGAGAGAAGCCTAGCTCAACCAGATCCTTAGCAATCTGCATGGAAGCATCTTTATCAACTTCACGTACAGAGATGAACGCTTTACCTGCTTGCGGCATAGTTTCACCCGCACCGATCTGCGCCTTCATAAACGCTTCACCGAAGGTAGCGCCAACACCCATTACTTCACCAGTAGATTTCATCTCTGGGGATAGAATTGGGTCAACACCTTGGAACTTGTTGAACGGGAATACAGCTTCTTTCACGTTGAACAATGTTGGCACGATCTCTTTAGTGAAGCCAAGTTCAGCTAGAGTCTTACCAGTCATTACCTGCGCACCGATTTTCGCTAGAGAAACACCGATACACTTAGAAACAAACGGTACAGTACGGGATGCACGAGGGTTAACCTCGATCACGTAAATTTCACCATCCTGATATGCAAGCTGGGTATTCATTAGGCCAACCACACCTAGCTCCAACGCCATTTTACGTACCATCTCACGCATTTCATCTTGAACATCATCAGCAAGACTATACGGAGGGAATGAACATGCAGAGTCACCAGAGTGGACACCCGCTTGCTCGATGTGCTGCATGATTGCACCGATAACTACATCCTTACCGTCGCAAACTGCATCAATATCAACTTCAACCGCTGCATTTAGGAAGTGATCCAACAATACTGGCGCGTCGTTAGATACTTGTACCGCAGTATTCATGTAGCGGCGCAGCTCTTCCTCTTTGTAAACGATCTCCATTGCACGACCACCTAGCACATAAGATGGACGAACAACGAGCGGGTAACCAAGCTTGTCAGCTTCGATGATCGCTTCTTCTAGAGAACGTACAGTCGCGTTTTCTGGCTGCTTAAGACCAAGGCGCTTCAGCATTTGCTGGAACTGTTCACGGTCTTCTGCACGGTCAATCGCTTCTGGAGAAGTACCGATAATTGGTACGCCAGCCTGCTCAAGTGCAACAGCCAGTTTCAGTGGCGTCTGACCACCGTACTGAACGATAACACCTTTTGGCTTCTCAACATTTACGATTTCAAGCACATCTTCAAGTGTGATTGGCTCGAAGAACAGACGATCAGAAGTATCGTAGTCAGTAGAAACAGTCTCAGGGTTACAGTTAACCATGATTGTTTCGAAACCGTCATCACGCGCTGCAAGTGCTGCGTGTACACAGCAGTAGTCAAACTCAATACCTTGACCGATACGGTTTGGACCACCACCAATAACCATGATCTTGTCACGGTCAGAAGGATTCGCTTCACACTCTTCTTCATAAGAGGAGTACATGTAAGCTGTATCAGATGCGAATTCTGCCGCACAGGTATCAACGCGTTTATAAACTGGACGCACATCTAGGTTGTGACGATGCTTACGGAACTGTTTCTCAGATACACCAAGAAGAGTCGCTAAACGCTCATCAGAGAAACCTTTACGCTTAAGACGGAACACAGCATCTTTATCAAGATCGGACATTGCCATCTCAGATACGCGCTGCTCATCTTTGATAATGTCTTCTACTTGAACCAAGAACCAAGGATCAATACCGCTGATCTCGTATAGTTCTTCAACGCTCATACCCATACGAAATGCATCGCCTAGGTACCAGATACGCTCAGCACCCGGCTCTTTCATCTCACGTACGATCGTAGAACGCGCATCTTCGCTAGTAATGTCGATGATTGGGTCGAAACCAGTCGCACCAACCTCTAGACCACGAAGCGCTTTCTGAAGAGATTCCTGCTGAGTACGGCCAATCGCCATAACCTCACCAACAGACTTCATCTGAGTTGTTAGACGATCATTTGCCTGCGGGAATTTCTCGAAAGTAAAACGAGGGATCTTAGTAACAACGTAGTCAATAGATGGCTCGAAAGACGCTGGCGTAGCACCGCCAGTGATATCGTTTTGTAGCTCATCTAGTGTGTAACCAATTGCTAGCTTCGCAGCTACTTTAGCAATTGGGAAGCCTGTCGCTTTAGATGCCAAAGCGGAAGAACGAGATACACGAGGGTTCATCTCGATTACTACCATACGGCCATCTTTCGGGTTTACACCAAACTGTACGTTAGAACCGCCAGTTTCTACGCCGATTTCACGCAGTACTGCCAAAGAGGCATTACGCATGATCTGATATTCTTTATCTGTAAGCGTTTGCGCTGGTGCAACAGTGATAGAATCACCTGTGTGAACACCCATTGCATCGAAGTTCTCGATCGCGCAAACGATGATGCAGTTGTCGTTTTTATCACGAACAACTTCCATCTCGTACTCTTTCCAACCGATCAAAGATTCGTCGATCAACAACTCAGTCGTTGGAGAAAGATCCAGACCACGCTCACAGATCTCGATAAACTCTTCTTTGTTATACGCAATACCACCACCGGTACCACCCATAGTGAAAGAAGGGCGAATGATACATGGGAAGCCTAGCTGCGCTTGAACCTGCAACGCTTCTTCCATACTGTGAGCAATTGCAGCACGTGGGCATTCAAGGCCAATTGCTTTCATCGCCTTATCGAAACGATCACGGTCTTCCGCTTTATCGATAGTGTCAGCGTTGGCACCGATCATCTCAACGCCATGTTTTTCAAGAACGCCTTCACGCTCAAGATCCAAAGCACAGTTTAATGCAGTCTGACCACCCATTGTAGGTAGAAGTGCATCAGGCTTTTCTTTGGCGATAATCTTTTCTACTGTCTTCCAGTTGATTGGCTCAATGTAAGTTGAGTCAGCCATCGCTGGATCAGTCATAATGGTTGCAGGATTAGAGTTAACCAGAATGACGCGGTAACCTTCTTCACGCAAAGCTTTACAAGCTTGTGCGCCAGAATAGTCGAATTCACATGCCTGACCGATAACAATCGGGCCAGCACCAAGAATCAAAATACTTTTTAAGTCCGTACGTTTTGGCATCGGTAATAAACCAGTCGTATCAGTTAATAACTGCGGCAGGCGGCTAATTCACACCTGCCTTGTATCGTTTCAAAAGCCTGTAAACTCAGGCCGAACTGCGATTAAGCTTTCGCAGCCTTCATATCTTCGATGAAGCGATCAAATAGAGGCGCTACATCGTGTGGGCCTGGGCTAGCTTCAGGGTGGCCCTGGAAACTAAATGCCGCACGATCTGTTCTCTCAATACCCTGCAAAGAGCCATCAAACAGAGACTTATGCGTAGCACGCACATTTTCTGGAAGCGCATCTTCGTCAACAGCAAAACCGTGGTTTTGAGAGGTAATCATCACTTGCTTGCCATCCAAATCTTGAACTGGGTGGTTAGCACCGTGGTGACCAAACTTCATTTTTACTGTCTTAGCACCAGAAGCCAACGCTAGTAGCTGATGGCCCAAGCAGATACCAAATACAGGTAGATCTGTTTTGCAGATCTCTTCAATTGCAGCAATTGCGTAATCACATGGTTCTGGATCACCAGGGCCATTAGATAGGAATACGCCATCTGGATTCATCGCAAGCACTTCTGCAGCTGGTGTTTTTGCAGGAACAACCGTTAGGCGGCAACCGCGTTCAACCAACATGCGCAAAATATTGCGTTTCACACCGTAGTCATATGCAACAACATGAAACTCTTGATCTGCTGCAGTTTTATCTTCATGGCCTTGGCCTAGCTTCCAAGTAGAAGAAGTCCACTCGTATGTCTCTTCAGTTGTAACAACTTGAGCAAGATCCATACCTTTTAGACCTGGGAACGATTTAGCTTCTGCTAGCGCTTTAGCTTCATCAATATCACCGGCCATGATGCAACCGTTAAGAGAACCCTTTTCACGCAAAATGCGTGTTAAACGTCGTGTATCAATATCAGCGATACCAACGATATTGTTATCCTTAAGATAATCATCAAGGTTCTTTTCATTACGGAAGTTACTCGCAACCAATGGAAGGTCACGAATGACTAAACCAGCAGCCCACGTGCGAGAAGATTCTTCATCTTCCGTATTGGTGCCAGTATTACCAATATGTGGATATGTCAGGGTAACAATCTGACGGCAGTATGATGGATCCGTTAGGATCTCCTGGTAACCCGTCATAGAGGTATTAAATACAACCTCGCCGCTAGACAGACCGTCTGCGCCAATGGCTACGCCCTTAAAAATGCTTCCGTCTTCAAGAGCAAGAATGGCTGGTCTCGCCAATTGAACCTCCCCGCGTAAATGCGCAACAACAAAAATCAGAAACGATACGTGCAAAAAAGCGAGGTAAAACCTGAAGTTAACCTCGCTTTTTTGTTTTAGAAACCTGTGTGTAAATTTTGCCTTAGGCAAAACGACTGCATTCTATGCCAAATTCGCCAATCTGTCCATCACACTCAATAAAAAGAGTTATGTAACAAACGGTCAATTAACACATCTGTCACATTATTGAAGTAAAAAGCACTGCAAGAAACTGTATCAAACACCGCTCTCATAAACATAAGGCCTCTTATGAAGATTTCGACAATTACACGCATTGCGAGCATAACATTAGCCCTAATCGTAATTTTATTGGCTACCGCTATTTTTTGGTCCTTAGAACGCCTAGATTCCGCCTTCAAAATGAAAGACAACTATCATGGCTACATTAATGAAATCTACATAAAGCTAGAACAGCCTGTCTCAAAGTATTTGATTACAGGGGATGCGACATTACTAACGACACTAGAAAAGAATCTTGAAGCCCTTTCAGAAAGCACACAAAGAAACTTACCAGAAGAGATACAAGCTGGCGTTCTAGGTCAATTAAAGAACATAAAGGATAAAACTCTCACCGAAATGCGCGCCGCCGGCAAACTTGCACAACCAGAAGTATTACTCATACATAATGAAAGAGAATTAAACGACGCCATACAATCCGTCAAAGAATATGCAGACAAAGCAAGTTACGATCAAAACCATATCAAGAATAGTTATGTAGATTTACTATTTAGCCTGCAAAAAAACACTGCTCTACTCAGCCACAGCCGCCAAAGCTACTTTGAAAAAAACAAAAACGAGAGCCTACAACAGATTCAATTTATCCTATCTGAACTTAAGAAAGACGCAGAAGCAATTAGTAAGCTTGATCGACTCGGCATATTCAAAGAAGCAGAAGATGAAGATGACCTCTCCTCTTTACTAGGCCTTGCAATTGAAATTGCGAGCGATAACGACAAAGAAGAGATTGGCGATGAACCTATAGCAAACATTAAAGATCTTGTTAATCGCTACCCCAAAGAACTTCAAAATGCGAAAAAGTTCAGTCAACAAAAAAATAAATCAAGCTCTGCTGCACAAAAAAATGTGGCTAATTTAGAGCACTCAGTGGCAAGCATCGCCAGCACTATCGCAGATAGATATGAGGATATTCAGTTTTCGGTATATCTAATCATGACAATATGTACCGTTCTGATTATTGCAACTGGCATATCCATGAACATATTACTGCGTAAATTAGGTAGCATCCTGATCGCAACAACGGAATATATAGATCAACTGTCACATGGAAAATTTAGCAGCAACATCCAAATAAATTCAAGACTAACCGAAGCCGAAACACTCAATAGCGCTATAGACAGACTGCAATGCTTCTTCAAAAAATTCCTTATGGATATCCAGCAGGAAACCAACAATTTAAGACAACTCCAAAACAGCGCCATAACAGAAGCAACACAGCTAGAAAACACAGTGCAACAGCAACAAGCAGCCACTGAAAATGCTGTAGTACAAATTACACAGCTAAACAGCTCATTTACTGAAGTAGCAGCGAGAGCAACACAAAGCAGCTCAGCAACACTAGAAGCCTCGCAACTTGCAAATAAAGGTTATGAACAAATTAAAGCTACGGGTGATCATATAGATAAGTTAAACAATGAAATTGCAGCAACATCAGAATCACTGAACGCGTTACAAGAAGATTCTATTGCTATACAAAATGTACTCGGTGTAATACAAGGCTTCGCAGAACAAACCAACTTATTGGCCTTAAACGCAGCAATCGAAGCAGCTCGAGCAGGGGAAACAGGTCGCGGGTTTGCTGTAGTAGCAGACGAAGTGAGAAACCTTGCAGCAAACACCGCAAAATCAGCAGATGAAATTCAAAGAATCACAACCCGTTTAAATCAAACGACCGAGCAAACTGTTGAGAAGATGGGTATCCAACAAAGAGCTGCAACCGACACTGTAAATCTTGCAAAAGACGCTCAAGAAGCAATTAAAATCATTAGAAACTCAATCAGTGAAATTAACGATATGAGTGTTTTAATCGCATCGTCAACAGAAGAGCAAACCTCTGTGACCTCAGAAATAGCAGATACAATTGAGACAACCAATACATTAAGCCAATACACAAAATCTGCAGCTGAAACAAACAAACAACAAGCTGAGCAGCTATCATTTGCAAGCGAACAATTAACCGCAGTAATTTCAAGACTACATTAACAAATAAAAAGCCCGGCTTATGCCGGGCTTTTTACGATTAATCAAACTACTTTGCAGAAAACTCATTCCAGTTTTTAAGACTTACTGTTAAAGCATTAACCATAAAACCATCTGTCTCCATGTCCCTTATTGCTTTAGCTAACATCCCTCTTAAAGCACCTGTGTTGCATTTGGATTTATGTGATACAGTAAGATATAAACCCTCACTACTAATAGCTGGGTCTAGCACTTCAAGATCTGATTTATAGCCAAGCAAGTCAGCATAAGCCAATCCTGGGTTCTGCTCATACAACGCGTAGTCAGCTCTTGACCGCTTAATCATAAGAAACGCCTGCTTTAGCGATGCAACATACTGCAAATTCAAATTAGCCTTGGCGTACTCATCAAACTCTTGACCAAAACTATTGTTTATTACAGTTACACCCGACCTTCCAATAAGGTCTTCTCGCTTATCGTATACAAGGCCAGACCCTTTACGCCTCCAAACAACACTCTTTGTATTGAGGAAAGCTGGATAAACATAATCCATATACTGGTTCCGAGGGATCGTATAAAAAGCCCCAGCCATCAAATCAATCCTTCCGGAGCGAAGCATATCCTGCGCTCTGGCCCATGAACCGACATCCTGAAGTTGAATATCAACACCCAAGCGCTTACCTAGCTCATCCATTATCAAACGATTAGCACCTAACAGATCGGTAGTGCCATCATCAGCACGCCAAAGATAAGGTGGATATTCTGAATTCCCTGTCGCTGTTAAAACCTTACACTCTTCTGCATGCAAAGAAGCAGAGATAACCGCCATTAATGATATAAAACAAAACTTAAAGTAGAACTTAACGCTCTTCATCACCAGCACCTTTCGCCTCTGTAAGACCGAATCCTCAGAAGCAGTATAGATACAAGGACAAATAAGCAGCAAGTTTATTGAGTTGTGGGTATCTAGATTGCTAAGGACAGCTAAGGACAGCTAAGGACAGCTAAGGACAGCTAAGGACAGCTAAGGACAGCTAAGGACAGCTAAGGACAGCTAAGGACAGCTAAGGACAGCATTCAGTTTAATATTAGGTTTAATTAAGACAACTCATCCTGACGGGCTTATCTGCTTTTACCCGTTTTTATCCGCTCTAAGCAGCGCCTATCCGCTCTTAACCGTATTTTATAACCCACAACGAAAAAACCCCGATCACAGTGTGACCGGGGTTTTCTCTTAATTAAATGCTTGGCGATGACCTACTCTCACATGGGGAAGCCCCACACTACCATCGGCGATGTTGCGTTTCACGTCTGAGTTCGGGATGGATTCAGGTGGTTCCACAACTCTATGGTCGCCAAGCAAAACTGTTACAACTTAGATCTGATTCTTCTTTTATTTGATCTAGATAGTTTATCGACTGTAGCTTAACTACGCGCTAATTCGTTACTCTCTATCGTCTTACGTATCTTACAAGTCACTTGCCAAACGCCTTGGGCGTTATATGGTCAAGCCTCACGGGCAATTAGTATTGGTTAGCTCAACGCCTCACAGCGCTTCCACACCCAACCTATCAACGTCGTAGTCTTCAACGGCCCTTTAGGGGAATCAAGTTCCCAGTGAGATCTCATCTTGAAGGAGGCTTCCCGCTTAGATGCTTTCAGCGGTTATCCCGTCCGAACGTAGCTACCCGGCAATGCAATTGGCATCACAACCGGTACACCAGAGGTTCGTTCACTCCGGTCCTCTCGTACTAGGAGCAACTCTTCTCAAATCTCAAACGCCCACGGCAGATAGGGACCGAACTGTCTCACGACGTTCTAAACCCAGCTCGCGTACCACTTTAAATGGCGAACAGCCATACCCTTGGGACCGGCTTCAGCCCCAGGATGTGATGAGCCGACATCGAGGTGCCAAACACCGCCGTCGATGTGAACTCTTGGGCGGTATCAGCCTGTTATCCCCGGAGTACCTTTTATCCGTTGAGCGATGGCCCTTCCATACAGAACCACCGGATCACTAGAACCTACTTTCGTACCTGCTCGACGTGTCTGTCTCGCAGTCAAGCACCCTTCTACTCTTGCGCTCATTGCATGATTTCCGACCATGCTGAGGGTACCTTCGTGCTCCTCCGTTACTCTTTGGGAGGAGACCGCCCCAGTCAAACTACCCACCACACAATGTCCCCGATCCCGCTTAGGGAACTGGGTTAGAACCTCAACATTACCAGGCTGGTATTTCAAAGGTGGCTCCACCCTATCTGGCGACAGGGTTTCAAAGCCTCCCAGCTATTCTACACAAGTAATGTCAAAGTCCACTGTGAAGCTGTAGTAAAGGTTCACGGGGTCTTTCCGTCTAGCCGCGGGTAAACTGCATCTTAACAGCTATTTCAATTTCACTGAGTCTCGGGTGGAGACAGTGTGGCCATCGTTACGCCATTCGTGCAGGTCGGAACTTACCCGACAAGGAATTTCGCTACCTTAGGACCGTTATAGTTACGGCCGCCGTTTACCGGGGCTTCGATCAAGAGCTTCGCGCAAGCGCTAACCCCATCAATTAACCTTCCGGCACCGGGCAGGCGTCACACCCTATACGTCCTCTTTCGAGTTTGCAGAGTGCTATGTTTTTAATAAACAGTCGCAGCCACCTGGTATCTTCGACCGGCCTCAGCTTAGGGAGCAAGTCCCATCACCAAAACCGGCGCACCTTCTCCCGAAGTTACGGTGCCATTTTGCCTAGTTCCTTCACCCGAGTTTTCTCATACGCCTTAGTATTCTCTACCTGACCACCTGTGTCGGTTTAGGGTACGGTTAGTCATAACCTGAAGCTTAGAGGATTTTCCTGGAAGCATGGCATCAACTACTTCAGTCCATAAAGGACCTCGTCATCGATTCTCGGTCTTAAAAGAGCCCGGATTTACCTAAGCTCTAAACCTACTATCTTAAACGCGGACAACCAACGCCGCGCTAGCCTAGCCTTCTCCGTCCCCCCATCGCAGTTATGAGCAGTACAGGAATATTAACCTGTTTCCCATCGGATACGCTCTTCAGCCTCTCCTTAGGGGCCGACTCACCCTACCTCGAATAGCGTTGGATAGGAACCCTTGGTCTTCCGGCGGGGAGGGTTTTCACCTCCCTTATCGTTACTCATGTCAGCATTCGCACTTCTGATACCTCCACGGTGCCTTACAGCTTCCGCTTCAACAGCTTACAGAACGCTCCTCTACCATGCACAAAGTGCATCCGTAGCTTCGGTGTTATGCTTAGCCCCGTTATATCTTCCGCGCGGGCCGACTCGACTAGTGAGCTATTACGCTTTCTTTAAAGGGTGGCTGCTTCTAAGCCAACCTCCTAGCTGTCTAAGCCTTCCCACATCGTTTCCCACTTAGCATAAACTTTGGGACCTTAGCTGACGGTCTGGGTTGTTTCCCTTTCCACGACGGACGTTAGCACCCGCCGTGTGTCTCCCGTGATTGAACTCATGGGTATTCGGAGTTTGCATCGGGTTGGTAAGTCGGGATGACCCCCTAGCCGAAACAGTGCTCTACCCCCATGGTTAGACACGAGGCACTACCTAAATAGTTTTCGAGGAGAACCAGCTATCTCCGAGTTTGATTAGCCTTTCACTCCTATCCACAAGTCATCCGCTGGCTTTTCAACGACAGTCGGTTCGGTCCTCCAATGCATGTTACTGCATCTTCAACCTGCCCATGGATAGATCACTCGGTTTCGGGTCTACTCCTAGCGACTGGACGCCCTATTAAGACTCGGTTTCCCTACGGCTCCGCAAATGCTTAACCTTGCCACTAAAAGTAAGTCGCTGACCCATTATACAAAAGGTACGCAGTCACCGTCCGAAAACGGCTCCCACTGCTTGTACGTACACGGTTTCAGGGTCTATTTCACTCCCCTCACAGGGGTTCTTTTCGCCTTTCCCTCACGGTACTGGTTCACTATCGGTCAGTCAGGAGTATTTAGCCTTGGAGGATGGTCCCCCCATATTCAGACAGCGTTTCACGTGTGCCGTCCTACTCGATTTCACTTTAAAAGACCTTTCACATACGGGGCTATCACCCACTATGGCCACACTTTCCAGAGTGTTCTGTTAAATCTAATAAAGCTTAAGGGCTAGTCCCCGTTCGCTCGCCGCTACTTAGGGAATCTCGGTTGATTTCTTTTCCTCTGGGTACTTAGATGTTTCAGTTCCCCAGGTTCGCCTCTAATAACCTATGTATTCAGTTAAAAGATACCTATAAATAGGTGGGTTTCCCCATTCGGAAATGTCCGGATCAAAGGTTGTTTACCACCTCCCCGAACCTTATCGCAGGTTACAACGTCCTTCATCGCCTCTGACTGCCAAGGCATCCACCGTGCACGCTTAGTCACTTGACCATATAACCCGAAGGCGTCTGGAATCACAGTAACTTGTATTGCTAGTAACGATAGATTTCGCCGAATTGGCGCATGCAGTAAAACTACATGTCTTAAATCTAAATCAAATGAATCAAATCCAAATTGTTAAAGAGCGTTTAAAGCAAAAAAGCTTTAAAAGATAATGTCTTAAACGACAATATGTTTTAAAACTCTTCCTTCTCATCCGCAAGGATGATGGTGGAGCTATGCGGGATCGAACCGCAGACCTCCTGCGTGCAAAGCAGGCGCTCTCCCAGCTGAGCTATAGCCCCAAGAAAAACAGTAAGGCTATTGATTGGTAGGCCTGAGTGGACTTGAACCACCGACCTCACCCTTATCAGGGGTGCGCTCTAACCAGCTGAGCTACAAGCCTACACCGTTGCTCTTAACTTCTCTGATCAGATAATTCGTGTGAACGCTTGCCGAGAATCGGCTTTCGTTTAAGGAGGTGATCCAGCCCCAGGTTCCCCTAGGGCTACCTTGTTACGACTTCACCCCAGTCATGAACCACACCGTGGTAACCGCCCTCCCGAAGGTTAAGCTAGCTACTTCTGGTGCAATCCACTCCCATGGTGTGACGGGCGGTGTGTACAAGGCCCGGGAACGTATTCACCGCGACATTCTGATTCGCGATTACTAGCGATTCCGACTTCATGGAGTCGAGTTGCAGACTCCAATCCGGACTACGACCGGTTTTCTGAGATTAGCTTACCCTCGCAGGTTCGCGGCCCTCTGTACCGGCCATTGTAGCACGTGTGTAGCCCAACTCGTAAGGGCCATGATGACTTGACGTCGTCCCCACCTTCCTCCGGTTTGTCACCGGCAGTCTCCTTAGAGTTCCCACCCGAAGTGCTGGCAAATAAGGACAAGGGTTGCGCTCGTTACGGGACTTAACCCAACATTTCACAACACGAGCTGACGACAGCCATGCAGCACCTGTCTCAGAGTTCCCGAAGGCACGAAACTATCTCTAGTAACTTCTCTGGATGTCAAGAGTTGGTAAGGTTCTTCGCGTTGCGTCGAATTAAACCACATGCTCCACCGCTTGTGCGGGCCCCCGTCAATTCATTTGAGTTTTAACCTTGCGGCCGTACTCCCCAGGCGGTCTACTTATCGCGTTAGCTGCGCCACTAAAAGATCAAGTCTCCCAACGGCTAGTAGACATCGTTTACGGCGTGGACTACCAGGGTATCTAATCCTGTTTGCTCCCCACGCTTTCGCACCTCAGTGTCAATATCGGTCCAGGTAGTCGCCTTCGCCACTGGTGTTCCTTCCTATATCTACGCATTTCACCGCTACACAGGAAATTCCACTACCCTCTACCGTATTCTAGATTGGCAGTATCAGGTGCAGTTCCAAGGTTGAGCCCTGGGCTTTCACATCTGACTGACCAATCCACCTACGCGCGCTTTACGCCCAGTAATTCCGATTAACGCTCGCACCCTCCGTATTACCGCGGCTGCTGGCACGGAGTTAGCCGGTGCTTCTTCTGCAGTTAACGTCACAGCTAGCAGGTATTAACTACTAACCTTTCCTCACTGCTGAAAGTGCTTTACAACCCTAGGGCCTTCTTCACACACGCGGCATGGCTGCATCAGGCTTGCGCCCATTGTGCAATATTCCCCACTGCTGCCTCCCGTAGGAGTCTGGACCGTGTCTCAGTTCCAGTGTGGCTGATCATCCTCTCAGACCAGCTAGAGATCGTCGCCTTGGTGAGCCATTACCTCACCAACTAGCTAATCTCACGCAGGCTCATCCAATAGTGCAAGGTCCGAAGATCCCCTGCTTTCCCCTTAGGGCGTATGCGGTATTAGACCAAATTTCTCTGGCTTATCCCCCGCTACTGGGTAGATTCCTACGCGTTACTCACCCGTCCGCCACTCGTCATCAACTAGCAAGCTAGTCATGTTACCGTTCGACTTGCATGTGTTAGGCCTGCCGCCAGCGTTCAATCTGAGCCATGATCAAACTCTTCAGTTTAAATCATTTGTGTTACCAGGAATGTGGTAACGGGCTCTAGTACTAAACAACCGGATAACATTCTTAAGAACGTTAAACCTTTGTAAATCGCTTTAAATGAATTCACTTGGTTGCTTGTCTAGAAAAAGTTTGCTTCTTCTCAACAAGCGCCCACACGAATTATCTGATCAAATTGTTAAAGAGCGTTGCTTTCTTGACTCTCCGCTGAATCAGCGTTTCGTCTCAAGCGAGGCGCATATTCTACTTTGCGCTCATTCAAAGTCAACCGTTTATTTTGCAATTTTGTAAAAAGTTTTTACTCAGCAACCGGACTTTGAATCCTGCTCCGTAAGCAATCTTAAAAACCAATGTTTTCAACCACTTACCAAGCACCTCACTCAGCTCTGCAGCCCCTTAAAAAGCGGCCTCCCTAAGCAAGGACGGCGAATTCTACAGACATCTAAAAAAGGGTCAACACCCAATCTTAAAAAAAGTGCAAAAAGTTGTAAAAAACTTACAAACCATCACAAATCGATCAAGGATTGATCAGACATGATTGTTATTTATACAACAAACAAGAAAGGCGCTTACAAAATTGCTTAAGCGCCTTTCAGTTTCCGAGTAATTTATAGCTTATTTAGCCATTACACCGGTATATAGTTTAGTGGAATCACTGTGCCCCATAGAATAACAGAAGCAACAATAATACCCACTAGTGTACAGAGTCCCACTGTCAAGATAGATGTTGAAAATAGAAAGGCCCTTTCTTCTGGTATTTTCATTATCACCGGAACACCTATGTATAGTAGGTAGACCGTGTAACAAATTGCGAATAAACCAACGGTCACATTAAACCATAGCAATGGATACAACGCAGACAAGCCTGCTAAGAACATTGGCGTCGCTGTATAAGTCGCTAGCGATAGGCAATCATCAAATGAAACGTTGCCGCCATAGTTCTTCTCCATCCAATGAATGGCCCATGTTATAAACCCAACTCCAACCCACATTGCAAAGTAAAATGCGATTGCAGCAGGCAAGGCGCTCATTGCATCTAGCTTCACATATTCAGAACCCGCAATGCTCCAACCTATTTGGGTTGTCCCGATGAACATTGAGATTGCTGGTATGGCAGCCAGAATACTTATTTGTTGCATATATATATGCGACGCGCTGTAGTGCTCTTTTCTTATTTGTCCCCACTCCTCTTTTGGGTGGTACATTATTCCCATCATATGCTGAATAAACATGATGCATCCCCTCGTTTAATTTAGGTGCAGCACCAATCCATTAGCGCTACATCAATTAACTTCTTGTTTCATTACTGATTTTCTCTCCATTTCCACAGGTTTCAGGAACTTTAAGTTTTAACCGTTGCTGTTTTTCATATCATGTAGTGATCTACAAGCAATGCGACAAACAGCAACATGATGTAATTGATACTGTATTTAAAAAGTAACATGGGTGATTGACTTGGCTCTGTCCACAAGCAAGCAACCCTATATAGAAATTGAGCATTTAGTGCTAACACCAAACCCAGATAAATCGCCCCACTCATTCCCGTCATAACAGGGAATAACGTTGTTGCCACCATTAACATGCTATAAAGCATGATTTGCAAACGTGTATATGCGACACCATGTGTAACTGGCAGCATTGGAATACCAGCTTTTGCATAGTCCTCTTTGCGAGCTATACACAGAGCCCAAAAGTGCGGAGGTGTCCAAGCAAAGATAATAAGCACAAGTAGCAACGCGTTCGGTTCTATCGAGCCTGTTATAGCTGTCCAGCCTAATAGCGGTGGTGCTGCACCGGCTATACCGCCGATTACAATATTCTGGGGTGTCGCTCTTTTCAGCCATACAGTATAGACCACCGCATAACCCATTAACGCCGCCACTGTTAACCATGCTGTCAGCGCATTAACCCAGAAGACCAAGATTGCAATTCCTGATACACCAAGCACAGCTGCGAATAACAGTGCTTGTAGCGGACTTAATTTGCCTTGGGGTAAAGGCCGCCTTTTCGTCCGAGCCATTTTTTCATCGATCTTACGATCCATGATGTGATTTACTGCTGCTGCAGAGCCAGCTGCCATGCCAATTCCAACTAGTCCTAATAAGACGTTACTAATCGGTGGAATTTCCTGCACTGCTAGAAACATACCCACAGCAGCAGTTACCAGCATAACGACCACAACCTTAGGCTTACATAAAATCAGATAATCTCGCCAAGAAACCCCTTCTGTACGAATGCTTACTAATTCTTGGTTATCCATGATTCACCTCTACAGTCCGTAGCCGCAGCTCATAAATTTTTAACAGAACCAACAATAATCCAACCGCCACTGCATGGTGCCCAATCGCCAACAGATTAGGCACTGCATAAATAGCGTTTAATCCACCCAGCAATATCTGGATCGATAACAAGGCTAACAACCCATATAGCCAACTTCGCATATATACCTGTCGATGTAACTTAACCACTAGCCAAACACACACGATCAATACCACCAATGCACCAATTCTATGCCCCTGCTGAATCGCTACACGTGCATCTAGTGGCAGCAAACCACCTTGATAATTTGGGCCAATAGTTTCCGTAAGATTAAAACCTCTCGTAAAATCGCTGCTGGCATTCTCGCCCATGCTGCAACTTAGCCAATGACCACAAGCTGGTCCTGCATAGTTTGAGCTAGTCCAGCCACCCAACACTATCTGCAGCAACAAAACAGCCAAAGCATACTTGATCCACTTACTGCATTTAGTCCTTTGCTTTTTCACTCCAGCCATCAATGTTTTCACTTTGCTTCTGAGGACATATACACCTGTTAACGTCAGCACTCCCCCTAAAAGATGCAAAGTCACTACTGGCGGGTAAAGCTTTAATGTGACCGTCCACATTCCAAATACAGCCTGCACTGTCACTAACAAGAGCAAGCCATAACTTAAATAAACCGGATATGTTTGCACGCGCCTTAATCTATAGGCACAAAAAGCCAAAGCCGCTATGACTAGGCCTAAAGTTCCCGCTAAATAACGATGCCCCATCTCTAGTGCTGTTTTACCAAGCTCTATAGGTGTATCAGGGTAAATAAACTGCGCTTCAGTCAAAGCTGCTTGATCAGTAGGCATCAACATATAGCCATAACACCCAGGCCAGTCAGGGCAGCTTAGTCCCGCATGGTTAATTCGAGTCCACGCTCCTAACAACACAACGCAGAGCGCAAGCACTAATACCACATTACTCAACCGCCATATCAGCTTTAACATTAATTCCCCCGTGGCTTATCCAATCCGGGACATTTTCAACAGCTTGCGCAGATCTTTAAGAATCAGACTCGGCTCATCTGATAAGGTATATCGCAGCACCATATTGCCTAATGGGTCGACGACCCATATTGCCGTTCCTAACTTTCCAAACTCATTCCTATCTAGTGTGGTTGCACTCAGATCCACTTGTAACAGCTTGACCCGATCTTGCTCCTTACCTAATGCTGTGTGCAGATTGCTAAGCACCTTTGACCATTTCTCGCAACGCGAGACACAATCATCTTGCTTAGTTAATAACAGTTGCCACTTACGCTGTTTCAGCTCACTCCTAACCAAGCTCAGATCATTAATATGCTGATCAGAAAGCAAAGTACCTGAATGAACACGCTGCTCTGGAATCATCATCCCCGTAAAAAACATAAAAGAAGCCACCAGCATGGGTACTAAGCCAACCGCCCAAACAAGCCAAAAACTAAACCTGTTCATATACAGCCTCCTTTCTTATCTTTAGAGCGCTCCAAATCAATAAACACAACAACGCAAATGCCATAGCGAACCATTGAAATGCATAACCTAAATGTTTCTCTGGCTTCATATTCACTACTGGCCAATTTAGATCTAAACCTGAAACAAGCGGCTCTGTTAGCCTTATTTCCAACGCATCAATACTTGTAACTAGCCGAGACGATATTTTTTCCACATCCAATTGCTGAATTACCTTAGGCCACCGATCCTCTGCTAGATCATCACCTGATAAAGCAAAACCTTTCTCAACCACCCTGATACTTCCACTTATCGTTTGCTGAGCTTTAGGCACTTCAACTTCAGGTAAAACCCCGCGATCCTGCGAAGCTAACACCCAACCAAGATTCACCAATACATTTCGACCACTAGCCGCAGTAAATAGAGCAACGACCTCATAACCAGCACGCCCCTTTCGTACTCGATTATCTAAAAGAAAGTACCGTTCTCGATCGAACACTCCCTTCAAGATAACCGCTTTATAACTCCCTCTTATCATCTCTTGCTCCAACGGCAATTCCTGACTTGGTTCTGCTTGTTGCCAGCTATCCAATAGCTCTTGCTTTTGTTCCGCTCTGTCCAACTGCCAAAGTCCCAGTCCGATCAATAATGGCAACAATACAATTCCAGATATCCACAACATCCACTTGAAGGCTGAACCACTCTGAACTTTACTCATAGTTACCTACACCAAGAACAGCTATCAGGTACTGCGCATGTCGTTAAAGTTACTTTTACTACTTCTGTTTATGGCCGTTCTCATCAGTTTATTTTCCGGCCTCTACTTCTTAGTAAGAGATCAAGGTCAATCTCATCGAACCGTTAACTCACTTTTCTTCAGGGTCACTTTTAGTGTCATGATCATCGCGGTACTTATTTATGGCTTCTATACCGGTGAGATTGTTCCTCACGGGCTTTAAGCGACTACAAGATATAAACAAATAGAAACAAGCCGACCCATACCACATCAACAAAGTGCCAATACCAAGCCACCGCCTCAAAACCAAAATGCTTTTCTGAACTGAAATGCCCTTTGATTACCCGCAACCAAATAATGATCAACATCAGCGTGCCTAAAGTGACATGTAATCCATGAAAACCTGTAAGAATAAAAAAGGTTGCCCCGTATATACCGGCATTAAGCGTTAAGCCTAATTCGTTGTAAGCAAGTACATACTCATAAGCTTGAAAATATAGAAACACGCTGCCCAGCAAGACAGTCACAGCTAACCAAAACACCACCCTAGAGCGTTGATCCAACTTAAGTGCTTTATGCGCAAGGGTGACTGTAAAACTCGATGCGATCAGTAAAATGGTATTGAAAAGTGGTATATGCCAAGGATCGATTACCTCTTTAGGACCCGGAAAAGCATTTTGATCTGGTGTCACCATCAAAGGCCACTGTGCCTCAAAGCCTTCCCACAGCATGTTTGAAACACCTTTATCACCTTCACCACCCAGCCAAGGCACCGCTAACGTCCTGACATAAAATAAAGTGCCAAAGAATGCAGCAAAGAACATAACCTCAGAAAAGATAAACCAGCTCATCCCCCAGCGGAATGAGCGATCCATTTGTGGGCTGTATAAACCTTCACCACTTTCATGGATAACGTTGCTAAACCAGCCCAATAAAATAAGCCCCATTCCCAATGCACCGGCTAATAGAAGAATTAAACCAGCTCCACCAGCCTCTTCTGCGGCAAGGCTATTGATTAAGCTGCCTGCACCGTAAGCCATAAAGAACAAAGCGATCGATGCTAAAATAGGCCAACGACTTTGTTCTGGCACATAGTAAGTTTGAGTACTCATAGAGAGTTCCTCCTCGCAGACAAATTCACTTCCGCTTCTGGTGTGATATCAAATAGGGTGTATGAAAGTGTTACTGTTTTTATGTGCTTAGGAAGCTCTGGCGCGATAGAAACAACCAGCGGCATCGCCTTTAATTCTTTCGCTTTTAGCGGCTGCCGTTCGAAACAGAAACAATTAATCTTTTGCACATAAGGCGCAGCTTCTGAAGGTGAAACCGAAGGGACTGCTTGCGCAATCATGAAGTTATCGGTCAAATTGCGCGCCTTATAGGCTGTTTGATACATTTCCCCAGGCGACAAAATGATAGAAGTTTTTTCTGGTTTAAATCGCCAAGGCATAGATTCGTTGTTAATAGCCACCAGCTGCAATTTTACCTGCCGACTGTTATCCACAACCAAACTCGGCTCCGCTGCAACCAGATCCACTTTGCCGTTTAGCCCCGTGATATCACAAAACACGTCATATAGAGGTACCAACGCGAAGCCAAACCCAAACATAATCAGGGTTCCACTTAACAGTGATAGCACTGTTTTCTTATGTCGTTGCTCTACCATAACAACCTCTCAAAAGTGCTGTTATTTCACCTCTGGCGGTGTACTAAAGCTGTGATAAGGCGCAGGGGATGGTAGGGTCCACTCTAAACCGTGAGACCCTTCCCAAACTTCCGCACTGGCCTGCTTACCCTTACGAATACAGCTCACAATGTTATAAAGGAAAATTAGTTGCGATAGCCCGAAGATAAACGCACCTACTGAAGCCACCGCATTGAAATCGGCAAACTGAAGTGCATAGTCAGGTATACGGCGCGGCATACCCGCTAAGCCGATAAAGTGCATCGGGAAAAAGGTGATATTCACCCCGATAAAACTACACCAAAAATGCACTTTACCCATGGTTTCGTTGTAATAATTGCCACACCACTTAGGTAACCAATAATAAGCGCCTGCCATAATGGCAAAGACCGCACCGGGCACTAAGACATAATGGAAATGGGCTACCACAAAATAAGTGTCGTGGTATTGAAAATCGACTGGCGCGATCGCCAACATCAAGCCTGAAAAACCACCGATAGTGAAAAGAACTACAAATGCGAGTGCAAATAGCATCGGCGTTTCGAACGTCATAGAGCCACGAAACATCGTCGCTACCCAGTTAAAGACTTTGACTCCTGTAGGCACGGCAATCAGCATAGTTGTGAACATAAAGAACAATTCACCAGCCAAAGGTAGGCCGACCGTAAACATGTGATGCGCCCAAACGATGAAGGAAAGAATAGCTATAGAAGCTGTGGCATAAACCATCGAGGTATAACCAAACAGCTTCTTCCTTGCGAAAGTCGGAATGATCTCACTGACAATACCGAAAGCAGGCAAGATCATGATGTATACCTCAGGGTGACCAAAGAACCAGAATACATGCTGGAATAACACTGGATCACCGCCACCAGCGGCATCAAAAAAACTGGTTCCAAAATGAATATCCATCAACATCATCGTAACTACACCGGCTAACACTGGCATCACTGCAATCAAGAGGAATGCCGTAATCAACCAAGTCCAAACGAAGAGTGGCAACTTCATCATGGTCATACCCGGCGCACGCATATTGAGTATGGTGGCAATGATATTGATCGCCCCCATAATCGAGCTAATCCCCATCATGTGCACAGCGAAGATAAAGAAGGTCACACTAGGGGGTGCATAGGTAGTCGATAACGGCGCATAGAATGTCCAACCAAAATTTGGCGCACCGCCATCCATAAATAGAGTCGACAGCATCATCGCGAAAGCGAAAGGAAGAATCCAAAAACTCCAGTTATTCATCCTTGGCAGCGCCATATCTGGCGCACCCACCATAATCGGGATCATCCAGTTGGCTAAGCCAACAAACGCAGGCATGACCGCACCAAACACCATGATCAGGCCATGCATGGTGGTCATCTGATTAAAGAAGTCTGGCTGAATCAGCTGTAACCCAGGCTGAAAGAGCTCAGCTCGAATCAGCAATGCCATGCATCCGCCGGTAAGGAACATCAAAAAGCTAAACCAGAGATAGAGCGTCCCTATATCTTTATGATTGGTTGTGAATAACCAACGCCCTATACCGGTAGCCGGACCATGATGATGAGAAACTGCAACCGTATCCATGCCCCCTCCTACTCTTTCAACTCAGCAATCTGTGTCGGTGTAACTAGATCGCCCACCTTATTACCCCAAGCGTTTCGCTCATAAGTAATTACAGCAGCCAGTTCCACAGCCGACAGTTGATCCCTATACGCCTGCATCGCCGTGCCTTTTTTACCGTTAAGCACAATATCGATATGAGGCCCCGGCTCTCCCAAAGCTATTGGACTATTTTTCAAAGCTGGGAAAACACCTGGAATTCCCTCACCATTGGCTTGGTGGCAGGCTAAACAGTTTTTGTTATAAACCGCTTCACCGGTTTCCATAAGCTCAGCTAGGTTCCAATCCTTTTGCCCTTCAGCTGCTTTTTCTTGATCCGCTTGCCTAACCTCAGCTAGCCAAGCCTCATACTCTTCTGGCGTTTTCACTTCGACAACGATCGGCATAAAACCGTGATCTTTACCGCAAAGCTCTGCGCACTGACCACGATAAACACCGGGTTTATCCACAATGGTCCACGCTTCATTTATGAAACCGGGAATTGCATCTTTCTTAACCGCGAGATCCGGTACCCACCAAGAATGAATCACGTCATTTGCGGTCAGTAAAAAGCGCACTTTTTTACCTGCTGGAATCACCAAAGGGTTATCCACTTCGAGTAGATAATGTTCGCCTTTAGCAGCTTTGTTGTTGATCTGTTCTCGAGAGGTAGAGAGACTTGAGAAGAAATCGATATCTTCAGCTAAATACTGATAGCGCCATTTCCACTGATAACCAGTAATCTGAATATCGACTTCAGATTCTGAGTTATCGTACATTTTGATTAAGGTTGCCGTTGCAGGAACAGCCATGGCAATCAAGATAACGAAGGGAATTAAAGTCCAAGCAATTTCGACAACAAGGCTTTCATGGAAGTTGTGCGCTTTTGCTCCTTTGGACTTACGATGATAGATCACCGACCAGAGCATCACACCAAAAACAACGACACCAATAGCCACACAGATCCAGAAAATAATCATGTGCAGGTCATAGACCTCTCGACTGATTTCGGTAACACCTCGGGTGAGATTTACCTCCCAATCAGCCTGGAGATTATTAGCAAACAATAACAGTGCAACAAATCCCGATATTGTTTTTATCATTGCAGCCCCCTTTGCTATACACGCAAAAGAGCCTGTCAGAAACCTCTCACTAAGGGCGTTGTACTTCTCTTTCAACGTCGGTAGCGACAGGGTTCGGGCAGGCTCTCTTTCCGCCTGGACTCCGTCCTATCATTTCCGACCAATCCGCTTGGTTGTTAACTGCAAGTATAGCAGCGATGAAAATTTTGCAAGGACGTCATAAGCAGTTATGGACGTCAGATCTTATCCACCAGCATAAATGCACCACTCATCATTGCGATAATAATGAGCAAAAAGATTACCGTATAAACAAGGGTTTTAAGGGGGCGACAATTACAAGGGAAGGGTTTCATAATAACCTCCTTCTACAAGGGCTATTATGAGGTATAGCAGAAAAACGGCCCCTTAAAGGAGCCGTTTTAAAAATTCTGAAATGCTTCTATCTGACCCTTAGGCCGTAGGCTTCTGTTTAGTTTTTCGCATAACCCACAATAGCGGCCCAGACACCGCATAAGCTAGGAATAAAATCCATAAGAATGCAGGCGGGCTAATTGAGATAATACCTACAGCCAAGACAATACCCGCTAAGATCAAGAAAGGTACTTTCTCTTTTAGGCTGACATCTTTAAAGCTGTAATAAAGTACATTACTCACCATCAAAACACCGACCAAAGCAACAAACGCAGCTATCAAATAAACATAAGCCGATCCATCTATTTCATACTCGGTCGCAGCCCACACTAAACCTGCCACTGCAGCCGCCGCTGCTGGGCTAGGCAATCCAATAAAGTAACGTTTATCTGTCGAACCAATTTGGGTATTGAAGCGGGCAAGTCTTAAAGCTGCCCCTGCTACATAGATAAATGCAGCAAACCAGCCTAGTTTGCCAATATCATCCAACACCCAGGAGAAAACCACGAGTGAAGGCGCTACACCAAAGGAAACCATATCAGCTAGTGAGTCATACTCCGCACCAAATGCACTGGAGGTGTTGGTCATACGTGCTACTCGACCATCAAGCCCATCCAGTACCATCGAAACAAAGATCGCTATTGCGGCATTTTCAAAGTGCCCATTCATACTCGCAACAATTGCATAGAACCCTGAAAACAATGCCCCTGTCGTAAATAAATTAGGCAGCAGGTAGATCCCGCGGCTACGAGGCTTTATCGGTTCTTGATTATCTTGATTTTGCGGCTCATTCATCGCGATTTTTTATATTCCATAATATAGAGAAACCCCATTCTACTGTGACCAGCGTCAGGATGCCATTTCTAGAGATCTAGATGATCCTGATCTAATAGAATTCTATCCACAAATTTAGTTAGCAACGCATTTGATTGAGGCGTTTCTTGTGCAGTCGCTAGCACCTGATCAAGGTGATCATCTCCATCTGTGTATTTATCTTTGTAAAAGGTCAGTCGCTCAACCAAGATTCGTTTACCAACCTCAGGATGAAATTGAAAAGCCCAGAAAGGCTTATCTTTTACTCTAAATGCATGAATGCATTTATCTGTGTAAGCAAGAGAAACACAGTTTTTCGGCAGTTCATTTGCGTACTGCTTGTGCACTGAAACTGCATAAAAATTGTCGGGGGTATCTCGAAATATTGGATCCTGCCAAACGCTATGATCAAGCGAGATAGGTATTGTACCCATCTCGAAATTTTTCTCTCGATGCAAGATCTCACCACCAAGCGCTAATACCGCTAACTGAAAACCAAAGCAGGAGGCAAACACTGGCTTGTCGGTTTCTGCGCAACGTAAAATGAGCTGCTGACACTGATCTACAAATGGGTAAATGTCTGGGAAAAGTACATTAGCCTCACTGGCACCACCGACTAGCAAAGCGTCATAATTATCGGCGGCAGTATCTGGAAATGTCGGTGTATCAAAGACATTAAGCACATCAAACTGCTCGATATTAAGCCCGCAGTATTCAGCAAAACTCTCTAGCTCTTCCCTTCGAACTTGATCTTCATCTCGGATCTGAAGCAGCAATAACTTCAGTTGGTCCCTACTTTTCACCATGCTTCCCATCCATACCAATACTTTATCTTAGTACTATAAAAACATCGCCTCGATGTCACAACTTGGCCTCTGCCCTATCGCACTGAAGTTTGATCCAATCCACTGTTCTGCGGCATTTCGTCCCTTTTCCTTGAGACCTAAAAGAAATTCCTGCCGGGTATCATATTTGCTGGCTTGTTCCAGACTAGATAACACTTCACCCGATTCAATCAGATGAAAACGTAGCGCTTTGAACCGCCGCTCCAGACTACTGGTACTGAAAAACTTATCTTTAGCCTGCTGTCGGGTATAGCTGATCGCTCTCATCTCTCGTAAAAAAGTACTTTGAAAACCCAACTCAGTAACACGTTGGTTAATCGCATGAGAGGTCGTCGGGAGATCACGTCCCTGCATAGGCTGAAGCAAAACCATTAAGATATCCTCTTCCTGACAATCAAAGATCAGCGGATACACCGCTGGATTGCCGGAGAAGCCTCCATCCCAGTAGTAACAGTCATCAATTTCAATAGCTTGGTGCAACGTTGGTAAACACGCCGAAGCCAAAGCATGCTCCGTGGTCAGCTCATTCTCTCTAAATAGACGAATTTTGCCTGTTGTAACATCGGTAGCAGCTATGAATAACTGTATTGATCCATCATTTCTCAGCATTTCAAAGTCGACAATATCATCCAGCAAACCACGCAATGGATTAATATCGAGAGGGTTAAGGTCGTAAGGCGATAGATAACGCAAGAGATCGAGCATAAACCCTGTCACCGCCGTCATCTGGGAATCGGGCAACTGAGAACCTATCAACTCCGAAGGAGAGTTAAGAGAAACCTTGTGCCAAAATTGGTCTAATAAATCCTTTGCTCCTGAAGCACCATTCAACTGCCAACCATGTGCAAGCAGAATCGCATTCATAGCACCTGCACTAGTTCCGCTGATCGCTTGAGGCTTGATATCCTCTTCAAGTAAACGATCTAAAACGCCCCAGGCAAATGCTCCATGAGCACCACCACCCTGTAATGCCAAATTCAATGACTTTGTCATACGTGCCTCCTGCTGCCTTTGTGCACCGCACAATAACAACATAGAAAATAGCATAGAAATATGACAAAACTGAACAAAAAATAAGCAGAGGCACTCCTATTAGATTAAAAATTGGCATAAAATAAGAGAAACATTCGAAAAAGCGCAACATTATGGATATCAGACAGCTCAAACAATTCGTTCACTTAGCCGAAACCTTACATTTTGGTCGAGCAAGCGAAGCTTCTTACATAAGTCCTTCGGCACTAAGCAGAAGCATCAAGCAGTTGGAAGAAGAAGTCGGCACAGATCTGTTTGAACGAGATAACCGCAGTGTTGCCCTGACGACAGAAGGCAAAATATTCTTAGGCTATGCCCGCGATTCCCTAGGTCAATGGGATATGGTGCGCACTCAACTGATGGAAAGGTCGGGTGAACTTCAGGGCGAAATAAGTATGTATTGCTCGGTTACCGCCAGTTACAGCTTCCTGTTCGATATCTTGAGTGAGTTCCGTACCGACTATCCCAAAATAGAGATCAAGTTACACACCGGGGATCATGAACACGCTATATCCCGCATACTATCCGGAGATGAAGACTTTGCTATCAGCGCAAAACCTGACGCGTTACCGGCAGGGATTGCATTTAAGACGATTGCCATCTCTCCCCTCCTATTTATAGCGCCAATACAGGGACTACAAGGTCAAGATAAACCACCGGTTCGGCCAGATAGCTCCACACCGATGATCCTATCCGAAGCGGGTTTGGCTCGTAAAAGAGTCGATCGCTGGTTTAAAGATCAAGATATAAAACCGATCATCTATGCCCAAGTATCGGGTAACGAAGCTATTGTGAGCATGGTAAGTCTAGGGTTTGGCATAGGTGTTGTACCTGAGATTGTTCTGCAAAACAGTCCACTAGCAAGCAGCGTGGAAGTACTCGACATCACACCTAAACTCAAACCCTATGAAGTTGGGATAGTGACTTTAGAGAAAAAACTTAAGAACCCGCTGATCAACGCCTTCTGGTCCCAGCTAACTCAAACTAAATAATCACTTTTTAAACGGTAACATCAACATACCCCCCAAACGGCAAGAGGTGTTTGGATCATTAAACTCGTTTAATCCGATCTCTACACCTACTTGGCCTTTAGCGGGCTTCTCAATATAAGTCTTACAGATTCGATCCCAACAGGATAACGCAAAGCCATAATTACTATCCGTCTCACTGAGAATTTTTGAATGATGCACTCGATGCATATCAGGGGTAACAAATAGCCAACGAATCACCCTATCTAATAGTTTAGGCAATTGTATATTCGAGTGATTAAACATGGCTGATGCATTGAGTAACACTTCAAATAAGATCACCGCAACCACCGCTGGCCCCAGAAGAAACACCATCAACATTTTAATCAGCATCGACAGGACAATTTCAACTGGATGAAATCTAGCCCCCGTGGTCACATCAATATCTGGATCCGCATGATGCATGCGGTGAAAACGCCATAGCAAAGGAACTTTATGAAAGAGAACATGCTGTGCATAAATCAGAAAATCCAAAAGCACTACAGCTAATAAAACCTCCAACCAAATAGGCAAATCCAACCATATAAAAAGTCCAAACCCTTTGGCCTGCGCATATCCAGCAACGCCAACAGCCGCTACCGGAAACATAACCCTCAGCAGCAAACTATTAAGCACAACCAAACTGAGATTCGATCGCCAACGAAACCATTTTTTTTGCAGCAAAGGTCGGAAAGGCCTATATAACTCCCAGCAGGCCATCACCGTGAACACGCCGAAAAAACAGCTTAAGCGCACTATCGGTTCATTCGCTAACAACCAAGCTGAAAAGTTCACTGGGTACTTTCTCTTCCTAATCTTACTCTTCTGGCATCAAAGCGGCGATTTCTGGTAACACAAATGGACGCCCTCTTTCATTTAATGCCGTTCCGATTACCAACGCTTCAAGGGCCACCTTTTCATCGGACAATCTAATCACACGCTGACGAAAACCAAACTTAACTTTACTCACCCTCTCGACACTTACTTCAACAACAAAGCGATCACCACTGGTTAAAGAATTTTTATAATCCATCTCAGAACGAACAACGACCAGATGAATTTTATCTTCGGTCAACTTAGCAAAGTCGATCCCCTTGTCTAAAAGATACTCATGCCTCGCATGCTCTAAATAATTGAAGTAAACGCCATTGTTTACGATGCCTTGCAAATCACATTCGTAATCACGCACTTTAAATTCTAATCGAAACGACATGCTTTATTCCTTTTTATTATCAGAGCTCACAGAGGACTAAATGCTAAAAAATATCAATAAATCAGTCAGCCTTCTGAGCTATATCACTTAAATACAGCTATAACTATTACTAAACTGTGCAGATCAAATACATTGTACACATCTAATAATTAAGAGCCGTTAGTTTTTACTTTTTGCATGCGAAGAAGGGTGAACCATGAAAAAAATGCCAGTTACCAACCGCGAGGTGGTACTACCTGAAGGTCAGCGCATTATTTCAACAACAGACCTCAAAGGACGTATCACTTACGTTAATCAGGTTTTTTGTGATATTTCAGGGTTCACTGAAGAGGAGCTTTTAGGTAAAGCCCACAATATTGTTCGCCACCCAGACGTGCCACCCGCTGCCTTTGAAAACCTCTGGATGTCCTTAAAAGAAAACCATGCGTGGCGCGGAATTGTTAAAAACCGTTGTAAAAATGGCGATCATTACTGGGTCGATGCTTACGTAACCCCTTTGTATGAAAAAGGCCAAAAAGTTGGCTATCAATCGGTTCGCTTTAAGCCAACCGCCGAACAGGTTTCTAAAGCAGAAGTTATTTATTCAGTGGCCAATGCCGGTAAAGCGGGCAAGGCATTAAAACTGAAATCTATTAGCAACCAAACATTTGCTATCTTCGCCTTAATTTCATTTATTAGTTTAATTGCTTCATGGTTTGCAGGTGCGTCACTGCCTATTTTAGGAATTATGGCTCTGACCGAAGTTCTTTTAGGGGCCTGTCTGTTGCGCTTAACCGCTCCAATTAAAGAGCTAGCTAATCGTGCACGCGATCGCTTCAGCAATCCTCTAATCCAATTAATGTACTGCCCTCGTCAGGATGAATTTGGTGAAATTGATCTCGCTTTACAGATGAATGAAGCCAGAAACACTACCGTACTTACACGATTGGGAGATGTTAGTCACACCATTGATCAAGCCATTGATGTCACCGATAACGCTATCCGTCAAACTAACGAAGGGATCAGCCAACAAGATAAAGAAAGTGACATGGTCGCCGCTGCTGTTCACGAAATGGCATGTGCATCACAAGAAATTGCAGCTAACACTAGCGATATGTCGAATGCATCGCAGAATGCACGCTCTACAACTGAAGAAGGTCGAAGCGCACTATACAACACGGTAAATCACATTAAAGATCTGTCTAATGAAGTAGTGGAAGCAACGGAAGCTACCATGGAGCTAAAACAACATACAGATGCGATCGGCAATGTCGTAACGGTGATTAATGATATTGCTGAACAAACCAACCTACTAGCACTGAACGCTGCTATCGAAGCCGCGCGCGCAGGTGAAACAGGACGCGGCTTCGCAGTGGTAGCAGATGAAGTTCGTACCTTAGCAACACGTACGCAAAATTCTACTCAAGAAATAGAAGCCTCAATTGAAAGTGTACAGTCTGCTGTAGATAAAACAGTCAACATCATGGAGCAAAGCCGCGATCATGCTAAGCAAAGTGTCGATGTGGCAAACATTGCTGATGAAGCCTTCCAAACAGTACAAAGCTCTATTGATGATATTTCTGATCGCTGTTTACAGATCGCCAGCAGTTCTGAACAACAGTCCTCCGTTGTAGAAGAGATCCAACAAAATATCGTCGCGATCAGGGACCTTGCCCGTCGCAACAGTGAAGCCTCTGATGAAACCGCTTCCGCTAGCAGTGAACTGCATGAACTGGTAAAACAACTAGATTCAATGGTGACAGCGTTTGATCGCTAGGATGATTTCATGAGCGGAGAAGAGGTTTACAGGGGCAGTTGTTTATGTGGTGAAGTTCAGTATGAAATATCACCACCCTTTTCCACCTTTCAATACTGTCACTGTTCACGTTGCCGCAAAACCACTGGCAGCGCACATGCTAGCAACATAATAATGCCACCAGAGCAATTCCGCTGGACGGCGGGAGAAGCATACGTTGGACGCTATGAACCCAGCGATGCCAAACATTTTGCTGTCTGCTTCTGTAAAAAATGTGGATCTAACCTACCGTGGCTAGCCCAAACAGGTAAAGCAATGATCATTCCAGCCGGCACACTGGATACAGGCCCCGAGGTACCACCGGAACGTAATCTTTTTTGGGGCAGTCGAGCCGATTGGTATCAAACCGTGAATCAATTAGATGCCTTTGACACACTCCCTGGCAAAAGCCCAGCATGTAAGATCGATGTTGAATAACTGAACTCACTCAAGGCTCTGAAGTCTCATAGGAAATGAGAGGACAGAGTTATGAAATCGTTCGCCAATTCGTTAATTGCAGCCTGCCTTTATTTCTTACCTCAAGCTTTAGCGGCTGAGCAGATCTTTGAAAATCAAGGAGCTGTACCTCAGTTAATTGAGCTCTATACCTCAGAAGGCTGTTCCAGCTGCCCTCCAGCAGAACGCTATATCAACAGCTTTATAGGTTCCGCAGACCTTTGGAAAAAGGTAGTACCTTTAGCCTTTCATGTAGACTATTGGGATTACATTGGCTGGGAAGATCGATTTGCCCAACCTGAGTTTAAACAGCGCCAATACAATCATCGCCGCTTAGGAAATTTAAAAAGTGTGTATACACCGGGCTGGATTAGCTCCGGCAAAGAATGGCGAGGGTTTTTCCAAGGCAAAGCCCTACCCAATCAATCTTCCTCTGGGGGACTACTTAAAGCTAGCCTCAACAGCCAAACCCTCAAAGTAAGTTATACCCCAAAAAGGGACCGAAAGGTGCTTATAGCTCATGTTGCAGTACTCGGGTTTAATCTCAGTAGCCAAGTCACTTCAGGCGAAAATGCAGGCCGCCTACTTCAACATCAATTTGTGGTTTTACATAAACAACAAAAAGCCCAATCAGACTATAACTGGAGCTTTGAACTACCCCATCTACAAACGTCTCAAAAGCATGCATTGGCCATTTGGGTTTCAGAACGAGATCAACAACCAATTCAAGTTGCTGCCGATTGGCTGAAATAAAAAAAGGCGACCTAAAAGGTCGCCTGAATACCCCAGTGGGGTTATCACAAGTGCATAGCTAATAAAGGGTTTAATGTCTTAATCTTCACCACCTAGGAAACCTAGGATATGCAATAAACTGGTAAACAAGTTATAGATGGACACATACAAGGACACTGTTGCCATGATGTAGTTTGTCTCACCGCCGTGCAGGATGTTGCTTGTCTCATAAAGAATAAAACCAGACATCAACAGTACAAACATTGCCGATACAGCTAAAGACAGAGCAGGAATCTGGAAAAAGATTGCCCCTAAGCCTGCAACAAACGCCAGTAAAACACCGACCATTAAGAAGCCACCCATAAAGGTAAAGTTCTTACGTGTGGTTAAAACATAAGCTGATAGGCCTAAGAAAATTATTCCTGTCATACCCATCGCATTCATTACGATAGAACCGCCACCCGGCATTGACAAATAATGACCAACAATAGGGCCTAGGGTGTAACCCATAAAACCAGTCAGAGCAAAGACTGAAGGTAATGCCCAAACACTATTGCGCAGCTTGTAGGTCAGAAAATATAAACCAAAAAAGCCGACTAAAGAGATGATGACACCGGGGTGAGGTAACTGGAGCGCAATGGAACCACCAGCAATGATCGCACTGAACAGCAAAGTCATAGATAACAATGCATAGGTGTTGCGTAGTACTTTATTAGACTCTAACGCAGATGGTTGCGTCTGAGCTGCTGAAGATCTTATAGATGTATTCATACACCCCTCCTGGTTTTTACTAACCAAAAGCCAAAAGGCTTTCCGGTATCAACAGTTCAAAATTTAACCGCCTACCAAAAACAATAAAACTCGATTATTATTAACAAAAGCATCGATTTTACCGAGTTTTTGATGATTAATTACAAACACCTTCACTATTTCTGGATGGTCGCTAAAGAGGGGAGCATAGCTGCTGCTGCTGAGCGTCTGAGTGTTACACCACACACAATTAGTGCTCAGCTGAGCTTGCTTGATGATTACCTTGGCTGCTCTCTCTTCACAAAAGTAGGTAGGCAATTAGAACTCACCGAAACGGGTCATATGGTTTTAAGCTACGCCAGTGATATCTTTTCGTTGGGTGGCGAACTGGAAGAACGGGTCCGTAATTTAGATAAGATCCGTCCCTTAGTTTTCAAGGTAGGCGTGGTAGATGTAGTACCGAAATCGATCGCTTATCACCTACTCTCCCCGGCTATGGATGACATCAACAATGTCAGAATGATTTGCCATGAGGGTGATATCAACGAGCTACTCGCAGAGCTTGCCCTGCATAGATTAGATCTGGTGATTTCAGAATCACCTATACCTTCTGATGTCAGTATTAATGGTTTTAGCCATAGTTTAGGCACCTGTGGCAGTAGTTTTATGGCAAGCCCATCAGTAGTTGAGCAACTAAGTGGAGAGTTCCCCCACAATCTTAATGGTTCCCCTATGCTGCTTCCAAGCGAAACAACCATTGTCCGCTCACAACTGCTACAGTGGTTTAGTAAGAACCGTATCCATCCTCGAGTGGTAGGCGAATTTGATGACAGCGCATTGATTAAAGCATTCGCCAATGCTGGTAAAGGGATTATGGTGGTACCTACGCCGATTAGAGATGAAGTATCTGCGCAGCTCGGTTTGGTGACGCTAGGTGAAACCAATGAGATTGTGAATAACTTTTACGCAATTTCTATCGAACGAAAGATCTCGCATACCGCTGTGGAAAAGATCACTACAGCCGCTAGAGACTGGTTAAAAAGCAGTAGTTAGGAACCACTATAACCATTACTTAACACGATGAGGGAGAATTTTTAATGCATACACCCAGCGCGATCATACTCAAATATCCCTCTCCTCAATTAGATTCAATAACATTCGAAGATGCGGTACTCGCAGACAAAAATGACTATCTAAAGAAATTGAAAAAATGGCAAAAGCGCATACTTGAAGTACAACAAGCTTATTATCATCAAAACCGCCGGGCCATAATTGTATTTGAAGGCTGGGATGCCAGTGGTAAAGGCGGCGCTATTAGACGTATCACCGAAAAGTTAGATCCTCGCGGTTTCACTGTTCACCCAATTAGTGCGCCAACATCAATCGAACAAAGCAAACACTACCTTCAGCGCTTCCAAGAAAAATTGCCGCCCGCAGGTTCTATCGCGATATTTGATCGTTCGTGGTACGGCCGTGTATTAGTGGAGCGGGTTGAAGAGTTTGCTTCACCACAGCAATGGCAGAGAGCCTACCAAGAGATAAACGAATTTGAACGTAGCTTGATTGATGATGGTGCTCGCATAATAAAAATCTTTATGCACATCACCCCCGATGAACAACTGAGGCGTTTTACCGAGCGCCTAAACAATCCAGTTAAACGCTGGAAGCTAACCACAGAAGATATTCGTAATCGTGAACGTTGGGAAGATTATACTCACGCGATCAATGACATGTTGCACTACACACATACAGAAATTGCAGCGTGGAATGTCATTGCAGCCAACCATAAATGGTACACACGGATAGAAGCACTCAAATGTGTTGTAAAACAACTATCCTCTGAAGTTGATATAACACCGCCGCCTTTAGATCCTGAAGTCACTGCGGCCGCCTACTCCTCTTTAGGCATCAAAGCTAAAGATTGAATAGATAGGCTTCAGAAACAAAATCCTGAATGCCTACTATGCTGTTAGTATCGAACCAAGCAAAACGCAGCACTCATGAATACTTCTCGCAAAGAAAGCGTCATTCAAATAAGTATTCTGGATATTCAGAAACGTCTGCTTCCTCGCGCCTATGAACTTCGTGACCGTTTACAAGCAGGCCTAGCAGCAGAATCCTACGACCTCGAGTTTTTAGAGACTCTCCACAAAGCGATCCAGAATTTACATATACTTTCTACAGATTCACCAGAGCACCATCTATTTATTGGTAACTTAGTACAGCTTTACAGTGCACTCATCAGCATGGCACTAAAAAATTCCGAAGACTAAAACCTCGCTCCCCATTCAACAAAATCATCAATTGAATGACATATTTCTGTAATAAATCTAATGCATGATGAGTATTAAATTTAAAGAGGCAAAGAAAATGACAGAAACAACTTTAACAACTCAGCTGAAGCAGTTGCTGAAACGTGGCTATTCCGAAATGGATGTTCGCAACTTAGCAATGGCACCTAAAAACATCGTAGATCAGGCCATCGCAGAGTTTCATGCGGAAGAACGTATCCATGAAAAAACCATTCAAATTCAACATAACCAGGCTAATTTTGCCATGCGTTTAGGTAACTAAGCCCGCCAACCAAACCAATCTTTCCTGTATCAAGCTATCCTTTAGCATTATTTCGTTCTTCTATTGACTTTGTTCAGATACAATTCACTCTGTTTGGGTTACTAATAGATGCTACTAGGGGGTAGCAGACTTGGTTGTGAGGGCGAAGTCGAATTAGTCCCAATGACAAACTCATGAGCACCTACAGGAAAATTACAATGAAAAAACTACTGATGGCGACTGCAGCTGCAGCAATGATGATTCCAGCAGCAGCAATGGCAGAACGTGACGGAGCTACTGTTTACAACACTAAATGTGCAATGTGCCACGCATCTGGTGTTGCTGATGCACCTAAAGTAGGTGATGCTGCAGCGTGGGCTGAACGCTCAGCACAAGGCATCGATGCACTTTACGCTACAGCTGACAAAGGTAAAGGCCAAATGCCACCACGTGGTCTTTGCATGGACTGCACAGACGGCGAACTAAAAGCTGCGATCCAGTACATGGTTGATAACTCTAAGTAAGTTAGAGTTTCAGCAATAAAAAAACCGCCTTTTGGCGGTTTTTTTATTGGAGCAGTAATTATTGCTTAGAAAATATCATCAGGTCTTAGATTGATAACTTCCCCATCAGGATCGCCATCTTGGCGCGCCTGAATCTTTTCTAAGGATTCCTTATCTTTACCCTTCTGCACAATAATCTCTACACGGCGGTTCTTAACACGGTTTGCACGAGTATCGTTTGGCACTAATGGTTTCGTGTCTGCCAAACCGAGTACTTTAAAGCGAGATTGATCGATTCGCGGATCGCCAAATAGTTCATGCGCTACCGCCAATGCGCGTGCAACAGACAGATCCCAGTTAGATTCAAAGCGTCGACCGGCATAAGGGATATTATCACTGTGCCCTTCAATAGCGACACGACCTTTAACATTTAAAAGCACATCTCTGATTTTAGCCAACACAGGAATTGACTCGAACTTCAGCTCGGCAGAACCGGAATCGAAAGAGCCTTTCTCCTTGATACGGATAATAATTTTCTTACCATCCGTCTCAACTTCAACACTACCTTCACCGATCTCTTGAGCCAAAGCAGCAGCAAACTCAACCGCTTCCTCTTTCGCTTCCTGCTCTTGTTGTTTCTGCAGCTCTTGCGCTTCACCCGCCTCTTTATCAGGCGAGTCGCTATCACCCTCTTTAGATCGAATATCCAAGGTATTCATATCGTTATTGACCGTCATCTGACGGACTTCGTTAAGAGGCGTGGGTTCTGGTCGACCAGGGCTAAATTCCTGCGCGATAATAGAGGTACCCTTTGGAATATCCTCTACTTTAATCTGGTTTTGAACACCAAACGCTTCGCGCATTGAACCTGCCAACTGTTTAAACTTCAGTACGTCCATCTCCGAGAAGGAAAGTAGAAGTACGAAAAAGCACATCAGCAGCGACATCAAGTCGCCAAACGTTGCCAACCAAGCCGGAAGCCCGGGGGGGCAGGGGGGGCATTCTTGTTCTTCGGTATCGTCACTCATCGCTCTAGTCCTTTACCGAATTAACCTTCAGCCGCTGCACGCTTGCCTTCTGGCAGATAGTTACGCAACATTTGTTCGATAACACGAGGGTTCTGACCCGCTTGGATAGCCAACAGACCATCAATAATCAAAGCCGAGTTCAACGCTTCCTCATCTTTACGGACGTTTAGTTTATCTGCCAAAGGAATGGTGACCATGGTCGCAAGCATTGCACCATAAAGGGTAGTTAGAAGTGCTACCGCCATCGCAGGACCGATGGATTTAGGATCACTCATGTTTGATAGCATCTGTACCAGACCTACCAGCGTACCGATCATCCCCATTGCAGGACCTACATCCCCCATCGCGGAGAATACAGTCGCACCAAATTCATGACGATCGTGAGTCAACTTAGCTTCTTTATTCAGCAGACCTTTGACGACTTCAGGGTCGTGACCATCCACCAGCAACTGGATTCCTCGCTGCATGAAATCGCTACTTACCGTCTTATCTTCTAGAGAAAGCAAGCCACCTTTTCGCGCCGCATCGGCCAGATCTACCGTTTCAGCGATAATCTCTTCTGGATTTAACGACTTGAACATAAATGCTTTAGCCGCAACTTTGCCGGCACCAAGGAACTGGGGCAGTGTGAATTTCATCAATACAACAAAGATGGAACCACCAACAACGATCAACAAAGACGGAGGGTTAATAAACACCCCAGCATCACCACCAGTGACGATCGCAGCTATTACAATACCAAAACTGCCTAATAATCCGACGAGCGTTGCTATATCCACTCATTACTCCTTAATTAAGCGCGCAAACTGTTCAAATCTAAGCTGCCTATCATAGCAAAAAAGCACAGGGTTTCACCCATCATACAATCGTTTAACTATAGAAATTGTATGTATATTTGCTTATAGCTGCTGGCTTCGGTAAGTTTAGCGCTTTCAATCTAAGATTCGCTCTTATGCCACGTAAGAAAAAAACAACTGACTTTGAACAATCCCTGCAAGCACTTGAATCCCTAGTGACCAAAATGGAACAAGGAGATCTTTCCTTGGAAGAGTCACTTCAAGCCTTTGAAGAGGGTGTCAGCCTAACTCGAGAGTGCCAAGGAATTCTTACTCAAGCAGAGCAAAAAGTTCAGCTTTTGATAGAATCCGACGGTGAACTTTCAACCAAACCGTTTACTGCAGACGAGGACAGCTGATCTTGGAGATCCGCAATCTACTCAAGAGCTACCAAGAGCGGGTAGATCACCACCTTCAGAAATGTATCAATAAAGACAGTATAGATCCGGTCCTACAAGAATCTATGCAATATTCACTATTCAATGGTGGAAAACGCATTCGACCGGCTTTGATCTATATGGTCAATGCAATGCTAGGCAGCAGTCACGAACAAGCCGACAGCGCAGCAGCCGCTATTGAGTGCATACATAGCTACTCTTTGGTTCATGATGATCTTCCGGCAATGGATGATGACGACCTAAGACGAGGCAAACCAACCTGCCATATTGCTTTTGATGAAGCGACCGCAATATTAGCGGGTGACGCTTTGCAATGTTTAGCATTCGAATTGATCTCATCCGATGACAAACTAACGGCAGAAACTCGTTTAAACCTTATCCAAAAGCTGAGTCATGCGTCTGGGCATCAAGGTATGGTTGTCGGACAATCGTTTGATCTGCGTAATGTGGGCAACTCTCTTTCACTTGAGCGGCTTGAAGCTATGCACCAACATAAAACCGGTGCCCTGCTGACTTGCTCAGTGCAAATGGGAGCCATCTGTGCAGGCTTAACCGATCAAAAACAGTTAGCCGCACTCGCAGAATATTCCAACGCCATCGGCCTAGCCTTCCAAGTACAAGATGACATTCTCGATATAGAAGGCGATTCTGCAGTGATCGGAAAACCTCAAGGTTCTGATCTAGAACAGAATAAACCTACGTATCCAGCTCTATTGGGTTTGGAAGGTGCTAAGCTGAAATTACAGCAGCTTCATCAACAGGCCCTATCGGCATTAGATGTATTCGGCGAAGACGCATCAGAACTAAAAGCCCTCGCTGATTTTATTGTGCATCGCGACCACTAATAACTGATCGAGCTTTATGTTCCATACAATCCCAAGTAAACGCCCTAACACACCTCTGTTGGATAGCATTGATAATCCAATCGCTCTGCGTTTACTCACGCCCGAACAACTTCCAGAGCTAGCTGAGCAATTAAGAGCTTATCTACTCTACAGCGTCGGACAAAGTGGCGGCCATTTCGGTGCAGGACTGGGTGTGGTGGAACTAACAGTGGCTCTGCATTATGTTCTTAACACACCGCAAGATCATTTAGTGTGGGATGTAGGTCACCAATGCTACCCCCATAAGATCTTAACCGGCCGTCGCGAACAGTTACCCCAAATCCGACAGAAAGAGGGACCATCCCCCTTCCCTAAACGGGACGAGAGCCCATATGATGATTTTGGTGTAGGTCATTCCAGCACCTCGATTAGTGCCGCTCTAGGCATGGCAATTGCCGATAAGATCCGTGGGATAGAGAGTAAATCTGTAGCCGTAATTGGTGACGGTGCGATGACGGCTGGTATGGCGTTTGAGGCGTTGAACCATGCAGCACATACCAACACCAACCTGCTGGTAATCTTGAACGACAACGATATGTCGATCTCCCACAATGAAGGCGGGCTGGCGACTTATCTAGCAAAAAACTTTAAAGACAGAAATGACGGTGAGACCACCACCGCCCTCTTTGAAGCGCTAGAGTTTGAATATACAGGCCCTGTTGATGGTCATGACTTTTCTAAACTCATACCGGTATTACAAGACATTCTTAATCGACCAGGACCACAATTCCTTCATTTGGTAACAACGAAAGGTAAGGGTTTCAAACCTGCTGAAGACGATCCGGTTGGTTATCACGCAATTACTAAGATCGATCCAATTCACCAAAAGCCTACGAAGAAAATCAGTTATTCCAATGTCTTTGGTCGTTGGATTTGCGATCTAGCCGAACAAGACCCACACCTGACAGCCATTACCCCGGCTATGCGTGAAGGCTCAGATTTAGTGGAGTTTTCTCAGCGCTTTCCTGACCGTTATTTTGATGTGGCTATCGCCGAACAACACGCACTGACTCTAGCGGCTGGTATGGCCTGCCAAAATATTAAGCCGGTAGTAGCCATCTACTCGACTTTTCTGCAGCGAGCTTATGATCAACTGATCCATGATGTGGCCATTCAAGATCTCGATCTATTGCTGGCCATCGATAGAGCTGGCTTAGTTGGGGAAGATGGTTCAACCCATGCAGGTTGTTTTGATATTGGCATGCTTCGCGGCTTACCAAAAGCTGTATTGATGACGCCTTCAAGTGCCGAAGACCTTCGCAATATGCTTTTCACCGGTTACCAATATCAAGGCTTAGCTGCGGTTCGCTATCCACGAGGCAGCGTTCCAGCACAAATAGATACACCCATGCAGGCAATTGAGCTAGGGCAAAGCCGAACGCTCAATCAAGGCAGTAAAGTTGCGCTTCTAAATTTCGGACCTTTACTAGAAACAGCTCAAGAGGTTGCAAACGACCAAGGTTATACCCTAATCGATATGCGCTTTGTTAAGCCTCTAGATCAAAATGTCCTTAAAGATGCAGCAGAAAGTCATGACTTATTAGTCAGCATAGAAGATCACAGCATCATTAACGGCGCAGGATCAAGTGTGAGTGAGTACCTACATCAAGAACAGATCAACACACCTTTACTGATGTTAGGTATACCTGATCGTTGGATTGGCCACGCATCTCGCGCACAGCAACTTCAACAATGCGGTCTTGATGCTGCAGGTATGATTAAAGCAATCGGAGATCGACTAAAAACGATCGCTTAAAGCCAAAAATAAGCGACTAACTGCAGAATTGCCGCGGCATAAACACCTGCTAGCAAGTCATCCAGCATTATACCCACACCACCAGAAACTTTCTGGTCAGCCCATTTGATCGGCCAAGGCTTCCAAATATCAAAAATACGGAATAGCACAAAACCAAGAGCAATCCATTCCCAGCCAGTTGGTGCAAGCGTCATGGTCAGCCAAAAGCCAACAAACTCATCCCAGACAATGCCGCCATGATCATGCACACCAATATCTTTTGAAGTGCGATCGCATAACCAAATGCCGATGATAGTCGTAACCACCAACATCAATAGATAAAACGGCAAACTCAAGTGTTGGAACCAAAGATAAGGAATGATCGCCGCCAAAGTGCCTACTGTGCCAGGCATCCAAGGAGCAGCACCGCTACCTAGACCAAACGCTAGAAAATGGATCGGATTTTTCCAAACACTACTAGGTACTTTATTCACGGTTATTCCTTTACGGCTTAGTCTAACAATCGCGGCTAACAGCCTACTTGAACATCAGGATTGGTGGAAGTGATCATAACCTGAGCCTGAAATTTCACAAGGTTCCCCTCGAAGAAACAGACTGAGTTCTGACTCCTCTGTGACCTTACCAATAACGGCTACTGAGGTTGGCAAACTAGGGATTAACGCTAAATGCTCCGGCGGCAGGGTGAAACATAGTTCAAAATCCTCACCACCGGTCAACGCCCACTGCTGCGCCTGCTGTTCCCCATAAGTATCCACCAGCTGAGAAGAGATCGGCAAAGCTTCTATCTGCAAACGCGCACCTAGGTTGCCACTAGCTTTTAAAATGTGCGCTAAATCGGATAACAAGCCATCAGAGATATCCACACAACTACTGGCAGAACCCACTAACGATTGACCTAGGCTGATACGCGGCACAGGCGAATAGAAACGCTCGAGCAAATACTCCGCATGAGTTTCATTAGTGAAGCCCTTAAGCAGCCCTTCAAGACCTCCACGGCTATCACCTAAGCTACCACTAACACAGATAATATCGCCCGGTTTAGCCCCATGACGACAAAGTCCCTTCCCTTGAGGCACAAAGCCATGCACTTGAGCAGAGAGAGCTAGAGGCCCACGCGTGGTATCACCACCAATGAGCGCAATACTGTACTCCTGGCATCGTATACCTAATTGAGAACTAAAGCGTTGCAGCCAATCTGCATCGGTTTGCGGCAACGTAAGCGCAAGCGTCAGCCAAGCAGGCTTTGCGCCCATAGCAGCTAGATCACTGACAGTGGAACCCATAAGGCGATCTGCGAGCTTTTCCGGCTGTATGTCAGGCAGAAAATGAGTGCCTTCAACCAGCGTATCAATAGAAATGGCGAGTTGCTGACCCTCGGGCAAATTAAGTAGAGCACAGTCATCCCCTACCCCTAAAGCAACAGAAGCATCCGAAGATGCTTCTGAAACCTGTGCGAAGTAGCGCTGTATCAGCTCAAATTCACCCAGCGGCATAGCTTACGCTTTACCTTCTCGTTTAGCGCGAATTTCGGCCATACGCACACGTTGCGCTAGTTTATCTAGCACGCCGTTCACATAACGATGACTGTCGGTTGCCCCGAATGTCTTCGCCAATTCAACACTTTCATTGATCGCGACGCGATATGGCACTTCCATGCGTTTAGAAAGCTCGTAAGCACCGATACGTAGAACGTTCAATTCAACAGGATCCAACTCTTCGATCTGACGATCAAGGAAGTCAGTAAACAGACCATCAAGCTCTGTTTTAGTTGCCGCAACGTTCTGCAACAATTCAGAGAATAAACGTACATCCGTATCACGCATGTCGTTATCTACACGGAATTGCGCTTCTAGTTCATGCAGAGGCTGACCAGCTAATGACCAAGAATACAAAGCCTGCAGCGCATAGCTACGAGCATTACGACGCTGAGATGTTAGCGAAGGTTTCTTTTTAGCTGCAGATTTTTTTTCGTTGTCACTCATCTGGCTTTAAACCTCAAGCTGCTTAAGCAAGCTAACCATTTCCAGAGCGGAAAGCGCTGCTTCTGCACCTTTGTTACCCATTTTAGTACCTGAACGCTCAACAGCTTGTTCGATGCTGTTTACTGTAAGGATGCCATTCGCAATAGGAAGATCGTAATCCAAAGATACCTGAGCAACACCTTTAGAGCTCTCGCCAGATACGTACTCAAAGTGTGGAGTACCGCCACGGATAACCGCACCTAGTGCGATGATCGCGTCATCTTTCTTCTGCGCTGCAACGCGTTTAACTGCCAACGGAATTTCGAAAGCACCAGGCACACGGATCACACGAATATTATCTTCGCTTACGCCATGACGCTTTAGAGTGTCGATTGCACCCTCTAGCAAGCTCTCAACAACGAATGCATTAAAACGGCCAACAACAATTGCATAGTTGCCGTCTGCGTTTACAAAATCACCTTCAAAGGTTTTAACAGTCATGATTTAAATACCGTTACAGTTATTCTTCACAAGGAATATATTCTTCGATCTCCAGATCAAAACCAGAGATCGCATTAAACTTCATTGGAGAACTAAGTAGGTTCATTTTACCTACACCTAGGTCTCGCAAGATTTGTGAACCAGTACCTACCGTTAGGTAAGCACCTGATGCACTAACATTAATTTTGGATTTCTGACGACCGTTGATCATCAGATCCGTCGCATCGCTTAGATCGATACGGTCACCCGTATCAAGTAGAAGCACAACACCTTGTCCCTCTTTAGCAACACGCTCCAATGCTTTACGCATAGTCCATTTCGGCTCATCGCCAGGTGCTACCGCACCGACTACATCACGTAGTACCTCTGTACGGCTATGAACACGCACATACGCTGGCTCATCAGCTTTCAGCTCACCTAACGTCATCGCTAGATGCGTGCAGTTTTGGATTTCGTCACGGTAAGTGATGTAGTTAAAATCACCGTACTCAGTAGACATCACGCCTTCGGATTCACGTGCAACTGTATGCTCATTAGCAGTACGGTAGTGAATTAGATCTGCAATTGTACCGATCTTAAGATTGTGCTTTTCCGCAAACTCTTCCAGATCAGGACGACGCGCCATAGTGCCGTCATCATTCATAATTTCAACGATCGCAGCCGCTGGCGTAAAACCTGCCAAACGCGCTAGATCACAACCCGCTTCAGTATGACCTGCACGGCTTAACACACCACCCGGCTGCGCCATAAGTGGGAAGATATGACCCGGCTGAACAATATCTTCTGCCTTCGCATCTGCTTTTACGGCTGTACGTACAGTCAAAGCACGGTCAGCAGCAGAGATACCTGTCGTTACACCTTCCGCCGCTTCAATAGACATCGTAAAGTTAGTTGAGAACTGAGCACCATTGCTCTGTACCATCAGAGGTAAGTTCAACTGCTCACAACGCTCACGCGTCAACGTTAGGCAAATAAGGCCTCGAGCGTGAGTCGCCATAAAGTTAATATCATCAGGGCGAACCATCTCTGCAGCAATTACAAGATCGCCTTCATTCTCGCGATCTTCATCATCCATCAGGATGACCATTTTTCCCTGACGAATATCTTCAATCAATTCTTGCGGGGTATTTAATTTCATTAACTTCGTACCGTCGTTAGCGGTTAAAACCGTGAGCAATTAAGGTGTCCATTGTCAGACCCTGTTCGCTCTGTTCATTATTATCAGTTGTTTGACCATGACCAATTAAGCGCTCCAGATAGCGAGCGATGATATCCACTTCCAAATGAACCTGTCGTCCTGTGACATATTCAGTCATGATCGTTTCTTGTGCCGTGTGAGGCACAATATTCAATTCAAAGCAGTCACCGTCAAGGGCATTTACCGTCAAACTAATACCATCAACCGTCACCGAGCCTTTCGCAGCTAAATAACGTTGAATCGCAGCAGGCGCTTTAACACTAAAGCGAATAGAACGAGCATCTTCACTACGCGATACTATTTCACCTATACCATCGACATGGCCAGTGACAATATGACCACCTAAGCGACTGGTTGGCATCAATGCCTTTTCCAGATTCACTCGCTCTCCAATCGCTAAAGTATGGAAACGCGTATAAGCTAATGTTTCTCGAGAAACATCAGCAATAAAGCCATCACCGGGCAATTCTACTGCGGTTAAGCAAACACCATTAGTGGCGATGCTATCACCCAGTTTAACGTCCGCCAGATCCAACTGACCTGTGCGAACATATAAGCGCATATCACCCGCTTGCTCTTCAATCGCTGCAATCGTACCTACAGCTTCAATAATACCGGTGAACATCTATGCATTTTCTCCATATTGAGGCTGTAAGATCAGCTTTAGATCATCACCCAACATGCGGCTATCTAACATCTGCAGCTCTACCTGCTCTGACATTTTAGTTAAGGGTAGCTCAAATAGTGGCTTAGCCTGACTTCCTAACAACTTCATCGCCATATAAACATGAAGTTCATCAGCCAATTTCTGCTCTACAAACGCACCGGCCAACACAGAACCAGTCTCAACAAGCAGATCGTTACACTGCTCTTCAGACGCCAGCCAACGTAACAAAGGCAATAAAGCCACACGGCCATTTTCAGCGGGCATCACTCGAACTTCTGCACCTGCGTCCTTAAGTTTGTTCTGCGCTATTGTATCATCAGAACAAGTAACAATAAGCGTTCGCCCCGGCTGCTTAAGAATGGAAGCAGTCAGCGGCATCTGTAGACGACTATCCAAAACAACGCGTAATGGCTGTTTCTGTACGACATCCGCAACATTAGGAAGATTTAACTGCGCTTCGCGAACCGTCAGTGCTGAGTCATCTTGTAGAATGGAGCCTATACCGGTCAGAATCACTGACGATTGAGCGCGCAATTTCTGTACATCACCACGTGCAGCAGGACCAGTAATCCACTTGGATTCACCTGAAGCCATCGCTGTTCGACCATCAAGGCTGATCGCAGATTTAACCCTAACAAAAGGTAAACCCGTCTCCATACGCTTGATAAAACCGGGGTTCAACGCTCGAGCTGATTCTTCAAGTAAACCCGATGTAGCTTCAATACCTGCTTCACGGAGCATAGTCATACCACGACCAGCAACCTGAGGGTTTGGATCAACCATCGCGGCAACAACTCGCGTCACGCCAGCGTTGATTAATGCCTCAGAACAAGGCGGAGTACGACCATAATGGCTACAAGGCTCTAGGGTTACATACGCTGTCGCCCCTTTCGCTTCTTCACCCGCAGCACGAAGTGCATTCACCTCGGCATGGCCTTCACCTGCGCGATAGTGAAACCCTTCACCCACGATATTGCCCTGTTTAACTAGCACACAGCCAACACGCGGGTTAGGTTGCGTGGTATATAGCCCCTCTTTCGCCAACTGAATGGCGCGGGCCATATATTCGCGATCAGAGACAGACCAAGTCGCACTCACTTAGTAGCACCCTCGGTATCATGCTCTTCCGATAAGCGTTCGATCTCAGCTTTAAACTCATTAATATCTTGAAAACTACGATACACTGAAGCAAAACGTACATAAGCAACTTCATCGAGTTTGCGTAGTTCGGCCATCACCTCTTCACCAATCTGGCGTGAAGGCAGCTCGCGCTCACCTGTCGCACGTAGACGATGTTTAATACGGTTAATACACGCTTCAAACTCTTCGATAGAAACGGGACGTTTTTCTAAAGCTCGATGAATACCTGCACGGAGCTTTTCATCGTCAAATGGTTGGCGAGAGCCATCAGCCTTAATTAGGCGTGGCATCAGCAGTTCTGCTGCTTCGTAGGTGGTAAAGCGCTCATTACAGTTAATACACTCGCGACGTCGACGCACCTGCTGACCTTCGGCCACCAGTCGAGAATCAACCACTTTGGTTTCATTGGCATGACAAAAAGGACAATGCATCAACTTTTCCTGTGTAAAGAGCGTTTATCTTCTCTGAGCTTAGTCTGAGAACAAAAAAGGGCGACCTTTTGGGTCGCCCGGAGATTGTACATTTTTCCGACTATAACTTACAGCCGGAACCCTGTTTTACTTGTATACAGGGAAACGTGCGCAGATCTCTTTAACTTGAGATTTAACACGTGCGATCACATCATCGTTGTTGATGTCATCTAGAATGTCGCAGATCCAGTTTGTTAGCTCTGTAACTTCTGCTTCTTTGAAACCACGGCGTGTTACAGCTGGCGTACCGATACGTAGACCAGATGTTACAAACGGAGAACGTGGATCGTTTGGAACAGAGTTTTTGTTTACAGTGATGTTGGCACGACCTAGCGCTGCATCAGCATCTTTACCTGTAAATTCCTTGTCGATCATATCAACAAGGAATAGGTGATCATCAGTACCTTCAGAAACGATCTTAATACCGCGTTTCATGAAAGTTTCAGCCATCGCCTGAGCGTTTTTAACAACCTGAGCTTGGTACTCTTTCCACTCTGGATCCATAGCCTCTTTGAAGCAAACCGCTTTACCAGCGATTACGTGCATCAATGGGCCGCCCTGAGATTCTGGGAATACAGCGAAGTTAAGTTTCTTCTGCAGATCTTCATCAGCATTTGCAGATAGGATCAAACCACCGCGTGGGCCACCTAGTGTTTTGTGAGTTGTTGTTGTAACAACGTCAGCAACACCGATTGGAGATGGGTAAACGCCTGCAGCAACAAGACCTGCGATGTGCGCCATATCAACAAATAGGAACGCGCCTACTTTGTCTGCAATATCGCGGAAACGCTGCCAATCAACAACACGTGAGTATGCAGAGAAACCTGCAACAATCATTTTTGGCTTGTGTTCTTCAGCTAGACGCTCAACTTCAGCGTAATCGATCTCACCCGTTTCTGGGTTTAGACCGTACTGAACCGCATTGTAAATACGACCAGAGAAAGAAACCGCAGCACCGTGAGTCAAGTGACCACCGTGAGCAAGGCTCATACCTAGAACAGTATCGCCTGGCTGACAAAGCGCCATGTAAACAGCAGCGTTAGCTTGAGAACCAGAATGAGGCTGAACGTTTGCGTAAGTCGCACCGAACAATTCTTTAGCACGATCAATCGCTAGCTGCTCAACAACATCTACGTGTTCACAACCACCGTAGTAACGCTTGTTAGGGTAACCTTCAGCGTATTTGTTAGTCAGCGCAGAACCCTGAGCTTCCATAACGCGAGGGCTAGTGTAGTTTTCAGACGCAATCAGTTCGATGTGCTCTTCCTGACGTACAGTTTCAGCCTGCATTGCAGACCATAGATCCGCGTCGAAATCAGCGATAGTCATATCTTTGCTAAACATTGGAGTTTCTGTCCCCTGAATACAATGTGAACCCTGTTCAGCTGCAATAACAACGGCAAAGCCGCCAGAACATTCCAGCGTAGAACCATTTGGGAATTGGGAAAGCGCGTATTATAGCGAAACATTTCCGCGGATACACTTGAATCATCCGCAAAACTGCTTCAATTTTATTCAATAAAAAGAGCTCAGGGGCTCCCCCAAGCTCTTTTTACAATCGGAATAGGATCATTCGACTTTTACATTCGCCGTTTTAGCAGCGCCCGGGTCTGGCTTGGGCAAATTGACTTCCAACACTCCATTATCAAATTTCGCTGTAATTTTATCTGGATCAACACTATCACCAACCGATAACCGTCTTAAAAATTGTCCGAAATGACGCTCCTGACGAATTATTTTCCCTTCTTTTTCTTCCTTATCCTCTGTTTTAGTTTCAGCCTTAATCGTTAACAAACCATGCTCCAAACTTACCTGTACATCCTCTTTTTTCACCCCAGGTAAATCAGCCTTTATACAATACCCGGTATCAGATTCATGAATATCTATAGCAGGCACTTTATCATCACCGCTTGTAGTCACTGGAACAAAGAAACGATTCAAGAAAGCATCATCAAAAAGGCTGTTAAATCTTGATAGTTCACCCATGATCACTCTCCTCTATTATGTGGTTACTTTCTATACAGCAGATTCGTAATCTCAGTTTAGAAAGCCCTTCGACTCTCGCCAGTACAAAAATTGATCAGGATCAAGATAGATATTAATTGCCAATTTCCGGTAAAATCGGGAGCATTAATTATTTAACAAATAAGAGTTGAACCCTTCATGGCTCAATACGTTTATTCAATGAACCGCGTTGGCAAAATCGTTCCGCCAAAGCGTGAAATCCTGAAAGATATCTCTCTTTCTTTTTTCCCAGGTGCCAAAATCGGCGTATTGGGTCTGAACGGTGCAGGTAAATCTACCCTGCTAAAAATCATGGCTGGCTTAGATACCGACATCATCGGTGAAGCTCGCCCTATGCCTGGCATCAACGTTGGTTACCTACCTCAGGAACCAGAACTAGACGAAACAAAAACCGTTCGCGAAATCGTTGAAGAGTCAGTTGCTGATGTAAAAGAAGCGTTAGATGGCCTAGAAGCTGTTTATGCAGCTTACGCAGAACCAGATGCAGACTTTGATGAATTAGCTAAGCAACAAGCTGAATTCGAAAATTTGATCCAAGCGAAAGATGGTCACAATCTTGAAACAGCACTGGAACGTGCTGCTGATGCGATGCGTCTTCCTGCTTGGGATGCAGAAGTTAAGCACCTATCCGGTGGTGAACGTCGTCGTGTAGCGCTATGCCGTTTACTGTTAGATAAGCCAGACATGCTGCTTCTAGATGAACCGACTAACCACTTGGATGCAGAATCTGTAGCTTGGATCGAGCGCTTCCTTCAGGAATACCCAGGTACCGTTGTGGCGATTACCCACGACCGTTACTTCCTAGATAACGCTGCGGGTTGGATTTTGGAACTAGACCGTGGTCGCGGCATTCCATACGAAGGTAACTACTCTTCTTGGCTAGAGCAGAAAGAAGCTCGCCTAGAACAAGAAGCGAAGCAGGAAGCGGCTCACCGTAAATCTGTTTCTGCCGAACTTGAGTGGGTACGTCAAGGCTCTAAAGGCCGTCAGTCAAAATCCAAAGCGCGTCTTAAGCAGTTCGAAGAGATGAACTCCAAAGAGTTCCAATCTCGTAATGAAACACAGGAAATCTACATTCCACCAGGACCACGTCTTGGCGACAAAGTTATCGATGCGAACGGTATATCTAAAGCTTATGGCGACAAAGTCCTGTTTGAAGACCTAAGTTTCTCGATTCCACAGGGTGCTATCGTTGGTATCATCGGTGGTAACGGCGCAGGTAAATCTACGCTATTCCGCATGATCGCAGGTGAAGAGCAGCCAGATTCTGGTGAGATCGAAATCGGTTCTACTGTACAGTTAGCTTACGTTAACCAGTCTCGTGATCTAAACGGCGACAAAACAGTGTTTGAAGAACTATCTGATGGTCAGGACATGATCACAGTAGGTAACTACACGACGCCTTCACGCTCTTACTGTGGACGCTTTAACTTCAAAGGCGGCGATCAGCAGAAGTTCGTTAAAGATCTTTCTGGTGGTGAGCGTAACCGTCTGCATATGGCGAAACTGCTTAAAGAAGGCGGCAACGTTCTGCTATTGGACGAACCAACCAACGACCTTGATATCGAAACACTACGTGCCCTTGAGGAAGCTCTTCTAGCCTTCCCAGGTTGTGCGGTAGTTATTTCCCACGACCGTTGGTTCCTTGACCGTATCTGTACTCACATGCTGGCATACGAAGGTGACTCACACGTAGAGTTCTTCGAAGGCAACTACACTGAGTACCAAGCTGATTACAAACGCCGCTACGGCAAAGAACATCAGCCAGAACGTATCAAGTACAAGCGTATTGCGGACCTATAATCCCTATACTTATAAAAAAGCCGGGCAGTGCCCGGCTTTTTTTGTTCTTAAACAATTAGTCCGCAATATTTACTTTATCCCGCCCGGTATCTTTAGCGCTGTATAAGGCGTCATCGGAACGTTGTAATATTGAATCCACATTATCTTCAGCTTTCAAGCTGGCAACACCGATACTAGTAGTAAAGCCAATTCGTTCTCCTGAAGGGGTTTTTACTTGTTCATCATGACAACCCACGCGGATCTGTTCAGCCACTTCAACAGCTTGATTGGTATCTAAACCGGGAAGCACCATTAAGAACTCTTCACCACCGTATCGACAAACTAAATCCAATCGCTTGCGAGCAGATTTTCGCATCACTTTAGCAAAACGCTGTAGCACGATATCACCTGCGGCATGACCGTAGGTATCGTTAAAGCTCTTGAACTTATCTAGATCAAACAACAGAACACTCAGCGGCTTACCCTGATCTCTCATCAATTTGATATCGCCACTTAACTGCTCCATCGCCTGCCGTCTATTTGCCAAACCAGTAAGGGGATCTCGTGTCGCTTGTCGATAAAGGCCCAACAACATGTTCAGTTGATTCACAGCCGCCCAACACGCAATTAAGCCCAATACAGCCAACAACCAGAGACTGTTAATCCCATCAATGGTACCAGCCAAGCCGCGGAACAATTGAGTTAGATACTCAACAAGCAAAAGAGCAACGGCATAACACAGCGCCTCCAATATAGACAAAGGAAAAACAGCCATCATGGTCATGATCATAAAAGGAAAGAAATGATAACCTGCCACAGTAAACTCGTAACCATGGGCAATTAACATGGAGCTTGAGGCACACTGAAAAGCAGACAAAATGACGACTAGTAAAGCAAGTCTTAACTTCGCTAAACGCATGCTGTAGCGCTTATATCCCCACAGAGCCAAGCCCACACAGGCAAGCGCCGTTAGACCACGAGCATATGCGATTGAGAGCAGCATATCCTCGGGCAATAGCAAATAATCCACCAGCAACCAAGCAGGCTGAATCAAGGCGAGTAAGAGGGAGATAATCCGAATACGACGAAAAAGAAAATGACTGCGAGTTTGGTTGAAATATCGAGAATGCCTACGACCGCTGGAGACATCCAAAAGCGCTTCTAACAACATATTAATTCTTACAACTTTGTTTTTATTCTTGTTATATCACTTAGCCTGTCCGACTTAGTTTAGTCCAAATGCACAAGCTCAGCTTTAGAGATCAAATTATGATAAAGCCCTTTCGTTTTCAAGGGTTATATTAACGATTACAACTTGACCACAATTTTTTTTGCAGTAATGTCTATAATTATATGAGTTAAATACACTTTTCCTTGGGAAGAATTGCTGTGACCACATCAGATACTGAACGCCGTCGTTTTACCCGTATCAACTTTGATGCTCAGACTGAATTGAAACGCGATAACGAAACTTGGGACGCAACCCTAGTGGATATATCTTTTAATGGTATTCTTGTGAAAAGTGAGCAGGCACTGGCACTACAAAAAGGAGATGAGGTTCAAGCAGTCATCCATCTTCTAGGTGATGATATCGCTATCCGCACACCTGCAACACTCGCCCACCAACAAGACAATGAATACGGTTTTCTAATAGAGAATCTGGATCTTGATTCATTAACTCTATTACGCCGCCTAGTCGAACTTAACTTAGGCGACGAAACATTGTTGGAACGCGAACTAGATCATTTTTTTGAAGACTAACTAGAGCGCCTCTAAGGCCTCTGTCAGCTTAGTAACTGCCACAATATCCATACCTTGAAGCTGCTCTTTAGGGACGTTTCCTTTAGGAACAATTGCACGTTTAAACCCATGCTTAGCCGCTTCTCGGATTCTTTCCTGTCCATTCGGTACAGGCCTAATTTCGCCAGACAAACCGACCTCCCCAAATACCATTAAGTCATGCGGTAAAGATTGATCACGGAAGCTGGACACAACCGCCAATAACAATGCCAAGTCGGCACTGGTTTCTAGTACCTTCACGCCACCTACAACGTTGACAAAGACATCTTGGTCACCCGTCATAATGCCGCCATGACGATGCAACACTGCAAGTAACATAGCCATTCGGTTTTGCTCCAAACCTACAGCGACGCGACGCGGGTTATTCATGTGGGATTGATCAACTAGCGCCTGAATCTCTACCAATAGGGGGCGAGTCCCTTCCCAAACCACCATCACAACGCTACCGGGGCTCGGACCTTCTTCACGGCTAAGAAATATTGAACTTGGATTTTTAACTTCCTTTAGGCCGTTTTCGAGCATGGCGAAAACACCCAATTCATTCACTGCACCAAAACGGTTTTTATGCGAGCGCAAGGTTCTAAAACGAGAATCAGACGACCCCTCAAGCTGAAGGGAACAGTCAATCATATGCTCCAAAACTTTCGGCCCAGCCAAAGAACCGTCTTTAGTAACATGGCCGACAAGGAACAAAACTGTGCCTGTCTGTTTTGCATAGCGAGTTAGGTACGCAGCTGATTCCCTTACCTGAGATACAGAGCCCGGAGCTGATTGAACATCAGCCATGTGCATCACTTGGATAGAATCAATAACCATCACTTTCGGTTTTAGCTGTTGAGCGGTGTTACAGATTTCTTCAACGCTAGTTTCAGAGAGCATTTTTAATTGCGCGGTTGGCAAACCTAAACGGCTAGCGCGCATCGCCACCTGCTGTAAAGATTCCTCACCCGTGACATAAAGTGCAGGCATCTGTTCAGCCAAAAAACACATCGTCTGTAACAACAAAGTACTTTTACCGGCACCTGGATGACCACCCATCAAAACTGCAGACCCAGGAACCAAACCACCACCAAGCACTCGATCCAGCTCGCCTGCGCCGGAAGTAAAGCGCGGCATCTCCTCTAACGCTACTTCAGAGAGATTAACCACCTTATCTTTACCAGCACCACCAGCATAACCATCAAAACGCACATTACGCGCTTCGTTCGTAGCGGTCTTCGCAGTCGCTAAACGTACCTCGGTTAAGGTATTCCAAGCATTACAGGCGGTACACTGCCCTTGCCACTTAGTGTAATCGGCTCCACAGTCATTACATACGTAGGCTGTTTTTTGGCGTGCCATCACTCTCTCCAAAGCTTTATCTATAAGTAAGAATTCTACCCAACACTCTGCTTATAACCTATAGATCTTTTCTTATTTTATGATTGCTCTACAATCAGACTCCTATATAAGAACAAGGGTAAACCCCTACATCACAGGAGATGTATATGAAGCTGGAAACAATTGCCGTTCACGGTGGCTACTCCCCAGACCCAACAACCAAAGCGGTTGCGGTTCCGATCTATCAAACTACATCTTATGCTTTTGATGATGCTCAGCATGGTGCTGACCTTTTCGACCTTAAAGTCGAAGGGAATATTTATACCCGCATCATGAACCCAACGACTGACGTACTTGAAAAGCGCCTTGCAGAAATGGAGGGCGGCATCGCTGCTCTTGCTGTGGCGTCAGGTATGGCAGCAATCACTTACGCGATTCAAACAATTGCAGCGACTGGAGACAATATTATCTCCACCAGCGAATTGTACGGTGGTACCTACAATCTGTTTGCTCACACCCTACCGCACCAAGGGATCGAAGTTCGTTTTGCTAATAAAGATGACGTTAGCGAAATAGAGAGCAAAATCGATGCAAACACTAAAGCGCTTTTCTGTGAATCTGTGGGTAACCCATCAGGCGGCATCGCTGATATTGAAAAGCTAGCGGATGTAGCACACCGTAATGGCATCCCGCTGATTGTGGATAACACAGTACCAAGCCCAGCTATGTGGCGCCCCATCGAGCACGGTGCCGACATCGTTGTTCACTCAGTGACTAAGTATATTGGCGGACACGGGAACTCTATTGGTGGCGTGGTTATCGATTCGGGTAAATTCCCGTGGGCTGACAATGCTGAACGTTTCCCTCTGCTAAATACACCTGACGCGTCTTATCATGGTGTTGTCTATACCGAAGCCCTTGGCCCAGCCGCTTATATTGGTCGCTGTCGTGTAGTACCACTTCGCAACACCGGCGCCGCTATTTCTCCTATGAATGCCTTCATGATCCTACAAGGCCTAGAAACTCTGGCCCTACGTATGGAGCGCATCAATGAAAACAGCGCAAAAATTGCTAACTTCCTAGAGCAACATGATCAGGTTAGTTGGGTGAAGTATGCAGGCCTTGAAAGCCATAAAGACTACGATCTTGCTCAGAAATATCTGAACGGGCAAGCATCCGGCATTATCAGTTTCGGTCTAAAAGCAGGCAGAGCAGCCACAGCACCGTTCTATGATGCTCTGCAGATTTTCACTCGACTAGTAAACATTGGTGACTGTAAATCTCTTGCAGCCATCCCCGCTGAAACAACACACCGTCAGCTCAATGATGAGGAACTTGCATCAGCTGGCGTATCACCTGAGATGGTTCGTTTATCGATAGGTATTGAACATTCTGATGATCTGATTGCAGATCTAGAACAAGCACTCGCTGCCGTGAATAAGTAACACCTTATTTTGAAAAAAAGTTGATGCAAAAAAGGCCGCTAAATAAGCGGCCTTTTTCTTATCCAAGCAGAACTTAATTAAATATAGATTTAACTTTATTCCACATGGTACGTGCATTTTCTTCTGGTGCCTCAGGGGACTGAGCTAGCTCACGCAGTTTATGCATTTTGTTCATTGCCAGCTGATATTGCCCTGACACATCCTCAGCACTGGATGCATTGAACTCAAGATCATTTACTAGGCCATCTCTTAAACCATAGATCCAACCATGTACGGTTATCTCCTGATCATTAGCCCAAGCTTGCTGTAAAATTGTGGTTTCACAGAGATTCATCGATTGCTCAATCACATTAAGTTCACACAAACGATCCAACTGCTGGTGCGAGTCCTCCCATGTAGACAGGAAGTCTTTATGTTTGTCATAAACACGACGAATATTACGCAGCCAATTATCAATCAGCCCATGGGGTTCATCTTCGATAGAAGCCGCCACACCACCACAACCATAGTGGCCAACAACCATGATGTGCTTAACTTTAAGCACCTCTACCGCGTATTGAACGACTGACAGACAATTCATATCTGTATGAACAACAACGTTTGCAACGTTACGGTGAACAAATAGCTCACCCGGCATCATGCCAACAATTTCGTTCGCAGGAACACGACTGTCAGAACAGCCAATCCACAGATACTCAGGTGATTGCTGTTGCGCTAGTGTTTCAAAAAACTGCGGGTCTTCCTGATTTATCTTTTCCGCCCATTCGCGGTTGCTTTCTAAAAGATGAGTAAGCTTGTTCATTAATCACTCTTATAAACAAAGAGGGGCTTATGCCCCTCTGAAATCCAAATCAAAATTAAGATTGATGATACTTCGCACTTAGTTCGTGTACTGCATCAACAAACGCTTTCGGCTGCGCTGGATCTACAAACTGGTGAATACCATGACCTAGGTTAAATACGTGACCAGAGCCGTTGCCATATTGACCTAGGATGAACTCTACTTCTTGTTCAATACGGTTTGCTGGAGCGTAGAGAACACTTGGATCCATATTACCTTGAAGAGCAACTTTGTCACCCACACGTGCACGTGCATTACCAATATCTGTTGTCCAATCCAGACCTAGCGCATCAGAGCCTGCTTCAGCCATTGCTTCTAACCACTGACCACCATTCTTGGTAAACATGATCACTGGCACTTTACGACCATCATGCTCACGAATTAGACCATCAACAATCTGTTTCATGTACTTAAGCGAGAACTCTTGGTAACAAGGACCACTTAGTGCACCGCCCCAAGTATCAAAAATCTGTACAGCTTGAGCACCAGAGCGGATTTGTTCGTTCAAGTAAGTCGTTACAGACTGTGCAAGCTTATCTAGCAACGCATGCATAATCTCAGGTGTCGCATACATCATCTGTTTAACATGACGGAAGTCTTTACTTGAACCACCTTCAACCATGTAAGTTGCAAGCGTCCATGGACTACCAGAGAAGCCAATCAGCGGCACACGACCGTTTAGCTCGCGACGGATCTCTTTAACCGCATTCATTACGTAATCAAGATCTCTTGCTGCATCTGGTACAGGCAAGTCAGCAACGTCTTTTTCTGTACGGATGATCTTTTTAAAACGTGGGCCTTCACCCACTTCAAAGTAAAGCCCAAGACCCATTGCATCCGGAATTGTCAGGATATCGGAAAACAAAATTGCAGCATCGAGGTCATAACGCTCTAAAGGCTGAATGGTAACTTCACAAGCCAACTCTTTATTTTTGCAAAGGCTTAGAAAATCACCTGCTTTCGCACGAGTCTCACGGTACTCTGGAAGGTAACGACCCGCCTGACGCATCATCCAAACTGGAGTTGCATCTACAGGTTCACGAAGTAATGCACGTAGGAAACGATCGTTTTTCAATTCAGCCATTTGTGTCAGCCACTTATATCTTGTAAATTCGAATTGGTCGCTATTTTAACGATTTTTAACAGGAATTACCTGTGATTCCATCTCTCTTTAACTAACTTTGTGATCTAAGTTTGAAAAAATACTGTCTGTTACTGTTTTTAGTTATTTTGAGTGGTTGCCAATCCCAACCGACTAAGTCCATAAATCTCGCTCCTGCCAAGTTAGCAGTATTTCAAAAAGAGCAAGTTTGGTTAGATACTAGCGCTACCAGCACACACAATGAGCAAACGTTTAATAACAAACTAAAAACAAGATTGGCCTTATATGGCGCTGAAGACATCCGAACATTAGGCTCATCACAATCACCTAAGACGGGGCTGGTTATTCAAAGCCGCATAATTCCGTTAAATGGACAGCAAAGATATCAGATGAGGATCAGCAGGAATCAACGAGAACTGATCTCAGCAGATTACCCTGTCATATTAGCTAACAGCGACCAGTTAGCTATCAATGATTTCTTAAGCAGTATTCACTATAAGATTATCAATGCTGATCAGTATTTTTAGGCAAAAAAAATCCGGCCTTCTTAGAAGTACCGGATTTTTTCAAACGGATTAGTTAGAGATTAAACTTCCAAGTAATCCAGCATACCTTCTGCAGCTTTACGACCTTCAGCAATCGCCGTTACTACTAGATCAGAACCACGTACCATATCACCACCAGCGAATACTTTTTCGTTAGTAGTCTGGAACGGGAATGCATTCTGTTCTGGCGCTTTAACACGGCCATCTTCATGCAGATCGATACCAAAATCAGTAAACCATGGCGCTGGGCTAGGACGGAAACCAAATGCCACAAGAATAGCATCTGCTTCTAGAACCTCTTCAGAACCAAGAACGACTTCAGCACGACGACGACCATTTTCGTCTGGCTCGCCCATCTGCGTGCTAACAACCTTGATACCTGTTACTTTGCCATTTTCACCTACAACTTCAACAGGCTGACGGTTGAACTGGAACTGTACGCCTTCTTCACGCGCATTTTCCACTTCTTTCTTAGAACCAGGCATGTTCGCTTCGTCACGACGGTAAGCACAGATAACAGACTCAGCGCCCTGACGAATAGATGTACGGTTACAGTCCATCGCAGTGTCACCACCGCCAAGCACAACAACTTTCTTACCCTTCAGGTCAATAAAGCCGTTTTCATCTTGCTCGAAGCCAAGGCAGTTATTCACATTAGAGATCAAGAACGGAAGTGCATCATATACACCATCTAGATCTTCACCTGGGAAGCCACCTTTCATGTATGTGTATGTACCCATACCTAGGAATACTGCATCGTATTGATCGATCAGATCCTGCATCTGAACATCTTTACCTACTTCAGTATTCAGACGGAACTCTACGCCCATCTCGGTAAAGATTTCACGACGGCGGGACATTACGTCTTTTTCCAGCTTAAATTCTGGAATACCGAACGTTAGAAGACCACCGATCTCTGGGTTACGATCAAATACAACAGGTTTAACGCCATTACGTACAAGAACGTCTGCAGCTGCAATACCTGCTGGGCCTGCACCAATCACTGCAACTTTCTTATCAGTCTTTGGCGCCTGAGACATATCAGGCTTCCAACCCATCGCGAATGCCGTATCAGTAATGTATTTTTCTACAGAACCGATTGTTACCGCACCAAATCCATCATTCAGTGTACAAGCACCTTCACATAGACGGTCTTGCGGGCAAACACGACCACAAACTTCTGGCAGAGAGTTAGTCTGGTGACTTAGCTCAACCGCTTCAATAATGTTCCCTTCAGAAATCAGCTTAAGCCAATTAGGGATATGGTTGTGTACAGGACACTTCCATGAACAATATGGGTTACCACACTCTAAACAACGGTGTGATTGTTCAGATGCTTCTTCTTTCGCAAACGGCTCGTAGATCTCACCAAAGCCTTCTTTACGTACATCTGCATCAATTTTCTGTGGTCCTTTACGACCCACATCGAGGAACTGAAAATCGTTGTTCAAACGGTCAGCCATAATCCTCACCTCTTAAAAGCAGCCCTTAACAGCAGGGCTGCGGATTATTCTTCATCTACTTTAAAGGATCTGTTCTTACTCAGGACGAGTACGAATACTAGTCAACAGATCATTCAGGCTTGCAGCTTTTGGTTTAACCAACCAGAAGCGACCGATGTAATCATCAAGATTATCGATGATCTCTTGGCCCCATGCACTGCCTGTCTCTTTAGTGAACTCAATGATCACAGAGCGCAGATGATTTTTGTAAGCTTCCATATTTTCAGTGTGGATACGCTGAATCTCTACTAGCTCGTGGTTATATTTATCCACGAAGCTGTTATCCATATCCAGAACGTAAGCAAAGCCACCTGTCATACCAGCACCGAAGTTGTAGCCCGTAGAGCCCAACACAGTAACCAAACCACCCGTCATGTATTCACAACAGTGATCGCCAGCACCTTCAACGACAGCATGTACACCAGAGTTACGTACACCGAAACGCTCGCCTGCTTGACCCGCTGCAAATAGCTTACCGCCAGTTGCACCGTATAAGCAGGTATTACCCATGATGGCAGTTTCATTTGACTTGAATGTTACTTCGTCAAATGGACGGATAACGATCTTACCGCCAGCCATACCTTTACCAACGTAGTCGTTAGCATCACCTTCTAGGTATAAGTTCTGACCACCAGCGTTCCAAACACCAAATGATTGGCCTGCATGACCTTTAAACTTGAAGGTTACAGGCTGATCACTCATGCCTAGGTTGCCATGCTGTTTAGCAATTGCACCAGAGGTACGAGCACCTACAGAACGGTCACAGTTAGTGATCACCAGTTCGTATTCACCGCCAGTCTTATCAGCAATCGCTTTCTCAGCAAGCTCTAGCATCTGAGTGTTCAGCTCAGCTAGGTCGTATGGTTCGTTACGCTCTACCTGACAAGTGTTAGGGAAATCTTCACCAGCAGATGTCAGAATTGGAGATAGATCTAAATTCTTCTGACGAGGTGTTTCACCGTCAAGGATCTCTAGAAGATCTACGCGACCTACTAGTTCTTCCATAGAACGAACACCTAGCTGTGCCATTAACTGACGAGTTTCTTCAGCAACGAAACGGAAGAAGTTCTTAACCATCTCTACCGTACCGCGGAAGTGATCTTCACGCAGTTTATCGTTCTGAGTAGCAACACCGGTCGCACAGTTATTCAAATGACAGATTCGTAGGTACTTACAACCCAATGCAACCATTGGCATTGTACCGAAACCAAAGCTCTCAGCACCTAGGATCGCGCCTTTAACAACGTCCAAACCAGTCTTCAAACCACCGTCCGTTTGTAGACGCACAGAACCGCGTAGTTGGTTACCACGTAGAGACTGGTGTGCATCGGCAAGACCAAGTTCCCATGGAGAACCTGCGTAATGGATCGATGTCATTGGTGAAGCCGCTGTACCACCATCGTAACCAGAGATAGTGATCAAATCTGCGTATGCTTTAGCAACACCACATGCGATCGTACCTACACCTGGACGAGATACCAGCTTCACAGAAACTAGCGCTTCTGGGTTAACCTGCTTAAGGTCAAAGATTAGCTGCGCCAAGTCTTCGATGGAGTAGATATCATGGTGCGGCGGAGGCGAAATTAGCGTCACGCCTGGTACAGAGTAACGTAGACGTGCAATCAGGCTATTAACCTTACCACCAGGTAGCTGACCACCTTCACCCGGCTTAGCACCTTGAGCTACTTTGATCTGCATAACTTCAGCGTTAGATAGGTATTCCGGTGTTACACCGAAACGACCCGAAGCAACCTGCTTGATCTTAGAACGCTTCATCGTGCCGTGACGAGCAGCATCTTCACCACCCTCACCGGAGTTAGAACGACCACCAAGTTCGTTCATCGCAACAGCAAGTGCTTCGTGAGCTTCTGGAGACAATGCACCTAGGGACATTGCAGCAGAGTCGAAACGTGGGAAAATATTGTCAGCCGGCTCTACCTCATTAATTGAGATAGCTTTAACATCTTTACGTAAGCCCAGCATGTCACGCAGAGTTGCGTAACCGCGGTTGTTAACCAGCTCAGCATAGCGTTGGTAAGCTTCAGGATTACCTGTTTCTACTGCTTCGTGGATAGTCTTAACTACGTCTGGGTTATAAGCGTGGTATTCACCACCATGCTTATACTTCAGCAAACCACCTGCTTGAATTGGCTTACGCGCAGTCCAAGCTTCTTTCGCTAGTAGGCCCTGCTCAAATTGGAAGTCCTCGAAACGAGCACCTTCAATACGGCTAGTAACACCTTTGAAACATAGGTCAACGATTTCAGAGCTTAGACCGATCGCCTCAAACAACTGTGCACCACGGTAAGAAGCAATAGTAGAGATACCCATCTTAGATAGGATCTTCATTAAGCCTTTGTTGATGCCTTTACGGTAGTTCTCGTGAGACTGAAGCGGCTCAATTTGAATTTCGCCAGCAGCGCATAGATCGTTAAGAACACGGTAAGCAAGGTATGGGTAAACAGCAGTCGCACCAAAACCAAATAGTACCGCGAAGTGATGAGGGTCACGAACCGTACCACTTTCTACAACGATGTTGGCATCACAACGCAAGCCTTTATCAACTAAGCGGTGGTGCACTGCACCTGTAGCTAAAGCAGCGTGGACTGGAAGGCAACCACGAGCGATATTAGCATCGCTTAGTACTAGAATGACTTTACCATCTCGAGCTGATTGTTCAGCTTGATCAGCAATAGACTTGATCGCGCCCTCAAGAGAGATCTCTTCAGGGTTATAGTTCAGATCAATTTGTGCAACTTCAAAGCCTGGCTCTTGGTTATCACGCAGGCGGTTAAACTTGCTTGCAGACAATACAGGCGTAGTCAGAATTACTCGACGAGCGTGTTCTGGTGTTTCTTCGAAAACATTCTGTTCAGAACCGATACACGTTTCTAACGACATAACGATCGCTTCACGTAGAGGATCGATAGGTGGGTTAGTAACCTGAGCGAATTGCTGACGGAAATAGTCATATAAAGAACGCACACGGTCTGATAGGACAGCCATTGGCTTGTCATCACCCATAGAACCGATCGCTTCCATACCACTCTCACCTAGTGGACGTAGGATCTGGTCACGCTCTTCAAAAGTAACCTGGAACATCTTCATGTGAGTTTTAATCTCGTCCGCTGACATAGCAGGGAAAGATTTAGACTCTTCTTCCAAGTCCATTGTCTGCTCTAAACGTAGAGCATTCTCTTTAAGCCATTTTTTATAAGGCTGTGCAGCTTTCAGGCGGTTATCTACATCTTGTGTATGCAGAACATCACCTGTCTGCGTATCGATAGCCAAGATCTGACCCGGCCCTACACGGCCCTGAGCAACAATATCTTCTGGCTGATAGCTAAATACGCCGATTTCAGATGCAGTACAGATATAACCTTGCTTAGTCATTACCCAACGAGATGGGCGTAGACCGTTACGATCAAGCATACATACAGCAAAGCGACCATCGGTCATTACCATACCCGCAGGGCCATCCCATGGCTCCATGTGCATAGAGTTGAAATCATAGAATGCACGTAGATCAGCATCCATAGTTTCAACATTCTGCCATGCTGGCGGTACGATCATACGCACTGCACGGTAGATATCCATGCCACCAACCAATAGGAACTCAAGCATGTTATCCATACTTGAGGAGTCAGAACCTGTTGTATTAACAATAGGCTGCAGCTCATCTAGGTTAGGTAGCAGATCTGTAGCAAATTTGCTTGCACGTGCTTTAGCCCAATTACGGTTACCTTCAACGGTATTAATTTCACCGTTATGCGCCAAGAAGCGGAAAGGCTGAGCTAAAGGCCAGCGTGGTGCAGTGTTTGTAGAGAAACGCTGATGGTAAGTACATACAGCTGTTTCAAGACGAGGATCTGCCAAATCTTTGAAGAAAACAGGTAGATCAACAGGCATAGTTAAACCTTTATAGGAAATAACTTTGTCTGAAAAACTACAAATATAGAAATCTTCATCAGCTGACATTGCAATTTCAGCTTTACGGCGTGCTGTAAACAAACTAATTGCTAGTTCACGTTCAGATTTGCTTGCCGCTGTAATAAAGACCTGTTCGATGAGTGGCAGGGTATCTTTTGCGATAGGCCCCAGACAAGATTCATCGGTTGGAACTACACGCCATCCAGCAACTTCAAGACCTTGATCAGTAATTGCAGTATTTACTGCGCTACGTGCTGCTTCTGCTTTCGCTGCATCACGTGGCAAAAATACCATACCAACCGCATAAAATTCGCCTAGATCGGTGTTAAATTCTTCCTGCGCAACGGTACGCAAAAAACCATCAGGTTTTTGCATCAACAGGCCACAACCGTCACCTGTTTTACCATCTGCCGCAATGCCACCACGGTGTGTCATGCACGCTAGTGCTTCGATCGCTTTTTCTAGCAGATCGTGACTCGCCTGGCCTTGCATGTGTGCCATAAGGCCAAAGCCGCAGTTATCTTTGAATTCACCGGGGCGATAAAGACCTTTGCTCATAAGCCATTCCCACTTAAAAATACTTAAAAATCAATATCTTAATAATTCTTTCTGCTGCAATATATGCGCCACTCAGCAAAAAGGGACAGCTATTCTACACGCGAAGTTAGTTCGGGACAAATTTCAAACAGTTGCCCGAGGATATTTGGAAGGGAATGACTCACTCAATAAGCAAGCCATCTATTTGTTTTTTAACTACTTTTTACTTTTAATATCTATTTTTACGCCTTGAATACTTCTTGCCCAAGGTTTCACGTTTTGTAGCTCTTTTGGCAATTTTCTAATCGCTGCATTCGCAATATCTCTATTAGCAAACTTACCATGTACAACTACGTGCCACGGTTGCCCTTTATATATTGTAGAGAAGTGGTAAAAATCACTCGGTTTTTGCTGTGATTTGATAAAACCAAGGGCACTTTCTTCTGACCTAGCACCTAACATCTGCAAGGTATAACCTTTATCAGGCCAATCCATCAATGCTTGTTCACTTAGACTCAGTCCGAGTGTTAACAACTTAGGCTTTGTCTCTTTAGATTCAACTTTTAGGCTCAGAGGCGTAACCGATGGCTGAGTTTCACTACTCGTCTGCACAACATCTCTAAGGTCTTTTTCTAACTGAGCTGTGTCGACTTTCTTAATTTCCGGCTTACCATTAGCAAGAGCCTTAGGTTTCACCGTAATCCCGCCTTGGGGAGAATGGTTAATTTCTTCAGTTTGTTTAGACGGCGCTTTTGCAATACTTGGTATTACATCTTCAGCTATTTTCGGTTGAACTACAGTTTTAAGTTTATCTTCCTGCTCTTTCAATCGCACAGAAAGCTCTTCGTGCGCTGGGGTTATTTCTTCAAGAACCTTTTCAGGCTGAACAGCCTTTCCCATCTGCAAGCTATCAACTTCGAGTGACTGAGCTTTATCAGAGCTTGCTGGCACCACTAAAGGAACAGATACTCGCTCTTCGACAGCCACTTGCTGCTCAATAGCTGGCTCTTCTGGCATAAACTTCCATAAAGAAACACCAAGAATCCCGATCAAAACAATTCCAATACCCATCATATGAATTGGTGGTAGAGGAAATGCCGTTTTCTTTTTAGGCGGAACAGTTATTTTACCACCAGCAAGAAGCGTTTCTATTCGCCCAGGCATACCACCAGAGAGGGCGATTAAATCTGATTTTTTCTTTTCAGCTAGAGTAGTAAGAGCTGGATGGCAGATCTGTAGATATTCAGCTGCTTCTTCATCTGACATACCCTCAATAGCCACATGATGAACACGTCCTTCCATTGCTTTGACAAGATCTGTAGCTAAAAGAGCTTCTGCATAAGACGGTTCAGACATCAAAATTAACTGAGCACCTGCTGCATGCAGATTTATCAGCAACTCAAATGCTTCATTAGATAGATATTCAGCATCATCAATTAGAATCAGACATTTCTGACCTGCAGAACTTAGCGCTTTTAGCTGAAGATGAAACACTTTCAACTGATCGGCAAATCCTGTTCCGGTCGCATTATGACTAGGCAATTGACCAATAAGGGATTCAAGGAGTTTCTGCTGTGATAATTCAGCTTCTGGCTTTATAAAACAGCTACAAAGAGTTGTATCACCCTTTTCTGGATGAAGTTGATCCAATAAAGTACTTTTTCCTGCACCTCTATCGCCTGACACTAACAGCAAAAAGTCAGAAAACCTGACTAAGTGCTTTAATTTATCTAGCAGTTGAAGACGGCTTGGCGGTTCAAAGTATATATTTGACTTCATCAGACAGGATCAACTCTTAAAGCATTAACTAACAGCAGTTACCTAACTTTTTACCCGCAGATAAGGTCTGGTCTAATAACTCCGCAGGAAAATCTGAAGTGACAATTGCTTTACCTACTTCTTGAAGTAATACGAGACGAATACTGCCATCAACAACCTTTTTATCCACAAGCATCAAATCTTTAAAAGTATCAACACCCATAGATTCAGGCGGCAACACTGGAAGATTAGCCGCTTCAAGTATATTCCTGATTCGATCAACATCTGAAGATGAGATCCAACCTAATCGACAAGACAGATCCGCCGCCATCATTGTTCCTGCGCCAACAGCTTCGCCATGAAGCCATTCGCCATAGCCCTGATCAGCCTCAATAGCATGACCAAAAGTATGCCCTAGATTCAGCCACGCACGAATACCAGCTTCTTTCTCGTCTTGTGCAACAACCTCTGCTTTTACAGCACAAGATCGGTAGATTGCCTGTTCAAGAAGATCTGACTGCAATCCCATCAGCCCATCAATATGATCTTCTAGATAACATAGGAAAGCTTCATCATAGATCAAACCATACTTAATCACCTCTGCCATACCTGCAGACAGCTCTTTTTCTGGGAGTGTATTTAAAACATCAGTATCAATAACAACACATTGAGGCTGATGAAAGGCCCCGATCATATTCTTGCCTTTCGGGTGGTTCACGCCGGTTTTACCACCAACAGAAGAGTCGACCTGAGAAAGCAGAGTCGTCGGCACCTGAACAAAGTTCACCCCACGCTGATAACAAGCAGCAGCAAAGCCTGTCATATCACCGATAACTCCACCACCTAGTGCGATGAGCGTTGTCGTTCTGTTATGACGATTTTCTAATAATGCATCAAAGATCGTATTGATCTGATCCATATTTTTATACTGCTCACCATCAGGCAAAATAACCGTATCTACTTGAAACTGGCCTGTAAGTGTTTTTTGTAAGCGTTCAAGATATAAAGGAGCGATTGTGTTATTCGTCACAATCAGAACCTGCTTACCCTTGATATATGGAGAAATTAGCCCCTGATCAAGTAAACCTTGACCAATAAAAATAGGGTAACTGCGATCACCCAAATCCACTTTTAATGTTTGCATAAAGAATTACTAATCCGCATCAAGCGGTGACTTTGCCTTCAATTGTTTAATGATGTCACTTGCGACAGTTTTGGGGTGACGCCTATCTGTTTTGACTATTATGTCAGCACAATCAAGATATAAGGGATGACGCTCAGCCATAAGCGTTTCTAGGACAGCTCTAGGGTTCTCTGTTTGCAGCAAAGGTCTATTTTTGTCACGAGAAGTTCTATCTAATTGCTGATCCACTGATGTTTCCAAATAAACTACCGTACCATTCGATTGCAACGCAGCTCGATTAGCAGCCCTCAACACAGCCCCTCCACCTGTAGAAAGGACAATAGAGCGATCTTCCGCCAGATCCTTTATGACGCTTTCCTCCCTATCGCGAAAACCTGTTTCGCCTTCCACATCAAATATCCAAGGAATATCGGCACCGGCACGGTCTTCTATTTCACGATCAGAATCAACAAATTCTAACTTTAATTCTTGAGATAACAAACGGCCTATGGTGCTTTTTCCAGCTCCCATAGGCCCAACGAGAAAGATGTTCAATTCACACAACCATTCTTACAATTACTGAGAAGTTAATGAATTTCTAACCAATTTAGGTGTAATAAAAATCAACAACTCAGTTTTTTCAGATTTATTCTCTTTATTTCGGAAAAGCGCACCCATAATAGGAAGGTCACCTAGCAAAGGTATTTTACCAACAGCCTCACTAGTTTCATTTTTGAATACCCCACCTAGGACGATTGTTTGACCGTCTGGAACAACCACCGAGGTTTTAAGCTCATTATTATCAATACTTAGCTCACCATTAGGCAACACAGCACCTATGGAATCTTGTTTAATTTCCAAATCCATAGCAATCCTATCACCTGGATTAATACGAGGAGTAACATCTAATTTAAGTACAACATCCTTAAAATTAATGCTTACTTCTCCATCTTCAACTGTCTGGAAAGGAATTTCAGAGCCTGATTCAATAGAAGCTTGTGTACCATTTGTTGTCATAACTTTTGGTTGAGATATTACTTCAGCTTTACCATCTGTTTCCAAAGCGCTTAGCTCCAGAGCAAGCAAAGAACTAGAACCCGGCTTAAACCCGATCGCTATAGCACCAGCATTAGCAGCAGTTGCACCTAAATCAACCTGTAGACCAGCTTCTGTAGGAGGCGAACCAAAATCAATAGAACCAATATCTCTATTTACTATCCAGCCCTCCCCATTACTATCAACATCGTTATAACCAAATCCCCAACGAACCCCAAGATCTTTAGTCACGCTAGATCTGGCATTTACCAAACGCGCTTCAACCAAAACCTGTTCAACTTCGACATCAAATCGGCGTAAGGTGTTACGAATAGCCTCAATATCTTTAGCTGTACCTTTGACCATCAATATATTAGTTTCGTCATCTGACATGACAAAGCCACGTTCTGAAATTAGCTTCGCCTTCTCAATAGCATCAAGCATTACTGAAGCCTTACGATATTCAACTTGAATATATTCAGTTCGTAATGGAGCTAACTGTTCTACTTTTTGAGAACTTTCTAACTCCTCCCGTTCCCGTTTAGCAATTTCCGATGCAGGAGCAATCAGCAATACGTTACCAACCGTTCTTTGATCTAACCCTTTAGTTTTTAGAATAATATCCAATGCTTGGTCCCAAGGCACATTCTTCAATCGAAGGGTTATATTGCCGCCTACCGTATCACTTACAACCAAGTTCAATTCAGCAACTTCAGCGATGATTTGCAATACTGACCGAAGCTCTACATTTTGAAAATTCAAGTCGATCGCTTCCCCACTAAATGGAAATAGATCTTTATCTCTTTCTTGTTTCTCAGAGGCACTTAAAGGCTTAAAGTCCAAAACCAACTTATTATCAGTCTGATAAGCCAAGTACTCATATGGTTCTGCACTAGGTTTAACAAGAATACTAGTATTACCACCGTTAGCCATCGCATCAATAAACATAACTGGCGTTGCAAAATCCTGCACATCTACTCGTTGCTCTAAAGCGCGAGACAGATCAGCACCAATCAAATTAACTACAACATTATTCCCTTCTTCTTGAATATCTACCCCAGCTTTATCATCTGATAGGGTAATGCTTACTCGCCCTATGCCTCCCTCTTCTCGCTCAAAGTCCATGCCAACAACACTAGTGCGATCTGACATCAAGCCTGTAGCGCCAGAGCTACCCATTAAACTTTGTGACACCATACTTTTACTATCAGCAACTGGAGGGGCAGCATTCACTTGATCACCACCCGATTGGATAATCACAAAAAGACTATTCCCCTCAGAGAAGGCTTTATACGAAGAAGGCTCAAACAAGCTAGTAACAACACGTAACCGGCCATCTGTTTGAGCAAAATTTACCGTATCAACCTGACCGGTTTTAACATCCAAAGAACGGGTCCCTAAACCATTTTCTACTCCCCAAAGGTCCATAACTAATCGTGCAGGCTGATTTATCATATAAGTTTGAGGTGATGGAGGTGCAGCATCGAAGTCAAACCTAAGTTCAACCTTACCTCCTGGCAAAGCAACAAAATTAGCCTGTTTCATCTGCACTTCAGCTGCCGCCCACTGCGACAAAAACACACTGATAAAAGCAACACACAGAAGGTAAACTTTTTTATAGTTAATGCTTGCTGTAACAGTGTTCATGGGGACCCGAATTTTCACAATATTATCCCTTATTCCGGCTCATTCAAGGCAAGGCTACGTGTTCGCTTCATCCAACCACCGCGCCCATTTTTTATTATTTCCAACAAATTAATCTGTCTTTCATCTAATGAGATGATTTCGCCATGATCTAATCCCATATAGTCACCTATAGTGACCCGATGAATTTCAGAGTTTTGATCTTCGATTAGCGCCCACAGGCGTTCATCTTGTCGTTGATTGATAGTGCCAACCATCCTTAGTTTATCAACAGGGAATGATTCTAAATAATCCTTCTCTCGTTCCTGATCTGGCTGTACTTCACTAAGCCCTCCATTTTCAGAAGACACACTTTCTTCCTCAAATACAGGAGAAATTGCTCTGAAAGGCTCTCTCATAGAAGCGCCTTCATACACAAAGCTATTATAGGGCTTAAATTCGGGCAAAGGCTCTATTTTTCCGCCTTTAACCTTGCTTGTTTTAGCCACATATTTTTTCAAATCTGCGGTATCATCCACCCAGTCTATGCACCCTGTAATTAGAAAGGGGAACATAGAAACGGCAAGAAATCTCGCTATATTAATCATTTCCGCCCCTTCTTACGTTTCTTTTTCTTGGGCTTAGCCTTAGTGTCATCATACCTATAGGTTTTAGCCTCAATATTCATCGACACCCCTGACTGAGAGGGTTTTATCACATAGTTATGCATTGTCACGATTCTGGAAAGACCGGCCACACCACTGACAAACTGCCCTAATTGATGGTATGAACCTGATACAGAGATCTTAATTGGAAGCTCTCGATAAAAATCTCTTCTTTTTTCAGAAGCTAAAACAATTGAACCTATATTCAAACCTGCCGAAGTACCCAAATTAGTTATATCATCAAGCAAGCCTGGAACTTCTTTTTCAGTAGGTAGCTGTTTTAATAATTCCTTAAATCGCCCCTCTACATCTTTCATTTGTAATCGGAGAGCATCCAAATTAGCTACCTGTACAGCTTTACTCTTATATTGTTTTTTGAGACCTTCTTCTTTTGATATAACTCGCTTCAGACTTTCCTGTTTATCTGTAATGTAAAAATGAATCCCGCCTGCCACGATAATACATATCACTAAGAGGTAACTAACTACTTTAATGCCTACAGGCCAATTGCCTGAGTTAGAAAAATCCATATTCCCTGGATCAAAGCCCTTAAATGCATTCTTTAACCCCTGCATCATTTACTCCCTTGATCTGTCTTCGGCGTTAAAACCGGCAAAGCCAAAGAGAACTCATTTAAGTCTTGCTTAGCCAACTTCACTTTACTAAGAGCAGGCTCTCCGAACCATATTGAGCTCTCAATATTACGCATAAGATTGGAGACATCTAACTTATCTTCAGCCAATCCTTTTATATCAATATTATTACCTTTACGACTAACACTTGAATAATAAATCCCATCTGGCAAAACTTTCACTAGCTCATCAAAATTTCTGACGATTAGTGGTCTAGATGCCTGAAGATTTTGAATAGCATCCAAACGGGCAAGCAAACGCTTTTTTTTCGCTTTAAGGTCTTTAATTTCTTTCAACTGTTTATCCAATTTAGCAGCTTCAGCTTTAAGATAATTATTCCGTTCCAACTGACGTTCATGCATAACATCAAAGTAATAACCTATTGCCAGTACCACCCCCCCAGCAAATAAAACAGCTACGAACAAATTCACCAAAAAGTTTTTTTGCCGCTCCTGAGACCTTTCCTCTCTCCAAGGCCTTAGATTAATCGTTGCCATCGCCTCTAGCCCTCAAATCCGCGCATTGCTAAACCGCAAGCTTTAACCAAAGATGGAGCATCCCTTTCCAATCGAGATCGATTAACTCGCGAATTAACTGACATTTTAGAAAATGGATTTGCCATATCCGCATTGATACCTAACTCTTCAGCCAACTGATCAGCTAAACCATCAATAGTGGCCGTACCACCCGATAAGTACAAAGCAGACAGTTCATTATGCGCACCTGAAGAATAAAAGAATTGCAGCGAACGGGAAACTTGCTGCGCAACAGTACCTCTAAACGGAAGGACAACCATTTCCTGAATTTCAGTAGAAAGATCATTCAACCTCAAAGACTGCTCCACTTCCTCAATACTCATACCATACTGCTGGTGTATAGTATTAGTTAGGTCATTACCACCAAAAGCCTGTTCACGGCTATAAACAATCTCATTCCCTTTAAAAACATTCAAAGTCAAAGTAGCGGCCCCTATATCTACTACCCCAACGAGATCGGTCTCATCACGAGGCTCTGAAGAGGTTAAGGGAAATGCTCGTTCTACTGCGTAAGTATCCACATCAACAATAGAACACTGCAAACCTGCATTACTAATAGCATCCTCACGTTGTTCAACATCAGTTTTACGACATGCCACCAGTAACACTGTATCTAAATTGTCATTATTTTTAACAGGGCCGATAACTTCAAAATCGAGCGCCACTTCATCAAGTGGATAGGGAATAAATTGATCAGCTTCGACCTTAATTTGATCTTCCAGCTCAAATTCCGTAAACGCATTACTCATTTCAATACGTTTAGTAATAACAGCAGAGGCAGGTACAGCTGCTATCGCCGATGACATTTTCCCACCAGCCACTTTAACTGCCTTTTCTATGGTTTCAGCAACTTCACCAACATCTTGGATATTGCCATCAATTACCGCTGTAGGAGGTAAGGAGACAACAGCATACGCTTCAAGCGTATAGCCACTACCACTTTTGGACAGAGCAACCAGCTTCACAGATGATGAGCCGATATCCAGTCCGACTAAACTACCCGACTTGTTCCCCAAAAAGCCAAACACAAATATATTCCCTAACTTAATCCTGCGTTAATGTGCATTTAGTACTCTAGGCCAACTCTTAGCATTATTAAAAATTTAATTTAAATTTAATAACCGCTAGAGGATCGATACTACCTGTCTATATAATAGACCTAAATTAACTTCCGTAATTATCAGACTAGCATGTCAGCTATGGTTTCGCTTTTCAAACTTTTGTTTAAACTAGGTATTTTCTGCTTTTTTGTTGGTGTAATTGCGCTCGCAGGCGCCTATTACCACTTTGCTCCAAAGCTGCCAAATACGAATTCCCTTAGAGAAGTTCAGTTTCAAACTCCTTTAAGAATATACTCTCAGGATGAAAAACTCATCGCTGAATTCGGTGAAAAACGTCGTACACCTATCAACTTCGAAGAGATTCCACCTCAGTTTATTCACGCCCTTACTGCTGCTGAAGATAGCCGCTTCTTTGACCACTTTGGCATTGATATAAAAGGCCTCTCTCGAGCTGCCTTCCAATTAGCCTCAACCGGCCATATCCAAAGCGGTGGCTCAACTATCACCATGCAGGTCGCAAAAAATTTCTTTCTGACCCGCGAAAAAACATTCACCCGTAAGTTCATGGAGATTCTACTTGCACTTAGAATCGAGCAGGAGCTAAGCAAAGAAGAAATCTTCGAACTTTACATAAACAAAATTTACCTAGGCCATCGTTCATACGGCATACAAGCAGCCGCTAATGTCTATTACGGCACAAATATCGAAAACTTAAGTCTTGCTCAGCACGCAATGATAGCGGGCCTACCGAAAGCACCTTCTGCGTTTAATCCAATCACCAACCCCAGCAGAGCAATTGAGCGTCGTAATTGGATTCTTAAACGAATGCACTCACTTAGCTTTATTAATGATCAACAGTTAGAAGAAGCAATTGCAACTCCTGTTACAGCCAAATATCACACAAGCGATATTGAACTACGCGCATACTATGTTGCAGAGATGGTTCGCAAAGAACTATACGAGAAATACGGTGAAAATTTGTACACCGATGGATATAAAGTCTATACAACACTGGATAGCAAACTTCAATCGTCAGCAAACATCGCTGTATCAAACGGCTTAGTAGCTTACTCTGAGCGCCATGGTTACCTAGGAGCTGAGGACCAGTGGGATATTGCCAGCACCTCTTCTGATGATTTACAGAAGAAATTAAACAAAGTAATTTCCTACTTCACCCTTCAACCAGCAGTTGTTCTATCAGTCAATGATAAATCTGCAGAATTACTCTTGAAAGAAGGAAAAAAAGCGACACTAGAATGGGAAGGCATTGCTTGGGCTAAACCTTACAAATCTGTCAACTACACAGGCAAAGCCCCGAAAAAGGCTAGTGACGTATTAAAAATAGGAGACTTAATTCGAATTAGAGAGAAAGAAGGAAAATTCCATCTTACACAAACGCCTAAAGTACAAGGCTCCCTTGTCGCCCTGAACCCTAAAGATGGCGCTATCGTATCTCTCGTAGGCGGATTTAATTTTACTCACAATAAATTTAATCGCAGCACCCAAGCTGTTCGTCAGCCGGGTTCAAACTTCAAACCTTTCATTTATGCAGCTGCACTAGATAAAGGTTATTCACCCGCCTCTTTGATTAATGACGCTCCAATTGTTATCCATGACCAGCAATTGGAAGGCAATTGGCGCCCAGAAAATTCCAGCAAAAAATTCTACGGTCCTACTCGCCTTCGTGAAGCACTTTATAAATCCAGGAACCTTGTTTCGATTAGGCTTCTGCGAGCAATCGGCATTGACGCGGCTCAAACCTACCTAGATTTAGCAGGTTTCGACCGCACAAAGCTACCCAATAACTTATCGTTATCTCTGGGCACAGCAGACGTAACTCCGCTTCAACTAGCGACAGGTTATGCCGCTTTTGCCAATGGCGGGTTTAAAGTAGAACCTTATTTTATTCAACGCATTGAAACCCAGTTTGGTGAAAACCTGTTCACTGCCCAGCCTGCTGTAGCATGCAAAACCGAGTGCGAGCAAAACCCAGAACAAAAAATTGCCCCGCAAATTTACAATGAACAAGTATCCTTCCTGACTTACAACATCATGCAGGATACAATTCGCCGAGGCACTGCGCGCAAAGCCCTAATACTTAAACGTAAAGATATTGCAGGCAAAACTGGCACAACCAATGATCAAAAAGATGCGTGGTTCTCTGGTTTTAACCAAGACTTCGTTGCTACTGCTTGGGTAGGTTTCGATCAACCTAAAACTTTAGGCCGACGCGAGTTTGGCGGCACCGCTGCCTTACCGATCTGGATCGATTTCATGCGAGATGCACTTGAGGACAAACCTGAAAACGCACCAAAAACCCCTCAAGGTATTGTTAGCGTAAAAATCGATCCTCGCAGTGGACAATTGGCTTACCCTGGGCAGACGGATGCCATCTACGAATACTTCCGTAAGAAAAACATTCCAACAGGCTACGCTACACCTAGCAATTCAGCATCCACCAATACTGCGGAAGAGCTATTCTAAGGCTTTTCTACAGCTATAAAAAAACCGCCCTAGGGCGGTTTTTTTATCTTAAACAGAAATATATTTAAGCGATTTTTGGATCTAGTTCACCACTTTCGTATTTCTCGGCCATTTTTTCCAGAGAGATAGCAGTGATCTTAGACGCATTACCTGCAGTACCGAAAGCTTCGTAGCGGTTAACACAGATATCTGTCATCGCTTCCATAGACTTCTTCAGGTATTTACGCGGATCAAACTCAGCTGGATTTTCAGCTAAGAAACGACGAATCGCACCTGTAGATGCTAGACGAAGGTCAGTGTCGATGTTTACCTTACGCACACCGTACTTGATGCCTTCAACGATCTGCTCAACTGGAACACCGTAAGTTTCTGGAATCTCACCGCCAAATTCATTAATTACAGCCAACCACTCCTGAGGAACAGAAGAGGAACCGTGCATTACTAAGTGGGTACCCGGAATACGCTCATTGATCGCCTTGATACGGTCGATCGCCAAGATGTCGCCTGTCGGTGGACGGGTAAACTTGTATGCACCATGAGATGTACCACAAGCAATTGCCAACGCATCTACACCAGTCTTCTTAACGAAGTCTGCTGCTTCATCTGGGTCTGTCAGCATCTGGTCGTGAGACAACGTACCTTCGGCGCCGATACCGTCTTCTTCGCCCGCTTGACCAGTTTCCAGGGAACCTAGGCAACCTAGCTCACCCTCTACAGAAACACCGCACGCATGCGCCATTTCAACCGTACGGCGAGTTACATCAACGTTGTATTCATAGCTTGATGGCGTTTTACCATCAGACATCAGGGAACCGTCCATCATTACAGAGGAGAAACCCATCGCGATAGTACGCTGACAAACCGCAGGAGACGTACCGTGGTCTTGGTGCATACATACCGGGATATGCGGAAATTCAGCGATCGCCGCTTCAATCATGTGACGCAGGAAGTTAGAGCCTGCGTATTTACGCGCACCGGCAGACGCCTGAACAATTACTGGAGAGTTAGTTTTATCTGCCGCTTCCATAATAGCGCGCATCTGTTCCAGGTTGTTCACGTTGAATGCTGGAATGCCATAATCGTTTTCAGCAGCATGGTCCAGCAGCTGACGCATGGAGATCAGAGCCATTTTGTCACCTTTAAATATCTGTTAACTTCGTCGAAAGACGGGGATGGGCAGAGTTTACCACCCATCCGACATTAAAATCAGGTTCTTATGAATTCTTTGCTTCCAGAGCCGCCACAGCAGGTAACTTCTTACCTTCAACAAACTCAAGGAACGCACCACCACCTGTAGAGATATAAGATACCTTATCCGCAATATCGTATTTATCCACAGCTGCTAAAGTGTCACCACCGCCCGCAATAGAGAAACCTTGGTTTTCTGCGATAGCTAGAGACAACGTCTTAGTACCTTCACCAAACTGGTCAAATTCAAATACACCAACAGGACCATTCCAGATGATTGTTCCTGCATCTTTTAGCAGCTCAGCTAGATTCTGTGCCGACAGTGGGCCAATATCCAGAATCATGTCATCTTCAGCTACATCATCAACAGATTTAACCGTCGCTTCAGCCGTTTCAGCAAACTCTTTTGCTACAACAACATCCACAGGCATCGGGATGTTTACTTTCTCCATCAGGTCTTGAGCTACTGGAATCAGATCGTGTTCGCACAAGGATTTACCCACTGGCTTACCAGCTGCAGCAAGGAAAGTATTCGCAATACCACCACCAACGATCAACTGATCAACTTGGTCGGATAGCGCTGTTAACACTTCAAGTTTTGTCGATACTTTAGATCCGCCAACGATCGCTGCAAGCGGACGAGCAGGCTTATCTAGCGCTTTACCTAATGCATCCAGTTCACCCGCCAGTAGAGGACCTGCGCAAGCTACTTCAGCAAATTTTGCCACGCCATGGGTCGACGCTTGAGCACGATGTGCCGTACCGAATGCATCCATAACATAAACATCACACAATGCAGCCATCTTCTGAGATAGCTCTTCATTGTCTTTCTTTTCGCCTACGTTGAAGCGAACGTTTTCCAGCAACACAAGATCGCCTTCAGCAACTTCAAAGCCCCCGTCCAACCAATCTTTAATTAGTGGAACTTCGCGGCCCAACAAGCTGCCAATATGGTTAGCTACAGGCTGTAGAGAGAACTCTTCGTTATATTCACCTTCCGTTGGTCGACCTAGATGAGACATTACCATCACCTTAGCACCTGCTTTAAGTGCCAGCTCAATAGTCGGCAATGATGCACGGATACGCGCATCAGAAGTTACTTCACCATTTTTCACTGGTACATTTAGGTCTTCGCGGATCAGAACTCGCTTGCCGCTCAGATCCAGTTCGCTCATTTTCAGTACGCTCATTGACGTGCCCTACTTAAGTTTTTAAATATTTAAATCAGGAATTCGTTTCTTTAGCAGCTAATTCTTCTTCGCTGCCAATAGCTAACCAGTGCTGTGCTACATCTAACATACGGTTAGCAAAACCCCATTCATTATCAAACCAACATACAAGCTTGATTAGACGCCCTTCAGACACTTTGGTCTGGGTACCATCTACCACCGCGGAACGGGAGTCGCGGTTGAAGTCTACCGAAGCATGGGGCTCTTCGGTATAGCCTAATAGTCCCTTTAACGGCCCTTCGATTGAGGCACGCTGTAGGATCTTATTCACTTCATCAATACTGGTCGACTGCGACACATTAATTGAAAGATCCATCATCGACACATTAATCGTAGGAACTCGTACATGTAAGCATTGAAATTTACCTGCCAGATGTGGCAACAGGCGATCGATACCTTTATCTAGGCCCGTATCCACAGGTACAATCGAATGCATAGCACTTCGAGTTAGACGCAAATCAGTTTGATGGTAGCTATCGATAACAGGCTGATCATTCATCGCAGAATGAATTGTAGTTGTAACACCGCTTTCGATCCCCAACTGCTTATCCAGTAAATCTAATACCGGAATAATACAGTTGGTTGTACAGGAAGCAGCAGATACAACTGTATGTTCTGGGTACAGCTGTTTTTCATTCAGACCGAATACTATGGTTGCATCCACTTCGTCCGTCGCTGGCTGCGAAAACAGCAAGCGCTGAGCACCGCTATGTATATGCAGTTCAGCAAGAGCGCGAGCTTTAAACGATCCGGAACACTCAAAAAGAAGATCAATACCCAAATCAGCCCAAGGTAGATCCTCAGCATCAGACTCACTCAGAATCTGAATAGTGTCACCATTGACCAGAAGCTGTTTGCCATTATGCTCAACAGATACAGGAAAGCGACCATGGGTCGTATCGTAGCGGGTAAGATAGGTTACCGTTTCAAGATCGGAGAGCTCATTGATAGCAACAACCCTAAACAGATCTTGCAATCCACTTTCATAAATCGCACGCAGGACGCACTGGCCGATTCGACCATAGCCATTTATTGCTACGCGATAACTCAATCTAGAACCCTACCCTAAAAATAAAAAGACCCGGAACCCCGGGTCTTTTTACGTGTTCGATTAAAGAACAGATTTAACCGTTTCAACTACGTTTTCAGTAGTGAAACCGAAGTGTTTGAACAGCTCACCTGCAGGCGCAGATTCACCAAAGGTACGCATACCTACGATGGCACCATTCAAACCAACGTACTTGTACCAGAAGTCAGCCTGCAGCGCTTCAACCGCAACACGTGCAGTAACAGCCGCTGGCAGCACCGATTCACGGTATTCCGCAGACTGCTGATCAAACAAACCTGTTTCAGGCATTGAGACAACACGTGCTTTCACGCCTTCAGCAGCAAGCACTTCAGCGGCATCCATTGCTAGGCCTACTTCAGAACCTGTAGCAATCAGGATCGCATCTGGCTGACCATCTGTATCACGCAAGATGTAACCACCTTTCGCAATGTTTGCGATCTGCTCTTCAGAACGAGATTGATGCGGCAAGCCCTGACGAGAAAAGATCATTGCCGTTGGGCCATCTGCACGCTCAAGCGCAGTTTTCCAAGCTACTGCAGATTCAACTGCATCACACGGACGCCATGTGCTCATGTTTGGCGTGTGACGTAGGTTAGCTACTTGCTCAACAGGCTGGTGAGTCGGACCGTCTTCACCCAGACCAATAGAATCATGCGTGTAAACGTGAATAGCACGTTGCTTCATCAGTGCAGCCATACGTACTGCATTACGCGCGTATTCCATAAATACAAGGAAGGTTGCACCGTAAGGGATGAAACCACCGTGCAAAGCGATACCATTCATGATCGCAGACATACCAAATTCACGTACACCGTAGAACAGGTAGTTACCAGAGGCATCGTTTTTCTCTACACCTTTGCAGCCAGACCATAGAGTCAAGTTAGAACCGGCTAGATCGGCAGAGCCACCTAGTAGCTCAGGTAGAAGAGGACCGTATGCATTCAGCGCATTCTGAGATGCCTTACGAGAAGCGATTGTTTCACCTTTCTCAGCAATTTCTGCGATGTAAGCATCAGCTTTTTCTGAGAAATCAGCTGGCAGTTCGCCAGAGATACGACGTAGTAGCTCATCTGCTAGTTCTGGGAACTCAGCACGGTACGCCGCAAAACGTTCGTTCCACTCATTTTCAGCGTGAACACCCGCTTCCTGCGCATTCCAGTCTTCAGCGATTTCAGCAGGCACTTCAAAAGCAGGATGTGCCCAGCCCAGACGCTCACGTGTCAGTGCGATCTCGTCATCACCCAACGGTGCACCGTGACAGTCTTCTTTACCTTCTTTGTTCGGAGAACCAAAACCGATAACTGTTTTACAGCAGATCAGTGTTGGTTGTTCTGTATTTTCTTTCGCTTGCTCGATCGCCGCACGAATCTGGTCAGCATCGTGACCATCAACATTAGGGATAACCTGCCAACCGTAAGACTCAAAACGTTTAACGTTATCGTCCGTATACCAGCCTTCAACTTCACCATCAATTGAGATGCCGTTGTCATCCCAGAATGCAATCAGTTTACCAAGACCCAGCGTACCCGCTAGAGAACAAGCCTCATGAGAGATACCTTCCATCAAGCAGCCATCACCCATGAACACATAAGTGTTGTGATCAACAATATCGTGTCCTTCACGGTTGAACTGAGCAGCTAGCGTTTTCTCTGCAATTGCAAAACCAACAGCGTTAGTAATGCCTTGACCCAAAGGACCTGTTGTCGTTTCTACACCTGGGCAGTAACCATATTCAGGGTGACCCGCTGTTTTAGAATGAAGCTGACGGAAGTTTTTCAAATCTTCGATAGAGACATCGTAGCCAGTCAGGTGCAATAGGCTGTAGATCAGCATAGAGCCGTGACCGTTGGACAGTACGAAACGGTCGCGATCGAACCACTGTGGGTTTGTTGGGTTGTGCTTCATAAAATCGTTCCAAAGCACTTCAGCGATATCCGCCATACCCATTGGGGCACCCGGGTGACCAGATTTAGCTTTCTGTACGGCATCCATGCTCAACGCACGAATCGCGTTGGCAAGTTCTCTACGAGAAGACATTAACTCAGCTCCTGGGCGTTTTGCCCAAAATAGAAGGTTCAGGAAAAAATTGGGCGCAATTTTCTCGCAGATAGAGGAAAGCTTCAAATAAGAATTGCACTTTCAGGGTGAAAATGAGCGTTTTTCATCCAAAAATTTAAATTTCTCATGCTGAACGCACTGTAAAAATATGCATTTCACTAAAGTCGCGAGTAGAATACGCACTTTAAAAATCCACATGGTCTTCCAACTGCTAAACTTTTTTCTACACTTTGTGTCTTTTTAGCATCAAATGAATTCCATCGAAGCCCTATTTTGTAAAGGTAATTTTCACAATGAGCGAATATAGCTTATTTACATCAGAATCCGTTTCCGAAGGTCACCCGGACAAAATTGCTGACCAGATCTCCGATGCTGTACTGGATGCTATCATTGCTGAAGATAAGCATGCTCGCGTTGCCTGCGAAACACTGGTAAAAACTGGTGTAGCCGTCGTTTCTGGCGAAATCACGACGTCTGCTTGGGTAGATTTGGAAGATTTAGTTCGTAAAGTTATTAATGATATTGGCTATACGTCTTCAGACGTGGGTTACGATGGCGACACTTGTGGTGTCATCAACATCATCGGCAAGCAATCTCCTGACATCAACCAAGGTGTAGACCGTGCCAAACCTGAAGACCAAGGCGCTGGTGACCAAGGCCTAATGTTTGGTTATGCATCAAACGAAACTGATGTTTTAATGCCTGCACCAATTACTTATTCTCACCGTTTAGTTGAGCGTCAAGCTGAAGTGCGAAAATCAGGCCTATTGCCATGGTTGCGTCCAGATGCGAAATCCCAACTTACATTCCGCTATGAGAACGGAAAGCCGGTAGGCGTTGACGCACTTGTGCTATCGACTCAGCATAACCCTGAAGTATCTCAAGCAGATCTTCGTGAAGCAGTAATGGAGCTTATCGTTAAGCACGTTATCCCTGCTGAATGGATCACCAAAGAGACTCAATTCCACATCAACCCAACAGGCAATTTCGTAATTGGCGGCCCTGTAGGTGACTGCGGCCTAACAGGCCGTAAAATCATTGTCGATACTTATGGCGGCATGGCTCGTCATGGTGGCGGCGCATTCTCTGGAAAAGACCCATCAAAGGTAGACCGCTCTGCTGCTTACGCTGGCCGTTATGTCGCGAAGAACATTGTTGCTGCTGGCCTAGCTGACCGTTGTGAAATTCAGGTTTCTTACGCAATTGGTGTAGCAGAACCAACGTCTGTATCTATTAATACATTCGGTACTGGCAAGATCTCCGACGATAAGATCATCCAGTTGGTGCGTGAGCACTTTGACCTACGCCCTTACGCGATCACCACGATGCTTGATCTACTTCACCCAATGTATCAACCAACTGCTGCATACGGCCACTTTGGACGTAACCCGTTCGAAATGGAGTACAAAGGTGAAACCTTTACTGCATTCACATGGGAGCGCACTGATAAAGCAGACGCATTACGCGAAGCTGCAGGCCTATCTTAATTTAGTGATTTTTATCCAAAAAAAGCGCCTTATGGCGCTTTTTTATTGCCTACAGTAAGTTATATGACAATAATGAGAAACTTACTTCGCGATCTTTCTTGGAACTAATGCAACTTAGTAATTATAGCATCCGGCAAAAACTGATCGGACTCGTCATCATACTCGCATTGGGTATATTGATGACTTCCAGTCTTGCCTTTTACTTTTCATACCAAGACACCTTGGCCGGAAAGAAAGATCAAATTCGCAGTGTTGTTCAAGCATCTGCCAGTCAGGTTCTTCATCTGCGCGCGTTAAAAGAATCCCAACAGATTTCTGAAAATGAATATTTAAAACGACTTCGCTCGCTCATCTATGGCACAAACTATTCAGATAGCAGCTATATCTTTTTAATGACCGACGAAGTGCGAGTTTATCTTCATCCCAAGCGCCCTGAGCTTGAAGGACTATTAATCAATGAAGTACCCAACATAAAAAATGGCGAAGCCATTGCAGCCAGCTTTAAGAAAATTTTGGAGAATCCCGAAAAATCTCAATTCTGGAAACTCTACCTACCGAAACCTGACGGAGGCCCCTCCCTCGAAAAGCTTACTTACGCGCAGCTAATACCTGACAGTGATCTTATTATTGGTACTGGGGTGTACCTCGATGATCTAATTCCCGTCTACATTAATCGCGCGCTAAGTTACATCACGATAACCTTAGCCGTTTTACTTGCTGCATTTGCGACTGCGGTACTGATATCACGCAATATTGTTCAACCCATCATTATTCTGTCTGGTCAGATGAAACGCCTATCTGCAGGAGATATAGATCAAGAGATACGCTTTACTCATCATAAAGATGAAATAGGCCAAATGGCGCAATCTCTAGAAGAGTTTCGTGATCATTTGATTGAAAATAAGCGTTTACGTTATATGCAGGAACATGTTCAGTTCCTCGAGAATTTTGACCCTGTCACTCGCCTATATAATCGACGAGCGATTGGCGAAGCGCTTGAACGAGAGATAATTCGCAATTTCGAAAGCCAAGAACAGGTTTCATTTCTGTTTATCCGCTTGGATCTCCTAAGAAACTTAACCATAGAATTAGGCGACGAGCAGCGTGACCAAATCCTGATTGAGACAGCTAATCGCTTAAGGCAAATACTCTCTATCAACCATCGATTAGCGCGAATCGGCGAAGGCTGCTTTGGACTAATGCTCATAAACAAACCAGCACACATCAACCTTGCAGATATAGCCGATTCTATTCTCAATACCATTGAACAACCTATCCAATTGGATAATCTACAAATTCAAATTGGGGCGCGTATAGGCATAGCCTCTTACCCAGAAGATGGAGATCAACAGTTTGAATTGATAGGCCGTTCAGAAATCGCCGCTAAAACTGCCCGCAAACGAGAGCAAGGCTGGCTCTACTTCAGCCAGATTAAAGGACAAACAACGGAACAAAAAATCGCTCTGTGGCAAGATCTATCAACCGCAATGGACCAAGACCAATTTTATTTGGTATTCCAGCCGTTGTTCGATCTAGAAAGTAATGCGCCGCTGTCAGCTGAAACCTTATTACGCTGGACACATCCCAAACTAGGCCCTATTTCACCAGCAGTTTTTGTTCCTCTGGCGGAGCAAAGCGGCTTGATTTCACGCCTTGATCACTGGGTGCTAAATGCCGTAGCCAAGCAATGCCGTATTTGGTTAGACAAAGACATTGCCTTTCCTCGCGTTGCTATCAACCTATCTGGCATCAGTTTTCTACGAAACGATTTCGAGCAAAAGCTACAAAGCATTTTTTCTCGATACAATGTATCGCTTGAACATATAGAGCTTGAACTTACCGAGGGTGTATTGATCGAAGATCTAGGCCGTATTCAGGAGAAATTAAAACGCGTACGTGATCTCGGTGTCAGCATTTCTATAGATGATTTCGGTACGGGCTACTCTTCGCTTAGCCGTATCAAAAACCTTCCAGTCGATCATATTAAAATTGATAAATCTTTTATCGATGACATCGATACTAATCCTCAGGATCTAAAAATAGTGCAGGCAATCATTCTCATGGCCCAAGGCTTACAGCTTCACGTTGTAGCAGAAGGTGTAGAAACTGAACGTCAACTATCTATTCTCCGTGAAGAGCAATGCGATGTAGTCCAAGGCTATTTATTGAGCCGCCCTCTCGCCGTGGCAGACTATGAGGCACTGATCGATGAAGACCTAATCATTGAAGGCGACTAAATTTTATTATGAGAATACCCCGTTTTTTCGAATCTCAGCCCCTACAAACCGGTGCGGATATATCTTTAAGCGATTCTGTTGTCCAACATGTCAGTCGCTCCCTTCGAATGCGACCTGATGATCAGATCATTCTTTTCAACGGCGACGGCTCTGAACATCAAGCCAAACTCATCAGCATTGAAAAGCGTAGCGTTACCGCGCGAATTATTGAAAGTACACCCTCTTCTACCGAAAGCCCTTTGCCAATAAGCATAGGCCAAACCCTTTCGCGCGGAGAGCGAATGGATTATGCCGTACAGAAAAGTACCGAAATGGGCGTAAAATCGATCACCCCTCTTTTTTCTGAACGCTGTGAAGTAAAGCTACCCAAAGATCGCCAAGAAAAACGTGTAAAGCATTGGCATCAAATTGCTATTAGTGCTTGTGAACAATCAGGTCGGACTATACCCCCTGAAATAGCATATCCAACCGATTTGGAAAAATGGCTCGCCACCCAAGATGCTGAGCTTAAACTTGTGCTACATCATCACAGTGAACAGCCCTTGCAAAAGATGTCTGCTCCAGGCTCTGTTGCATTACTGATTGGCCCAGAAGGCGGCCTTACCGGCGAAGAAGTTGAACTTGCTACTCGATATGGGTTCAAACCCCTGACACTTGGACCACGCGTTATGCGCACAGAAACAGCTCCCGTAGCCGCATTAACATTACTCAATTATCTATGGGGCGACCTAGCTTAAGCGCAAATTATGCCCTGTGCGCTTAAATGGTAAAGATTAAGGATCAAAAAATGACAATTAAGCTCGGCATTGTGATGGACCCTATCGATAACATCACATTCAAAAAAGACAGTTCACTCGCCATGCTATGGGCGGCCCAGCAGAAAGGCTGGGAGCTTTGGTATATGGAACAGCAGCATCTATTCTCACTAGACGGTAAAGCTCAAGCTAAGATGGCTCCTATTAAAATAATGATGAACGAGCAAAAATGGTTTGAACGCGGCGAATACGAGACCCATGACCTGTCCGATCTTAACGTGATTTTGATGCGTAAAGATCCACCATTCGATAACGAATTTATCTACACAACCTATCTATTAGAGCAAGCTGAAAAAGAAGGCTCTTTAATTGTTAACAAGCCCCAAAGCCTTCGCGATTTTAATGAGAAGCTGTTCGCGACTCATTTTCCACAATGCTGCCCCCCGGTATTGGTTAGCAAGCATGAATCTATGCTGCGCGAATTCCACAAAGAACATGGTGACGTCATCTTCAAACCACTCGATGGTATGGGCGGTTCACAAATATTCCGTATCAAAGAAGATGGCCTGAATCTAGGCGTGATTATTGAGACACTTACAAATCACGGCCAACAAACCATCATGGCTCAAAAATTTATTCCTGAAATCGTAGATGGCGATAAACGCATCTTATTAGTGGATGGTGAACCAGTGCCTTATGGCCTAGCTCGAATCCCGGCGAAAGGGGAAACTCGAGGCAATTTGGCCGCAGGCGGCCGAGGAGAAGGACGCGAACTGACTGAACGAGATTATTGGATCTGTGAACAGATTGCTCCTACCTTAAAAGAAAAAGGGTTATTATTTGTCGGCTTAGATGTCATTGGCGACTACCTAACAGAAATTAATGTGACTAGTCCAACCTGCATTCGCGAATTGAATAATCAATACGATCTGGATATCGGAATGCAGCTAATGAATGCAATAGAACAAAAACTGGCAAAGCAATAAAGAGATGCTACGAGCAAAGGACCTAACGAAGTGAGCACCGCTGTAACACAAACAGTGACCGCGGTTGAACGTTTCGGTTTTACGTTATTTTTCGCGACCGCACTACATGCGGTTGCGATTTTGGGGATCACGTTTACATTCAATAACGAGCGTCCACCACAAAAAACAATTGAGATCACCTTAGCTCAATACCAACAAGAAACAACTCCTAAGCAAGCCGACTTTATTGCACAAGCGAATCAAGAAGGCAGCGGCATAAGTAAAGAAAAACTACTGCCATCTACACCTCAAAAAGCTGAATTTAGAGATAACAAGCCGAAACAAGCCACAGCCGTTGCACAAGCGGTTGAACCAAATCCCCCTAAACCAGAACCAAGCACCGTAGCCGTCCAAGCAAATACAAAAGCAGACAATAACTCCAAACAAAAAGCGAAACAAAAAGTCATCACGGCCACACAAAGTTCGAAGCAAACTGTTACAAAGACCGCTAAGCAACAACAGAAAGTGCCGTCCGGAGGCTCTCCCGGCACCTCCCTTCTTGCGAGAAGTTTAGAGATGGCTAGCTTACAAGCAGAGATTGATGCTCATCGAGAAATGAGAGCCAAACAGCCTCGAATTAAACGCCTTACTTCAGCATCCACTAAAAAACGTGAAGACGCTCTCTACCTGCATAACTGGCGCAAAAAAATTGAGAATATAGGTAATCTTAATTACCCTGAAGAAGCTCGAAGAAACAAAATGTATGGCCGCTTACGTCTACTTGTCGCTATCAAGCCTGACGGCTCAGTAAAAACTATTGAGATCCTTGAATCATCTGGTAAACCGATCCTTGATGATGCCGCTATACAGATTGTTAGACTGGCAGCCCCCTTCCAGCCCTTCCCTGTAGAGATGAGAAAAAGTACAGATATCCTAGAGATTATTCGTACTTGGAAATTTGAGAAACGTGCCTATTTGGACTAATCCTTAAATAACGTAGATAAAAATGGGCCTGTAATTATGACCTCATCGAGCTGTTCGTTACGAAACCATTTTCTTATATCCATGCCTCATCTGAACGACCAGAGTTTTACTCAAACCGTTACCTATATTTGTGACCATAGTGATTATGGTGCTATGGGTATTGTGATTAACCGCCCTGTAGGCATCACCCTGGTTGAATTGTGTGACCACCTCAACCTTCCCTGCTCTTCTATCGCGAATCAACAGCAAGCTATTTTCAGCGGAGGTCCTGTCAGAAGCGACAGAGGCTATGTCCTTCACAAAGCAGCCGACCCTTTTGAATGGAGTAATAGCCACTGCGTAGCGGATGACATTTATCTCACCACCTCAATTGACGCTATAGAAGCTGCAGCAGAGGGACGTTTTAAACACAATTATTTAGTTGCACTCGGTTGCGCAGGCTGGAGTCCTGGTCAGCTTGAGCAAGAGATGAGCGACAATGTTTGGTTAAGCTGCCCAGCAAATTCAGATATACTCTTCAGCACTCCGGCTGGTGATCGCTTACAGGCAGCCGCATCAATATTGGGCATTAACCTTGATCTACTAACCGCCCTGCCCGGACACGCCTGATACATTATATGTCAGGCATCATGTCCATTTGGGATATAAGGCTCTGACACAGGCATGAGTAATCAGATCAATCAAGTTGTAGCATTCGATTTTGGAACCTCCCGCATAGGGGTGGCAACCGGTCAAAGCATTACAGGTACTGCCGCACCACTTCCTCCTTTTTCTGCCCGAGATGGTCAACCAAATTGGGATGAAATATCCAAACTAATAAATGAATGGAAACCTGACGCTTTGGTTGTCGGCATACCGCTTAACTTTGACGGCACTATCAGTGATATGGCCCATAGAGCAAGGAAGTTTGCCAACCGATTACATGAACGGTATAAAACGCCCTGTTTCTTGATGGACGAACGTTTATCCACGGCCGAAGCCAAAGAGATTCATTTTGCTGCCGGGGGCAGTGATAATTTTAAGAAAGAGTCTGTCGATGGCCTTGCAGCGCAGCTGATCTTAGAAAGCTGGTTTAATTGCGACATCAGAATTCCTAGCCATACCCGATTGGAGGAAGTTTATGACAACAAACGTACTTAATGCTGAAGCCCTGCTGGAAAAAATGCAGCTGGAGTTACAGGCATTACTGTCTAAAGATGATAAACCTGATCCACTGATGGTCGGCATTCATACGGGCGGGGTATGGTTAGCAGAGCACCTACACCAAGCATTAGATCTAGACAGTCCTTTAGGGGTTCTCGATATCTCTTTTCATCGAGATGACTTTGGCACAAGTGGTTTAAACCCTAAAGTTCAACCTTCCAAGCTACCCTGCACAACAGAAGGGCGTCACGTTATTCTTGTAGATGACGTCATCATGAGTGGTCGCACGATTCGTGCTGCCATGAATGAACTGTTTGACTATGGCCGCCCAGCATCCATAACTCTTGCAACACTGCTTGACCTGCAACAGCGTGAATTACCTATACAGGCAGATATAATTGGCGGCACACTAGCAATAAGTGCCGACGAAACTGTAAAACTTACAGGCCCTGAGCCACTGGCTTTGGAAATCCGTAATCGTTCTGACGACTGAGTATTTATCATGTTTGAACAAAATGATCCGAATCAGATTCAACTCACAGATGAAGGCGAACTAAAGCACTTTATTACCACAGAAGGGCTATCTCGCGAGTTGCTAACTGAAATTTTAGATACAGCAGACTCTTTTGTAGACATGAGCGCTAAACAGGTGAAGAAGGTTCCTCTGTTAAGAGGTAAAACCGTCGTAAACCTATTTTTTGAAGCTAGTACCCGTACTCTTTCAACATTTGAGCTAGCAGCCAAACGTCTTTCTGCTGATGTTCTTAACCTAAATATCAGCACATCCTCGACTTCTAAAGGTGAGACACTTAAAGACACTCTAATGACACTGCATGCTATGCACTCTGACATGTTCGTGGTCCGCCATTCGAGTAGTGGTGCAGCACATTTTATCGCTGAACATGTAACACCCGATGTCGCTGTTATCAATGCAGGGGATGGTCGTCACGCCCACCCAACACAAGCAATGCTGGACATGCTAACCATTCGCCAGGCTAAAGGTAATTTTGCACCATTAACCGTGGCGATTGTTGGAGACATTTTACATTCCCGAGTGGCTCGTTCTCAGATTCATGCACTACGCATCCTAGGCGTAAATGAAATTCGCGTAATCGCGCCAAATACACTTTTACCCCGCAATATAGAAGCCTTAGGGGTGAAGGTATTCACCAATATGCAAGAAGGCATCAAAGACGTTGACGTTGTAATGATGCTGCGCCTTCAGAAAGAACGTATGAACAGCGCTCTTCTTCCAAGCGAAAGCGAGTTCTACAAGCTCTATGGTCTTACTATGGACAAACTGCAGCTAGCAAAACCTGATGCAGTCGTTATGCACCCAGGTCCGATTAACCGCGGCGTTGAAATAGCATCATCCGTTGCTGATGGTGATCGTTCCCTTATTTTAGATCAGGTAACAAACGGCATTGCAGTGCGTATGGCTGTAATGTCTATGGCCATGAGTGGCCAAGCTAAAAGCCGCCCAAGCATGTTGGAAGCAGGAGAGTAACGACCATGAACATTCTTATTCAAGGCGGTCGTATCATTGACCCGGCAAACCAAACTGACAAAGTTGCTGACCTATACATAGTTAACGGCGAAATTGCAGCTTACGATTCTGCCCCTGAAGGCTTCGAGGTAGAGCAAACAATTAATGCTGAAAATCAGATTGTTTGCCCCGGCTTAATAGACCTATGCGCCCATGCTCGTGAGCCGGGCCCTGCGCAGAAAGGCTCGATAAAAACAGAGGCAGCTGCAGCGGTAGCAGGCGGTGTAACCACAATAGTGACACCACCTTCCACCAACCCTGTAATTGATACGCGTGCAGTTGCACAACTGATTCAGGATCGTTGTGAAGAAGAAGGTAAAATGCAAATTTTACCTATGGGCGCATTAACTAAAGGCCTACAGGGCGAGCAACTTGCACCTATGGCTGCGCTTTCAGCAGCGGGTTGTATTGCATTTACTAATACACGCAATCCGGTAGCTGATTCCCTAACCCTAACTCGCTGCCTAGAATATGCCGCAACTCACGATCTACTCGTAATTTTCCAAGCTGAAGATAATGCCTTAGCGAAAGGCGGCTGCATGCATGAAGGCAGCACGTGTACCCGCTTAGGTCTGAACGGCATTCCAGAGTCAGCTGAAACCATAGATGTATCTCGAAACCTACTATTAGTAGAGCAGACAGGCGTGCGCGCGCACTTCGGTCAGCTATCCTGTGAACGCTCAGTACGCATGATTACTGAAGCGCGCGATAGAGGCCTTCCCGTTACTGCAGATGTATCGATCCAGAACCTACTACTGACCGATGAGAACGTGAACGGTTTCAACAATGACTTCCACCTGATCCCGCCTTTGCGCAGTCAACTAGACCGCGCAGGTTTAATACAAGGATTGTTAGGTGGAAGCATCCAGGCAATCTGTTCTGACCACCAGCCTCACGAACGTGCAGCAAAAGAGGCTCCATTTGCAGATACCGAGCCGGGCATGATCGGCTTGGAAACATTGCTGCCTTTAGGCCTGTTACTAGTTGAACAGAACATGTTAGATCTGCCTCAACTGATTGAAAAACTAACCTCAGCTCCTGCTGAGATCTTAGGCTTACCTACGGGCAATCTAAGTGTTGGAAGCACAGCAAACATCTGCATATTCAATCCAGAAGCCGAATGGCAGCTCACACCTGAGACATGCCATTCTCGAGGGAAGAACACACCATTCATGAACTACCCTCTAAAAGGCCAAGTGTCCCATACACTTTTCCAAGGACAAGTGGTCTACAACGCCTAAACGTAAAAAAGCCGCGATATAATGTCGCGGCTTTTTTCTTTCCAGAATATTTCTTTAAAGCGTAGCAATCCTTGGATTACATCCCCTTCACGTTAGCATCGCCTTCGTTATGTAGATAATCCTCTTCATCTTGCAAATGGAAGGATTGATTATCATCTTCAACTGCTAGCTCTGGGTTGGTATCAGCACTCAACTTAATCATGAGACGGAGATCGTTTGGAGAATCCGCATGAGCCAACGCTACATCGTAAGTAATCACACCATCTTTATAGAGAGTAAACAGGGACTGATCGAACGTCTGCATCCCTAAGTTAGTCGATTTCTTAACGACATCTTTGATCTCATGAACTTCGCCCTTGCGGATAAGGTCCTGAATCAATGGCGTATTAATCAATACCTCTATCGCTGCACGACGACCTTTACCATCTTTCGTCGGCAAAAGTTGCTGGGCTATGATCGCTTTCAAGTTCAGCGACAGATCCATCCACAACTGATCATGGTGTTCCGGCGGGAAGAAACTGATAACACGATCCAATGCTTGGTTAGCATTGTTAGCGTGCAATGTTGCCAAAGTTAAGTGGCCCGTTTCGGCAAATACGATACCGTGCTGCATCGTTTCTCGAGTACGGATCTCACCCATCAAAATCACATCGGGCGCCTGGCGCAGCGTATTCTTTAATGCCACATCAAACGAGTCTGTATCGATACCCACTTCACGCTGAGTGATAATACTTTGCTTGTGCTCATGGATATATTCAATCGGGTCTTCGATGGTAATGATATGACCACGGTGATTAGTATTACGGTAATCAATCATCGATGCCAAGGAAGTCGATTTACCTGTAGAGGTACCACCTACAAACAGGATCAACCCTCGTTTAGTCATCGACAAATCACGGAGAATAGGTGGCAAATTGAGCTCTTCTAAACTCGGGATATAGTTATTAATCTTCCTTAATACCATCCCTGCTGAGTTACGCTGAAAGAATGCAGAAACACGGAAACGACCTAGACCCGGCGCACTAATCGCAAAGTTACACTCATGACTGCCTTCAAACTCAGCAAGCTGCTTATCATTCATGGTACTGTAAACAAGTGCCCGCGCCTGAGAGGGCTTGAGGGTGTCTTTTGTTAACGGCTTCAAAGTACCGTCAACTTTAATCGTTGGCCTTGCACCGGCCGTAACAAAAAGGTCAGATGCATCCCTATCTACCATAACCTTTAGTAGCTGCGTAAAGTCCACGCCGTTTGTCTCCTAAGCCCAATTAGAATTGTTGTGGGTTTGCTGCTCGTTCACGCGCTGTCTCGCGCGAGATTAGTCCTTTCTGCATCAACTCTTGTAGAGATTGATCCAAGGTTTTCATACCAAATGCAGCACCCGTCTGGATCGCAGAATACATCTGCGCCACTTTATCCTCACGAATAAGGTTACGAATAGCTGGTGTACCGATCATAATTTCGTGAGCTGCAACACGTCCGCCTTTCGGCTTTTTCAAAAGTGTTTGCGATATAACGCCCATCAGTGATTCTGAAAGCATGGATCGCACCATATCTTTCTCAGCCGCTGGGAATACGTCAATCACACGGTCGATTGTTTTGGCTGCTGAGGTGGTATGCAAGGTACCAAACACTAAGTGACCTGTTTCAGCAGCCGTAAGTGCAAGACGGATAGTTTCCAAGTCTCGCATCTCACCTACAAGGATAATATCTGGGTCTTCACGAAGCGCCGAACGAAGTGCGTTAGCGAAGCTATGGGTATCTCGATGCACTTCTCGTTGGTTTACTAAGCATTTTTTACTTTCGTGCACGAATTCGATTGGATCTTCGATCGTCAAAATATGATCTGCACGAGTATCATTGATGTAATCGATCATTGCCGCCAAGGTGGTACTTTTACCGGAACCCGTTGGCCCGGTCACAAGCACTAAACCACGCGGTTTTTCAGACAAGTCCTGAAAAACCTTACCCATATCAAGATCATCTAAGGTCAACACCTTGCTCGGAATCGTACGAAAAACAGCACCTGCACCACGGTTCTGGTTAAATGCATTGACACGAAAACGCGCTAAACCAGGCACTTCGAACGAAAAATCCGTTTCGAGCACATCTTCGTACTCTTTACGTTGTTTATCGTTCATAATGTCGTATACGAGTGTGTGGACCTGCTTATGATCCAATGAAGGCAGTTTAATGCGACGCACATCACCGTCAACACGAATAATAGGGGGCATCCCTGCAGAGATATGCAAGTCAGATGCGCCTTGTTGTACGGTAAATGATAAAAGTTCGGTAATATCCATAACGTTCCTGTAACCCGGCACTGCGTTATATAGTTATAAGGTAGTTCTAGCAGAATCCCCGTTGCAATCCAATTGCTAAGGTCACAAATATATGTCAATCATAGCAGAGAATCTGAAGAAGGTTCGTTCTGAGATAGCTTCTTCTGCCTCTATCAATGGACGAAACACTACAGACATCACCCTGTTAGCGGTTAGCAAAACACGTCCTGCAGACGATATTCGTATTGCGGCAAACGAAGGTCAGGTGCATTTTGGCGAAAACTACCTACAGGAAAGTTTAGACAAAATTAACGAGTTAAAAGAGCTCAGGCTGTGCTGGCATTTTATTGGTACACTGCAATCCAATAAGACCCGCTCTGTCGCTGAAAACTTTGATTGGCTGCATACTTTAGACCGCTTAAAAATCGCTAAGAGACTTTCCGAGCAGCGCCCTGCAGAGCTGGAACCACTGAATGTTTGCATTCAGCTCAATATCAGTAACGAAGAGAGCAAATCGGGCTGTCGACCTGAAGAACTGCATACTCTGGTTGAGGAGATTAGCAAACTGCCTAACATCTGTGTTCGTGGTCTTATGGCAATCCCTAAAGCGACTGAAGATCCAAAGGAACAACAAGCTGCATTTGCAAAAATGAAAGCGCTACAGCTTGAATTACAAGCAAAGCACCCTCAACTAGATACACTATCAATGGGCATGTCTGGAGATATGGATGCTGCTATTGCAGAAGGCTCCACTATTGTCCGAATTGGCACTGCCATTTTTGGCCCTCGGGCACCTAAGTCCGCCTAATTTTTGTAAGGATCTATTGTGAATAACCAACCTATTCTCGCGTTTATCGGTGCTGGCAACATGGCCCGCGCTATCATTGGCGGTCTAATCAGCAATGGCTACCCAGCAGAAAAAATCTGGGCCAGCGAGCCTGAAGCTGAACGTCTTGTCGATTTAAAGGCACAAGGTCTGAAAACAACGACAGATAACAACGAAGCAGTTCAAGCGGCTGATGTTGTGGTCCTAGCAGTTAAACCACAGATTTTAAAAACCGTAACGGTATCCATTGCGGATAGCGTACAAAGCTCACAACCACTGATTGTTTCAGTTGCAGCTGGCATTATGACTACTAGCATCGACAAATGGTTAGGCGGAAACAGTGCGATTGTTCGTTGTATGCCAAACACACCTGCACTGGTAAAGACTGGTGCTAGCGGGCTTTACGCCAACGCTAAAGTTTCCGCAGAACAACGCCAACAATCGGAAACAGTGCTAAAGGCTACGGGCATTACATTATGGGTAGATGAAGAATCACAACTTGATGCCGTAACCGCTGTATCAGGCTCAGGTCCGGCATATTACTTCCTTGTGATGGAATCCATGATTGCTGCTGGAGAAAAACTAGGCCTTTCAAAAGAGACAGCCACTCAACTAACGCTACAGACTGCTCTTGGAGCGGCTAAAATGGCGAAAGAGAGTGAGTTTGACCCAGCGGAACTTCGCCGACGAGTGACCTCTCCTAATGGTACAACTGAGCAAGCGATCAAGCGTTTTATCGATGGCAAACTTCCTGAGCTTTTTGATGATGCGATGAAAGCATGTAATGATCGTTCCGTAGAACTTGCCGAAGAACTAGGTAAAGATTAACAGCAAGGTTCAACATCGCACAGCTACACTCTATACTGCGTGAAAGTTGAACCTAACTATACTTGTTTTACTAACAGATCAACGACATAGGAATTGATATGGCACAGGATCCAATCGTTTTGATAATCCGCATGCTAGGTGAAATGTATGCGTTCATTATTATCTTGCGTTTCCTTTTACAGTTGTCCCATGCCGACTATTACAATCCGATATCTCAAGCGATTGCCAAATTGACAAATGTACCTGTAGTCGCAATTAGCCGCGCTGTACCTCGCATTGGCAAATTTGATGCGTCGGCATTACTCTATGCAACAGTAGTTAAACTCGCGACACTATTTTTGATCGTGATGGTATCGGGAATGGACATGCCCAACATTGTTCACCTTCTGGTACTGGCGCTTGTGGGTGTTGTTAATGGTATTCTAGAGATCTATTTCTGGGCAGTATTAGGCTCAGTTATTATCAGCTGGGTGGCACCTGGCAGTTATCATCCTGGCCCGCAATTGATTCAACAAGTCACACAGCCTCTATTTAAACTTGTGCAGAAGGTGATCCCACCTATAGGTGGTTTAGATTTGTCACCTATATTTATTTTCCTTGCGATCACAATCATACAATCCCAGTTAGGCCGATTTGTTTACTAACTGATAAAGCAGAACATTTTCGTTCGCTCTGCTCTATTTAATTGTTTGATAGCGAGTTTTTACATTAATCGCTTGGACAAATACGAGCTTGTGACGTAAAAACTCGTTAAAATAGGTTAACTTGATTAACTTGTAAGATCATTTTACTGAGAGACCTAAGGTGACAGATTCAACTTTCATTTCTCTTGGTCGCGTACTCATCTTCTATGAGATGTGAAGCTCGACTCCTCTAGCGCATCTAGCGCTCCGTTTCGTTGTGTAATTTGAAAATTGCTGTTTTAGAGTCGAGATTAGAAATGCCTGCTGTTATTCCTGAAGATTCCGTTGGAATTGTTACACCTGAAATTATTGAATTTAATGAGCCATTACAGCTTCAATGCGGCCGAACTTTAGATAAATACCACCTTATCATCGAGACCTACGGTGAGCTAAATAAAGACCGTTCAAATGCGATTTTGATCTGTCATGCCCTATCTGGTAACCACCACGTTGCGGGTTATCACAGTATGGAAGATAAAAAACCAGGCTGGTGGGATAGCGCTATAGGCCCAGGTAAAGCGATTGATACCAATAAATTTTTTGTGATCGCACTAAATAACCTAGGGGGGTGCCATGGCTCTAGTGGACCAAACCAGATCAATCCTGAAACGGGCAAACCTTATGGCCCTGATTTCCCAATTGTAACGGTCAATGACTGGGTCGAAAGCCAAGCACGTTTGGCTGATCGCTTCCGTATTGAGCAATTTGCTGCCGTTATTGGTGGTAGCCTGGGAGGCATGCAGGCATTGCAGTGGTCGATCAATTATCCTGATCGCCTGCGTCACTGTATGGTTATCGCAGCGGCACCTAAGTTATCAGCACAGAACATCGCCTTTAACGAAGTAGCTCGCCAAGCGATCAGCAAGGATTCTCAGTTCCATAACGGCCACTATTACGAAAAAGACGAAGTGCCTAAAGTTGGCCTAATGCTGGCACGCATGTTGGGTCATATCACCTACCTATCGGACGATGGTATGCGCAGCAAGTTTGGTCGCGAGCTTCGTTCTGGGCAGATTAGCTACGATTTCACACCTCAGTTTGAAATCGAGTCTTACCTTCGCTATCAGGGCGAGCGCTTCTCGACAGCATTTGACGCTAATACATACTTGTTGATGACTAAAGCACTGGATTACTTCGATCCAACAGTGGATAGCGGAAAAAGCCTTCCAGAAGTGCTAGCACAAGCAAAAGCGAAGTTTATGGTGATCTCATTCACTACAGACTGGCGCTTTTCACCAGAGCGCTCACGCGAGATTGTGGATGCGCTAGTGGAAGCTGATAAACAAGTAAGCTATGCAGAGATCGAAGCGGCTCAAGGCCACGACGCGTTCCTAATCCCTATTCCTCGTTACCTAGACATCTTCTCTGCTTATATGGAGCGAGTTGAACAGGATACTGCAGCACTAAAAGCAGAGGAGAAAAGCTAATGCGCGCTGATTTAGAACTTATCAAAGATTGGGTAGAACCTGGCAAGCGCGTGCTTGACCTTTGTTGTGGCGATGGTGAATTACTGCACTACCTAGAAACTGAGAAGAACACGACCGGCTACGGCTTAGAAATCGGCCAAGACAATATCACTGATTGTGTCCGCAAAGGGGTCAACGTAATCGAAAAAGATATTGAAGAAGGTCTAGCTTCGATCAAAGACAATACCTTTGATACAGTCATCATGACGCAGGCTATCCAAATCATGATGCGTCCGGATCAAATCGTTGATGAGATGCTTCGAATTGGTAAAGAGTGCATCGTTACTTTCCCAAATTTTGGGCATTGGCGGGCACGAGGATATCTGGCGTTCAGAGGTAAGATGCCAGTATCCAAGTTCCTACCCTATACTTGGTATAACACACCCAATACACATTTCTGTACGTTCAATGATTTTGAGCAGCTGTGTGTTGAACGCAATATCTACATCATGGAACGTACCGTTGTGGATAACGAACACCAACACCGGTGGTGGATCCATCTCTGGCCTAACATGCTGGGTGAAATTGCCATCTACCGGATTACAAAATAAGTGAGGCAGATAATGAATCGCTTAAGCAAATGGGCATCAGCTTTATTTTTGTCATTAATCGCACTCATTAGCCAACCCGTTCTGGCTGAACAGTTTGTAAAATATGACAACTACGAGATCCACTATAACGCTTTCTACAGTACTTTTATTAAGCCCGATGTAGCTCAGGCTATTGGTATCCAACGTAGTAAGCGACGTGCTTTGGTCAATGTATCAGTTTTAAAAATTGAGAATGGCGAGAAAAAACCGGTATCAGCGTTTGTAAAAGGCCAAGCAACAAGCTTGATACAACAATCGCAAAATCTCGACTTCAAAAAAGTCGATGAAGGCAATGCGATCTATTACATAGGTCAATTTGGTTTTACTGATGATCAAGTTATGCGCTTAGCTTTAGAAGTGCAACCGGACCCAAACAAACCCGCTTACACTGTAAAATTTGAACAACGCTTTTACGAAGAGTAAGCCCTAACAACTCACAAAAAGGCGCATTATCATGCGTCTTTTTTTATTTTCAGTGCGGTGAAAGAATGATTAATAAAATTGTGCTCGCCAGTGGCAACAAAGGTAAGTTGAAAGAGTTTAATCAAGTTCTGGCAGACTTAGGTGTCAAAGTTGTACCTCAATCTGAATTCAACGTAAGTGATGCCGATGAAACCGGCCTAAGCTTTGTTGAAAACGCCATTCTAAAAGCACGCCACGCCGCTGAAGTTACGGGGCTACCTGCACTAGCCGATGATTCTGGGCTAGAGGTTGATGCTCTTCAAGGCGCTCCAGGTATCTATTCGGCACGTTTTTCAGGCGAAGATGCAACTGATACCAAGAACAATGAATTACTTTTAGAACAGCTTGAAGGCATTCCTAGCGAACAACGCAGCGCTCGTTTCCGCTGTGTTTTAGTCTTTATGCGTCATGCTAACGACCCAACCCCATTAATCTGTCAGGGTAGTTGGGAAGGGACAATTCTCGAACAAGCTAGCGGAAACAACGGTTTTGGGTACGATCCGCTGTTCTGGATTCCTGAACTGGAAAAAGCATCAGCTGAATTAGCTCCTGAACAAAAGAATCAACTCAGCCACCGCGGCCAAGCAGTTCAACTGCTGAAACAAAGTATTGAAACTTACTTGAAGTAACCGTTTATGAGCCTACAGCTGCCGCCACTCTCTCTTTACGTACACATCCCCTGGTGTGTGCGTAAATGCCCTTATTGCGATTTTAATTCTCATGCGCAGCGTGATGAACTGCCTGAAGCAGAGTATATCCAATGTCTATTGGATGATCTGGAGTCAGAAAAACATCTCGCACAAGGGCGCAGCATCCAAACAATCTTTATTGGAGGCGGTACACCCAGCCTATTTTCTGCAGATAGCTTTAAAGTATTACTGCAAGGCATTAACAATATTATCCCGCTAGAAAAAAATGCCGAGATCACGCTAGAAGCTAACCCTGGCACTTTCGAGCAAGATAAGTTTGTTGGCTATCGAGATGCGGGGATTAATCGACTCTCTATCGGCGTGCAAAGCTTTAACGATCAGCATCTCGCAAAGCTTGGGCGAATACATAACTCTGACAATGCGCTTAAAGCAGCCACATTAGCGCGTGAACTCTTCCCTAAATTAAATCTAGACTTGATGCATGGCCTTCCTGACCAAACGCTAGAAGGCGCATTGAGTGATTTAGAACAAGCGATAGCCCTACAGCCTGATCATCTATCTTGGTATCAGCTAACCATAGAGCCCAACACAGAATTTCACTCTCGTCCCCCACTACTCCCAATCGATGACACTCTGTGGGAGATCCAAGAGCAAGGGCAAGCGTTGATCCGCTCCGCAGGTTACAGCCAGTATGAAATTTCTGCCTATGCTAAATCGAATGAAAGCCAAGCCAAACATAATTTAAATTATTGGCAATTTGGTGACTATCTCGGCATAGGCGCAGGTGCTCACGGCAAGATCACACTTCCAGAACAAAACAAAATCATTCGCCGCTGGAAACAGAAACAACCTAAAGCCTATATAAACCCAGAAACAAGGCTAACAGGCGACACTGAAATAAGCCCAGAAGAGCTTCCTTTCGAATTTATGCTCAATGCATTACGGCTGTATCATGGTGTACCTAGCAATCTGTTTACAGAACGAACGGGATTACCCCTATCGATAATCGAGCAGTCACTAGTAAAAGCACAACAACAAAAGCTACTAACAAAAGAGCTCCACACACTATGCCCAACCGAGCAAGGTCGTTGTTTTTTAAACAATTTACTCGGTTTTTTTATGCACTAAGTAGTTTTACGGTTCGCAAACAAGATCATTTGTACTAAGTTTATAAGCGATATTGAATTTTCTGCAGACAGGGATAGGTCAGCTCTCAAATTTTATTCCTAGGCGCAGTAAAAATGACAATAAAATTCAAACTAACGGCATTAATAGCGTTCATTATCATTTCGATCGCATCGATGTACGGCATGCTCCATTTTGCAATCAACAACGTTTCCAGCTTGAAAGATGCTGAAACAGAAGTCAGCAACCTTGAAAGCAGCATGCTGACCTTGCGACGCCATGAAAAAGACTTCTTAGCTCGAGACGATATCAAATACCTAAAACGCTTTGACGATACCGTTGCTGCATTTCAAGCCGAAATAACCACTCTTGAAGAGCACTTAGACCACGCCGGTATTCCGCACGAGAAAACTAAAGATCTACATATAATCATTGATACTTATGCCGATAATTTCCATCAGTTAGTGAAATTGAAGCAGGAGATCGGTTTATCTCACAATGAAGGCCTGCGCGGAGAGCTTCGCAAGGCAGTACACGGTGCTGAAAGCAAAGTAAAAGAGCTAGATAACTATCATCTCTTAGCCGATATTCTGCAATTACGCCGCAATGAAAAAGATTTCCTTATCCGTAAAGACCTGAAATACCGCAAAAAATTTGAAGCTAATTTTGAAAAATTAAACAACGACCTAGAAACTGAGTTATTCAACGAAAGCGATATAACCGAAACTAAACAGTTGCTATCTGTCTATCGTTCTAAATTCCTGACCCTGATCGACAACTACGAACAGCTTGGACTCAGCAGCAAGCAAGGCCTTCTAGGCGAAATGAGGAAATCAATTCACAAATCAGAGACTTTACTTGACGAACAAGTTATCGAAATTACGGAGCGTTTAGAAAACGAAATAGCTTCGATCCAGCTTTTCTCAAGCATAAAAGCCATCATCATCGCAGGCATCGTATCTGCAATAGCCCTATGGATAGCTCACAATATCATTTCTCGCCTACGCAACCTTCAAAAAGTAATGGGCAATGCCAAAGAAAATAAAGACCTGACCGTCCGTTACAATGTTGTCTCAAAGGACGAATTAAGTGATATGGGACATAGCTTTAATAGCATGATGTCTGAATTCCAAAGCTTGCTCGATCGTGTTAACAACTCTTCAATGCAACTAAGCGCCGCTGCCGAAGAAGTGTCCGCAATCGCTGTTGAAACCTCTCAAGGCTTAGAAACTCAAAAAGCCCAAGTAATCCAAGTCTCTGCCGCTGTACAAGAGATGGAAAGTGCTATGCGAGAGATTGCTCATAACACTGAATTGACTGCGCAAACTGCAAGCCACTCACAACAAAGCGCTGCTGAAGGCCAACGTATCATCAGTCACGCAATCGAGAATATTAACAACCTAGCAGAAGGTGCTAGCCAAAGTACCGAGGCTGTCACTCTGTTAGAAGAAAACGGTACTAAGATCGGCACAGTACTAGATGTTATTAAAGGGATTGCCGAACAAACTAACCTACTTGCACTTAACGCTTCCATTGAAGCTGCGCGCGCAGGTGATCATGGCCGCGGCTTCTCAGTCGTTGCGGATGAAGTTCGAGGTTTGGCTGGTCGAAGCCAAGAATCCGCGACTGAGATCGATGTCATGATTAATGACCTACAGCAGCAAACAGGTCAAGTATCCAACTTAATGATGCGTAGTGTCGAGGTAAGTGCTCAAAGTGCAGAAGAGGCAGGAACCAGCATTAGCGCACTGGATAAAATCATGAATGACGCCACCAACATTGTCGATATGACATCTCAGGTGGCTGCGGCTGTTGAACAACAGACTGCCATGGCAGGTGATATCAACAACAATGCTGAGCAAATTCAAACGATTGTCGAGGTAGCCAGCGAACAAGTTGGTCAAAATGCTGAAGCGAGTGAAGAAGTCGCTAAACAAGCGGCTTACTTACAACAAATAGTAGGCCAGTTTAAAGTTAAATAATTACCTTAGAGAGTTATACGGTTGTGAGCTTGCTGATTAATTTCAGCAACTCGCGCCGGCAACTCGCTTAAACAAGATACCTGAGCAGACGCACTAGGTGATTTATCACCCGATTGCAGATTAACCCAAATTGTCCACAACCCGACAGCGGCAGCACCTTCCACATCATGTTCATGATTGTCCCCCACATGGATAACCTGCTCCGGTCTTAAGCCCGTGTGCGCTAACATCTGTTCGAACATTAAGGGGTGCGGTTTCATTTGACCAACATCGTCTGCTTTGAATTGGAAATCGATCAGATCCGCAAGGCCTACTCTATGGATATCAGCATTACCGTTACTCAACGCACCCAACTGATAGCCTTGCTGCTTCAACTCCAATAGAACTTCACGAGCGTGCTCAAAGAAGATTACTTCCTGACGCGCTTGTATAAACACCTCAAAAGCTTGTGCCGCCAAGGCCTCTACTTCATCCGCACTGTAGCCCGCTTTTCGAAGACCATACTTCAACTGCGCCATCCGAATCAGCGTTACACTATGGGCAATCTCTGGAGCATCTTCTAAAACGATCTGACGCAAAACAGCAAGATCATGTAACTTGTAATGCTGTAAAAATGCCGATGCATGCTCAGATATCCAAGTAAACATAGTTTGGTTTGCATGCTGGATAACAGGGTCGACAGCCCAGAGAGTATCATCAAGATCAAAGGTAATGCAGCGTATCATTTCTGGCTCTTTTTCCGTGCACGAGGGTGAGCACCTTCGTACACTTTCATTAAATGTTGGAAATCTAGGTGAGTATAGATTTGTGTTGTGGATATATCCTCATGCCCTAGGAGCTCTTGTACGGCACGAAGGTCACTACTGGATTCAAGAATATGGCTAGCAAAACTATGACGGAGTCTATGCGGGTGAACTTTACCATTCACACCTAGATATTTACCCCAATAATCCATCCGCTGCTGCACCGAGCGAACCGTAATACGGCTACCACGCTTACTAACAAAGAGCGCATTCTCATCATAGTTGGCCAATTCGTGACGCACATCGAGCCATCGATCTAAAGCCTCAAGTGCCTTCCGCCCTATGGGTAATTCACGTTCTTTACGGCCTTTACCCACGACCCTCAAGCTTCCCTCGGAAAGATCCAAACTATACAGGTCGATAGCCACCAGCTCTGATACACGCAGTCCAGATGAATACATAAGCTCCATCATTGCGGCATCCCGAGCAGAAATGTTATCGGTCACGGGTACATCGAGCAGTGTTCCCATCTGATCAACATCGAGTGTAGAGGGCAGCTTACGGGGTGATTTAGGCGCTTGCACGGCTGCAGCAGGGTTTTGCTCTACTACCGATTCACGAGAGAGGAAATTATAGAAACTACGGATAGCTGACAGAGAGCGCTGAATACTGCTACCGGCCAGATCTTTACGATGTAGCATCGCTACATACTGACGAATGTGTTTAACCTCAACCGAAGACCATTCAGTCAGGGTCTGTTGCTCAGTAAAATCGAGTAGTTTGTTGAGATCGCGACTGTAATTATCGAGGGTGTGAGGAGAGAGCTGGCGTTCAGTCGCTAGGTAATGAAGAAACTGCTCTAACAGCGCTTCTTTCAACTCTCTCCCCTATCTTTCTTTAATGATCCTGCTGACGCAGAATACGAGAAGCTACGCGGCTTAATACTTCACCAACATAGCTTAGCAATACTGTGCCTTGGCTACTGGTAAAGTAGTTTGCATCAAAGCTACCAATTGCCAACAAACCTAAAGTCTCTCCCTGCACCAACGGTACAACTGCAGCGGATTGAACTTTGACTGCTTCATCACCGAAAATGAATTCATTTTCCGCATCAGACAGGCGTCCACAACTCGGTAGATTAGTACCTACCAAACTATCAATCACCGCAGCATCTTCACGCAGAGTAAGTCGAAGGTTATTCACATCTAGAGGTTTGCTCGTGAACAAAATCAACGCTGTGCTATCGCTAGCAAAGTCCTGACATAAGCTTTCATCAATCGCTACAGCAATATCATCAAGCGTTTCAGCTTCCAGTAATGCCAACACCATACGTTTGGTCTTTTCGAACTGCAGATCATTATGCCGTGCAATGTCGATCAAATCAGAAAGGTGCGCTGTTAGATTCTGGTTTTTTTCACGAAGAACCGTAGTTTGACGCTCAACCAAAGAGACAGCTCGACCTGTCTCATGAGGTACGTGTAATTTTTCCAGTAATTTTGCATTACCTGTGAAAAAGTCAGGGTGTTGCTGGAGGTATTCCGCTACCTGAGCTTCGCTAATCTGTCCTGTTTCTTCACTCATACGAAGATCTGTCCTTCATAAACCGTTGTTGCTGGCCCTGTCATAATAACGGGATGGCCTTCACCCTGCCACTCGATCTCAAGATCGCCACCAGGAAGATGAACTGTCACAGGCATATCGAGCAGACCTCGCAATTTTCCTGCAACAACCGCAGCGCACGCACCGGTACCACAAGCAATCGTTTCACCAACACCACGCTCAAATACACGCAAATTAACTTCATTGCGCGCCAATACCTGCATAAAACCGATATTCGCTTTTGCAGGGAAGCAGGTATGAGGCTCTAGCACTGGGCCCAATGTTTCTACTGGCGCTGTTTCGGTGTTATCCACAACCAAAACCCCATGCGGGTTGCCCATAGATACCGCACTTAATTCAACTGTTTCAGCTTCGCCTTGATGGTCAACCTCAACAGGGTAAGTAATTGCTTGCTGGTCGGCCGCAAAAGGGATCTCTGAAGGCTGCAATATAGGCTGACCCATATTGACCTCAACTCGCTTATCTTCGCGAATTTTCAGGCACATACGGCCATTAGCCGTCTGCACGACAACTTCGGACTTACCCGTTAAGCGCTTATCGCGAACAAACTTGGCGAAGCAACGGGCACCATTACCGCAGTTCTCTACCTCTGAGCCATCTTGATTGAAGATCCGGTAACGAAAATCCACATCTGGATCTGAAGGTGGCTCAACGATTAATAGCTGATCGAATCCAACACCAAAGTTACGATCACCAAGCTTTTTTACCAGTTTAGGCGTAACTTTTACGCGCTGGGTCACTAGATCCAGCACCATAAAGTCATTACCTAAACCGTGCATTTTGGTAAAACGGACTAACATCAATAACCCCTAACGATCCTTAGGTAACAGCTGTTCACCCTTAACTAGATCAGCCAGAGTTTCACGCTTGCGAATCAGGTGGAATTGATTGTCATCTACCATCACTTCAGCAGGACGACCACGGCTGTTGTAGTTAGATGCCATAACAAAACCATAAGCACCTGCAGAACAAACGGCAAGTAAATCACCCGCATCTAGTGTTAGCGCACGATCTTTACCTAAGAAGTCACCCGTTTCACAAACAGGACCTACAAGGTCCCATTGTTTCTCTTCACCACCTTCGCGCAACATTACCGGAACAATCTCCTGATAAGCGCTGTATAAAGATGGACGGATCAAGTCATTCATTGCACCATCAATGATTGCGAAATTTTTCTCGCCAGTGCACTTCAAAAACTCAACACGAGTCAACATTACACCGGCATTGGCCGCGATAGAACGACCAGGCTCAAAAATCAGCTCAAGGTCACGACCTTCAACTTTCTTAAGAACTTCAGAAATATACTCTTGAGGCGTTGGAGGCACTTCATCGGTGTAACAAACACCTAGACCACCGCCCAAATCCAAATGCTTAATTGTGATGCCTTGCTCAGCTAACTGATCTACTAGTACCAATACACGATCGAGTGCATCTAGGAATGGAGTAACTTCCGTTAGCTGACTGCCGATGTGGCAATCCATACCGACAACATCAACATTTTCCATCTGAGCTGCGCGGCCATAAATGCGTACAGCTTCATCAATATCGATACCAAACTTATTCTCTTTCAAACCTGTAGAGATATAAGGATGGGTACCTGCATCTACGTCTGGGTTCACACGGAATGAGATCGCAGCCACTTTGCCTTCAGCACCAGCGACTTCGTTTACACGCTCAAGCTCAGCTTCTGACTCAATGTTAAAGCAACGAATACCTACTTCGAGAGCACGCGCAATCTCTGCTGGCTGTTTACCAACACCTGAGAAAACAACTTTGGAAGCATCGCCACCTGCACGTAGAACACGTTCTAGCTCACCGGCAGATACGATATCGAAACCTGCACCGAGGCGCGCAAGTACATTTAGCACTGCAATGTTGGAGTTAGCTTTTACAGCATAACACACTAATGAGTCATGCCCTTCTAATGCATCTGCGTATGCTAGGTAAGCACGCTCAAGTGCATCACGAGAATACACATAGGTTGGTGTACCAAACTCTTCGGCAACGCGTGTTAAAGCAATTTCTTCACAGCAGAGCTGCCCATTTTTATATTCGAATGAATCCATGAAAATTCTCTTACTTCTGCTGTGACTTTTTCTGATTTTCTGCATCAGGCAGATACAAAGGGCCTTTCTGGCCACATCCACCCAGTACTAACATACTGAGCAGGACAACTAATCCAATTCGTTTGGTCTGCGTTTTCACAGTGGGAATCCCATTAAACGGTCTAATGCGTCGATTATACCTAGTTCACAGAGATTTCATAAAAACGTTTTTCATATCCAAGTAGATATACAGAAAAAACTGCCTTTTAATCGATAATTTTGGGAGTTAATGAGAACCATTCTTCGGCTTTTAGCTATTGCTTGATATACTTCGCCTCTATAAACACGATTTCAAGGCAACTACGCCGGAGTATACATGACTGAAAGCGAATTTAACGATCTGGTTGATGAAACATTAGAACAGATTGAAGAAGTGCTAGATGATGCAGAAACCGATATTGATGTTCAGTTCGGCGGTGGAATCTTAACGATCATCTGTGAAAACCGCACTCAGCTTATTTTTACCCGTCAGGCTCCTGTTAAACAACTATGGTTAGCAACCAAGAGCGGTGGTTTCCACTTTGACTATGATGAAAACCTTAACAGCTGGGTTTTGGATAGCGACGGCCAAAAGCTTGAAGATTTCTTCGGTAAAGCCTTTGCTGAACAAGCGGGTGAAACTCTGATTTTCGATCTATCTGGAGCTTAATATGTCATTCTCAAATGCGCTACAACGCCACTTTGACACCTTTAACCAGTTAGACAAAATTGCTGCTGATAGCCAACTTCTGGCCGATCAAATAGAGCAATGCTTCGACCAAGGCGGCAAATTGATCTTTATGGGTAACGGCGGCAGCGCAGCCGACAGCCAGCATCTAGCAGCTGAGTTTGTTGTACGTTACAAAGCGGAACGTCGCCCACTAGCAGCGATAGCACTTACGGTTGATACTTCGATTCTTACCGCTCACAGCAACGACTACAGTTATGATTCTGTTTTCACTCGTCAGCTACAAGCATTAGCCAAGCCTGAAGACCTGATCATCGGCATATCAACTTCAGGCAACAGTGCTAACGTCATTGATGCAATTGAAGCGGCGAAAGAGATCGGTTGCACCACTTGGGCTTGGACAGGCTCTCACGGTGGTAAGCTAAACGATATTGCCGACCACCTAATCCGCGTACCATCTGATGAAACAGCACGCATTCAAGAAGCCCACATTTTTGTAGGCCACTGGTTGTGCGAAGAGATGGACAGACGAACCACTAGCAACGCCTAATGGTTCGTACGCATTAATTTCTATTAATGCAGACCCGCTCAGTCAAGGCGTATAAACGATCCAATGCGCCTTGATTTTCCCTCACAAATGCCTGACCTAACTCGCCAATTCTCTCTCTTTCAACAGGCGCGTGTATCAACTTCTCAGCCTGTCGAAGCAATGCAGGTTCATCTTCGACTACAACCAACCCGCCAGCTTCGCGTAATGAGTCACAAATAACTTGGAAGTTAAAGAAGTGCGGCCCCATAACAACGGCTTTCTTTAAAACTGCAGGCTCCAATGGATTATGCCCACCGCGCTCGATTAAGCTACCGCCAACAAACGCAATATCAGCCGCCGCTAACAGTTTCATAAGCTCCCCCATAGTATCGCCAAGATACACTTGAGTTTTAGGGCTCGGTTGTTGACCTAAGCTACGACGCGCTAACTTAAAGCCCTGTTGTTTTATAAGCTCTGCAACACCGTCAAATCGTTCCGGGTGGCGAGGAACGATAACCAGCAATAGCTCAGGAGTGCTCTCCAATAGCTTGTGATATACATTTAAAATCGCACTTTCTTCGCCTTCATGCGTACTGGCAGCAATAAAGACTGGTCGATCTAAACCCCACATTTCTCGCAGGGCGACTGCCAAACGCTCACTCCCTTCTGGAGCTGAGACATCAAATTTGATGGAACCTGTTACCTCCAAAGCGCTCTTTGGAAGGCCTAAATCAACGAAGCGCTGACCATCAACACTATTTTGCGCAGCTATCTTAGTGATCTGCTTTAGCATCTGATCAGCCATATTGCTGAAACGAGCGTAACCTTTTGCAGATCTTGCCGACAAACGCGCATTGGCGACCAACACTGGCACATCATGTTTGGCACAACCTGCAATCATATTTGGCCATAATTCCGTTTCAACGACCACACAACCGCGCGGTTTCACTTTGGAAAGAAAACGATTAATCGCACAAGGCGCATCATAAGGGCAGTAATAGTGAGTAACACTATCACCAAAAGTATCGATGATTCTTTCAGCTCCCGTCGGAGTCATAGTAGTCATCACAATGGGCAGCTGCGGATAGCGGGCTTGTATCAGCTTAACGAGAGGAATTATCGCCAGTGCCTCACCGACAGAAACAGCATGAATCCATAAAGGACGATCGTCAAAGGCTGGCGATTGCATAAAACCAAGTCGCTCTTGCCAACGCTGGCGATAAGCAGGCGCCTTACGACCTCGCAACCATAACTTCAGCAAAATAAACGGTAGAGCGATATAAAACAGGCAAGTATAGAGAGTGCGATTCATAAAAAGTAAGCACGCCAGTCGACAATAAAGTCGCCTAGTATAACACGCATCGGCTAGCTCCTAAGCGCCCTCATGCTTATAATGCCGTCTATGAATACACTTAAACTTGATCTCATAATCGTGGGCGGCGGCGTTGCTGGCCTTTGGCTTCTCAATAGAGCAGTAAAAGATGGTTTAAATGCCATTTTGCTAGAAAAAGACACCTTAGGAGGCGGACAAACCATCCGTGCACAAGGGATCATTCATGGCGGTACCAAGTATGCGCTAAACGGCGTACTGACCCAAGCATCCAATACAATCAAAGAGATGCCGCAACGCTGGCGTGATTGCCTAAATGGCAACGGCGAAGTAGACCTCACCTCTGTAGAAGTCTTATCTGAGGCTCACTATATGTGGTCTAAAGGCTCTTTAGGCTCTCGCATGACCACCTTCTTTGCGACCAAAGCCTTTCGCGGACGTGTTGAAGAGGTATCCAAATCAGATCGCCCTAAAGTGTTTTCAAACTCCAAATTTAAAGGGTCTCTCTACCGTTTGAATGAGCTGGTATTAAACGTACCAACCGTGATTGATGCACTAAGAGCACCTGTTGAAGATCGCATATTCAAAGCGGATTTGAACCAAGCTGAAATCCAGATTCATGATCAACAGATTCAGAGCATCACCTTTAAGAAGCATGACCTAACACTTGAAACAGCTCAGCTGGTAGTGACCTCTGGTGAAGGCTACGAATCTATTGCTAGTCAATTATCGCTCGAACAGCCTGAGATGCAAAAACGCCCTTTGCATATGGTAATGGTCAAGCACGACCATAATTTGCCTACGTTTGCCCACTGCATCGGTACTGGCAGCAAACCAGTAGCAACGATTACCACACACCCTTGCAGTGATGGCAAACAGGTTTGGTACCTTGGCGGCGATGTTGCCGAAACCGGGTTAGATCGCTCTCCATCTGAACAGATTCAATTTGCTAAAAAAGCTATTTCAGATTTACTCCCTTGGGTCGACCTTTCAGATGCGCAATGGAGCACATTCCATGTCAATCGTGCTGAACCAAAGCAATCATCTCTATCAAGGCCCGATTCTGCTTTCGCGCAGAAAGTCGGCAATTGCATCGTGGCTTGGCCAACAAAATTAGCGCTATCGCCTGATTTAGCCGATCAGGTACTACCATTATGCGATAAAGTACCTTCTGATACCGACCTTTCGCCCCTAAAAGTACTTCCTAAGCCAGAAACTGCACAGCCTTTATGGGAGAGTGAGTTTTGATTAAACACGAGCTAGCTCAAACAGGTTTAAAGATCTCACCTATCGGTCTAGGCACTGTAAAAATCGGTCGTGATAAAGGCGTCAAATACCCAACAGGCTTTACCATCCCTGATGATAAAGCAGTTCTTGATTTAATCGCACAAGCTAAAGATTTAGGCATCAACCTGATCGATACAGCCCCTGCTTATGGTAATAGCGAAGAGCGCTTGGGCCCTTTACTTCAAGGGCAACGTAACGACTGGCTTATCTGCTCAAAAGTCGGTGAAGAGTTCGACAATTCGACTGGTGAATCCGGCTTCAATTTCACGCCGGAGCACGTGCAATACAGTGTAGAGCGCAGCCTTAAACGCTTACACACGGATTACATTGATATGTTACTGGTACACTCTGATGGAAATGATGTAGAGATCATCCGCAAGTACGGTATTTTGGATGTTTTAGAGGCACTAAAACAGTCAGGCAAAATCCGCGCGACTGGTATGTCGACGAAGACCGTAGAAGGCGGATTATTAGCTTTAGAGAAATCTGATTGCGCGATGGTGACTTACAATCTAAACCATCGAGATGAAGAAGCCGTGTTGGACTACGCAGCCCAAAACAATAAAGGCATATTGCTTAAAAAGGCACTCGCTTCTGGCCATATCTGCCTAGACCAAACCCAAGATCCTATTCAAGCAAGTTTTGACTTTATCTATGCCCATCCTGGCGTGACTTCAGCCATTATCGGCACAATCAATCCAAAGCATCTAGCGAGTAATGTGAACGCGGCTAATTCCGCGCTCAGCAAACTTGCAATCTAAGCTAGCTTAAACGTGCGATAGCCGACTATTCGTCGCTATCGCCCTGAATTTTCTCAACAATGGCTGTAGTAGAGCAGTTATCTAGGAAGGAAAGCACTCTAACTTCACCACCATAGCTACGCACAAACTCACCGCCAACAACACCTTCAATGCCATAGTCACCACCTTTGACTAAGACATCCGGTTTCACCTGTTCCAGCAAACGTTCAGGGGTATCTTCAGTAAAGTACAGCACCCAATCGACCGCTTCCAAACCAGACAATACTGCCATGCGACGCTCAACCGGATTAATAGGACGACCCGGTCCTTTTAAGCGACTAACGGATTCATCACTATTGATCGCTAAGACAAGGCGATCGCCTTGCGCTCTTGCTTGCTCAAGATAACCAACATGACCCGCATGTAAAATATCGAAGCAACCATTAGTAAATACAATACTCTCGCCTGCAGCACGAGCATCAGCTAACGCAATTAGTAACTGCTCTTCAGTAACTACACCGCGCTCAGCACCTTGTTCTTTAGACACTGCTCGACGCAGTTCTGGTGCACTGATCGCCGCAGTACCCAATTTACCAACAACAATACTCGCCGCAATATTCGATAAAGCCACTGCATTAGTGAGTTCTTCACCCGCTGCTAAAGCTGAAGCAAGTGTTGAGATAACTGTATCGCCAGCACCTGTTACATCGAACACTTCACGTGCACGCGCAGGGAAATGAACCTCATCACCTTCAGCAGGAATCAAAGTCATACCATGCTCACTGCGGGTCACTAGCAAAGCGTCTAGCTCAAGCTCTTTCGCTAACGCCTGTCCTTTAGAAACAAGTTCTTCATCAGATACACAATGTCCAACAATTGCTTCAAACTCGGACAGGTTAGGCGTCAATAAGGTTGCACCGCGATACTTACTAAAGTCACTGCCTTTAGGGTCAACCAGCACAGGTACATTTCCTGCTTTTGCCGCATTAATTAAACCTTGGCAATCAGACAGAGTGCCTTTACCGTAATCAGACAGCACCAACACGCCAACATTACCTAATAAAGGTTCTAATTCTGATTGGATACTTTCGCTGTGTTCAGCAGAGAAAGCTTCTTCAAAATCTAAACGAATCAACTGTTGGTGACGACTGATAATGCGCAACTTAGTGATCGTTGGCTCTTCTTCGGTAATCGAAAAAGCACAGTTCACTCGAGCTGAGGTTAGCTGCTTCTGAAGTGCTTCACCTGCTTCATCTTTACCCACTAAACCGACTAAAGAAACACCTGCCCCTAGAGCAGTTACATTCAATGCCACGTTAGCAGCGCCACCTGGGCGATCTTCATTCTGCTCAACCTTTACCACTGGCACCGGTGCTTCTGGCGAAATTCTTGAGGTCGGCCCATGCCAATAACGATCTAGCATTAGGTCCCCTACAACCAGAACCTGTGCTTTATCAAAACGTGGCATATTGATTTTCATTCAATTTCTCCGTGACTAAGGTGCTCAGTCATTTTCAGTAAACTGCTTCTGGTAAAGATCCGCATACATTCCACCTTGCTCTAACAGCTCAGCATGCGATCCTTTCTCCATAATTTGGCCTTGATCCATTACGACAATTTGATCTGCAGACTCTATTGTTGAAAGTCGATGCGCGATCACCAAGGTCGTTCGTCCTTTCATTACGTTCTCTAAAGCTGCTTGGATATGACGTTCTGACTCTGTATCCAAGGCTGATGTTGCCTCATCAAGAATAAGGACAGGGGCATTTTTCAAAATCGCACGGGCAATCGCGATGCGCTGGCGCTGCCCACCTGAAAGTTTGGTACCTTTTTCACCTACATGAGTATCTAAACCATCAGGCATACGCTCGACAAATTCCATCACATGAGCGGCACGTGCTGCCTCAATGATTGCTGATTCCTCAACATCAGGATCTACTCCGTAGGCTATATTCTCACGAATTGTGCCATCAAATAGGAATACATTCTGAGTTACCAAAGCGATTTGAGATCGCAAAGAGGTCAACTCGTAGTCATCCAGCTTATGTCCGTTTAACAGAATTGCTCCACTGGTCGGTTCGTAAAAACGAGGGATCAAACTTGCCAATGTCGACTTACCACTGCCCGATCTACCTACTAGAGCTACCGTTTGTCCCGGCTCTACTTTCAGATTTAAGCGATTAAGCACGGGCTTATTTTCTAGGTAAGAAAAGCACAGATCTTTAAATTCAAGGCTACTGCTGCCCTTATCATTCTTCGCAATCACACTGCCGGAGTTGGTTTCTTCCACCTCGTCAACCAACTCAAAGATACTTTTTGCCGCAGCAATACCCCGTTGAATAGCACTATTAACTTCCGTTAATGCACGAAGAGGCTTTGCAATCAGGCCCGCTGCAATAATAAACGCTATAAACTGTCCAGCAGTCATATCGTTATTCATCATTGGGTGCAGAGCTAAGAAAATCAGGAGTGCTAAGGCACTGGAAACAATAATCTGAACAATAGGAACACTTAAACCTTCAGTGAACGCCAGTTTCAAACTTTGACGCAGATTCTGCCCACTAGCTTGTTCAAAACGCTCTCGTTCTTTGTCGCAGCCTCCAAATGTACGGACAATCTGAACGCCTTGAACGTTTTCAGAAGCGACGTGCGTTACATCCCCCATAGAATCTTGAATTCGATGACCTAAACGGCGAAATCGCTTAGATGCGATCATTACAACCAAAGCGATTAAAGGAGATACTGCTACAAAAACAAGAGTCAGCTGCCAATTCAGATAAAGCAGATAACCAAAGAGGCCTATAACTGTCATACCTTCTCGGACAGTCACTTTCAGAGAATCTGTAGCAGCCGTTGTTACTTGCTCTACATTATACGAAATTTTGGAAAGGATATGGCCTGATGAGTTATTGTGGAAATAATCCAGCGGTATTTGTAGCAACTTATCAAACATCACAAGCCTGAGCTGATGTACGACATTCCGCGCCACATACGCGGTAAAGAAATTACCCATAAAGGTACCTATACCACGGGCAACAGCAATGCCAATCACAGCTAATGGACCATAAATATATGTACCCTCTTTTGCCTCGCTGATGGCATCAATCAAATACTCCATCAATGCAGCAAAACCGGTTTGAGCACCGGCATAGAGGATAAACCCCAAGATTCCCAATAAAAAAGGTAGCCAATAAGGGCGAACATAGGTCAAAAGACGAAAATATATTTTCATCCCTACACCTTTCTCTTGGTCATTATTAGACATAGATGAGTATAAATCCTCAGAAATTAGGCCGGCATTATAACCTGACGATCTAACTTCCCCAACCTTCTCGCTGGCTGACGACCAAGGACACACGTATAATCAGCCCCTTATTGATCAAGATCTGATTGACTGTGAATAAAACTGAATCCTTTTTAACCCCCAAATACTGGCCAACTTGGCTAGGCGTTATTCTACTTAGAATGCTTGCGTTACTGCCTTTTAAAATGGGTTTAGCTTTCGGCCGTCTTCTAGGTATTGCTCTTTACTATTTACTACCAAAGCGCCGACACATCACGAATATTAACTGTCAGCTATGTTTCCCGGAGCTCAACGAGACGGAGCGTAACCAATTTGTTAGAGATGTGTTCAAAAATAACAGCATCGGTTTAGTAGAGACCGCTTGGTCATATTGGGGAAACAAAAAAGCTCTACAAGAGCGTACAGAATATCGCGGCTTTGAATTACTAGATGATGCATTGAACCAAGGGCGGGGCGTCATCTTACTTGGCGCCCATTATTCTCACTTAGATTTAGGCGGCATGCTCTTTTCTGGACATGGCGCTCCACTAATATCTATGTACCGCCAACATAATAATCCGTTAATGGAAAAAACAATCAGCGAAGGACGTGCTTCGTTTAGCCGCCCAATTGAGCGAAAACAATTACGAGAAATTATTCGCTGCCTCAAGAAAAATCAGGTTGTTTGGTATGGACCTGATCAAGATATGGGTCATAAAACATCGGTTTTTGTGCCTTTCTTTGGCCAAACCGCAGCTACCGTGACAGCTACAACTCGCATGGTCAAATTAAACAACTCTCCTCTTCTTTCCATGCAACAACGCCGCAAAGAAGACGATTCAGGCTACATTGTAGAAATTGTTCCTGTTGACAACTTTCCTAGTGGGGATGAAGTTGAAGATGCTAGATTGGTGAATTTAGCTGTTGAAGCAGGCGTAAGAAAAGCACCCACACAATACATGTGGGTTCACAAACGCTTCAAAACACAGTTAAATGGCAAGGAAAGCCCTTATCAAAAAACCTCTAAGTAGTAGGTAAACTCGATGAAATTGCCATTAAAAATTATCCTTGTTAACCGCTTGGCTAAAATCTCAGGGGCTTTAATAAAAGTTTTTTCCTTTATTTTTCACTTCATTTTCCCTAAGAAGCGCTTCACCATACCCAAGCAAAGCGCACCTCTTCGCGCATCCAAAAAAGAAACAAAAATCCCAAAAATCATTTGGCAAACCAATTATACCAATCGTGTCAGCTTACCTGTCTATTGCAATTACCTATTTAATCGTATTATCTCCCCTGACTTTGAATATCGGTACGTAAGCACAGAGGATCGTCTAACCTTTATCAAAGAAAATACCCCCCCTGAAGTTTCTGAAGCCTACGAAAGGCTCAATGATGGAGCGGCCCAAGCGGACTTATGGAGGATGATTACCTTACATCATCATGGCGGTGTTTATATGGATATCGATGCACATGCAGTATGGCCATTATCTGAAATGATTGAGGCTGACGCTGAAGAAGTTTTTTTACTTAACAAAGAACATTACACCAACTACTTTATTGCAAGCACACCCAAAAACCACTTCCTGAATACAACGATACATAACATAGTTCAGAACATCCAAAGCAAAAAGATTAGTGGAGGGGTCTATGACCTCACAGGTCCAACTGTTTTCAACGATGCAATTGGTGACGAACCTGTTAATTATCGATACTACAAAGTCACTTGTATTCAAGGCAGTTTTACCAATGAGCATTTCCAATATATCGATAAACCGAGAGGAAAATGGACTCATGTAAAAAAAGAAGACCTTCTTAAAAACTAGCTTCGAACAGCCAAAGCTAAACCCTAATATTTTCATTGGAACAACAGCAGTGAGCAAGCAAATTCTACAACTATGCCTATCACCCGATTTAGGGGGCCTTGAGCTTTACGTACAACGTTTGAGTCTATTCCTTAATGATCGCATTGCTACACATATTGCCATTGCTAAAAATAGTAAATTAGAGACTGTCCTATCTAATAATTCAGATCTAAAAGTGCTGATTCTGGATAAGTACGCATGGAAAAACATTTTCAAAAATGCCAAGAAACTAGCTAGATACATTGATGACTGCAAGATAGATCTCATTCATCTTCATTGGACGAAAGACCTTCCTTTATGCGTTCTAGCAAAAAAATTAAGCAAGCGACAACCTAAGCTTGTGCAAACTCGTCATATGAATATGACGCGTTTCAAGAGCGACTTTTATCATAGCTATCTCTATAAAAACCTTGATCTTATGATTGCTGTAACAAAGCAGGTTCAAGAACAAATTACTCAGTTCATCCCTCAAGAGATAAGACCAACAGTAAGAGTTTCTTATATCGGCGCTCCAATATACCAACCTCTGGATGAAACATCCCAAGAGGCTCTTAAAGAGAAGTATCAGCTTACAGATAGTTTTGTCATAACCCTTGCAGGTCGCATTGAACCAGCCAAAGGCCAAGAACTATTAATCGACGCATTACAAACGCTTAATAACCCGAATGTAAAAGTAATGTTTATTGGCCACCCCATGGATGAATGTTATCTGGAACAATTTAAAAAACAGATTGCTGCTAAAGAACTTACCCAGCAAGTAGTATTCACGGGGTTTGTAAGTAATGTCCAAGACCTCATGGCAATAAGCGACTGCGTTGTACTTGCAACAAATAAAGAAACATTTGGTATGGTTCTGGTAGAAGCCATGCATACTGGCACAGCTGTACTAGCCAGCAAAAGTGGCGGACCGTTAGAAATAATCAATCATGAACACGATGGTTTATTGTTTGAAAGCCAAAATTCAAATGATCTCTCAAAGAAACTAGCTGCTTATATCGAGATTCAAGACCTTCGAAACAAACTAGCAGTATCAGGCCGACAAAAAGCACTATCAAAGTTTGATAGCCAACAACAATTTAAAGAAGTGCTAGATTTAATTAACAACTCCATCAGATAAGTTCTAGAAAGCACTCAGACTCGACTTAAGCATGACAAGAAATCAAAATTAGATCTTCACCTCAACTGACTTTCCTTTAAAATACACCTCAGTGATGCAACTTCTCATTGCTTCATAAGCTCTACTTTTGAGGTTCAAGTAATAAAGCATAGGTTAGTAGAAAGACATCAACACCAAGATAGAATCGGGAATCAAATGTTAGCTAGCTTTAAAAACATGGACATTTTAGCCTTAGCTAGATATTACCTTACAGCTGTAACCTGTGGATTGATTGTTTTTTCCGTCACCTTTCAGAATAGCTACAACTTATTTTTCGCACTAATTTTCTTCTCATACATATTTTTTATCAGCACTGCAGTGCGCCAAAATATTAATCTAAGCCGTATTGAGAAAAGCCTTATCATCATCATGTGCCTGTATATTGCGGCCTTCATTTTAGAGGTATTCTTATTTGGCGAAAAAGCTCGACTTCTCGATAAACCAGCAAAAGTTCTTTTACTCATACCGCTTATCCCTATTCTAAATGCCGTAAAGTTAGAATATCGATATATAGTCGCAGCATTCACGATAAGCTCTGTAGCACTTCTACTTACGGCGGGATACGAAATATATATCCTTGACTACGACAGAGCTGGTCGTGACATTAACCCTATACAGTTCAGCGCCATTGCAATTAGCATCGCTTCCGTAGCTTTGTCTTTAGCCATGACAATAAAGAATACAAAAAAGGTCTGTCTCATTCCATTGGTATGCCTAGCTGCAGGGGGGCTATGGGCTGGACTTCTAAGCCAAAGTAAAGGCAGCATCATAGCTATACCCATAATCGCAGTATTAATTTGCTGCCTAATTTTATCCGAATTTCAGATAAGTAAAATAAAGGCAAGCATTTTCATTATTTTATTAATATCACTTTCAACTACAGCACTTTATAACAGCTCAATTCAAGAGCGTTTCCATAAATCTATCGAAAACACATTAGCCTTTAGCAAAGGATCCAAAACCGATACATCTAGTGGTATACGTTTGGGGCAATGGAAATTAGCATTAGAAGCTGGCCAGATATCGCCCATTATAGGTTTAGGCTATTCCGCATTTACTGAATATAAGAACCAACAGGTGATGGCCGGGCGATACGGTCAAGAATTACTCAACTACGATAATTCACATAATGCTTACGCCAACGCTTTTGCTCGACGAGGCGTGATAGGGTTACTAACTATAATCATTTTTCTAGGCTTCCCAATCTATATCGGGATGCAGGTTTGGAGACAAAAGCAAAAAGAACTGGCCCCTTTTGCTGTAGCGCTCTCTTCGTTCGGGTGTGTCTTTTTTATTGCAAATATCACTCAAGAAGTCATCTTCCTAAATACAGGTATCATTATGTATACAGGATTATTGGTGATATTAACCAGTATGCTAGCTGAACGGATTAAGGCAAGTGAGTCAGATCCAGCTGAAGAACAACTATCATCTAACCAATAATATAGATTGGACTGTCGGATATTCTGGCAGTCTCTTTACTCAATGTAACAGCTGACTTATCCATTAACTGCTTATTTTCAACGCTAATATTCTCTTGCTTCAGATACTCTTCCAAAGGCAGCTCAACCTCATTACCCCAAAGTACAGTAACATCTCTATCTGATTGACGGTCTTTGCAAGCAAGCCGATATACCTCTCCTTGCTTTTGGTAATGCCGTACTTCCACATTACCCAAAACATCGAGCATAGTTTTGTAAACCCAAAAGGCTTCGCGCTTACGCAAACCTTCTCGGCTATCAACCAAACCATAACCAGGCGCGATAAGTTGATGCCAATGAACAGACTCCACTCTCTGAGTAGCCATAGCCTGCAGATGGTAGCGAAGTAAAAAGTTCGCATAGTCGCTTTCACTTACACACTCAGTTTCGCTGGTAGGTGCCCAAGGAGCTGTATTGGATAGGGGCCAATTTGCTTCTGTCAGCAGTAATTTACTGGACGTTTTAGGACTTAATCTGGCGATACTGTGCAGGAGCGTAATTTTATTAAAGGTATCAAACACCTTCATTTGTGGATTCTCTGGTGCTCCACGTCGATCTACATAGAGAAGTGCTGCTACTTTATCGAACTTCAATTTAAAGCAATTAAAGAGAGCTCTAATCAGGTAAGGGTATTCAAAGTCGATAACTGAGGGGCCTAATAGCTTTAACCCATGGAACTGCTGATCTCGGACCTTCTGCACCACCTGATAAAACTGCAGATACTCAGCTACAGAGAAGAAGCCCCACTTAGAACGATTGATCGTGGTTCCAATTTGAAACTGGTTTACTAAAGGTGAGAAAACTTCAAAAACTCTGGCCATATCCTTAGCAAGTAGTTCATGATCATCAATATGCTGACGATCTTGCACTACCACTAAGAGAATCTCTTTCTCTCCAAACCCGGCCACAAACTGATAATACTCATCTATACGATCCATTTCCGACAGGAAAAATCGCACCTGTAAGCTTTTACAACCAAGTTCCTCAACTAACTCATATTGCTCTTCCCCTTTGTCTAAATTGACACAAAGAGAAAAGAAATGATCCGAAGACGGCTCCACTTTTCGATTAAAGAGCCAAGCGATTAGAGCTAAAGGAAAGACTAAGCAAGATGTCAAAAAGGTAAGCAGATAGTCCTTAAGATGCTTACGTTTCATCCGCTTTTTATAAGTTCTATCCGTGATGATTCGCGGTTGATCGGAATAGTGATCCCACGGGTGTAGATCATCATCTGAACTAGGTTTAGGCGCTGGCAAGACGCTCTCCTTCTAAACACATAGTTTTTAAACCTGCTCAGTTAATTGAAGTAGTTCTTCTTCAATTTCAGAGTACAGTTCGTCTGAATAGTCTTGAGGGACAGTAAAGTTATGCTGGTTTTCCGGTTGATTGACCGAAGCCCATCGAGCCGGAGAAGCAACCTTTACATCACCGAAGAAGGATATGGTTTTAAGATTAGATCCAGCGGCTAAATGCATAGGGCCCGTTGAAGTACTGACAAACAAAGAGAAATTACTCAACAGCAGAGCAAAGTCATAAACACTACCCTGAGAACGGTGCAAAACGGCCTTATCTCCTAGTGCCGCCGCTGCTTCAGCAAATAAAGATTCATCATCAGGGCCAAAGGTAAACACAACCCTATATTTTTCCTGTTGAATCACTGCTTGAGCAAGACGGATATAATCTTGCAGCGTTAGATTACCATCGGTACTCCCACCACTGCCTGGATGAAAAGCAACGATGGGGCGGTCACTCTCCAACTGATATTGCGCATTAAATGCTTCCAAAGCCCGAATTGCATCAGTCTTAGCAAAACCAAACAAAGGTGCCTGTATACCCGTCTCGATTTGGCTATCGAACGCTTTTAGAAGATCTAAGTTATAAGCAAACTCCGTTTTTTTCACCTGACTGCGACGCTGCTTAACTCGGCAGTTAAACCAGATTTGCGCCAGTTTAGTCGCCGGCCCTATACGCTTAGGAATGCCTGATCGCCACAAAAGAAAGCCTAATTGTGAGTCGATAAATGCAGAGATACTTACGGAGCACTTTGCATTCTTAACCGCCGCTAACGTAGCGCCAAGATTGTCAGGCTGATACTCAATCACCTCATCAATATAAGGTAACTGCTGCGCTAAACTGAGATTGACCTTAGACACTAAAGCAACCAAGCGCAGCTCTGGTCTAGCTGCCTTTAGGCATTGGAACATCGGCAAAGCAACAACGAAGTCGCCAATCTTGTCGTGGCGAGTAATTAAGACACTAGTTGTCATTAGCGTTCTCTATCCTACCTCTACTGTCTTTGGCTGCTTTATTCAACTCATACAGCTTCATATATTTATAAAAATTCGTCGCCATATGCGAAAAGGCGATAATCAATCCTGCAGACCCATCCATAAAACCACGCTTTAAGAAATAGGTTTTAAAGAACGAATAAATGCCATTCAAGCTGGCTTTAAGCGGCGAAGACTTCTTTATGCCTTGCTTATCTTCTGCAAAAAGAGAGGAGTACTTATCAAGCTTAACGATGAACTGAGAGATATTCTGATAAGGATAGTGACGAACCGTACCTGCTAGGTTTTCGACTTCGAAGCCTTCGGTGACAACAAGCTCATGCACTTTACTGCTATTAAAGTTGGTCTTGGTACGATCATACAGACGCACGATCACATCCTTACCCCAACAATGCTTAACTTCACGCTCTTTGTAAAAGTTACTGCGCGTAATTGAATACACCTTATCAGAGTCTAATGAGCGTTGTGCCAATGCAGAGATAAACTCATCGGTAAGCACTTCATCGGCATCCAATGACAGCACCCAGTCATGTTTGGCATAACTGGCAGCACGCTGTTTCGTTTCACCAAAACCTAAAAATGGCCCTTCGACCAAATTCACATTCTCGAAGTTGGAAACCAGTGATTGCGTGCCATCATCCGATCCATTGTCATAGATCACCACATCGGTAAAACAGGCCAAAGCTTCCAAAACCGGAACGATGGTGTCTGAACCATTTTTAACGATAATAACGCATGAAATATGATCGATATTAGTCATTAACGGGCTTACCTTTTAAGCGCTTCTTGAAGTTTTTAAAGCGTTTATTCTTGTTAGAAAAGAGCTTTACCTGCTCTGCAAAATCATCAGAAACAGTACTATGTTGAGCATACTCTTTTGCAATGACATCTAAATCTTCGTCTCTCGCCCAGAGTTTTTCAAAACCCCGTGCTCGCATTTCGTTATCGAGCTCAAGTTGGAGCATGCGATTAACATCAACAATCTTAAACTCATATCCACCATCAGCGAGCTTTCGGATTAAGATATTACCCGGCGAATAATCTTTGTGGAAAAATCCAGCATCGTGCAGCGCTAAAGAAAACCTCGCAAATGCTTTAAATACCTCAGGTCGATCCGGAAAATCTAAGTCCAGTAAGGGCTCACGGATGGTAAAATCATACGCGTAATGTTCACTGACAAAATAACTATTGGAGATTAAGCCTCCGTCAAAGTACTCGACATAAGCAACCGGCGTTGGTGTAAAGTCACCCAATAACAGAGAGTTCTGATAAGATTTTTCAGCTTTACTCGGCCTAAGATACGTATAGATACAACGCCTTAGTAAGTTCGGCACTTTGAAAGACTTCAAGACCAATGATTCATCTAAGCAATCAACTATCTTTAATTCATTCCGTGCTTTATGAATGGATGTATCACTGCTATCAAACAAAGCAGGCACATCTTTCAAAATCGCACTAAAGCGCTGACAATTTGGATTTACAACTGATTTCATAAGGTTAGATGCATCTCAATGGCCTAAACAGGATCAATGCGCTACTGTTTAGGCTCAAAAGGCACAGAGCCTTTTCTACAATTTAAACAACGAATTTAGGCGCAGTTTAACATAAGCTGATTTATTCATATCGTTGATTTACTCCTAACATACGTAAGGAAATTGAAACTTTCCGAATTTATCTCTGTCCTAGAAGCTTCTGAATTTAAGTAGATATTATTGATGAAAAAGCTACCTCTACTCCTCGTTATCCTAAGTGCAATTGCGGCCTTCTTTATATTTGATCTGGCCCAATACTTAAATTTGGACTTTATCAAAAGCAATCAAGCGAGCTTCGAACAGTATTACGCTGAGAATCCAATCAAGACAGTGGCGATCTTCTTTGGACTGTACGTGCTCGTTACAGGGCTTTCTTTACCCGGTGCTGCCATTATGACGCTGATTGGCGGTGCACTATTTGGACTCGTTACCGGCTTACTCATCATATCTTTCGCCAGTACCATCGGAGCAACTTTAGCTTTTCTCTGTTCCCGCTTTCTATTTAGGGAAAGCATTCAAAACCGCTTTGGTAAGCAGTTACAGTCTTTCAATGCTGGTATGGAGAAAGAAGGTGCTTTTTACCTCTTCACCTTGAGGTTAGTGCCAATCTTCCCCTTCTTTATGATCAATCTAGGTATGGGCCTAACCCCAATCAAGACGTGGACATTCTATTGGGTAAGCCAGGTAGGCATGCTGGCTGGGACTGCCGTTTATGTAAACGCAGGTACGCAACTAGGTCAGTTAGAATCGCTCTCAGGCATTTTGTCTCCAGGGATCCTACTGTCATTTACTTTATTAGGTTTATTTCCACTGATCGCCAAGAAAGTTATCGATCTACTTAAAGCAAAGCAAGTCTATGCCGGTATTCAAAAGCCCTCTACATTCGACACTAATATTGTTGTTATAGGAGCTGGTTCTGCCGGACTAGTCACCTCTTACATTGCAGCAGCAGTAAAAGCCAAAGTCAGTTTGGTTGAAAAGCACAAGATGGGAGGTGACTGTCTCAATACGGGCTGCGTGCCCTCTAAAGCTCTGATTCGTTCCGCTCGCTTTGTAGCAGATAGCAAACGTAGTCAGGAATATGGCATTGAGCACAGCGAGGTAAAGTTCAATTTCGCTGATGTTATGGAGCGAGTATCCAAAGTCGTAGAACAAGTAGAACCTCATGACTCGATTGAACGCTACACAGGGTTAGGCGTCGATTGTGTAACTGGCAATGCAACCATTCTTAACCCCTATGAAGTGGTCGTAAACGGAGAGATCATTACGACCAAGAATATTGTCATTGCCACAGGCGCTAGACCACGTATCCCTGCGATCAAAAACATAGAAGCAATGCAGCCACTGACTTCAGATAATCTGTGGCAGATACGCGAATTACCGAAACGACTGTTAGTGCTCGGCGGCGGCCCAATAGGCTGTGAATTAAGTCAATGTTTTGCTCGTTTTGGTTCTGAAGTGAGCATCGTTTTACGTGGCGATCACATTATGCCTAAAGAGGACAAAGACATCTCTGACTGGGTTAGTCGGCGCTTTGACCAGGAAGGCATCAATGTATTAGGCAATCGCAAAATGCTGGAGTTTGTAGAACGAGAGGGAAGCAAGTACCTTGTTTGCGAACATAAAGGCCAGATGGACGAGATTCCTTTTGATCAACTTTTGGTAGCGACTGGACGACAAGCTAATGTGAATGGCTTTGGCTTAGAAAATTTAGACATACAAACCAAAGCTGACGGTACTCTAGAAGTAAACGAGTACTTACAAACAAAATACCCGAATATCTATGCTTGTGGTGATGTAGCAGGCCCATACCAGTTCACACACGCCGCAGCTCATCAAGCGTGGTATGCAGCAGTAAATGCTCTGTTCGGTCGTTTCAAGAAGTTTAAGGTGGACTACTCGGTAATCCCCGCAGCAACTTTCACCGATCCAGAAGTCGCACGTGTGGGTTTGAACGAGTTAGAAGCTAAAGAACAGAATATTGCTTACGAAGTCACCAGCTTTGACCTTGAAGAGTTAGATAGAGCAATAGCCGACAGTGACAACCAGGGTAAGGTTAAGGTACTAACGGTGCCGGGCAAAGATAAAATTCTTGGGGCAACCATCGTGGGGCCGCACGCGGGCGAACTTATCACCGAATTTGTCACCGCCATGAAACATGGCTTAGGCTTTAACAAAATCTTAGGCACCATTCATATTTACCCGACTATGAGCGAGGCGAACAAGTACGCTGCTGGTGAATGGAAGCGCGCAAACGCTCCACAAAAACTACTGGACTGGGTAGCAAAATTTCACCACTGGGAACGTGGTCAAAAGTAACGCTGTTTTACTAATTTGATAAATTCAGGCCAGGCCTGTTTTAACCATAATCTCTGATAAAGGCAGGTGATTTTAAGCCAGCCTTTATCTTCATATTTGCGCGCACTGGTAGATAAAGGAACTGCACAACATTTCAGTTTTATGCCTTGCTGACGCACATACCAAACGAACAGGTGATCTTCGCCATAAGCAGCAGCCTCTGGATACCCTCCTACCTGTTCAAATAAGGGCTTTGAAATTAAAAAGCCCTGATCGCCAAAGGGCACTCCCAGAAGCCGAGAACGAAGGTTCGCACCAAGCGCATTGATAGGCATCGCAGAGGGCCCATCAGCAATAAAAGCCAGCGAGCAATAATGCAGACGTTCAGGATAACGTTTTAAATTATCCAATAAGCTGGATACTAAACCGCTGTCGAATCGACTATCTAAGTGAAGAAACCAAAGATACTGTCCCCTAGCCTCTTTTGCTCCGCGGTTCATCTGTATGGCTCGACCAGGATCAGTGCACAACCATTTCACAGAGTATTTTGATAAGCCGGTGCAACTTGGAGCTAAGACGAGTTGCGCTTGTTTACAAGCAACAAAAATCAGCTCAGCCCCGTCAGGGAGGTGTTGTAAGTCTTGCAAGAACCCCTGCGGGACCTCTTCTTCTATAGGCCCCACAGGAATAATGACGGAGAGGAAAGGCTTAGGCACTCAACAGTTCCAACAGCTCTTTCTGAGATTGGTTCAAGCTATCTCGCGGCGTTAATACAGCAGATGCCAAACTGCTACGGCTAGCACAATCAAACGCCTCTTCTGGGCTGTTAATAAAGGCTGTGAGTACCGCTTTTGCTTTTTCTAAACTTGCACCATAGCGGGCAATCACCTGCTCCACACTCACATGATGCGCAGGATCATCCATCCAGCAATCATAATCGGTCGCTATAGCAATAGTGCAATAACTGATCTGCGCTTCTTTTGCTAAAAACACCTCTGGCACATTGGTCATCCCAACTAAGTCACAACCCGCAGCGCCTCGTAAGAAGAAGCTTTCTGCTCTAGTACCTAATCGCGGCCCATCAACACAGCCATAGGTTTTATTTCGATGTAGGGAAATGCCTACCGATTCACCTGCTTTTTCAAGCGCATCAGCTAAAGGTTTAGAGGTTGGCTCGGCGGTGGAAACATGGGCTGCTAACCCGTTACCAAAAAAGCTTTTCTCGCGGTTACCTTTTACAAAATCAAAGTATTGATCCGGCAACGACAGATCACCCGGTTTTATCTCTTCTTGCAGACTGCCGACAGCGGACAAACCGATTACCTGCGTCACGCCAAGTGTCTTTAGAGCCCAGATATTTGCACGATAATTTACTTCCGAGGGCAGTAACTCATGACAACGGCCATGACGGGGTAGAAAAAACAGATCCCTTTCACCCATCCGACCTTGCAGAATAGGGGCCGAAGGGGAACCGAAAGGTGTCTCTATCTCATGCTCTCCCGTAACTTCTAACCCTTCTAACTGATATATACCTGTACCACCAATGATTCCTAACACACTCGCTCCTTATCCTTCACTACAAGACGCACCGTAAGCAAAACAGCTATAACAACGATGATGCTTCATGCTTACTCGATGCTCTAAACTTTCTCTTAAGCTACCGCCCAAATCGTACTCTTCGTCATCATCCACCAGCGTACAAGCATAGACGCGCATCTGACCATTTTTCTTCACCACCATTTTGCTAAAAGCGCACATAAAATCTTTGCGGCTCTCTTCCGTTTGGTAAGTGGTCATACATGCTGTAGTTACCTGAGGTACCTGAGGAAGGCTCCCCGGTGTGGCAAAGTCAGGGAATGCGACCAAATTCAGATCGCGCGGCAAACCGTATTCAACAAAGAGTGTTTTAAATGCTTCATCAACCGACGCTTTATCTTCCTCTTTATCCATGTGCCGAGCGACAGATATATGAAACCCTAAGTCATAAAGCTGCTTTAGGCCGTTAAGGGCGCTAACAAAGTTACCCTCACCGCGTCCCGCATCATGCTCTGCTGCAGTTGGCTTATCTAGGCTTACCCGAAAATTCACGGGGTAGTTCGACTGACTTAATGTTGCAACCTCTGCCATACGTTTCTGAATCGCTTCAGTCCCATTTGTTAAAACAAGGCAAGGCTTAAACTGGGAGGCATACGCTAATATTTTGATCAGCTGTTTAGCGAGAAACGGCTCACCTCCGGTAAATGAAAACTGCTCAACACCAAGCTCCAGAGCTTCATCGATATAAGGCTTCACATCTTCAAACTTAACCAATTCCAAGCGTTTATCGCCTGGGGCTGAACCTTCTAAGCAAAAGGGGCACTGCAAATTGCATGCGGTGCCAGTGTGAAACCATAATTCACGTAATGTAAAAGGATCGATATAGCCCCGCTCCTCACCTTGCGGGGTCTTATACCAATTTTCCGTATGGATACGCTGCATAAATGACCTGTTTATTCCTAACTTGTAACCATCCTGTTATTCACTATAGGCGTAATCAACTGCAGTAATGCTTGTCTTGCTATCCGCTGATCCGATTTAAGATCCTCGATCAATCGCACCAGATCTGCTTCAAGATCAATATCATAAGTCGGTGCGATATAGCCCACTGACAGCCCGGCACCTAAACAACACTCTTCAAGCCCTTGCGCTAAATGCTCAGTACTCCAAGGCAGTGCTTCGATATCCGGCCATGCAATCCCTGAAGCCATCACTGTGACACCTCCGTCATCGGCCTTACTGCAAACAACATCATAATCAGCCATCTTTTGACTAACCTGCTGAAGAAGATCCAAAGTTAAAATCGGTGCATCTGTACCGATAGTCACGATGTTTTGATGACCTTGCTCTCTCAAACGTTGATCAACTGCATTTATTCTTTCGCCAAGATTACCCGATGGCTGTGGAATCACCTGAACGTGCTCACCTTCCAGTAATCCCTCTGCCCATTCAACCTCATCAACAGAAGCGGGTGATAGTACAACCCTACCCGACCAAGCATCAGCATCCTCGAGTGCACACTGCAACAAAGCCTTGGCAATCTCAAAAGTTGTTTCAGCACCTAATGAGGCCGCGATGCGTTGTTTACCCTGCCCATTACGAGGCTGCTTACAAAAGATTAATAGCGTGAAAGCTTTGCTCATATACAGGAGTAACCTTTATTTAAATTCCCTAACTGATTGATAGACCTAAGCTTAACGCGATAGTTCAAGGAAAACATATTCCAAACAATAGCTAAAGTTAATCCGCTACCGCCCTTCTGCTAAAACCAAGGCTGTGATACAACTCAAACTTTAAGTTTTTATTTAAGGGCTGCTATGAATCAGGTTATCCAACTTCTTAACGCACATCGCTCTATCCGAAAGTTCACTGATAAACCAGTGAGCCAAGAACAGATCAACCGTTTTGTTCAAGCAGGCCAAGCAGCTGCAACGTCAAGTTTTATTCAGGCTTGCACGGTTATCCAAGTTAATGATCCAGACAAGCGAGCTTCACTAGCGGAATGGGCCGGTAATCAAACTTATGTAACAGAGGCGCCGACCTTCCTAGTCTTCTGTGCAGATATGAAACGCCATCAACTAAGTTGCGATATGCACGATGCGGAAATGCTATCTGGATTTACAGAACAATTTATTACTGCCACAGTCGATTGCGGCTTATTTGCGCAAAATGTTGCCATTGCAGCAGAATCCGAAAATCTGGGCGTGGTTTATATTGGCGGTTTGCGTAATAAGATTGATCTAGTATCTGACGCATTAAACCTACCAGAACTGGTCTACCCTGTATTTGGCATGTGCATTGGTGACCCTGATCAAGACCCTGAAGTTAAACCTCGTTTACCATTGGATGTCGTGCTGAAACATGACCGATACGATGACAGCCAAGATCAAGAGCTTATTGCCGCATACGACCAAGATGTTCAAGCGTATTATAAGAGTCGTACTGGCGGTCAAAAGGATATGACTTGGAGCGAACAAATCTCTGGAATGCTGCAAAAAGAGGCGCGTCCACATATGCTTTCTTTCCTACAACAGCGTGGCTTTTTACAGAAGTAAACCTTGGAAAAGGTTATAATCAGTACTATCTCGAGCTAATCAATAGGAGTAAAACATGACGGGATCAATTGAAACAGGCGAATCTCTAGATCTACTTCTAGCACGACAGCCTGTGTTCAATAAAAGTCAGGACGTGGTCGCGTATTTGCTGTTATATCGTAATGATGATGAACAAGCTCCTAATACAATCAACGATCATCTGGCAACTTCTTCCGTTATCCTCAACACTTACGCAAGCATCTGCGAAGAAGGGGAAGTCAGGTCACTTCCTTGCTATATCAAACTTACTGATAAAACATTGATGGCAGATAACTTTCCAGACTTACCAAAGGAAAGCTTTATCATCGAAATTTTAGGACATTCAAAAATAAGCCCTGAATTTGTTCAGCGAGTCCAAGAGCTAAATCAACAAGGTTACCGCCTTGCCTTGTCTGACTATCGACCTCACCCAAAATATGAACCTCTGTTAAATTTAGTTCACATTTTAAAGATAGATATACAAAAAACAGGTGTCGACCAACTCCCTCAGACCGTAAAAGATCTTCGCCCTTACCATCTGGAACTTTTAGCTGACAAAGTCGAGTCTCAAAATGAATTCCGTAAATGCCATGAGTTGGGCTTTGCCCTTTTCCAAGGTTATTTTTTAAGTAAACCAGAACCAGTAAAAGGGAAAAAACTAGGCAGCAGTAAGGTTCTTCTTTTACAAATGATGGTAGAACTTCAAAGCCCTACCGCTACAGCGCAGTCTGTTGAGCAATTAGTTGTTAATGATCCTCTATTAACCTATCGAATCTTACGCGTTGTAAACTCCGCAGCTTTTAGCATCCAGCGAGAGATCGAGTCCTTATCGCATGCAATCAGCCTTTTAGGCTTCGAGCAAATTCGTAAATGGGTTAGCCTATTCCTAGTCACTGACACGCAAGAAAAGCCCGAAGAACTAACTCGCAGCATGCTAGTCCGTGGGCGTATGTGTGAACTACTTGCCGAGATGCTTGGACGTGATCAACCCATCAACAACTTTATTACAGGTCTATTCTCTAAATTAGATGTACTTCTGGATATGGAGATGCCGGAACTGCTTGAGCAAATTCCACTCCAAGCAGATGTCAAAGCAGCCCTACTATCCAACGAGGGCCAGCTAGGGCAAATTCTTGATCAGGTTTGTCATTACGAACGTGGCGATTTTCAGGATTTAGATCTACTACTTGATCAACATTTCTATGAAGCCGCTTATCGCCATAGCCTGAGCTGGTCACAGCAAGTAATGCAATCTTTAAGTGATAAATAACAGGCTCATGTGTGCCGATTCTTGAGAATATCGAACTCACCCTGCTGCTAATTTTTGCGGCAGCAGGAACTTCATTTATTACCGCCGCTATGGGGATTGGTGGCGGTGTCCTACTCTTAGTAATTCTTGCCTCTTTTCTACCGGCTTCAGCACTGATACCGGTTCACGGCCTTGTTCAGCTAGGCTCCAATGGCAATCGTGCGATTGTTACTCGACAGCATATCGACTGGGAGATGGTGATTAGCTTTAGTATCGGTGCCCTAATTGGCTCGGCACTCGCTTCACTAATCGTTGTACAACTACCTTTGACGTTTATCCAGATTTCCGTTGCCCTATTTATTCTGTTTCTAGTCTGGGGCCCAAAATTAGGCGCACATCAGATGAGCAAAAACGGCCTCGTCGTAGCTGGCGCTGGTACAACCTTCGCATCCATATTTGTCGGTGCGACCGGCCCTCTTGTCGCAGGTTTAGTGCATCGACAAAATTACGATAAGCACAGCAGCACTGCTAATTTCGCCACCTGCATGAGCATGCAGCACCTGCTGAAGATATTTGTATTTTCTTTTGTAGGTTTTGCTTTCTGGCAATGGCTGCCGTTAATCTTACTGATGATTTTAGGTGGGATGTTAGGCACTTGGCTTGGACTTAAAATGCTGAACCGCATTCCAGAAAAGCAGTTTAAAGTGATTTTTAAAACGGTTATTACACTTCTAGCGCTTAGGCTACTTTGGCAAGCATCAGTCAATTTTTTATAGATACAATAAAAACGTAACCACTCATATTCTTATATCTGGGGTTTACGTTCTGCATCTACTACGCACCTTCCAACTTAGATTCCACAGTTTCATCCTACAAGATCGATAGAAACGGTATATTTCCCGCGTAATTTTATAGGTAAAATTCACTTTCGTTTTAGCATCAAGCTGTATGTAAGTACCTAAGTCATTAGGCGCTGACACTATTGGTGGAAACAATCCAATCGCAGGAACATGATGTAGATAAGAACTACCAATAAAGTAATCGACCGAATAAAGCCATCGATTACTAGCATCAAGAAACGCCTTAGCCCCTTCAGGAGATATAGAATAGCCTCCTGTGCGCATGTCATTAGCGTCCCAAAACACTAAATCTACACATGTATTAACCGAGTTTATTTTAGAATGGCTACCGAATTGTGTTTCTAACCTTATATAGCCATAGGTGCGATGAAGGCATTCAAGTTCTGCTAATGCATCTTTAAAACCAGCAAGCGGAATAGCATCATCCTCTAAAATCACTATAGGCCGATTTAATTCAATACATTTTCGCCAAAGCAAATAGTGACTAGCGTAGCAACCCCTCTCACCCTTAGAAAGCGGCCGACTCTTAAAAACCTTCCTAAAGCCATCATCAGGTAAATGTACTAAAGAAGATGGTAAACCATTATGACCATTAACAGCATCGAATACGGTATACACCAACTGCGATTCATCCAATATTTTTGCTATACGCTCTCGTCTTTTAGAGGCTTCAGGCAAACTGATAATGAATATATCCATGATCCCAAATGGTAACTACTGACTTAATTAAGAGGGTAGTTTAACATGACCCTCTCATTCTCCATACACAATAACGTGCTATCGATACATATGAATAAATCTATCCATGCAATTTGGCTGGGCGCAAAGATGCCTCCATTATCACACGCCTGTGTAAATGACTGGAAGAAACAAGGCTATGAGGTCAATCTATGGACCGATTCTAATGAACAAGTATTGGACTGGATAAGTAATTGTGAATTTTCGCGAGAATGTTACAAAAAAGGGTTATTTGCATTTGTAAGCGACTATCTAAGAATATGTATTTTACACAAATACGGTGGCTTATATTTAGATACAGACGTAACAATAGTTCATGACCCATTCGAGCTTTTTAACGACTGTGATTTTTGTATCGGTTTGGAAAATAAAACTCTAATCGGCACAGCATCTATTTTTTCGAAAAAATCCAATAAAATACTAAAAAACCTGCTTAACTTTTATGAGAATGAAATCATGTCCAGCCCCTTATATATGGGCCCCGACATCATGACTTATGTATTAGAGCCTTTAAAAAGCACTGATGGAATTAGAGTTCTAGATCCTGAATACTTCTTCTCTTACCAGGGGCAAGATATCGAATTCAATCACCCTAAGAATGCTCATTTAATACACTGGTACCAACATTCTTGGAAAAATAACGATATCCCTTTCCTAAAATCCAAACATAAAGGGATTTTAGGAAAGTTATACGAATATCAAAAACCATTATTCAGACGAAAATAACCTATTATTCCTTTCCAAGGTTGACAAGTAATTTTCATATTTAATGGCCAGTGGGATAGAATATATACCAGCCATAAATACAGTATAAGTCCACAATCCTGCTTTCATATACCAAAAAGACTCAAAGAAATTAACAAAAAGCCAATACCCTAAAAACATAACTGCAATATACTTTATATATATCACTTCATTTTCAAACTTTAAAACCTCAACAACAGGCAGTATCAACAATAAAAGGCAAAGAGTGAGGCCCAACAAACCAAAGCGAAGAACAGTAGCTATATATGAGCTATGAATATGCCGATATTCCTCCACTATAGTATCAGGCAACCTTGTAGATTCCAGAATCAAATACTTTTCTACACCATCCCCAAACCCTAAGAATATACTTTCTGGAATCCATAGGAATGATTCAATCCACAAATTTAGCCTAACACCGAAGCTAGTATAAGGAATGTTATCAAAATCCCCTTTCAGGATATAATCCGTAACGATATAAGCCTCTGAACTTAAACGACTAGAAACAATATCAAAGCTTAGAATTACTACCAAAAAAGAAACAAAAGATATCAGAAAAAAAACACAGTTTTTAACTGTATACTTCTTATTAATATATAACTTGTAAGCTGCAAGACATAACAGAGAGACAACAACACCTAGGATTGCCTGCCTTGTTTGCATAATCAATAGAAGCGTAACATAGAACAATATAAAGAAACCCGCACATAAAAAAAGTGCCCTATGCTGATTACACTCTTTATAGATATAGCTAAAATAGACCAAAGCTATCAATAAACTTGCACCAATAATCAATGCCCCATGCTGAGCATTACGATATCCAAAATCTACACGAACCCCAGAAACCCCCTTCAATATATCGTTTAACAAAAGCCCTTCTTGACTTAAAGTAAAAATGGACCCAATAGCAAAAGATATAAGTACTGCCCATATATACTCTTTCTTTCCTTTTAGCCATATAGCAAAAAAGAAAAAGACAAATAGTTCAAAAAGCCTTCCAATCTTTGGTGATTCAACAGCAATATCAGGATAGAAAATCGATGAATAATACCAACTCACCACTTGCAGAATAAGTGCAACTGGTAGTAACCAAAGAAACTTTATTTTCTTAAAAAAATCCCAACGAAAAGCCACAAAAACAAACGACAGCAAGAGTACTAACGTTTGAAAAATATCAGCCAAAAGTTTCCAAGAGTCTTTAAATGCAGCATAAATACATATACTAAAAACCATAAAAAAAATAGTTTTCTTAGATTCTAATAACTTTTCAATTTTGCTGTAGACCATTAAAAAAATTGACCTATGAATTATTTATCAGAAATATTGCAATAAACTTATAACAAAAGAACCATACCGACCGTAACATACTCTTTAACGCCAAAATTAACAGACTTCTCTAAGAAAGGTCACTAGACATATGCCCAAAAACACTTAACTAAAATATAAGACTAAAAAGAAAGAACCCTGCATAAGCAGGGTTCTTCTAAGACAAAGACACAAGTTTAATCTAATTTAGATAGATCTCGAACAGCACCTTTATCTGCTGATGTAGCCAACATACCGAATGCTTTCAGTGCAGCTGATACTTTACGAGGACGCTCTTCAACCGGCTTCCAGCCAAGCTTATCCTGCTCTGCACGGCGTTCTGCTAACTCTTCATCAGAAAGCAATACATCGATTGTGCGGTTAGGGATATCGATACGGATAATATCACCGTTACGAACTAGACCGATTGCACCACCTGCTGCAGCTTCTGGAGAAACGTGACCGATCGACAGACCAGAAGTACCACCAGAGAAACGACCATCAGTCAGCAATGCACAGGCTTTACCTAGACCTTTAGACTTGATGTACGACGTTGGGTAAAGCATCTCTTGCATACCCGGGCCGCCTTTAGGGCCTTCGTAACGTACGATAACAACTTCGCCCGCTACTACTTTATCATCAAGAATATTCTGAACCGCTTCATCTTGAGATTCTGTAATGTGTGCAGGGCCTTCGAATACAAGGATAGACTCATCTACACCAGCAGATTTAACCACACAGCCGTCTAGCGCGATGTTACCTTTCAATACAGCAAGACCACCTTCCAAAGAGAACGCATTCTCTAATGAACGGATACAACCATTCTCACGGTCACCATCTAGTGTTGGCCAGCGAGTAGATTGGCTAAATGCTGTCTGAGTTGGGATGCCCGCAGGACCAGCACGATAAAACTCCAATACTTCAGGAGTTGGGTTACGCATGATATCCCACTTATCCAGTGCATCTTTCATTGTCGGAGCATGAACCGTTGGAACGTCTGTGTGTAGCTTACCGGCACGATCAAGCTCACCCAAAATCCCCATAATGCCACCAGCACGGTGAACATCTTCAATGTGGTAATCAGGCGTGTTTGGCGCCACTTTACATAGCTGAGGCACTACACGGGATAAACGATCAATATCATCCATGGTGAAATCGATCTCAGCTTCCTGAGCGATAGCCAACAAGTGAAGGATCGTATTTGTTGATCCGCCCATAGCGATATCAAGCGTGATGCAGTTTTCAAACGCTTTAAAACCTACAGAGCGAGGTAGAACTGATTCATCGTCCTGCTCGTAGTAGCGTTTAGCCAAATCTACAATCGTACGACCTGCTTCTAGGAACAAGTTTTCACGATCAGCGTGAGTTGCAACTACAGTACCGTTACCAGGAAGTGCAAGGCCTAGAGCCTCTGCCAAGCAGTTCATAGAGTTCGCTGTGAACATACCAGAACAAGAGCCACAAGTAGGACACGCAGAACGCTCTACTGCATCAACTTCTTCGTCAGATGCATTTGGATCTGCTGCAAGTACCATCGCGTCAACTAGATCTAGCTTATGCTCAGCTAGTTTAGTTTTACCCGCTTCCATTGGGCCGCCAGTAACGAAGATTACTGGGATATTCAGACGCATAGACGCCATCAACATGCCCGGTGTGATTTTGTCACAGTTAGAGATACAAACAATCGCATCTGCACAGTGTGCATTTACCATGTACTCAACAGAGTCAGCGATAATGTCACGCGATGGCAGAGAGTAAAGCATGCCGTCATGACCCATCGCGATACCATCATCGACTGCGATAGTATTGAATTCTTTAGCAACACCACCCGCCTTTTCAATTTCGCGAGCTACTAGCTGTCCCATGTCTTTCAGATGTACGTGACCTGGAACAAACTGAGTAAATGAGTTTGCCACAGCAATAATTGGCTTGTGGAAATCCTCATCCTTCATACCTGTTGCACGCCATAAAGCACGTGCACCCGCCATATTACGACCTGCCGTCGATGTCTTTGAGCGATATTGTGGCATTTCAATGACCCTTGTTTGTAATAATTTTGCTTAGCTATCGAGTATAACAGAACCGTTGCGAAAACCGTCGTTCCAATATTGCTTTGTTCGCAACAGCATATACCACGAAATGCGTTACCAAATGCACGAGGCTAATCCGACCAATAGATTAAAATTATGCATGTTCCAGCCCTTGCAGAGTCGAAGCCCGCACTCTAATCTTGGCAGCTTAGTTGTGTTAGAGGTTAATCATGTCCAACTTAGATAAAAAAGAGATTCGCTCTGACAAGTGGATGCAACTCTTCATCAAATCAGGCGTTCCGATCGCCATCATCAGCATTATCTGCTTGTGGGTGGGGTGGTTTTTCAAAATCCCTTCCCTAGGCCAAATATTTATTGTTACTGCTGCGATTGCGCTTGCGATCGGTATGGCTTACAACGTTCGCTTTGTCATTCTTTCGGTTAGACAATTAAAAGAAAAACAAAAGAAAGACTGATCTACTCCCAGTATCTCGATTTCTCTCTGGGAAACTTCTGTGGGGAGGCCCTCCTCACAGAATACCATTCACACTCGATACAGTTTCACGCCCGTAAGCTAGGCTATAAATTCTTTATATAAGTAATTTATCTGGTCACACGAACTATTTACTATCCATTCCATAGTACGGGATACTTAGAAATTAACGAAAAAACGGCCCATTCTGCATTCTTCCGAGAGTCAGATACTAAGGCTTAATATTCTATTGTTTGTGTAATCTGAATAGTGACCTGCACCAATGAGGTTTTCCCACATGCTCAAGCAGCAGATTCGATATGCTGTATTGTTACTAAGCCTAATGACTGGCTTAGCACCAGTGGCAATGGCAGACGATTCGCCATTAACACTCAAACAAGCCATGACCGCCGCGATTGAAGCAAGCGGTGGTGAAGTAATAAAAACAGAGACTACTGAATTTAAAGGACGTGCCGTTTTTAAAATACGCCTCGTTAAAGAGGGTCATGTTAAAGATATCTTGATTGACGCCAAAAGCGGCGCCGTGATTACCCCCAAATAAGGAGTTAAATACAATGAAGTTACTTGTTGTTGAAGACGATCCAGATCTACGCCGCCAATTGACGACAGCCTTAGAGGGTAACAACTATACAGTTGAAGAAACTGCTGATGGTGAAGAAGCGCTGTATATGGGGCAGGAATACCCATATGACCTCGCTATTGTCGACCTCGGTTTACCAAAGCTTTCTGGCATTGACGTGATTAAGAAATGGCGCGCAGAAGGTAAAGAGTTTCCAATTATTATTCTGACTGCCCGTGGCGATTGGCAAGATAAAGTAGAAGGTTTAGAAGCTGGTGCTGACGATTACCTGGTTAAACCTTTCCATATGGAAGAGCTACATGCACGCCTAAACGCTTTATTACGCAGAGCAGCAGGTCACTCGAAACCTGTGCTTGAGTTTGGCCCGCTCAAAATCGATACCACTGGCCGCGTTGTTTACCGCAACGGCGAACCGGTTAAGCTAACAAGCTATGAGTATCGCACCTTCGAATACTTGGTATTAAATACAGGCAAGACTATTTCAAAGAGCGAGTTAACTGAACACTTGTATCACCAGGACTTCGACCGCGACAGTAATGTACTGGAAGTATTTATCCGTCGTTTACGTCAGAAACTGGACCCTGATCAAGAGTTACAGCCGATCACTACCGTACGCGGGCTCGGCTACCGTTTCGCCCTCACAACTGATCAGCCAAACGACTAAGGATAGTTCGTGAATATTCGATCTCCCCTGCAGTCATTGCAGGGGCGACTGTTGATTGCATCAGCAGTCATTCTTCCAATCGTTCTTCTTATTGCAGGATTAGCCTTGAGCAAGGCTTACCACAGCAGTTTAGAAAATTCGGTGAGAGACCGTTTGCAGCTACAGGTTTACCTGCTCCTTGGTGCAGTAGAACTGAAAGAGGATCATATTCTCTTCCCTGAGCGATTACAGGAACCTCGCTACGAACAGATTAATTCCGGTTTATATGCCGCTATACATGATCAAGAGGGCAATATTCTCTGGCGTTCTCTATCATCTGTACTTCTAGACGACCCTCAGCTTTCTGAAGTGATAAACCTTAGCGGATTAACCACTGGCGAGCCGAGGTTTGAACATTTGGAAGAGGCACAACTCTACCGATTCCAACTACGCATCATTTGGGAAACAGCAGGCAAAGAAAAGTCATATTTATTCACGGTTATGGAATCAGATGATCTCGTCATTCGTGATATCCAAGCTTATAACCAGCAATTAACAGCATGGCTTGGTATCATTTTTCTAGTCGCCCTATTAGCACAAACTTTCATCCTAAGCTGGGGTTTAACCCCATTAAGACGCCTCGCTAAAGATCTAAAAGCGATTGAAGCAGGAAAAGCAGAGACGCTAGAAGGCCTTTACCCTGATGAGGTTGAGCCAGTGACCACCAACTTAAACGGCTTAATTGAGAGTGAGCGAAAACAGCGGGAGCGCTATCGCAATACTTTGGGGGATCTGGCCCACAGTTTGAAAACACCTCTCGCAGTTATGCGGGGTGCCGAGCTAGAGGAACACGAGTTGCCTACTTACCAATCCCTAGTATCCGAACAAGTAGAACGGATGAATCAGATTGTTCAGTATCAGCTGAGCCGCGCAGTTAAAAGTCAAAATAAGCCACTCGGGAAAGCGGTCGCTGTTGAGCCAATCATTGAGCGAATGCTCTCAGCGCTTGGAAAAGTGTATCGGAATAAAAACATTGTTTCAGAAACTGCATTAGCAGATGCGCTAACCTTCTATGGCGATGAACGCGATCTTATGGAAGTGTTGGGTATGATCATGGAAAACGCGTTTAAGTACGGTCATAGTCAGGTTGCTATCTCTGCATCACAATCTGATCGAGAGTTAAAAATAACCATCTGTGATGACGGCCCCGGAGTAACACCAGAGATGCGCCAAGTCATTTTACAACGCGGCGCTCGCTTGGATACGTCAATTCAAGGACAAGGGATTGGCTTATCTGTAGCCACCGATATTATCAGTAGCTACCAAGGTCAGATTGAAGTGAAAGACTCCCCACTTGGCGGAGCCTGCTTTGTGATTCACTTCCCAAGTTAAAGATTAAGCATAAACACTTTGGAATTGCGCTGGAGATTAAACAGCGCTTTCTTCTCACCCGGCAAGTTATCCACAGGGGTTTCGACAAAACCACGCTCAACAAACCAATGCGCCGTCTTAGTTGTCAGCACAAACACCTGCTTAAGGTTGTGCTGCAGCGCTTGCTGTTCAATCGCTTTAAGCAGCTTATCGCCTCGTTCAGCCCCTTTATATTCTGACGAAACGACCACACAAGCCAACTCTGCCATCTGGTCTTCTGGGAACGGATATAGAGCAGCACAGCCAATCACCACGCCATCACGTTCGATAAGCGTGAAACGTTCGATCTCATTTTCTAAGACTTCACGCGAACGCCTTACCAGGGTGCCATCCTGCTCTAAAGGTTGGATCAATTCTAACACCGCACCTACATCTTCAATCGTTGCAGAACGAAGCTGCTCGTAGGAATCTTGCAGCACCATAGTACCCGAACCATCACGGGTAAATAATTCACCTAGTAAAGCACCGTCTTCTTTATAACTGATAAGATGGCAACGACGCACACCCTTGCGACAAGCAGCAACTGCGGCTTCTAAATGACGCGACATTTCCGTATGTGGTTGGTCTGTATCTTCCAATGAAGATAGATACTGCCCAACCAAGCGTTCAGCCTTGCGGGTCAATAACTCACTACGCAATTTGCCCGAGCTATCCAAAACACCTTGATCCGCACCAAACAAAATCAACTTATCAGCATCTAAAGCACTGGCAGCAGCCGTCGCTACATCTTCAACTGATAGATTGAATACTTCACCGGTTGGTGAGTAGCCTAAGTGAGAAAGTAGAACGATATTGCCATCATCTAACTGCTGGGTAATGGCATCATGATCTAAGCGACGAACTTCACCCGTATGGGCCATATCGACGCCGTCCAGCACACCAACGGGCTTCGCTGTCACAAAGTTGCCAGAAACAACCTTAATGCGCGCACCGGCCATCGGCGTATTAGGCAACCCCAAAGACAATCTCGCTTCAATTTCTGCCCGCACAATAGCGGAGGCTTGAATGACACAAGTCAGGTTTTCTTGATCGGTCACGCGAAGGTGATGATGCAAACGTGTTGTTAACTGCTTTTGTGCAAGCTGTTCTTCGACCTGTGGTCGCGACCCGTAAACCAAAATCAAACGCACACCTAAGCTATTCAGCAAGGCGATATCATGCACAATGTTGGCAAAGTTAGGATCAGCAACGGTTTCTCCACTCAACATCAACACAAAGGTGTTACCCCGATGCGCATTGATATAAGGAGAGGAATGGCGGAACCAATTGACGTATTGTTTAGTGTCGTCGTTCACAGTCAGTCTACAAGCAGTTTTCAATGATTAGGTCTATTACGGCTACTGTAGGCTTAATCGGCACAAAAGCCAAATATTCATCCATCTGAACATTACTCGGCAAGAGTGATTTAAAGCCCTATCTTAGTGCGTTAGACTGCAAACTTAGATGGCAGCCTATAAAGAGAAAAAACAGAGATGGCATTAGAAGTAGAGCTAAAGCTAACTTTAAGCCCGCATCATGTGGAATCATTAAAACTACAACCACTGTTCCGCTCCTCTCAAGTTCGAGAATTGGGTAGTCACCAGTTAGGTAACATCTATTACGACACCCCCGATCAGCAACTGACTCAACATCGTGTAGCCCTGCGCATTCGACGCAAAGGTGAACAGCTGATTCAAACACTGAAAAGCAGTGGTTCTTCTGAAGCAGGTATGCACTCACGCAAAGAGTGGGAGTGGCTGATTAAGCAACCGGAATTAGATTACGCACTACTTGAAAGTGCAGAATGGCCTAAATCCCTTCAAGACCCGAATATCCACGCTCAAGTCGCACCAATTTTTAGCACCGACTTTACCCGTACAACGTGGATACTCGATACCCTGGATAGCAAAGGTAATGTGCTAAAAGCCGAGATCGCTTTAGACCAAGGCACTGTGAGTGCTCATGGCCGAGAAGATCCTCTGTGTGAGCTAGAGCTGGAACTGCTGGAGGGCGAGGCGACTGAGATGGTCAAATTCGCATTAGATCTAGCGAAACATATCCCTCTCTATATTAGCGATATCAGTAAAGCGGAAAGAGGCTATAGACTACTCGATCCAGAGGCCTATGACGTTCATCGTAAACTTCCTGAATTCGATGAATCTACTACGCTAGAACAAAGCTTCAGCACTTTGTTGCAAAAAGAACTCGGTCTGTGGCCACGCTATTTAGAAGCTTGGCAATTTACTCAAGATTGGAAATACATCCCCCTAGCACTCGAGTCACTGCGTAATATTGGCGCCCTCTACGAGACCTACAGCGATATTGTGCCTGCAGAACCTGATGGCAAGATCGACTTCCTTCTCAGCAAACTGATCCGTCAGTTACGAGATATCGATGCGTGGCGACGTACTGCAGTGATCTCTGGCCAAAAAGATAGCGACCTGACCAAGCAACAGCAGCAACGCTCGGAAGCACGTTTAAATGTGTTATTACAAACCGCAGAACCGGGCGTTTTAGCTCTACTGATATCAGAACAGCTGATAGAAAAATCTTGGCGCGAGCGCTGGCAGGAAAGCCACCAGCAACTTGCCCAAAGTTGTTTAACAAAAGCATGATAAGCATCACTCATTCAGTTGTTTTAGACTGTTAGAATGATTTTGGGGTCTTCATTTACTGCGCATCATATTTGGCCCCAAGTTTCACATTTCAGGAGACATAAGCCTTATGCTCAAACCGCACATGGATTTACTGCCAGAAACACTTCAACCGGTACTCACCAAAAACTGGGAACCCCTTGAAGAGATTCTGACCACACTGAGCAACACCCCTGAGAGTTTTAGTCAGGACTTAAGCCGTGTTCTGACCGGCAGTAACTTCGTGGCGGAGCAACTCGAGCGTCGTCCTGAAATGTTGAGTTCGCTCCTGGAAAGTGGTGATCTATACAACACCTATTCAGAAGAGCAATATCACAACACACTGAAAGAAACCTTTAGCTCCTTAGAAACGGAAGAACAGCTTCACAAAGCGATCCGTTGTTTCCGTCAGCGCGAACAAGTTCGCCTAATATGGCGTGATCTCACCCGTGCCAGCGATATGCGTACAACCACCCGCGAGCTGTCTTGGTTGGCTGATGCCTGTGTCGAACAAACCATGAACTGGCTGTATGACCAAGCTTGCGAACGTTGGGGAACACCAACCGGCCGACACAGCCGCAAGCCGCAACGCATGGTTGTACTGGGCATGGGTAAGCTAGGTGCAAACGAACTGAATTTATCCTCCGATATCGACCTGATCTACGTTTATCCAGAAAACGGTGAAACCGAAGGCAGCAAAAAGTGCCTCGACAATCAGGACTTCTTTATCCGCCTAGGAAAAAAACTGATTCAGGCGCTGGATAACAGCACCATCGACGGCTTCGTATTCCGTGTTGACATGCGCCTACGTCCATTCGGCTCAGCGGGTCCCTTGGCGATCAGCTTCGATGCTATGGAAGGTTATTACCAAGAGCATGGTCGTGAGTGGGAACGCTACGCCATGATCAAAGCCCGCGTAATGGCCGGTGATAAAGAAGCGGGTGATGAGCTAATGCAGATTCTCCGCCCATTCGTTTACCGTAAATATATCGACTTCAGTGCATTTGACTCTCTTCGTGAAATGAAAGAGATGATCAGCCGCGAAGTCCGTCGCAAGGGCCTGAATAACAACGTCAAATTGGGTTCGGGTGGCATCCGCGAAGTCGAGTTTATTGCACAAGTATTCCAACTACTGCGTGGCGGCCGTGATACACGTCTGCAACAACGCGAGCTGTGTAATATTTTACCGATTCTGCCAGACGTCGTAGGCATGCCTGAACAAGCCTCTAAGGAGCTGATGGCAGCTTATGAGTTTCTTCGTAACGCCGAACACGCCATTCAAGCGGTAGCTGACAAACAAACTCAAGAACTTCCTAACGACGACGTAGAACAATGCCGCTTAGCATTCAGCATGGGCTTTAACGATTGGGAAAGTTTTACAACTGAATTAGAAAGTCATCGCGAAAAGGTACGCATCCACTTTGCCGACCTGATTGCGCCTTGTGAAGAAGCTGAACCAGAAGAGGACTCTGCATGCGATGATACTTGGCTGTCTCTGTGGAATGACGACCTCGAAGATCAACAGGCGATTGACCTGCTTGAAGAACAAGGTTTCGACGACCCTAAAGAGGCATGGCACAAGATCAATACCTTGCGCGAATCGCGTACCGTGCAGATGCTACAGCTCATTGCGAAAGAACGCTTATTAGCCGTACTGCCTATTTTGCTACGTGAAATCGCCGCGACTGAAAATGCGACAGAAACCTTAGGCCGAGTCCTAACGCTGATCCAAGCGATCTTAAGGCGTTCCGCTTACCTAGTATTATTGGCCGAAAACCCAACCGCACTTCAGCAGATGGTGAAACTCTGTTCAGCATCTAGCTGGTTCTCAGAAAAACTCGCGAAGCAGCCAATTCTATTGGATGAGTTGATTGACCCTAGCAGCCTATATTCACCACCGGATAAAGCTCAGCTAAACAGCGAACTACGCCAACAACTGCTACGTATTCCAGAAGAGGATACGGAGCAGTTAATGGACACCCTACGTTACTTCAAGAATGCCCACTCATTGAAAGTAGCGGCGTCTGAGATCACCGGTGCGTTGCCGCTCATGAAAGTAAGTGATTACTTAACTTGGACTGCCGAAGTTATCTTAGAAGCGGTGGTCGATATCGCTTGGAAGTTAATGACCGAAAAGCACGGTGCTCCGCAGAAATCAGCTGGCGTACCCTGCAACCCAGACTTTATCGTTTTAGGTTACGGTAAAATGGGCGGTATCGAGCTTTCCTATGGCTCAGATCTAGACCTCGTCTTTATTCACGATTCTGATGCGAACCTGTTTACCGATGGCGAGAAGCAGATCGCTAACTCGGTCTTCTTTACTCGCTTAGGTCAGAAGATCATCCACATCCTAAATACGTTTACCACCTCAGGTCAGTTGTACGAAGTAGACATGCGTCTGCGTCCATCTGGTAACTCTGGCCTATTGGTCAGTTCTCTTAAAGCCTTCTCCGACTATCAACACAAAGAAGCGTGGACTTGGGAACATCAAGCTCTTGTCCGTGCCCGAGTAGTTGCCGGTGATGCCGCTCTAAAAGAGAAGTTTGAAGAGGTGAGAGCCGAGATTCTTAAACTGCCAAGAAAAGATGAAAAGTTACTGGAAGAAGTAACTGAGATGCGCGAAAAGATGCGTGACCATCTGGGTAGCAAAGGCAACGATGAAGAGAACCCTGTATTCCACCTTAAACATGACCGTGGTGGCATTGTTGATATTGAGTTTATCGTTCAATACTTGGTTTTACGCAACGCCGGTAAATGCCCTTCTCTTTATGAGTTCACCGACAACATCCGTATTTTAGATGCTGCCGAGCAGATCGAGTTAATCAGCCAAGATACTGCTGAAACTCTACGAGAAGCTTACAAGGCTTATCGAGCAGCAGGGCATCGTCAAACCTTGCAGGATCGCTCCAATACTATCTCTGGTGCTGAGATGACCGAAATGCGAAATGCAGTCGCTAACATCTGGCAAGAGGTCATGTCAGGGGAAAGCTAAGCTTTCTCCCAATAACGAAAAGGGCAGTACCTGCGAAGGTACTACCCTTTTTTATAAAACTGTTTAAAGAGGCTTTTAAACGTCGGTCAACCAACCGTGCTTATCTTCTGCCTTACCCCATTGGATATCGTTTAGCGCCTTACGTAAACGTAGAGTTGTCTCGCCAATACCACCGTTACCAACGCTGTACTCTTTATCGTTATAAACCATAGTACCCACTGGCGCCAATACCGCAGCTGTACCCGAAAGAGCAGCTTCGCAACCTGGCTTAGCAATACGCTCAAGCATCTCTTCTACCGAGATACTACGCTCAGACACTTTAAGACCTAAATCACGGGCAATGGTTAGAACAGAATCACGCGTTACACCGTGCAGGAAGCTTTCATCCAAATCACGTGTGATAACTTCATCACCATCGATTAGCAGGAAGTTAGCTGCGCCAGTTTCCTGAATATCACCGTTTGGACAGAACAGAACCTGATCAACATTGTGCTCAGCTTTAGCTTTCATCGTTGGCAGTAATGCACTCGCGTAGTTGCCACCACTCTTGATCATGCCATTGTGAGGCGCACAACGTAGGCCGTTATCTTCTACCAACAAGCGCAACGCGCGATCACCACCCGCAAAGTAATCACCTACAGGTGAAAGCAGTACGTAGAAACAAGCCGTTTCAGATGGCGCAGCCGCTTTACCGATCGCAGGCTCAGTACCAAACAACGTTGGACGGATATACATAGAACCCGGAGGCGCTGGAACTTCATCAGCAAAACGCTTCACTGTATCCAGAATCATCTGAGTTACAAATTCCTCATCCAATTCCGGCAGTGCCAATAGACGCGCACTTTGCGCCATACGAGATACGTTACGATCAATACGGAAAACTTTGATCGAACCATCTTCATGACGGAATGCTTTAAGACCTTCAAAACACGTCGAAGAGTAATGCAGCACATGCGCACCTGGGTGCAAGTTGATGCTGTCACTAGGGACCATTTCGACCGCACTCCAGCTGGAACCGTCAAACCAAGAGATTGACATTTCAGGCATAAAAACGGAGCCGAATGCAGTTGCCATGAGACCTTCCTTCTAATTATTTTGATGCGTTACTGTTTTGCCCTTCGATACACTCGATACAGGGGCAAACAGAGATAATATGTACAAATTTAGGGCTGATATTCTAATCCTGATAACAGAAAATTGGAATTCCCTGAGCCCTCCAACAGCGCATCTTGCGGAATTAAAGTGCCAATAAACCCTATAAGAATTGAAATTGGGCGTTTTTCTCCAATTCTTGTATGATTCTCACCTTATCAAATACCGGTTGTATCGGGCTGTCTAAGCACGATAACACACTATTTTTGATCGCAGTCTAAAAGCAACAGAGCAGAAGGTTCACTCTCCTATGTCGTTCACACAGCAAATGGATAACAGCTAATGAAAACGCTTATCATCGGCCCATCTTGGGTAGGCGACATGTTAATGAGCCAATCTCTGTACCAGCACCTAAAACAGAAGAACCCTGATATTGAGATCGACGTATTAGCGCCGAACTGGTGTCGACCTGTTTTAGCGCGTATGCCCGAGGTTAATAAAGCGATCGAGATGCCGGTTGGACATGGCAGCCTGCAATGGGGGCTGCGCAAACAGATTGGTCAGGAGCTCGCTCAAAACGGCTATGAGCAAGCACTCGTGCTGCCTAACTCTTTAAAATCTGCGTTGATCCCATGGTTTGCCAAAATTCCTAAAAGAACCGGTTGGCGTGGAGAGATGCGCTACGGTTTGTTAACCGATCTTCGACCACTGGATAAAGAAGCTTATCCATTGATGGTTCAGCGCTACCTTGGCTTAGCAGAAGCACCGGGGACACCAGCGATCCCAATGGAACAGATCCCCTATCCACAGCTAACGGTAGATAACGCTGAATATGAAGCGGCTTTAACTCAGTTCAAACTAAACCCTGATAAAGTGATCGCTTTTTGCCCAGGCGCTGAGTTTGGCCCGGCTAAGCGCTGGCCAGATTATCACTATGCAGCACTGGCAAAGCTGTTAATTGCTGATGGTTACCAAATCTGGCTATTTGGCTCTGAAAAAGACAAGCCAGTATGCCAACAGATTCAAGACCAGTTGACTGCTGAAGAGCAGGAACGCTGCAGTAACTTAGCTGGCGTTACCTCCCTACCGCAAGCTATCGATCTGATCGCGCATTGCCAAGCGGCGGTGAGTAATGATTCTGGATTGATGCATATTGCTGCAGCAGTCAATGTGCCGCTTGTTGCACTATACGGCCCTACCAGCCCTGGATTTACACCGCCGCTATCCGATAAAGCGGAGATCATTAGGCTGATCGAAGGCTACCAAAAAATTAGAAAAGGTGATGCCGACCAAGGCTATCATCAGAGTATGATCGATATCACACCTGAACTTGCTTATAAGGCAACCATCGATGGATTAAACCGATGAAGAAGGTTCTCGTTGTTAAAACTTCATCCATGGGCGATATCATCCATACCTTGCCTGCACTCACAGATGCAGCTCGTGCAATTCCGGGTGTACAGTTTGATTGGGTCGTAGAAGAAAATTTTACCGAAGTACCTTCATGGCACCCATCGGTTAATCAGGTTATCCCGGTTGCCATTCGACGCTGGCGCAAGAATATCTGGAGCACACTAAAAAGCGGTGAGTGGTCCGATTACAAGCAGCGACTGCAAACAGAAAAGTACGACGCTGTTATTGATGCCCAAGGCTTACTCAAGAGTGCTGTACTGGTCACACGCTTAGCAAACGGTCCTTCATTCGGCTTAGGGAAAGATTCTGCCAAAGAGCCTTTAGCTGCACGATTTTACGACACCTCAGTTTCGGTTCCGAAACAGCAACATGCCGTTGAGCGCGTTCGCCAATTGTTTGCCCAAGCGCTTGGGTACAATCTCTCAGATGAGCGTGGTGATTTTAATATTCGTCAGCACTTTTTAAAGCAAACTCATCGCGAAGCGCCTTATCTAGTCTTTCAACACAGCACCACTCGCTTTGATAAGCATTGGCCTGAAACCTACTGGCATACGTTGATCAAATTCGCTGGTGATGCCGGCTGGAAGATCAAACTGCCTTGGGGCTCTGAACCTGAGCAACAACGTGCACAAAGACTCGCCGCAGCACACGAAAATGCTGAGGTGTTACCACGTCTGCCTTTAGCCGAAATCGCTACAATCCTAACGGGTGCAAGCGCTTGTGTTTCTGTGGACACGGGTTTATCCCACTTAGCTGCAGCCTTGGATACGCCTAATGTCATTCTATTTGGCCCAACTGATCCTGGTTTAGTTGGTGGCTACGGCAAAGACCAAACCTGCCTACAAGCCAGTAGGTTCCCTGCAAATCAGAACAATGTGGAACCAGCGATTTTTGCGCCTTTAACACCAGAAATAGTTTGGTCATATTTAGAGCAAAGCTTGCATAACCAATAGAAAAAAAACAAAACTTTGACTTTGATTCTTTGCCTATCAGGCAAATAGTTCTAGGATAAAGTGAAGGATTTCACCTAAGAAAGCATTAAGCGCACTAATGTACAGGAGCGAGCATTAGCTAGCACGGCAACGATTGCATAGACCTAATTTGTCGACCACTAGCTGCGTTCGACTTTGTTGTATTAAGAAGGTTTACTTTGGCAACAGATCACTCTGAATACGTTCATATCAATAAACCCATCCGCGGCTTGTTAGCATTAGTCGTTTTACCGCTGTTTTTGATCGCGATTGGCGGTATCGGTATCTATTTAAATCTAGCAAGTAAGAGTGAAACTGAAGCACGCAATCACAGCCAAAACATAACTAAGCTGCTAGCAAGCCAAGCCGATGCATTTATCCGTAATAGAACACACGCAGTTGCGCTAATGGCAGGTGAACAACAAATCACCCAATACATACTTAATCCCGATACAAATCGCTCTCGAATCAAGAAAAAACTAAAACGTTACTGCCATACATTGCAGGCATCGATCTGTTACATCATGGATAAGAACGGCGTTACCCAAGCAGACAACCGCCCACCGGAGACGAGCCTTGTAGGAAAAAACTATGCTTTTCGCCCGTATTTTCAACAAGCGATTCAAGGTATACCAATCGTTCACTTAGCTTTGGGCATCACAACAAAAAAACGCGGTCTCTATTTCAGCCACCCTATTTATTCAGATGCTAAGTCTCCTATTGGGGTAGCTATAATCAAGTTCCTACCTGATCAAATTGAAGAGCGTTTCCATCGACTCCCAGGTAATGCATCTTTGATTGATCCGAACGGTGTTGTCTTTGCTTCCAACAATGAAAACTGGCTATATAAGACCCTATTCCCTCTCTCTACAGTACAAGAAAAGCAGGTCGCAGCATCACGACAATTTGGCGATTCAATACCTGAACATTTAGGATTCAGCCGCAAGTTAGATAGCTCAGTGATAGAGAAGGATGAACAACTGTTTATCTATGAAAACGCGCCATTAGAAGAGCTGCCAGGTTGGCACATCTCATTCCTCTTAGAACCTGAACAATTTCAGACTGCAGAACAGATAACTCAGCATCAAATCGCGTTATCCTTAATTGGAGCGATGTTCTTTTTAACCTTAGTTGCAATCAAACTCCTCTACCGCCAGCTTAGGCAAAGCTTAGGTTCGACCCAACGCTATCAGCATGAGTTAGAACAAAGTGAACAACGTTTACAACGTTTTGAAGAGGTCACCTCCGAAGCAATCTTCATCCATAATTCGCAAGGCATAGTCGACCTTAATAGAAGAGCAGAAGAACTATTTGGCTATAGCTACCAAGACTTTATTAAACTGGACCCTCAAACCTTATTTACGCCGGAAAGTTTGCCAACAGCACTTGAACATGCACGAAACACATCTGAGCAACCTTACCAAGCCGTTATTATTACCAAACAACAAGAAGAGATTCCTGTAGTCATCACAGGTCGAAGGGTGCTATGGCATGGTGAGAAAGCAAGGGTAGCCTCATTCCGCGATATCAGGAAGCGAGTTGAAACACAGAAAAAATTGTCTGCTAGTGAAGACCGTTTCCGCCAACTATCAGACCTTGTCGCCGAAGGCTTGCTGATCTATAGCAATCACAAAATCATCGATGTAAATCAGGCCCTGTGCCGAATTTTTGCTACCGATAGAGAAACCCTCATTGCCTCTTCCTTGGATCACCTTTTCAATAAAGAGATATCCGAAGAGATCTTAGAGCTAGAGCAGACAGATAAGTCCTCTTTTGAAATCACACTGCAACGTGGAGACGGCTCTATCTTTCCTGCAGAGATTTCCTCTGCCAGCATGCTATTTGATGATGACCTGTTTAATATCGTCTCTATACGCGATATTAGCCGACAAAAAGAGCAAGAGGAGCATATTCTCTATCAAGCGCAATATGACCTACTCACCAACATTCCCAACCGTGTATTAGCACGTGATCGCGCCGAACAAGCAATCAAAAAAATGCGTCGAGAAGGCCGGAAACTGGCCTTAATGTTTATCGATTTGGACGACTTTAAAAAGGTAAATGACAGCTTAGGCCATGATATTGGCGATCAGCTACTGCAACAGGCTGTCGAGCGCCTACAAAGCTGCTTAGCCGAAAACCACACATTGGCTCGCCATGGCGGAGATGAATTCTTAATTATTCTCGAAGATCTCGAGAAACCAGAACAAGCGGAACTTACTGCTGAACTCATTTTAGAAAAGTTCTCGCAGCCCTTCGTAATCCAAAGTAAACAACTCATTGTTACAGCCAGTATAGGTATCGCCATATTCCCAGACGATGCCGTCGACTTTAGAGCATTATTACGTGCTGCTGACATCGGTATGTACAAAGCTAAAAAAGATGGCCGTAACCGCTTCCACTATTACACTCAAGAGATGAATGATGTCGCGGTTCGACAATTAGAACTCGATAACTGTTTACGTTCAGCCATCGCCAACGATGAACTCAGTTTGGCATTTCAACCGCTGATATGTGGATTAAACAACGACCCTAAAATTGTCGGTGCAGAAGCACTTTTACGGTGGCACTCGCCTAAACTAGGCGAAGTATCCCCAGCCGAATTTGTACCATTAACCGAACAAACAGGCCTCATCATTCCAATCGGACGCTGGGTATTAAAACAAGCCTGCAAACAAGCGCAACGCTGGATTGAACAGGGTCATGCTGGCTTCACTATATCTGTTAACGTTTCGCCGAGGCAGTTTAAGGGCAATGACTTTATAAAAGATCTGAACCAAGCACTTGAATACAGTGGCCTCAGCCCTGAATACTTGAAGCTTGAAGTAACAGAGGGGCTGATTATTGAGGCATCCTCCAAACTTGATAACACCCTACAAGCAATTTCAGACATGGGCATCCAGATCTCAATGGATGATTTTGGTACCGGCTATTCCTCTCTAAACTATCTACAACGCTTCCCGTTCGACAACCTGAAAATTGATCGGTCATTTATCCGAGAACTCGCGACAAATCCTGATTCACAGATCTTAGTCTCTGCAACTATAGCTATGGCCCACCAGCTTGGCCTAAGCGTGACGGCAGAAGGGATAGAGACAGAAGAACAGAAAGAGTATTTACATGAGCTACGTTGCGATTACCTACAAGGCTATTTGCTTGGAAAACCCGTTACAGCGCATATGTTTAGTGAAGCAATAGAGCGAGGAATACAAAAAAATCCAGATGGAGATAATGCTTAAAGAATGCCTAGAAAGGTGAGAAAGTGGTGCCGGCACCAAGAGTCGAACTCGGGACCTACTGATTACAAGTCAGTTGCTCTACCAACTGAGCTATACCGGCACATCTCAGAAGAGGACGCGAATAATAGGCAGTTATTCGACACGAATCAAGACTATTTTTAAAATTATTTCAAAAGCGATTAATTAACATACAAATCAGGTGTGGAAAGAGGTCTTTCCCTCTAATCCAAATTATCTAGCCACTCCTTTCCTTGCTTCTCTGTCTTAAAGAACTCAAATTTTATCTCGTGTTGAAAACAAATCGCTTTGAGCATTCTGAGATCATCTTCATTCGAGTGCGCGAGGTCGATATAGGCGATTTGAAGATGAGTCCAGTCATTATTCACAAACTGATCAACTACATCATACGCTTCCATCACAGGAATAGACCCACATATATGAGATAGATAAAGCACCTTGGTTTGACCTATAGATTCAGCTGTCTCTGCAATCGCTGCCCAAACAGCCAAAGCATCTCTAACTGCATGTTCAGGCTGACGATTTCCAAAGACCTCAACCCGGATAAAAAACGGGGAATGTTCAATCTCATACTGATAGGTCATTTCGCTATAAATCGATCAAGTTATTAACCACCTAATTATAGACAAAGATATTCAGTGCTAAGGACGTAAAGCGTTTTTGTTCTATTCATTTACAATCAAACACATAAAGAACCATATTCGATAAGAGGGGTTACCTTTGAGACTCTTAGCTTGCTTAATGATCCTTAGCGCTTCAGGTATCGTCCTAGCAGATTCAACCAGCTGTGCTGATAAGTTTGAACTCTACGCAAAAGCCCAAACTACCTGGCAATATGACAGTGCCAAACGCGCCGTCCAGCTTCTGCCTGAATATGCTGAGCGAATAAACCACTATAGAGACACGCAACTGCTTTCGATTGAACGTCGTGTTCTTGCGGTGAAATTAGCGTTAAAACATACCCCAGACAAAGTACAAACTTGGGGCAGCATCAACAACTGGATAGACCTCTCCACAGAACTAGAAGCGGAACTCGCTCAATACGATCCAAACCTCAGCACGCTGTCGCAAATGCATAAAAAGATGACGACGCAACCAGAGATAGAAGTCGATAACAATTTTCATCGCACTTTCCAAACAGCAGCATTAAGCGATGATGCCTTTCGACAGCTAATGGATAATTTCAATCTCCGCTCACGCGATATCAACAGTATGAGCTGCGAGAAATAGAACCTCTTAGGGGGCGACTCTGTCCCCTACCCTTTTCTATCTCCTAAATCTGAAAACAGTCACTACTTTAGAGCCATTTTTCACCTTAATGGTTGCCCCTTCCATATCTCAGTGCCACTCTTTCCTACAACATTTAGTGGAGAACAGATATGCGCGCGTACCAAGTAGATTCCGCCGAAGGCATTCAAGCGATTAAGCAAGTCGAAATAGAAACGCCTAAACCCAAGGGCAAAGAGATTCTGGTTAAGATGAAGGCCTGCTCTCTCAACTATAGAGATACGTTAATTACTTTAGGTGGCTATGTACGGAATGATGTACGCCCAATCATCCCTCTGTCTGACGGCGCTGGCGAAGTGGTTAGTGTGGGTGACGAGGTTACTCAATTTAAGGCAGGCGACAGAGTCATTGGTAACTTTTTCCAACACTGGGTAGATGGCGAGATCGATGATCAAGGTCTTAATTCGGCTCTGGGTGGCGCAATAGATGGAGTGCTAGCGGACTACTTTATTCTGCAAGAAGATTGCACGGTAAAAATTCCTGAACATCTATCTTACAGTGAAGCATCAACCCTCCCCTGCGCAGCAACAACTGCTTGGCACGCCTTAGTTAACGTCGGCAATATTAAAATGGGTGACACCATTCTTCTATTGGGTACGGGAGGGGTTTCTATTTTTGGCTTACAGCTAGCGAAAGCTAAAGGTGCCAAAGTGATTATCACCTCATCTAGCGATGAGAAATTAGAACGTGCGAAAAAACTCGGTGCCGACCACACGATCAACTATAAGACCTCGCCAGATTGGGAAGAAGAAGTGCTTAAACTTACCAACGGTCAAGGCGTTGATAACGTATTAGAAGTAGGGGGCGCCGGCACCTTCGAGAAGTCCGTTGCTTCTACAAAAGTTAACGGTACTGTGTCCGTAATTGGCATTCTAAGCGGCTTAGAAAACCCGACTATCAGCTTAATGACGATTTTTAACCTTTTGAGAATACAAGGTATCTATGTAGGTAGTACCGAAATGCTTACACAGCTCACGGAATTTATGGCTGAGCAAAATATGAACCCTATCATTGATAAAACATTTTCATTCAACGATGCCCAAGATGCTTATGAATACATGGCAGCAGCTAAACATTTTGGCAAAGTGGTTATAGAAGCCTAACCCCCCAAAAATTGATATGAATGAAGCTGTAGTACTTATAGCTTCATTCATTAAGCCATACAACAGAATCAAAAATATAAGTGTTCTAACACTTCATGATGCAGCTTCTTTTTCAAAGCACGACTTCTGGCTTTTTCTAGCAATATCCAGGAATACTCAAAGCAACTATCTGTAACTAAAAGGTTAATTCCCTACATAAGTAAAGCCTATATAATGAGTAACCATTCCAAATTGTGACTAAGATCAGATCACACGTAATAGAAGTCAGCTATTCTTAAGGGACTTAGTAGTAGCACAACCTTAAAAGCTGGTGTTTAGAGTGATTTTTAAGTCCCTATTCAAAAAAAAAGAAGCAAACTCACCTCAAGTTCCAGAGACAAAACGTAGAGCTCCGCAAGCAACTGCAGAGGAGATCTCTCAGCTTTTTATAAGCACTCTTTTAGAGCAAGATGTGCAAAATGAACATAATAGTATTGGCAATACAAACGAGTTAGATGACAAGCTCGTCGCTAAAGTAATAGCCGAACTTACTAATTTCAATCCCGATACTATTCCTAAGATCGCCAATGCTTCTCTAGAATTGATGGAAGCGTTAATTGATGAGAACGTCTGTTCCTCTAAAATTGTTGCAACCGTCAAAGAAGATCCTGTATTACTTGGAAAGTTACTCCATCTAGCAAATTCTGCCTTTTATCGCTGTAGTAAAACAGAGATTGAAAGCATTGATGATGCTGTAATCATGATGGGTAATGATGAAATAAGAAAACTCGTAATCAGCACATTGATGGTCGACAACCTGAAAATCAATTCTGTCTATTTCCGCTTTTTTGGCGCTAACATATGGCAACACTCCCATGATGTGGCAACAATGGCTGCTTTATACGCATCCTCTAAAGGAATGAATGAATTTCAGGCTTACCTCAATGGGTTACTTCATGATGTTGGCAAATTAGTCATCTTTAAACTCCTCATTGATGTTCTTGAAACAGAAGCACCTGGCACATACCCGTCCAAATCCTTCTTCAGTGACATCATGAATCGCTACAGTCACAAATTTACCTTAATGGCATTGAAAGAATGGGCACTAAATCCTGATTGGATCAGACCCATTCTTACATATCAGAGCAAGGTTAAATTGGAGAGTATGGACCTAAACAGTCAAGCTCTTTACATAGGTAATTATTGCTCCGAACTCACTCGTCTACGCCAGTCAAAGCTAATCGACGATGAAGAGCTCTCTAGGCAGTTGTATAGCAAAGGGATCGAATTAGAAATTTATAAAGAACTTATAAATAAACTCTGACAAAAGTCACATCTATATTAACAGATCACACGAAGCCCATAGCTCAGGCCCCTAGCTTAATAGAGACATCGTCTCAAAAACATTAAGAATAATCACAACAATATGAGCAAGTTAAAACCTTACAAATCACATTGACATATAAGAGACAAAAAGTATTATTCATACCGCATCACAACAAAGAAACTGCATCGCATGGACAAGGACGACGATTCATTCTATCCACACTGCAGAACTCTTTTAGAGCATTAAAACGGCCATCCGTTACCGCCAAGATATCTAGATACAATTCTACAACTTCATATTACTACGAAATTTTCGGCAGTATATGGAATCATAGAGAAGTGGGATTTGCTCTTACGGGGAAGCCAGATCGAACAACCTCTCCGCCAAGTACACAAAGGGTATAATACCTATGAAAAATTTCGGACTTATCTTTTTTGTGCTTTCATTATCGCTTAACGCATACGCAACAAAAAATTACAGCACCCTACACCAAAAGATTGAACTCAGATTCCAAAGTGAACTTGAGCCTATCGCTTTAGATGCCGCATGGATTAATGCAACAACTTTTAAGATTGGGACCACGCAACAATCTGAAAACCACGAAAAGTTTGCCGCTTATGTCTGTAAGTCTATCCATAACTACGGTCTCTACCATCCAAAATTAACCGTTCGCATTATTAACTTTCCAAGGTTAATGGCTACAGGACACCAAGCAATTTTAGCTGAAAAAAACTGCAGTATGCCTAAAGCACCCTAGATCACTTATTGAACGACAGAGGAAGAATCGAGAGCCTGGTCAAGAATCGAAAAATCCCAAAACTGCTCTAGTGTTTGCTTTTCAGGTTGTTTAATCGTTCCCGCAAAACCATAAAATGCTATATCGGCCGCGAAGGCTGATGCTCGGCCTCCATCATTAGGGAAAGCTCCCTCAGCAACCATTTCCTGTACATATTGAAGTATTTTAATATCTGCTACTTTCGGCAGTAATCCATAATTATTACGCTGATCCAGAATAAATACAGGCTCAAGATTCATTCTGCTCCAGACAAATAGAAGTTCTTCTACTAAAATTCCGAGCTCTTTTTGGTTAGCACTAATAAAGGCCTCATTCGCGAACAACGCTTCATCTGTAGCATCAATTTTCTCGATTGGGAGTACTTTAAAAGGGGATTTAGGCCGATAAATTAGCTGATTTTTACGCTCTGTATCCACAACGGTCGCATGAATTCTTCCATTTACCATGGCATTTGCGCGCACACCAGAGCCAGGTAGGTAGACCATTTTTCCGTATGTAATACCGTGTTTTTTGGCCATCATATTAACTAAGGCTTCAGTACCTGAACCTTTGCCATGGGAGTACATATCTACGCCGTCCAACTCATCCCAACTCGTGTAGTAACGCGTATCCACAACAGGATGGAAGCGGAGCATATTTAACTGGTAAAACATACGAATGGCCGCACCGGTTTCCTGCACTTTCTGGTAAGGAGTCCCCATGCCAATATCCGCTTGTTTATTCAAGATAGTTCTCATTGCCATACCTTCTGACAGCATATAGCTCACCTTGATATTCAAGCCTCTCTCTTTAGCCCGTTCAATAGCAATGAGGGTAGGCAGCATATCCACACCCGGCAAGTCATCCAAAGCCACGCGGATCGGATTCGTATTAGCATTGACGCTTGATATACTAATCGCACAAAAAAGAAGTAAGCTTTTTAAGAATCTCTGCATGTTATCCCCCACCATTTCGCAAACTATTGATAAGCATATTACATTAGAAGTAGATACATAAACGTCTAAAAACGGTATTCTTGGTCCCAATACATCACTTGGTCATGTGGTGCTATAAAGAGGTTGGATCATGAGCACTTCGCTCAAACGCAAGTTTTTACTCCCTATCCTAGCGGGAGCTGCGCTGTTAATTCTGAGTGCTGCGATTATTACGCAACTGGGCTTATTACCCGAACTCCGTTCACAACTGCATAAACGCGCAGAGCTCATGCTAACAACCATACGAGCAGCCTCGAAGATTAATCCTGGCTATCAAGATTTACGCTTTGCATTAGAAGAGATCACTCTAAAAACCTCCGGAGTTTATGGCATCACCCTCGCCACGCTGGACCCCACTATTATCTGGGCTTCGAGTACCCATCCAGATGCAGATTTAGATCAACACACTGCAGACATGCTTGAGTTACTTGATAGCAGTGCAGAACAGCATATTTTCGGTGATTTTATTCACCGTAATGGAGATGTAATCGTTATTGCGCCATTAAAACGCTTAACGGACACCCCTCCTCAGCCAAAGTCTTTTGAGCAATTAATATTACCTAAAGACGTGAATATTTCGTCAGCCTTTTCTCTTGAACCTGATAGCTACGAAGGCATCCTCTATTTACGTTTTAATTGGGCGGAAGCCGAGGCGTTAGCGAACAATGCTCTACTCAATCATATGTTCGCAATCTCCGCGGCTATTCTTTTGATGCTGGCATTAGCAACAACCACTCTCTACAAAGTTATTCTTCGTCCACTAAGTTTGATCAGTAAGACTATTCACGCTCAAAAATCAGGCGCCCTTGATTCACGTACACAAAAACTACCTGATGATGAAATAGGTCTTCTGGGCAGTTCAATCAACGAGATGTTGGATGATCTTCACAATAGGGATCGCCTCTTAAAGAGCGTAGTGAATCACCTACCCGTAGGACTTAGTCTAAAAGGTATTGATGGAAGAAAGATCATTCAGAATGACGCCTATAGAACTTCTTACCTATCACCCTATGTAGATGGAAAAATTCGTGAAGATCTGCTCAATAAACGAGTTGATCTACAACATCGGGTTATTTCGGAAGCCATCCCAGTTTCTCATGAAGAGCTACTCAATTTAAACAATCGTGAACGTCATTTTGAAACCACAATTTTCCCAATTTTTAATACTCACGATGAGATTGAATGGCTAGGCACCCTTTGCTTTGAAATAACAGAGAAGAAAGAACGAGAACAACAACTAACCCAGTTATACAAAGCGGTTGAAGCCGTTAAGAGTGGCATCGTAATTTGTAAATATGACGCACCTAATTATCCAATCATTTACATAAACCCTGCGGTCACGAAATTGACCGGATATTCTGCAGCAGAACTCATTGGTAAGAGCCCCAACATCTTTAGTCAATCTGCAGAGAATAGCAGTGCCTTAGAAGAAATAAGGAAAGCGATTGTTGACCAAGAAACATGCTCCGTAGTCCTGCGCAACAAGCGTAAGGATGGCAGTTACTTCTGGAACGAATTTACACTGTCGATCATAACGACAACCGATGGCGAAGCAACTCACCTTGTCGGGGTTCAAAATGATGTCTCTGAGCGTATAGAAGCGGCGAACAAAATAGAGCATATGGCATTCTTTGATCCTCTCACAGACCTTCCTAACCGCATACTATTCAACGACCGCTTAAGTCAAATAATTGCCGAAGCTCAAAGAGAGCACACCCATGCAGCAGTTATGTATATCGATCTGGACGGTTTCAAAGCGGCCAACGATAGCTTTGGACACAATACTGGCGATCAACTTTTAAAAGATGCCAGCAGTCGGATGAAGCTCTGTATTCGAGAGCAAGATTCTATCGCTCGCATGGGCGGCGATGAGTTTACGATCCTTATACCGGGCTTAAACCCTGAACAAGTCATCGTTAATCTACCTAAAGTCGTTGATAGAATCCTCAAACAACTTAACACCCCCTTTGATATTTTTAACAACCAGGTCCATATCTCAGGCAGCATAGGAATAAGCATCTACCCGAAAGACGGCCGCACGCCCGAAGAGCTCCTTATTAACGCTGATCATGCGATGTACCATGCGAAAGAAAGTGGTAAAAACTCATTCCGTTTTTTCCAACTAGAGATGAATCAGGCTATTGAGCAACAACAGAAAATTGAATTTTCACTGCGAGAGGCGGTTCGCGATAAAGCCTTTAACCTACACTATCAACCACAAGTAAGCTGTCACAGTCATAATCTATCGATCGAAGCGCTCATTCGTTGTAACCATCCAGCGATCAAACATCTATCCCCTGCGACTTTCATACCTGTCGCAGAACAGACCGGTTTGATTGATGAGATTGGTACTTGGGTGATTGAACAAGCCTGCTCTGATATGGCGGAATTCCAAAGAGATGGTTCAAAGATCAACAAAATTGCGATCAACATTTCACCTCAGCAGTTTAGAAGACAAAATATTGCACAGATTATTCACAAGAATATAAAACGCTTTAATCTGCCTACAGATAGCCTTGAAGTAGAGATTACCGAAAATGTGATCATTGACGATTATCAAGCAGCGCTTTCCATATTGAATGAGTTGCGATTACTCGGAGTCACAATAGCTATCGATGATTTTGGAACGGGATACTCATCACTGACTTATCTAAAACAGCTCCCAATCGACACACTCAAAATTGATAAGCAATTTATTGAAGGTCTTCCTCATGATGAAGAAGGGGGCCATATCGTTAAGGCTATTTCAGGTTTAGCTCACGGTATGAACATGCAACTGCTCGCAGAAGGAGTTGAAACCGAAGAACAAGTAGCCTTCGTTAAGGATGAACTAAATTGCGATCAGATTCAGGGGTATTATTTTTCTAAACCCCTAAGTAAGCAGGATTTAATAGCATCTGAGTTTTATTAAGGAAGCCGTTGTCTAAATGCTATGTTCGACCACCTTCAACCTAAGCCACCCCGTAGTAAAAACAAAATAATAGCGTGCCGCAGCGCTTGTTAATTAACCTTTAATTTCTAGCACCTTTGACCCACACTTTAGGTAAGCCTCTTTCACGAGACGGTAAACCATGTCTGATAACGACAATAGAATCACAGTTTTCTATGACGGCTCATGCCCTCGTTGCGTTCAAGATCGTAAAAACTACGAAAGCCAAGATCCTAATGCTGCAGAGGCGGTTGAATGGTTTGATATCACCGACCAAGAGCAAGCATTGATAGCTCTAGGCATAGACCCACAGAAAGCCTTAACCGAACTGCATATTCGAGATGCAGATGGAAAAATCCACTCGGAGTTGGATGCCTATCGAATACTGATGCAAAGAGTACCCAGTTATCGACTCTTAGGCTGGTTCATAAGCCTCCCACTGATCAGGCCTTTAAGCAGCAAGTTATACCATTGGTTGGTGATACGTCGTTTAAGGAAAGCTGGGCGCTTGTAAAGATCCGACAAACCAGTTCTATTTACCCCCTTCCTTTTAGCATCAAATTGCTGCCCTATACTGTTTAACATGCCCCTTAAACATACTCGGTTTGATGTTATGTAACTCACCCTTGTTAAACGATGTGTAAATTATGAATGATGCCCAACCTAATCCAGAGAGTTTGGACACCCAATCCATTCTCGACACAGCGTTAGATTTAGCGCAACAGCAGGGGAGCTGGTACGACCTCAGTTTGGTCGATATCGCGGTGCATTGTGACACCTCAATCAGTGAGATTTATAAACACTTCGCCGATACCAATGCGATTGCCGATTTCTGGTTTTCGCAGGCTCTAGAAACCATGCTATCAGCAGATAGAGATGAGATTCTTGGCTTACCTTTTACTTCACGTTTGGATCATATTATTTGGCGCTGGTTTGAAGCACTCGCTCCCTATCACGCGGTAACCACTCAGATGCTTAAAGCAAAGTTACATCCACCGCATATGCACCACTGGGGCCCCATGATTTTTGATCTCTCACGCTTAGTTCAACTATGGCTTGATATAGCGGAGTTAAATGCTGGAGGGCGGCGCCGCCAAATTCAAGAAATCACACTTACAGGGATTTTTTTGGTGACGTTAAGCGCTTGGTGTCGAGATCAGAGTCCGCAACAAGCTCAAGCACATAGCAAACTATTAAGGATGCTGGAAAAAGCGGAGAGATCCGGGCAATTCTAATGATTAGACGAGATAAGGTTTGATCAAGGAGGCAATATCTACCTGCGCGCGCAAACGTGCACAGAGTAGATAAGTACCCGCGAATTTCCTATGCAAAAACAGTACATCTGTCGGCGGTAGATGCATATAGCGCTGACGAACACGTAGAGAGATAGCCTGATTTGCCACCCGCTTAGATAGATCTGAACAGCCAAAATCAAACCATCCCTCTTGCCGTAGAGGTTCAGCAACCATACGAATCATCTCGCATAACCCTTGCCGATAAACCGGATCCTCATCTGCCCGGAGATAACCCAACGCCAATGCATAAGTTTCGATAGCAGGAAGGTCATCATCCCGTGCAGCCGTCATCAATTGCCGGAGCTGTTCAGTAAACTCAGCAGGATAACGCCTCGTCGCACCAAAATCCAACAACCCTATACACTCCTTTTCGGCTTGGTATCGATAATTCGCGAAATTGGCATCGGTCTGAACCAATTGCCATTCGAAGACTTCTTTTAACATCAGAGACAACATGCGGGTAGCGATCCGATTACGTAACTGACTCGATTCACCAGCCAGTGACTCTATAGGCACACCCGGCACAAACGACATTGAGAGTACTTCAGCACTGCTGCGTGAACTATCCACTGTAGGCAAATCGAAGTTGGGATCACTTCCGAGACAACTTCTATATTCTGCGATGCTGGCTGCTTCGGCTTTATAGTCAGCCTCTTGATGCAACTGCCGTTTCGCCTCATCTAAGAGTAGAGAAAGGTCATACCCTTTTGGCACCAAGCGTAACAGTTTGAACAAAGTAGAGACATTATTTACATCACTATCGATACTGACGCGCACCCCGGGATACTGAATTTTTATCGCTAAATGCTGACCTTGCTTAGTTTTAGCCTCGTGAACCTGCCCTATAGAAGCCGCCGCAATTGGCGTAAAAGAAAAGTGTTCGAACTGTTCCTCCCAACCGACGCCCCAAGCATTCTTCAACACATCAGCCACTTGCCCTTGTGGCATGGTATAAGCGCTCTCACGTAGAGTCGCTAGAACATCGGTAAGCTCAGGTGGAAGATAATCCCCCGCCTCCATGGATAATAACTGGCCAACTTTCATGGCGGCGCCGCGCATTTCCGATAACTTATCTGTCAGTTGCCTAGCATTTTCAGGTGTTAGCAGCAGATCTATTGCTTTGACTCTCTTACCTCCTAGCAGTTGACTTGCACCTTCAGAGATCATCTCACCAGCGATTCCACCAGCAAGGCGGCCCAACTTGAGTAAACGGCCTGCACGGCTTGATGGAACCGGTTTATCTCTAACCACAGTGACTTTCCTCTAGGTTCTTGCCAGTAAAGTTGTCTTACGGGCTCTGGTTTCAGTATAGGAAAGCTAAAACTCCGTAAACCAAACACGCTCACAACTGGTAATTGCCTAGCCTTAAACTAGAGTTAGTAACACTACATAGTTATTACAACGTTAGGGCGCAGTTATGGTTAGCGTTAGCAGTTACTACTATGGAAATATTTTTGACACGGACGCAAACAACATTCTCAAAGAACTATCACCCATCATAGAACCTAATATTCCTTCATATATTGAAAAGTTCTATACAGTCCTGCTCTCAGATCAGGCATCTGCCCAATTTTTAGATAATCACCTCGTAGAGATTCGACTAAAAAAGCAACTCGGGCAATGGCTTAAAAAAACTTTAGCCCCCAAACGTGAAGATCAAGTACAAGATTCTTTAAGATCCCACTTAAAAGTAGGTGAGGTTCACTCTAGAGTTGAAATACCTATGCCTCTGGTCGATGCAGGTATGACCATTATTAAAGAAGGCATCATTCATACCGTTTTAAGCAGTAACTTGGCAGTACCGCAAACTATTGATTCCGTCATTCTGGTCAACAAAATTCTAGATGCTGCTATGAGCCTCATTAATGAGTCTTATCTCAGAGGAAAAGTTGCGCACGAACGGACCTCACAAGAATTTATTACGGCATCATCGGCGCAAGAGCTCGCCTTAGAGATAGAGCGGATCAAAAGCAGCATTTATCAGTGGATGACTTCCAATCTGATCGCTTTCCCAAAAGAAAGTGAATCCTTTTCTGAATCAATTAAACAAAAGGATTTCGGCTTGTGGATAAAACACAAACTTCCCCTGATCGTTTCAAGCTCTAAAAGACTGGAAAAAATTAACGTAGCATTAGACTCCTCTGACCAACACCGAGAGAACTTACACGCCCAAGGCAGTAACGCCAGTTCAGAGGATCTAAATGCACTAAAACAGATCCTGCAAGAACTGATTTGGCACTTGACCGAAGAAGCCAACTGCAATTTAGCCAAAGAGTCTAAACAAGATGCGTTAACAACCTTATTAGAACGCCGCTTTCTTGACCCTATTTTGCAACAAGAAACTCAAATGGCGATTAACGGCGGACCACCCTACTCAATAATGATGATCGACTTGGATCACTTTAAACGCGTCAATGATCTATATGGACATCAAGCGGGTGATGCCGTTCTGAGGCAATGCTGCAGACTAATTAAGGAAAATATTAGATTAACTGATTATGCTTTTCGATATGGCGGCGAAGAGATGTTAATTGTAGCTCCTGAAATGGACATACAAGAAACCATGAAGCTGGCTGAAAGGATGCGAAAAACCATCCACGATACCTCCATAACAATTGCAGAATCAAGGACCATTAATGTTACCGCTTCCTTTGGTATAGCAAGCTTTTCGGGCCACCCTGATTATCAAAACCTCATTAACGAAGCTGACTCCAACCTATATGCCGCTAAACAGGCAGGTAGAAACTGCGTCAGAGGTTAGAAATACTAATCACAAGGGAAAGCACGTTGCAGGCCCCACAATAAAACATACTCAAGATCGGTTTCTTTCCAGAAAGGGCTATTTCTGGAGCCATCCATCATACGGTATTGCAGTTCCTTCTCGAAAATAGAGACAGCATGCTCTGGGCCTAAATCCACTTTTTCTGGCTGACAATACAGAGGGGCTTGGCTCAAGCCTTCAAGGTTAACATTCGCAGCCGTATAAGCATTCAAGGAGGCAGCTAAGTAGATATCGGTCTTATCACTCTGTCTGTAGTTGTCAGCTTTCTGCCAATCGGCTTTAGCTTGAAACGATGTAATCAGCGCAAGTCCCACAAGCAGCGTGGATATCTGTTTCATGCTCATATTTTTTATTGTCCCTTTTATTGTTAAACCTATCCTTCACCTGAAAAAGGTATCAGTTCACAAAGAAAGTAGCGAGCTTAACGTTTTGAAAGCAAAGTGCTATTTCGAATCTAGATACCAATAAACAACTGAATCTATAGATGAAGAAACAGTTATCCCGCTCACTTTTGATTTAAACTAATCTTAATGATCTGATCTCTAAAAACATAACGTACGGATTTTAATTATTCATCACCAGTCAATAGCGTATTCAATGAGGCCATTTCGATGACAGCGTTAGACTTATATAAACATCCTATTCTTGGAGTAGTTTTTGCTCTTATAGCAGGGCTGCCTTTATCACTCTCCGCCTCAGCAGCAACCCAACTAAATACAAAGGTCATAGCTCAAGACATTAACTATCCTTGGGGCATGACATGGATAAGTGATCATGAGTTGCTAATCACAGAAAAAGAGGTTGGTGGTTGGATTATCGATACAAACACGGGGAAAAAACAAAAAGTGACCGGCTGGCCTAAAGATATTAACCCTGATGGTCAGGGGGGGCTGTTAGACGTACTCCGTGACCCTCTATTTGCAAGCAATCGAAAGCTCTATGTCAGTTTCAGCCACCAAGACAGGTCAAAGGGATCGACTACACGCGTAGCCTCTGCAGAACTTAGCCCGAACCTCGAACTAGTCAATTGGACAGTATTATTCACCGCCCTCCCTTACAGCGGCAAAGTCCACCACTATGGTTCACGCCTTGCGCTAGCAGGTGACAATCTGTTTATCAGCGTGGGGGATAGAGGACAGCGCCACCGCTCTCAAGACCTGACCGATCACGCAGGGAAAATCCATCGCATCAAAACAGATGGCAGCATCCCCAAAGACAACCCATTCATAGGCATAACCACTAAATCAGGCCAGACCATTCCTGAAAGTATTTACAGCTATGGCCATAGAAACCCACAGGGAATGTTCATCGATTCGAAAAGCAATATATGGATTCATGAACACGGCCCTAGGGGTGGTGACGAACTCAACTTAGTCCTTAAAGGGAAAAACTACGGCTGGCCGATCATTACTTACGGCAAGGAGTACTGGGGTCCATCAATTGGTGAAGGCACGCATAAACAAGGGATGCAGCAGCCAGAATATTATTACGTTCCCTCAATCGCTCCCTCAGGTTTGATCCGTTATAAAGCAGACCTATTCAACGAGTGGCAAGGCGATTTTCTAATCGGCGCTTTAAAAGGCAGCCATCTTAATCGACTTACCGAGGCTTCTAGTTCTTCAGGAACGAATCAAAAATACGAAGAACATCGTTATTTGGAAGATTTAGATGTTCGCATCAGGGACATCGAAGTTGATAAAGAAGGGGCTATTTATCTTTTGACTGATGACGGGAATGGAAGGCTGATTAAAGTAACACCTTGAGATGTTCAAACCACCGGCCAATCGGTATAGAGCAAGTTCACAAGGCACTGTGGCTCACCCCATTTAGAAACATGCATAATAACGGTCAATAATGAACCAATGGATATGAATCGCCCTCAATATTATTGCTCTTGGTTAATAGTCACGAGCTACCTGAAATTTTAAGGGTAACTTTCATTGATGCTGGCAGTAGTGGATTAAAGATTAAATAATCCGAAAACCTAGCAACCTTTCTAATAACAGTAAATATAACCCTAAGCGGAAGACAATCCGGTAAAACATGCCGCAATGGCACTAAAGCAGCTTGATCGATAACCGGCTCTGCAAAACCTTCACTGCTGACTCTAATCTCCTTAAAATTGTTATTAAAAATCTCAGCTATATCATCGTGAGAGAATGTATGCACGTCGATTTGGTCATGCTCCCAATGAAACAGTCTCTCCCTTGAAAAAGAGTTTCTAAGCCTATTTATCAATACCAGCGGAAACTTAACCATATTCGTTACAGCTGCACCAAAGTAACTAGGCTCTCCTATGATGATAAACGGAGCCTCAGGTTTAAGAACCCGGCTAACTTCAAGCATAAAAGCTACCGGATCAGGCAAATGGTGTAGAAATGCACACCCTACAGCTAAATCTAAACTATTCGTCTCAAAGGGGAGCTTCTGCATATCTGAGACGATAGTGTCTACTTCAACACCGTGTTTCAATGCTGTATTTTCCAGCACTTGGAGACTCTTACTGCTAATATCTACCGCCGTTACTTTTTCAAAACGCCCGTCCAAAGCTAGTTTTATAGATATATTTCCAGTGCCAGCCCCTAAATCAACAACCCTCCCTTTAGCAGGCAAAGGCCTTCCCAAGACTGACTCTAGCTCTATAATTGTATTTTGAACCTCTAATATTGAATGGTTTACCCCCATGCGTTCATCATAATTATTGGCTTCGACCTCATCATGAAATCGGCGATTTAAATCTAGTATTTTGAGCTTATCGACATCAGTTTTCATTTTAAAAACCTCTATTGACTGTTAAACAATCAAACAGCAATAAACGCACCAAACAAAAAACAAATAACTATCAGATAGTTATACAAAAGCACGAATAACATTTCGCATTTTGCGAAAAAAAATGCATCGCATTTATGCACTTCACCATCATAATTCGGAAAAGTTTAATCTGTAAAAAAGGCGAGCCTTTCCGATTCAATTTTGTTACAAACTAAGATCAATTCCTCTAAATACTGACCACAGAAAAACACACCGTAAACGCTACCAGCGCACATCTTCATCTCAGACGATATAGCCAACAAAAACAAAGAGATAGAGCGAAAATATAGATAAAATTTTAATAAATCTTTTCTATTAATATTTTCTAAAGTAGATAAAATCGAGGCATGATTAAATCCTATTAATATTTAACTTTTTTTTATTTTGGTTCGCTTATTGCAGCTTGAATATTCAATAGAGATTTTGAAATGAGAACTAATGAGGAACAATCATGCCTTCCTTCAATAGATTAAATACTCCAAAAGCAATTCTAGCTTCGCTGCTGCTTTCATCTTCTCCCATGTACTTACACGCAGCTCCTTCTGCAACAGGTACGGATCAATTGATTGTTAAATTTGACGACCAATTTGCAAATGGTCGGTTTGAAGCAGATCGCCTCTCTCAAGCAGCTGGCGTCCCTATGAGCTTTCTCCGCGAAACAGCAAATGGCCGGCTAATTTTTCAACTTGATGAACTAAAATCACCTAACCAAGCCGAAGGTCTAGCAAAGGCATTATCTAAAATTGAAGGTATTTCCCATGCGGAACCAGACATCCACATGGTTCCTTTCGCACTTCCAAACGATCCCCTGCTTCAAGATTACCAATGGCATTACTTTGGCCCGAACTCCAGCCCAAGTGAACCAGGCGGATTAAATGCAACACAAGCATGGGAAAACCTTAATAGCAGCGACCAAAAAGCGGTTGTAGCCATTCTTGACACTGGAAGCACTGATCACTCAGATTTAAACGCTAATACCATTCCTGGTTATGACATGATCAGTTCCGTCGACATAGCCAATGATGGTAATGGCCGTGATTCTGATCCGAGTGATCCTGGAGATAATACCGATCCAGCACAGAGCAGCAGCTGGCATGGCACTCACGTAGCTGGCACTGTCGGTGCTGTAACGAACAATGGTAATGGTTTGGCCGGTGTCGGATATGACCGCGTTCAACTCATGCATGTGCGCGTGCTTGGTGTCGGTGGGGGAACTTACTCAGATATTTCAGATGCCATCTACTGGGCAACCGACAACGGCGCAAATGTAATCAACATGAGTTTAGGTGGAAATAGCAGCTGTGATCCCAACTCATCAATGCAAGCAGCTATTAATTATGCAGTCTCGAACAACGTCAGCGTTATTGTCTCTGCCGGTAACAGTAACACCAACACAGCGAATTTCACCCCTGCAAGCTGTTCAAATGCTATCAATGTTGCAGCGGTTAACCGAAGCGGAGGCAAGGCAAATTATTCCAATTATGGGGACCTTGTTGATATAGCTTCACCCGGTGGTGAAGGAAGTACCAGTACTAGCACATATGTAATTTCGACGCATAATGACGGAGTAACAGGGCCAGGTAACGAACGATACGTGGGCATGGCCGGAACGAGTATGGCTGCACCACATATCTCTGGTTTAGCAGCCTTACTTTACTCTGAAAACACTGCAATCACTCCAATGGAGATTGAGCAACTCATAAAAGAAAATGCTCGTTCTTTCCCTGCTACATGTAACGGTTGCGGAACAGGTATCGCAGACGCATATTTAGCAATGCAAGCACTGTCTACTGAACCGCCTTCCGAACCAGAACCAACATTACAGGCTCCTGATGCACCATCACTATTTGATGCATCTGTGAATGGAAGTGAAGTTTCACTATCTTGGTTCGATGTCGATACTGAGGAGTGGTACGAGTTACAGGTTAGTAAAAAAGCTCGAGGCAAAAAATGGGGGGCATATGCTGATGTATTGAATGCTGATAGCCATATTGCTGCAGATACCACTAGCTTTATCCATAGCTTAGGGGATGGAACATACAAGTACCGATTAAGAGCATCTAACAGCGCTGGGTCCTCTGAATGGGTGTTGAGTGAGCAAATCAGCGTCGATTCTAGCAGCACAGATGATGGGTCAGGCTCAGGTAGCACAAAGTGTCATCCTAAACGAGGTTGTTAGTAGCCCAAGCAAAGAATCAAAGCAATTTAGTGGTTTCTGTTTACCCTCATGTAGACCACCTCCCTCGGAGACTGGTCTACTGAACGCTCTTCATGCGGCACTGTGGCCATAAGTGAGAATACCGGTACTTGCTCAACTCAGATGCTCTAGGGACACGTCGGTAGCTCGATTGAAGTTAATAGTAAAAAACATAAGAAAATAGAAAAGAACGGGATTATTCGCTAGCGCTCACCCTTCGGGCCGTCGCTTCGCTCGGCTCGAACCCATCGGGGGATTTATTCGCTAAAGCTCACCCTACGGGCCATCGTCGCAGGCTCCGATGTTATCTCGCGCTGCTCGATTCACCCTCCAGATCGGTACATTAAATCAGTCGAAGTGCGAGGAGATAGATTACTGCGATAGAAAAAGTGGCGCGCCTGGAGGGATTCGAACCCCCGACCAACAGGATCGGAACCTGCTACTCTATCCAGCTGAGCTACAGGCGCACTCAAGAAGGTTTGCGGGCAGTATTCTACCCATGCCTATATGATTCGCCAAGTATTATTCGAAAGTAACGTCTGTCGGTTCGGGTCGGTACAAGGTTTTGATCTCGGTTTCTAAATCACCTTGTAGAAGGACTTCCCACTCTTGGGTCTTTTCGGTGTAAGCAAGGAATGCATTGCAGTTACTACAACGGTAAATACGTTGATTAGGGATAGCACTCAGGAGGCTGAAGCTTTCCATCTCTTCTGGCTTTGCGTCAGCTTGGATGCAAGCGCATGTTTCAGACATTCCATTGCTGGACATTTCAGATTTCCTAACCAAGACTTTAGACCTTAGTATAAACAAGATTTCCTTAAATGCATGTTTTTAAGTTGATCTAGCTCTTGTAGATGCCTGTTTTTCGCCCTTTTTATAGAGAATGATCAAAATATTTACTCAAATCGGGCCGATAAGTGCTTCCACTGCCAAAGCCCCATTTCAGTTGTGATTATTTATCGCTATAATCCGCAGCCGGTGAAACTTTGAGCAGTCGTGTCTGAATATCCGCCCCTGAGCACCTCTTGAGGCCGGGCATCCTGACAGGCCACGCTGCCCATATAACAATTTATGGTTGATTGAGAGGTCGTGACTGTGAAAAAAATCACTTCAGCTTTAGTTGCTTTAGGTCTAGGTGTTGCTCTTAGCGCATCTGTACAAGCTACTTCTAACGATGAAGCAGTAATTGAACGAATCAAGGCAGTTGGTTCTGTTTGTATCGAAGGCGATGACACTTGTGGTGGCGCGCCTGCAGCAGCACCTGCTGGTGGTGCAGCTCGTTCTGCTGAAGAAGTATACACAGCTAAATGTGCAGGTTGCCACGCAACTGGCGCTGCTGGTGCTCCAATGTACGGTTCTGCTGACTGGACTGACCGTGCGGGTAAAGGCATGGAAACTCTTCTAGCGAACGCTATCAACGGTATCAACGCAATGCCACCACGTGGCCTATGTGCTGACTGTTCTGATGAAGAGATCCAAGGTGCGATTCAGCACATGCTAGACAGCGCTAAGTAATCACTTAGTTCTGAGCATAAAGAAGGCCGCGATTGCGGCCTTTTTTGTGTCTGCAGTTTTTAGTCGAATAGATTCTTAAGGCTATTCAACGTGGCTTGCCCACGTTTCTGGTTTTGCACTTGGCACTTCTCGCCTGCCCCTTCGATCTCAAGATCTTCGGGTGGCAGCTCATCCAAGAAACGACTCGGCATGCAGTCCATCACTTCGCCATATTGCTTACGCTGTTTAGCAAGAGTGATAGTTAGGCACTGCTTGGCACGGGTGATGCCTACATAGGCAAGGCGACGCTCTTCTTCGACATTATCGGTTTCGATACTGTTTCGATGCGGCAGTAGCTCCTCTTCCATACCCATTAAGTAGACATGAGGGAACTCCAAACCTTTAGAGGCATGCAAAGTCATCAGCTGCACACGGTTTGAGTCGTCTTCTGCCTCTTGGCGATCCAGCATGTCGATTAGCATCAGGCGATTGATGGCTTCTTGGATACCGGAATCCGGATCTTCTTCTTGTAAGCGCTCCAATGTCGATTTTAAGGATTCGATCAGGAACCAGACGTTCTGCATCCGCTTTTCAGCCATCGCCTCACTGGAACTGTTTTGCACAATCCAACCTTCGTAGTCGATATCGCGAATCATCTCATGAATAGCCGCAATCGGATCGCCGCTGTGACATTGACGATAGATATGCTGCATCCAAGTACAGAATCGGCGTAAACGCTCAACGGCATTTGCAGGCATCACCTGTTCTAAGCCTAATTCATCACAAGCACTGAACATACTGATCTGACGCTCTAAAGAGTACTGCCCTAGCTTCTGCAGAGTGCTCGGGCCGATCTCTCGTCGCGGTAGATTAATGATTCGTAGGAAGGCGTTATCATCATCAGGATTAACGAGGACCTTAAGGTAACTCATCAAGTCTTTGATCTCCGCACGTGCGAAGAAAGAGGTTCCGCCGTTCAACTTATATGGCACTTGATAGTGTTGGAGCTTCATCTCCAACAAGCGCGCCTGAAAGTTACCGCGATACAAGATCGCCATATCTTTAAACTGCACATTTCTACGCAGGTGTAGATCGGTAATTTCCATCGCAATGCGATCACACTCGGCATCTTCGTTGCGGGTATGGATAACTTTGATTGGATCACCCATACCCATCTCACTCCACAAGGTCTTCTCGTAGACGTGAGGGTTGTTGGCGATCAACGTGTTGGCTGCTTTTAGGATCAAGCTAGTGGAACGATAGTTTTGCTCCAATTTAACCACTTTCAAACTTGGGTAATCATGCTCTAACTGGTTAAGGTTTTCTGGACGCGCACCACGCCACGCATAGATCGATTGATCATCGTCCCCTACCACAGTTAATGCACCCCGATGCCCCACCAATTGCCGTACCAAACGATACTGGGACAAGTTAGTGTCTTGATACTCATCCACCAGAAGGTAGCGAAGACGGTTTTGCCATCGCTCCAATACATCAGGTTGAGAAGCAAACAGGCGTACAGGAATCAGGATCAGATCATCAAAATCTACGGCATTATAGGCACGTAGGTGCTGTTCATAACTTTCGTAAGCACGCGCAGCCAAAATATCTTGTGGAAGTTGGGCTTGAGCGAGTGCTTCATCAGGCGTGAGCATCTCGTTCTTCCAATTGGATATGCAGTTTTGCACCATATCCACTTGGTCGCTCTCTTCATTGTTTTGTAGCATCAGGTCTTTCAGCAGTGCTTTAGTATCCTGATCATCAAAAATAGAGAAGCCTGGCTTAAATCCCAACGCTTTATATTCACGTTTAATGATGGTCAAACCAAGGTTATGAAAGGTCGCTACGGTCAGGCCTTTGGAGTCCCCACCTTGGAGTAGAGACATCACACGCTCTTTCATCTCTCGTGAAGCTTTGTTGGTAAATGTCACCGCAGCAATATTGCGCGCAGCAATACCACACTGATTAATCAGGTAAGCAATCTTTCGGGTAATTACACTGGTTTTACCCGAGCCAGCACCTGCGAGCACCAATAATGGGCCGCCTATGTATTCCACTGCTTCTTTCTGACGTGGATTTAATCGTGACATTTCTTAAAAAACCTTCAAAAAAACTAAAGCTTCACTTAAACAAGCCGACAAACTGCCTTTATGATAACGTGAAATCCGATTAAAAAATGCATATAAGCCATTGAAATGCATAAATTAAAACAGTTGTTTTAATATTTATTTCAGAATGTTAATCTGCCATTAAGCTAGTAGGTAATTATGACATGAATCTCTATTTAGTGAGATAGCTAGTAACAAGATTTATGTTGTGTAGTAGATCTAAGTTGGGGAAGTAAGTGATGCGCTCAGCGCTGGGACAGTTACTCAGTCGACATAAAAAGGTTTTACTGGTTGATAAGCACCAGCAAAATCGTATGCAAATTCAATCGATACTGGAGCGATTTCCATTGTATCAATTGATGTTTTGTGAAGATCAGGTTGAAGCCTTAGCACGCACACGTCTTTCCGACATTGATTTTATTCTTCTTAGCGAAAACGTCAGCCCTTTACCTTGCAGTACCATCATTGCTGACATTTATAGTTCTGTTCCACATATTCCAATTATTGTCTTAAACCAATACATCAGTGAGGAACAAGGCTTAGCTCTGATTGAAGCTAAAGCCACTGATTTTTTATCAACAAACACCCTAAATGCTGACCTATTACTGCGTACATTGCGCCATGCAGAGCAATCAGCCAAGCAGAACGCAGAGATTCAACAGCTACGCCACTCTGACACTTTAACCACAGCAGGCAACCGTCAGTTTTTTTATCAATCCCTGTTACGAAAGTTAAATCATTTAGCTGAGAAGAAACATCACCTTGCGCTTATTACCATCGATCTAGACGATTTCCGTAAATTCAATACTCACTACGGTTTTACAACGGGAGATCAGGTAGTAGCCGAAATGGGTGAACGCATTCAGGGCAGTCTCAATAATGACGAGCTCTTTGCCCGTTTAGGCAGCGATGAATTCGCCATCATTATCGATAGGCCCTCAAATATTGACCTGCAAGCAACAGTTCGCGAATACTTAAACAAGCTTATCAATTCCCTACAACAACCTTATCAACATGATCAAATTGAAACACAGCTCAATTGCAGTATTGGCGTTGCACTAGCACCCGATCATGCCAACGATGTAGACCTACTTAATCAGCGCGCGAGTCGTGCTCGATTAAATGCTAAACAGATTCATGGCTGCAGCTATGCCTGCTATCGCCCAAGTATGGATGTTGATACCAACAACCCAAATGACTTGGAAGCAGAACTAATGCCAGCATTACGTGCTGAACAGTTCCAACTGTTTTTCCAACCAAGGATTGATCTGCGTTCTGGGAAAATATCTGGCGCCGAAGCATTAATACGCTGGCAGCACCCTAATCGCGGTTTAATCATGCCTGCAGATTTCATTCCTCAGTGCGAAAATAATGGAATGATTGTTGCGATCGGCTACTGGATCATATACCAAGCGGGCCAGCACCTTCAGGAACTAAAAGAGGCTGGATTAACCATCGACAAACTCGGTATTAATCTATCTTTCCGTCAATTTAAAGACGACATGCTAGTCGACATGATTAAGCGTATTATCGAGCAGGAACAGATCGATACATCGGTACTTGAATTCGAACTAACAGAGTCAGCTATTTTTAGTGATGAGGAACATGTTCGCGCCTGCCTGAACACTCTGTCCGAGGAGGGACTTACCTTCTCCCTCGACGATTTTGGCACAGGTTATTCGTCATTTTCTTTGCTCCATAAGTTGCCTATTAGTGCATTGAAGATTGATCGTTCTTTTGTCAGTCACGTCCAAGATTCCAATGAAGCCGCGGAGATTGTGCGCTCAATCATCAGTCTTGCACAAAACATGAATATCAAAGTCATTGCCGAAGGAGTTGAAACCCGAGAGCAACTCGATTTTCTAATCCAGCACGATTGTGATGAGATACAGGGCTATTATTACAGCCCCCCCATCAGCTTTAGCGACTTCAAACAGATGTTGTTACAGCGCCTGTAATTCATCAATTCAAACTACTTCTAGCCGCCACCCTATAGCTTAATGCTTCCATTAGATGCGCCCTTTGCACCACTTCAGAACCGGCTAAGTCTGCAATCGTTCGCGCCACCCTTAATACACGATGATAAGCTCTTGCGGATAACTGCAGTTTCTCTAACGCTTTCGCTAACATTTCCTTATCTTTCTGTTCTATCTGGCAAAGCGTCTCTAGCTGCGGTCCCGTTAACGCTTGATTAGGTACACTCTGACGGCTGAGTTGAACTTGGCGGCACCGCACTACCCTCTCGCGAACAGACTCACTTGATTCTTGTGTTTTTGGAACTTCAATCATCTCTTGTTGTGACAGCGCCTGAACACTCAACTGCAGATCAATACGGTCTAACAACGGTCCAGAAACCTTGCCTTGATAACGTCTTATCTGATCAGGGCTGCAACGACAGCGATCTGTACCATCAGCGTAATAGCCACAAGGACAAGGGTTCATGGCTGTCACTAATTGAAATTGTGCTGGGAACGTCGATTGCCGTGCAGCTCGAGAGATTAAGATCTCACCTGATTCCAGCGGCTCACGCAGCACCTCCAACACTTTGCGACTAAATTCAGGCAATTCATCCAAGAAAAGAATACCTTGATGGGCTAAAGAAATTTCACCAGGTTTAGGATTTCCGCCACCTCCCACAAGTGCCACAGACGAAGCCGTATGATGTGGTGCGCGGAAAGGTCGCTTTCTGGGTAAACGTGTTTCACTACTACTTTGAGTAATAGAATAAACCGCAGCCACCTCGAGCGCTTCCTGTTCGGTCATCTGCGGTAACAACCCCGGCAAACGGTTAGCCAACATACTTTTACCACTGCCTGGAGGCCCCACCAACAAAATATTATGACCGCCCGCTGCTGCCACCTCTAAAGCGCGTTTTGCTTGTGCCTGCCCTTTGACATCGCCCAGATCAGGCCCAGAGCCATCTGAGGTAAAAGGCTGAACTTGTGCCTGCGCAACTGAAATCAACTCAGAACCTTGTAGATGAGCACAAACTTGAAGCAAATGACCTGCCGGCAATACCGATAAGCCCGAGGCCATCAGCGCTTCAGCCTGGTTCATATCAGGTAACAACAAATGGCGCTGCTCGGAGCGGCACGCTAGGGCAACCGGTAAAACGCCAGTCACGGGCCGCAACTCGCCCGAAAGGGCCAATTCGCCAATCAGTTCGACATCAGCTAATGATTTGGCTGGCAATTGATTGGTAGCCGCCAAGATACCTACAGCAATGGCTAAATCGTACCGCCCACCCTCTTTCGGTAGATCAGCGGGAGCTAAATTGACCGTGATACGCCGTTGAGGGAATTCAAAACCTGAATTAATCAGAGCACTACGCACCCGTTCGCGGCTTTCTTTCACCGCAGCTTCAGGCAACCCAACTATGGAAAAACTAGGAAGGCCACCAGATAAATGGACCTCGACCGTAACCGCAGGTGCATCTATCCCTACCTGCGCGCGCGTATACGCTATCGCTAAAGACATAAGCTTCCATCCTTGGAAGAGTTAATTAAGATGCCAGAACCAATTTCATCGCTCTAGCGTAATGTTTTTCATAGCTACAGAACATTCTCCACATCCTGTAGTTTTTTAATTATTTAATGATGCTCTACGGCCAAATGATCCAAGATCTGCTCTAGAGACAATGGCGTACCAAAGTAACGCCCTTGCATCAGCATACACCCTTGTCCCATCAATTGACCTCGGGTACCCGCAGTAGCAACACCATCAGCCAACACTTCGATCTCCAACTGACCTGCCATATCTAGCACTGTATCAACGATCTTTTGACGACCTTCATCATTGCCCATCGCCATGATCAGATCAGCATCCAATTTAATCAAATCTGGCTGAATCTCTTGCAGCTGTTCTAAAACAGGACTTCCACAAGCAAAGCCGCTAACGGACAGTAATGCTTCACTGGTTAACAGATCAAACAGTTGACCTTCGTATTCAAGCGCAGTTTTGATATCAACATCAACCATATAACGGCCTTGCTGCTGATAATGATTCAATTGAGATACCCAGCGCGGTATCGCCTCTTTGCTTTGCAATTGCTGGCTTTCGATACGGAAAGAGACAAAACGCAGTTTAGGAAAACGCTCCCACACGACATCTAAACCACGCAGCTCTTGATCGAGCCACTGTTCATAATGCTGCAAGGATTCGGGACTCTGTAGCAGACCAGAAAAGTCGGCTAATGGAATCTGTCCTAACTCAGGATGAATCCAGCTAGGCCGCGCATGTACTGCGACCACTTGATGGCTGTAGATGCTATAAACCGGCAAGTAAGTCATCTGAATAGCACCGCTAACGATCGCTTGGGTCAAATCTTCTTCTCGTAAGATTTGCGGCCCTTTACTGCGTTCCATTAACTCGCTGTAAACTCGGAATGTATTGCGTCCACCCTGCTTCGCTGCGTACATCGCAACATCTGCTTTTTTCACCAAATCTTTCGGGCGCTCAGCATGCTCTGGGTAAACAGAGATCCCCACACTACCACTGATAAAGATCTCGCGATGCTCAACAAAAATACCGTGAGCCAACTGATCAACCACACGCTGCGCGACTTTGAGTGCCGACTCAACACCATCAGCCAGCGGAATCATCATGACAAACTCATCACTACTTAGGCGCGCCAAGGCATCATCACCGCGTACCACCCCTCCTAAGCGGCGTGCCACTTCTTGGAGCAAATTATCTCCAACACTGCGGCCTAGGTTATCGTTGATCCATTTAAAACGATCCAGATCCACCAGCATCACAGCTAACTGCTCGCCTTGCGCTTTACTCTGCTCTATGCGTTTCGCCAAGATATCTTGGAACATATCCCAGTTAGGTAGATGAGTCAGTTCATCGAACTGAGCTGATTGCACGATGGCATTCATCTCTTTCTTAAGGTGACCAATATTGAAGAACTGCGCCATATAACCTGTGACTAAGCCCTGATCGTTCTCCAAACGCATGATATTGAACCATGCAGGATACACAGTGCCATCTTTATGCCTATTCCATAGCTCGCCTTGCCAGCTACCATCACTGCTGACGGTAAGCCACAAATCCTCATAAAATGGATCATTTAATTCCCGTGCCCCAAGAAAGCGCGGATTTTCGCCCTTCACTTCATCTAAGCTGTATCCGGTAATTTCGGTAAATGCCGGATTAGCCTGCACTATATTGTTGGCTTGATCCGTCACGAGGACTGCTTGAGGCGAACGAAGGAATAACTGCTGTTCAAAATGATCCATATTTAACCTACGTAGCTAGCAAAATTAAGAGGATGGTTACTTACCCTGCAATGCTTCTTCTAATGCCTGAACTTGCTTCTCTAGAGTTTCCACTTTCTCTCGGGTGCGCAGCAATACCGTTTTCTGAGCATCAAACTCTTCACGACTAACGATATCCAGGCGATCAAACGTCCCCTGTAATACCGCTTTGACCTGCTGCTGTAACTCATCTTGGCCCGGTAGCTTATTTTCACCGGACAACAATTGCGAAAACTGTTCACTTAGGCCTTCTATTAGTTGTGGATTGATCATCCCACTCACCTCTAACAAAAAATACTGCCTGTCACTATAACAACAAACCAACACCATTCAAGGCCGCACCACAATGGTGCAAACATATATTGCAGTGCACCTAATCCAGCCCCATAAAAAGGCACTAATATTTCCCACAAAACCAAAAACAATCATAACCATATGAAATAAAAGAAAAATAAAAAAATGGCACAGCCTTCGCTATAACCTACGCAAACAGAATTTATGTTTGCTTAGCGATAAACGCATCTGCACAGAATTATTACCTACGGGGGATAGCAATATGAAAATGGTCTCTGCTGTCATCAAACCATTCAAATTGGATGATGTACGAGAAGCCCTTTCTGAAATTGGGGTACAAGGTATCACTGTGACTGAAGTAAAAGGCTTTGGTCGCCAGAAAGGACATACAGAACTCTACCGCGGCGCTGAATATGTGGTCGATTTCCTACCAAAAGTACGCCTAGACGCAGCCGTATCTGAAGAAATTGTCGATCAAGTTGTAGAAGCGATTAGCAACGCTGCACAAACCGGCAAGATTGGCGACGGCAAGATCTTTGTAACACCAATAGAACAAGTTGTGCGTATTCGTACCGGTGAGACCGGTACGGAAGCCCTTTAATTTTTGACTTTTTGATTGCTTCTGGAGGAATAAACCAATGGAAGAACTACTAAATTCAACAGCGGGTGATGTTACCCAGCTTAAATACGCACTAGATACTTTCTACTTCCTAGTATGCGGTGCTTTAGTCATGTGGATGGCAGCAGGCTTTGCCATGCTGGAAGCGGGTTTGGTTCGTGCTAAAAACACAACTGAGATCCTAACCAAGAACATCGCACTGTATGCGATCTCTTGTACTATGTATTTGGTTTGCGGTTACGCAATCATGTACGGCGGTGACTACATGCTTTCTGGCATCACGGGTGACGGTTTCACCGGTGCTGAAGAGCCAGCAACTTACGCACCATCAGCAGACTTCTTCTTCCAAGTAGTATTCGTTGCTACAGCAATGTCTATCGTATCTGGTGCCGTTGCTGAGCGTATGAAGCTTTGGGCTTTCCTAGCATTCGCTGTAGTAATGACCGGTGTTATCTACCCAATGGAAGGTTCTTGGACTTGGGGCGGTAACGACGTATTCGGTTTCTACAACCTAGGCGACCTTGGTTTCTCAGACTTTGCAGGTTCCGGTATCGTACACATGGCAGGTGCTGCTGCAGCCCTAGCAGGTGTTCTAGTACTAGGTGCTCGTAAAGGCAAATACGCTAAAAACGGTGCTGTAAACGCTATCCCAGGTGCAAACTTACCTTTAGCTACACTAGGTACGTTCATTCTATGGATGGGTTGGTTCGGCTTCAACGGTGGTTCCGTACTAGCATCTTCTGATGTAGAGAACTCTAACGCAGTTGCTGTTGTATTCATGAATACTAACGCTGCAGCAGCAGGTGGTGTAATCGCTGCACTGATCGTAGCTCGTCTACTGTTCGGTAAAGCCGACCTAACAATGGCGCTTAACGGTGCACTAGCGGGTCTAGTTGCTATCACTGCTGAACCATCTACTCCAACTGCACTACAAGCAACTCTATTTGGTGCTCTAGGTGGTACATTGGTTGTATTCAGCATCCTAACGCTAGATAAACTAAAAATTGATGATCCAGTAGGTGCGATCTCTGTTCACGGTGTTGTAGGTCTTCTAGGTCTTCTACTAGTACCAGTAACAAACGGCGATTCATCTTTCTCTGGTCAGATCATCGGTGCAGTAACTATCTTCGCTTGGGTATTCGCTACAAGCCTAGTGGTATGGTTAGCACTTAAAGCAATCATGGGTGTACGCGTATCGGAAGAAGAAGAGTACGAAGGCGTGGATATCTCTGAGTGTGGTATGGAAGCTTACCCAGAGTTTACATCTGGCAAGTGAGATTGATCTAAAACATTAAAAGGGCGCTAAGCGCCCTTTTTGCGTCACTAGTATATCGCTAAGAGCTTGATCCAATTCGTTGTTCATATACCATCTTGCGATTATCTAGGTATACTAAGACGCATAATTCACTATAGTTACATTTGCTGCTTGGTCGTAAGGCCATAGAATGAGCAAGCCCAACTGAGGAATAGCATTATGAAACTGGTCACTGCGGTGATTAAACCGTTTAAACTGGATGATGTCCGTGAAGCGCTTTCTGAAATTGGTATCCAAGGTGTTACCGTTACTGAAGTAAAAGGTTTCGGTCGTCAGAAGGGCCACACTGAATTGTACCGCGGTGCAGAGTATGTGGTTGATTTCCTTCCAAAAGTGAAAATTGAAATTGCTGTAGACAGCGACATGGTTGATCAAGTTATTGAAGCGATCAGCAAAACAGCTAATACAGGTAAAATCGGCGACGGTAAGATCTTTATCTCTCCTCTAGAGCAGGTCATCCGTATCCGTACAGGCGAAAGCGGTCCTGACGCGCTCTAAGCGAAAAGATATTCCAAAAAAGCGGCTATTAAGCCGCTTTTTTTATGCCTGTTCTATTCAATTTAATATTTCTTCACTCGAAATTGAACTTTCGTTCAAATTCAAGCTCTTTACCTAAGTCATCAACATATTGATCAACTAAGAAAGAGCCAATTATGCTTACACAACCTATCTTGTTCAGCCCTATTTCACTAGGCAGTATCGAACTATCCAATCGAATTTTGATGGCACCTCTTACCCGTGCCCGCGCAGACAAACACCATATTCCTGGCCCATTAATGGTTCAGCACTACGCCGATCGCGCTACTGCAGGTTTAATTATTACCGAAGCAACCATGGTGATGGAAAACTGCAGCGCCTTTATCAATGAACCCGGCATCTACTCAGAAGCGCAAATCGCTGGCTGGAAAAAAGTCACCGATGCCGTACATCAGAGAGGCGGTAAGATTGTTGTGCAACTATGGCATGGCGGACGTGCCTGCCACCCGGATTTAAATAACGGTGTTCAACCCATCGCTCCAAGTCCAATCGCAATCGAAGATGAAGTCCATACACCTGATGGCCTTAAACCCTACACAACACCACGCGCACTGCAGATAGACGAGATTTCCGAAATTATCGCAGGCTTCAAACAGGCAGCAATCAACGCCAAGGAGGCTGGATTCGATGGTGTAGAACTCCATGCAGCCAACGGTTATCTGCTCGATTCGTTCTTACGCGATGGCAGTAACCAACGTGAAGATCAATACGGCGGTAGCTTAGAGAATCGATCTCGACTGATCTTCGAAGTATTAGACGCTATTTGTGAAGTATGGGGTAACGACAAAGTAGGTATCCGAACCTCGCCTTTAAATGGCTATAACAGTATGGAAGACAGCGACCCCATTGGCACGACCTTCTGGCTCGCAGAAAAGCTAAATCATTACAAACTCGCTTACTGGCATCTGATGCGCAGTGACTTTCTGGGCGAGCAACAAGGTGATGTTAACTCAATCGCCCGAGAACATTATCAAGGCAACCTTATTGGCAATATGGGCTACAGCTATGAGGAGGCTGACTCAACGGTATTAGATAAACAGCTAGACGCTGTAGCCTTTGGCGTACCTTTTATCGCCAACCCAGATCTAGTCGCTCGTTTCCAAACAAAATCCGAGCTAAATGAGCCTAATCCCGATACCTTTTATACACCTGGCCCTGAAGGCTATAACGACTATCCATTCTTAGACCAGACAGACTTAGTGAGCGCATAAATGAGCAATCCTAAAGATTACCCAAGCGTTGATCAGTACCCCATATCTAAACGCTGGCCAGCGAAGCACCCTGAAATTCTGCAACTCTATTCGCTCGGTACACCGAATGGCGTAAAGATATCCATTGCTCTTGAAGAGCTACAAATTCCTTATGAAGCGCATCGTGTGACGCTGGCAGCAAGCGATGTCAAAAGTGAGGAATATTTATCTCTCAACCCGAACAATAAAATCCCAGCAATCATTGACCCGCACGGCCCAGAAGGCACACCTATTGGCCTCTTTGAAAGTGGCGCCATTCTGGTCTACCTAGCCGAAAAGACCGGTAAACTGATGGGTAACAACGCCACAGAAAAAGCCAAAGTTCTGCAATGGCTGATGTTTCAGGTGGGTGGCGTCGGCCCCATGTTTGGGCAACTGGGTTACTTTCACGCCTTTGCCGGTAGTGAAATTGAAGATCCACGACCGAAACAGCGCTATATCAACGAAGCAAAACGCCTACTAAATGTGATCGAAACCCAATTAGAAGGACAAGAATGGATTGCTGGTGACTTCTCTATTGCGGATATCGCCCTTGTGCCTTGGCTGGATACGATAGAGCGTGTTTACCGTGCTGGGGATGAAACTAAAATAGCAGAATTCAAACAAGTTACATCTTACATCAATAGATTCAATCAGCGACCATCCGTACAAAAAGGGTGGTCAAACCCTGCAAAAGCCGCTTAATTTTTTACTCAGGGTAAGAAGAAATTTTCCGCTTACCCTGAAATAATCAATCTATTTAAAAGGCACAAACACAAACCATAACCCAATGTAATATTAGTATTTTTTATACCTTAGGCCAAAACATTAACAAAAAATTCATTTTACCTTTCCCTCTAAATTGACCCACATCAAACCAGTCACAACTTTATTAAACATCTAAACCATTCAAACAAATTTTACCGCAGAATAGGTAGACCAAAGCAGAAAATTCAAACAAACCCATGCAAAAAACAGAATTAAACCCAACAAGCAACAGCACAATTCCAATGGATTGGTTTAATCAATCATCCATTGGCGTGCTTGTGTTGGATGACCTATTTCACTGTTTACATTGCAACCCCTACGCCGAAACCTTGATCTGGAATAGAGCTGGAGAATCTCTTAACCATAAACTTCCTGACGATTTTAAACGGGCTATTCGCCCTCACATCATGGGCCTATTTGCACAGAACAGAGATTCTTACGACACCCACATAGTCCTATCTTCACAAGAAGATAGCGTACAGCTGCGTATAGAATTCACTGTTATTCAAAAAGCTGACTGCCGAAAAGTATTTATCACTCTACGCAACTCGAGTCAGAGTGCGCGTCAAGCAAGAGAGCTTAAGGTATTCCGTAATGCCGTAGAAAATACCGGTAGTGCGGTTGTAATCACAAACGCACAAGGTGAGATCGAATACTCCAATAGCCGCTTCAGTGAAATCACAGGTTGGGACGGCCATGAAATACTAGGTAAGCGGCCAAACTTTTTACGCTCCGAGCAAACCACAAACGACACATACAAACAGCTGTGGGGTACTGTACTTAACCATCAGCAGTGGCGAGGTACCTTACTCAATAAACGCAAAAATGGTTCAACGTACTGGTCCCTACAAAATATTTCCCCTATTCATGATGAACTGGGAAATATCATTAATTTTGTTTCTGTCAGTGAAGATATATCTCAAATCAAAGAGCACGATGCTCAGCTAGAGAAAATGGCTTATTTCGACCCTTTGACCGAGCTGGGCAATCGTCGAAATTTCCGTCGAACTCTGGATAAATATCTACAAAACCCAGCCAGTGACAAACTGCATGCTTTACTGTTACTCGATCTAGATCACTTTAAGCAGATTAACGACACGATGGGGCACGAAGCAGGTGATGTACTCCTGACCACCATAGCAAGCCGTTTAAAATTCTGCACTCGCCACCAAACCTCGGTATTCCGCCTTGGTGGCGATGAATTTACAGTTATTTTCCAAGACTGCGAAGACCGTGAGCAGATAATTAGTCGCGTCCGCGATGTACTGTCATTACTCTCTCAACCCATGCAAATCGGCCCTCACGAATTGAGTGTAACCGTCAGTATCGGCATTACTTTAATCGGTCACGATAGTGTCGATGCAAGTGACCTGCTAAGAAACGCAGACTTAGCTATGTATTATGCAAAAAGGCAGGGTAGGAACACTTATGCTTTCTTTGCTGACCAGATGAACGAAGAGGCGCAACGCATACTCACAATCGAGCATGATCTAAGAAACGCCTTAATTGGCAAACAGCTATCTTTAGCCTATCAGCCACAGATATGTGCATTAGATGGTCGCATTACAGCAGTGGAAGCACTTCTTCGCTGGCAGCACCCTGTCAATGGCAATGTACCGCCTGATGAATTCATTCCCCACGCAGAAGAAACCGGTTTAATCATCCCAATCGGCCGCTGGGCGTTAGAAGAAGCTTGTCGAGCGGCTAAATCAATACAGGATCAAGGCTTGCCCCCGATTAAGGTCTGCGTAAATTTATCTGTCCGCCAATTTGATGATCCCTCTTTGATTACTCAGATATCTGAAGCTTTGGCCAAAGCCTCACTTGCTCCAGAATGGCTAGAACTTGAAATCACAGAAAGCATGCTTATGCGGGATATGCCAACGGCTATCAGTACCCTGAAGCGCATAAAAAGCATGGGCATAAGCCTAGCTATAGATGATTTTGGCACAGGTTATTCATCTTTAAGCTATTTAACTAAAATGCCTGTCGATCTGTTAAAGATTGATCGCTCTTTTTTACAACAAATTCCCGAAGACCAAGACAATATGACGATAACTTCGACCATTATCGCCATGACCAAGCAACTGGGTTTGGATGTGATAGCAGAAGGTGTAGAGAACAGATCTCAGATGGATTTCTTGCAACAACAAAACTGCAATACCATGCAGGGGTTTCTAGTCAGTCATCCGTTAAGTTTTGATGACTTCAACAAGAAATATCGTGAATCTCAGTACTTCTGTGACGCATGTAACACCATGGATGAGTGCAATCACAGCGACTCGACTAACAATCATTAAGACCGCATAAACCTATCTTTATTCCCTTTAAGCCATTGCCGCTAAAAAGCTTTTTTGCTGTTAAGGTCTAAACTTAGACTTATCTATGCAGTAGAGGAGACAAACTATGTCCTCCAATGTTGATAGGGAAACGTTCAATCAAATAATGGTGCCTAACTACGCACCACAACAGATGATTCCAGTAAAAGGACTAGGCTCAAGAGTATGGGACCAGCAAGATAATGAGTTCATCGACTTTGCAGGTGGCATTGCAGTAAATGCTTTAGGGCACTGCCATCCCGAACTCACTGCTGCACTTCATCAACAAGCCGATCAGTTGTGGCACCTCAGTAATGTCTGGACCAATGAACCTGCACTAAAATTAGCCCAAGCGCTTTGTGATAAGACCTTTGCCGAAAAAGTCTACTTTGCCAATTCAGGAGCTGAGGCAAACGAAGCCGCTTTTAAACTCGCTAGAAAATACGCCTATGATAATTTTGGCGCAGAGAAGCACGAAATCATCAGTTGCAATAACAGCTTTCACGGACGCACCCTATTTACCGTGTCAGTAGGTGGGCAACCTAAGTATCGTGAAGGTTTTGAGCCAGTACCTGCGGGTATTTCTCATGTGCCTTTTAATGATATCGCTGCGTTAGAGCAGCAGATCAGTGATAAAACCTGTGCGGTAGTCATCGAGCCCATTCAGGGCGAAGGTGGGATTACACCCGCCACGGCTGAGTATTTACAGGCAGCCAAAAGCCTATGCTCTGAACACAATGCCCTACTCATTTTTGATGAGATACAAACCGGTGTCGGCCGTACCGGTAAGTTATACGCCTATCAACACAGCCAAGTTAAGCCCGATATTTTAACTACCGCTAAAGCTTTAGGCGGCGGTTTTCCAATCGCCGCGATGTTGAGTACCGAGAAGATCGCTAAATCCTTTAACGTCGGTAGCCATGGCAGTACTTATGGGGGTAACCCTCTAGGATGCGCCGTAGCACTTAAACTGTTACAGATTGTCGATACGCCTGAGGTGCTCGAAGGTGTATTCCATAAACATCACCTGATCACCCAACAGATAGCTCAATTCAATCAAAAAACTGAGTTATTTAAGGATATTCGCGGCCAAGGCCTGTTAATCGGCTGTGAACTGAGTGATCAATATAAAGGCAAAGCGAGACTGTTTTTAGAGCTGGCACAACAAACAGGACTAATGGTACTGGTAGCAGGCTTAAATGTCATTCGCCTGACACCCTCGCTGATTATTCCCGAAGCCGATATTAAAGAGGGATTAGCTCGCTTCAATCGCACAATGCAGTTATTCAAGCAACAGGCCTAAGCTGAGAGTGCTAGAGGTTAATTATGCAGTTATCTGTCGAACCACTAGACCAGTTAGAACGTGATCTCCTCGATAAGATCAGCGCTCAACAGCACCTAAGAGAACAGCAACTGATTGAGTTAGTTGAGATTAATAGCGGCTCACTGAATCCCGAAGGGATCAACCAAGTTGGCCTTAAATACCAAGAGCTTTTCGCCCCGCTGTGCAGTAAAAGCGAAAGGATTGAACTGCCGGAGTGGGAGCGAATCGATTACACAGGCAAAGCAGAATACCAAGCGCTCGGCTCCCTTTGGAAGTTCAGCCACAACCCAGACGCACCGATCCAGATCCTATTTTGCGGTCATACCGATACAGTCTTTCCTGTGGATAGTCCTTTCCAACATGCGATTCGCTTAGACCACATACGACTGAACGCACCCGGTGCCGCAGATATGAAAGGCGGTATTCTGGTCATACTATCAGCGCTAGAAGCCTTAGTTCAGCATCCACTTGCTCATCAGATCGGTTGGAGTGTCATTTTAAATCCAGATGAAGAGATCGGTTCACCCGGCTCAGCCGACTATTTGGCCAACGCGGCGAAACAACATGACATTGGATTAATCTACGAACCGGCTTTACCTGATGGCAATCTTGCAGGGGAGCGAAAAGGCAGCGGCAACTTCACTTTGGTTGTCCATGGTCGTTCAGCTCATGCAGGTAGGGCCCCCGAAACGGGTAGGAATGCGATTAATAAAGCCGCTGAACTGATCCTGCAGCTAGCATCATTAAACAATCAAAAACCGGGCTTAACCCTCAATACCGGTATTATCAAAGCGGGCGAAACCACTAATAAAGTACCCGATCTAGCGGTGTGTAAATTTAATGTTCGTATTCAGAAAACAGAAGATGCCGAATGGTGCCTTGAACGCATCAATGCATTTATACAGCAGCATAATCAACAAGAAGGCTTCCATATAGAGCTCCATGGGCATTTTGGACGCTACCCAAAACAACTCGACCAACCCCATCTCGCACTCTACCAACTGGTACAACAATGCTCAGAGCAGTTAGGCACTGCTTTAACCTGGAGTGCAACTGGAGGCTGCTGTGACGGGAATAACTTATCGACAGCAGGTCTACCCAATATAGATACTTTGGGTGTGACCGGTAATTTTATCCACAGCCCTCACGAATTTATCAATTTACCTAGCCTTAGTTCACGCGCGCAGCTCAGCGCACTGCTACTCTTTCACATAGCTCGTGAAGGATTGCCCTTTAAGCGCCTGCGCCCTCAGGGGAGGCCACAATGACCAATGAAGAGCTAACCCAAATGCTAGATGAGATGTGGCAGGACTATTTAGAGCTGAATCCACAAGCTCGCCATATCCACCAGCTATTCAGCGACCTTAACTATCAAGTACTCAATGACCATATTGCGTTACGTACTTTTGATCTGGAAGAGGTCAATATAGATAAGATGGCCACACCGTTTCTGTATAGCGGCTATCGAGCAGCAGGTGAATATCATTTTCCAAACAAGCATCTCTACGCTAAGCACTTTCAACATGATGACCCTGCCCTGCCGAAGATATTTATCAGCCAACTGATGACCGAATCGCTCAGTACTGACAACCAACTGCTTGTGCATAACTTAGTGGCTGAACTCGATCCTATGCAGCAACCCCCAGATACATTGTGCTATTGCGGTCGTCCGTGGGAGGTCAGTTATGAGGAGTACAAAGCATTACTGGCACAAAGTGAGTATGCCGCTTGGCTGGCGGCTTTTGGTTTCAGACCTAACCACTTCACCATTTTCGTCAACGCACTTACGTCGCACACCAGCATCGAAGAAGTTAATCAGTTTTTAAAAAGCCATTCCATCGAACTCAATAGTGCAGGCGGTGAAGTGAAAGGCAGCCCCGAAGAGAGACTCGAACAGTCCTCAACCTTAGCCAGCAAAGTCGCGGTTGAATTTAGTGATGGCAGTGTAGAAATACCGGGCTGCTACTACGAATTTGCCCGTCGCTACCCCTTGGAAGATGGCTCTCTCTACCAAGGCTTTGTCGCGGCATCTGCCGACAAAATCTTCGAAAGTACCGATAGCCGTTAGGAACTTTAGGGAACAGGAGGTCGACTATGTATTACATTCGCCCGATTGAAATGAACGATTTAGAGACCTTACATCAGATCGCTATCGAATCTGGCCCTGGCTTTACCTCTCTCCCCGAAAACAGCGCTTTGCTCGCTGATAAAATCGAGCGCAGTTTAAACGCCCTCAAACAAGATATTCAGAAAGCCGCCAATGAAAGCTATCTGTTTGTCCTGATCGACAGTGAAACTGAAGAAGTTGTCGGTACTACAGGGATTGAAGCGGCCGTAGGCCTGCAAGAGCCATGGTATCACTACAGAGTAGGTACCGTGGTACACGCGTCACGCGAGCTCAATATCCATAACCAGTTTAAAACCCTCTACCTATGTAACGATTACACTGGCTGTACAGAGGTTTGTACTCTCTATCTGAAACCTGAACACCGTCACTCACAAAACGGTAGCCTGCTGTCTAAAAGTCGTTTTCTGTTTATGGCAGAACAACCACAACGCTTCTCTGAGCGCGTCATCGCAGAAATGCGCGGTTTCTCCGATGACAATGGCCGCTCCCCCTTTTGGGAAGGATTCGGGCGTAAATTCTTTGCGATGGACTACTCAGAAGCGGATTACCTCACTGGCTCTGGCAACAAAGTATTTATTGCCGAACTAATGCCGAAATACAGCATCTATATCCACTTACTCCCCGAAGAAGCACAAGAAGTAATCGGTCGTGTTCACGCCAATACTGAACCTGCCCGCCGCATGCTGGAAAATGAAGGTTTCCGCTTTGAAAACTATGTAGATATCTTCGATGCCGGCCCTACGATCACAGCACCGCTGGCAAAAATACGTGCGATTAGAGATAGCCGCTACGCCAAAATTAGAATTTCGCAACAAGCTGACGTCACTGATTCCGATTCAGCTTATCTACTCAGTAACACCCGAGCAGCAGGTTTCCGTTGCTGCCTTGCTAACTGCCAAACCAATCAAGGCATTGCTGAACTCACACCTGAAACCGCTGAAATGCTGCAAGTTAAAGACAGCGACACCATTCGATTGGTCGAACTAAAAGGGAGGCACCCATGAAACCACAAGCATCATTGTTTATTAATGGCGAATGGGTTCAGGGCAACGGCTCCGAACTCGAGTCGTTGAATCCGGGCAATAATGAGCGAATCTGGCAGGGCTATGCAGCTGACGAAGAGCAAGTAAATCAAGCTGTTTCAGCGGCTGAAGAAGCTTTCCCACACTGGTCTGAACTCACGCTCAAGCAGCGAGCAGCCTATCTTTTGAAGTTTAATGAGCTAATCAAAGAGCACGAAGACCTTCTTGCCGACACCATCGGCCAAGAAACTGGCAAACCTCTTTGGGAAGCCAAAACAGAAGTGACTGCTATTCTGGGCAAAGCGACTTTGACCATCAAAGCCTATCAAGCGCGTTGCCCAACTGACGAAACTACCGTACTAGGGGCACGTTCCACTCTCAGCCACCGACCCCACGGCATCGTAGCGATATTTGGCCCTTATAATTTCCCAGGGCATCTACCAAATGGCCATATTATGCCAGCACTGTTGGCAGGCAATACTATCGTCTTTAAACCCAGTGAGTTTACCCCTCGAACTGCAGAACTTATGGTTCACCTCTGGCAAAAAGCGGAGCTACCCGATGGCGTGCTTAACCTAGTCCAAGGTGAAAAAGAAACGGGGGCACATTTAGCTAAGCATCCAGAGATTAATGGCCTCTATTTCACCGGTAGCGCAGCCACCGGTTGTTATTTACATGAGCAGTTTGGCGGACAACCCGAAAAGATCCTAGCACTCGAGATGGGCGGTAATAACCCTCTGCTAGTGGCAAAAACAGCCAATGTTGCAGCGGCAATCTATAACACTATTCAATCTGCCTATATCACTGCAGGCCAGCGCTGTACCTGTGCTCGACGCTTATTAGTACCGGTCGGCACAGAAGGGGATGAATTTATTGCCGCTTTGCAGAAAGCCGTGACCAAAATTGAGGTAGGCACCTATAACCAGAACCCGTCACCTTTTATGGGCGCTTTAATCAGCCAGTCAGCCATGACCTCTATGCTAACCGCTCAAGAAAAGCTGATGGAACAAGGCGCTGAAGCATTGGTTAGTATGCAACGCTTTGCCGAGAAAGGCGCCCTGCTAACACCAGGCTTAATCGACTGTACGGCAATAGAGAACCCCGATGATGAGGAGTACTTTGGCCCTCTCCTTCAGATCTATCGTGTACAAGATATTCAGCAGGCAACAACCTTAGCCAATAACACCCGCTATGGCTTAGCGGCTGGCGTACTCAGTGACGACCCTAAAGTATTCGAATACTTTCAGCGTCGTGTCAGAACGGGCTTGATCAACTGGAACAGGCCACTAACCGGCGCATCCAGTGCGCGACCCTTTGGCGGTACCGGTATTAGTGGTAACCATCGCGCCAGTGCATGGTATGCCGCCGATTATTGCGCTTACCCAGTTGCCTCTATGCAGGCCGACAGCATGGATATCCCAGACAAACTTCCTCCGGGCCTACATATCGCCGATCATGTTTGGAGTCATGAATGAGTTTAACGCTTAACTTAGATGGTTTGGTCGCTCCCAATCACCACTATGCGGGGCTCGCACAGGGCAACCTTGCATCACAACAGCATCAAGGCGAGATATCTTCACCCAAAGACGCAGCATTACAGGGTTTGGAAAAGATGTGGATGCTGCATCAGCTTGGCATTCCACAAGGGATTATTCCCCCGCCAATGCGACCTGATCTAGCACTGCTCTATGCAGCAGGCTTTCGCGGCTCCGACGAACAACTCTTGGATCAAGCTTGGCACAAAGCCCCTCAGTTGCTGACCGCCTGTTATTCCGCTTCTGCTATGTGGGCAGCTAACAGCGCAACCTGCTCAGCATCTCAAGATACCAGAGATAGACACTTACACTTCACCCCTGCAAACTTAAATAGCAGTATCCATCGATCATTAGAAACCAAACATAACTATCAGTTCTTCCAAACCTGCTTTGATGATCACGACAGGTTTAGCATTCATGTTCCGTTACCTTCACAATCGATCTTTGCAGATGAAGGGGCGGCCAATCAGATGCGCTTAAACTCGCCTTGTGACCAAGATGCTCTGAATCTGTTTATCTATGGCAGAGAAGGCTCATTGAGCGCAAGCACACGCTTTCCAGCACGCCAAACTCGCCTCGCTAGCGAAAGTATTATCCGCCAACATCAGCTGGACCAAAGCCGCAGCATACTGATTCAACAGAACCCTATTGCCATAGACCACGGGGCTTTTCACAACGATGTTGTCGCGGTGGGTCATCTGAACTTTTTATTCCTGCATGAACAAGCTTTTAAAGAACAAAGTGAGGTTTTAAACACTTTAAGGATGAAGAGTTGTCATTGGCAGGATGAACTTAAGATATTTGAGGTCAGCTCCAGCAAGCTAAGCCTGCAAGAAGCAGTAGAAACTTACCTATTCAACAGTCAGCTTATCCAAAACAACGATGGCTGCCTTATGTTACTTGCCCCCATAGAAAGTAAAAACAGCGCTAAGGCTTATGCCATCTGTGAGGAGTTAATAGCTGCCGACAACCCTGTCAGCGAAGTCCAATTTATCGATCTTACACAAAGTATGCAGAACGGTGGCGGTCCAGCTTGCTTGAGATTAGCTGTACCGATCACGATCGAAGAGTTAAGCGCTGTACATCGAGGGATACTACTAACCCCTGCACTACATGAGTCGCTGAAACATTGGATAGAAACTCACTACCGGGATCGCCTAAGCCTTGAGGATCTGCGCGACCCTCGGCTGATTTCAGAGATACACTGTGCGCTATCCCACTTGGGAGAGCTGTTAAAGCTCCCCAATTTTTACAACTAAATTTTAGGCGCAAGGCAACAGAATGCGCGCTTCCAATCCGCCCTCTGGATGGTTTGATAGACTCAGTTCACCACCTAAACGTTGTACAGCCCGTTGCGCGATACTTAACCCTAAACCATAGCCTTCGGATTTACTGTTACCCCGGAAGAACGGTTCGCAGAGTTTTTCTAACTGCTCTGCTGGCACACCTTCACCATGATCGCGAATACGAATCTCACAGTGTTCACATTTATGCACACTCAACTCAATTGGCGTCGATTGCGGTGTATGTTTGCAGGCATTTCCCAAGATATTATTCAGCGCTCGAAGTAACAAAGGCGCATTCAATTCCACTTCACAGTCAGATTCCATACAGAGTTCAAACTCACGTGCTTGCTGGCTGAAACGGGCATCATCAAGCAACTCTTGCAGGACATCACTAAGCTTAGTTTTCTCGCCTTTAACCTCCATCTGTTCCAAGCGAGATAAGGATAAGATTTCGCCGATCAATTGATCTAAGCGCTGACACTCATGAATGATCCGTTGCACTGTTTTATCCCCTTCACCCAAGCGTTGCTCTGCAATCCCTGCTGCGGCCTGTAATCGGGCTAGCGGCGCTCTTAACTCATGGGAAACATCACACATCAGATGCTGGTGCGAGGTCAGAGTTTGTTGGACATAATCTGCCATGCGGTCAAAATCTCGGGCTAACTCACCCAATTCATCACCACGCGCCCTTAATTTTTCATCCGTACGAGTGTCCAACTCTCCACGATAGATCGCCTGAGTGTGCTCGCGTAACAAGATTAATGGCCGCGCGATAATTGCAGATACGATCAACGCACCTAAAGAAGACACTAATAAAATCAGTACCATTTGCACCGATAGGATGCGGTTCACTAAATCGGCATAAGGAGAACGCTCCCAGCTGAGATCGACTAAAACTTCATACTGACGACCCTGCTCTGACTCTAGATTAAAGCGGTAACTATCTTCAGGATTTTTTTCAAAACGGGGAAGATCAACAACCTGCCTCTGTGCAGTCAGATCGGTAATATGGACACGCTTAGTTACACTTCGCCAGATAAAACGTTTCCAATGTGGTGTGCGTTCTTTGTGATGGTCTGGCGCTGGTAAGCCAATCTCTTTATCCCTATGCGAGCGCTTGAAATGTTTCAGTCGTAATGGTGGGATTGTGGCATGACCCATGCGTTCATAACGTTCAATCATCAGCTCTGCATAGCCTTCCGCCTTTGCTGTGATTACTTCCTTGAAGCGATCCTCTTCTGTAATGGTGCTAACCACACAGATAGTCGCTAACAGTACTGAGAAACTCACGCACCAGATTGCGGCAAAAACCTTCCAAAACAGTCGTTTATACCACTTCATACCAGATCCTTAATAAACTGATAGCCAACACCACGGACAGTTTTGATCAGTTCTTTATCTGGTAGCGCTTTCGCTAATTTCTGCCGTACACGGCTAACATGAACATCAATCGCTCGGTCAAATGCAGCTAGCTTTCGATGCAAAACCAGCTCAGTTAATTGCTCTTTATCCAATACATTTCCAGCATTCGCGATCAGATAAGCAAGCACGTTAAACTCTGTCCCCGTAAGCTCCAATAAATCGCCCTTGATCCTAACCTCACGCAAACCAGGATCAAGCTGGACGCCACCCATCTCAACATTAGTATCGGGGAAAAGGGTTGTTTTTGTTTTCGGTTCAGAACGACGTAGGACCGCACGAATTCGTGCAAGCAATTCACGTGGATTACAGGGTTTGCTTAGGTAGTCATCCGCTCCCATCTCTAACCCCAGAATGCGATCGATCTCTTCGCCTCGCCCCGTCAACATAATCACGGGTAAGGTCACTACAGGTCGAATTTGTTGTAGCAGCTCTAAGCCAGATTTACCCGGCATCATGATATCTAACACCATCAAGGCGTAACGATCCGAACGTTTTAATTGCGCGCAGGCTTCATCTGCATTGTGAGCAAACTCAACCTCAAAGCCTTCGTGCTCGAGATAATCGGATAACAACTCGCATAGTTCCACATCGTCATCAACCAGTAATAATCGCTGTTTATCTCTCATACTTTATCCCGCACTCGGCCTTGACCGCCTATTTTCGCTACTTATCTACTAAAAATAATAATCCTTTTAGCGCCAAAATAGATCGCCCTATTGTTAGATTTACCCAACTTTACACTGCCGAAACCCATCTTTGCGCTTACAAAAGCCAAACTTTATTCCATCAACTAAACAGCCTAGGAGCAAAGAACATGAACCGTAAAATCATGACTGGAATCGCAGCTGCTGTGTTAACTGTTTCTAGTTTAGGCGTTGCACATGCTTACACTAAAGATGACGGCGCTAAGATGGAGAAGCGCCTGCAGTATCTTTCTGAAGAGCTGGGATTAACCACCAGCCAACAGGCGGCACTGAAAGAAAATATGCAGCAGAAAAAAGCAGGCATGAAGGATCAACACCAAGCAAAACGAGATCTTCGCCAACAACTGATGCAACTAGACCCAGCATCAAAAGACTATCAGTTACAGCTCAACAGCTTAGTGTTAAAAGCGCAGGAGCAAACTAAAGCGATGATTATGGCCAAAGCAAAACATCAGGAAGAACTGTATGAGATTCTGACTCCAGAACAGGAAGCCAAATTCGCACAGTTAAAAAGTGAAGCACCACAAAAATGGATGAAACATAAAGGGGAGCACAGAAAAGGGAAGCAATGTCATTAACATTTTATTCCATAGAGTTACGTATCCTATATTCGCGTAACTCTATGGGTATAGCGTTAAATTAGCTTGGAAGCCACATCCTTCACATCTTCCATTACAACAAAGGTACTGGTTTGCTTCACAAATGGCAGGTTAGAAATTTTCTCACCGAGTACTTCCCTATAACTTTCGATATCGGACGTACGCACTTTTAACAAATAATCGAAATTCGCTGCAATCATATGGCACTGTTCGATTTCAGGGATGGCGCGCACGGCTTCATTAAAGGCCTGCAGCGCTTTGGTTTTAGTATCTAACATCGTCACTTGCACAAAAGCGATATGCTTAGAACCCAGCTTCTTCTGATCGATCAGGGTGGTATAACCCATGATATAACCCAGCTCTTCCAAGCGCTTCATTCGCACTTGGCAAGGTGTCTTCGAAAGGCCAACACGTGAAGCTAATTCCGTAACCGTAATACGCGCATTCTTTTGCAGTTCGCGCAAAATCGCCATATCGAGTTTATCTAAATTTTCCATGACGGCGCTCCAGAAGCTTAAAGTCAAAACGTCCAAAATTGTGGCGAAAATATAGTGAATTCGACTCCTCATAACAAGTTGACTACTCTTTCTTATAGATGAAAAAGAGCTATGCAGCGCGTTTATCTAGGCAAAAAACCATCAAATTAGAACAATCATCCGAATAAACGAACAAATAAAGACCAATTGCCTAGAAAACAGCCAAGTTTGGAGCATTTAACCAATGAAATACCGGTAAGCTTTCCGGTCGTTATACCCAAGCTTAACTACTGTCTTTTTCGCAACCAATGAAGGTAGAAAAGTCTGCAGCATAGCTAGCGCAGGAAGGTGTAACAGAGGATGGAACGATAATAAGCATAAACTATGACAAAGAGGTTTCTTAGATGGTAACCCTGACATTTATCCTATATCTGATGCTGATGCTGGCAATTGGTATTGTTGCCTATCGTCGCACTCAGGATCTGTCTGATTACGTTCTTGGTGGACGCAACCTAGGGCCGATCCCAAGTGCGTTGAGTGCAGGCGCATCAGATATGAGTGGCTGGCTGTTGATGGGCCTTCCTGGTTACGCAATGGCGGCCGGTTATGGCTCTTTCTGGTTGGCAGGCGGTCTACTAGTGGGCACTTGGCTAAACTGGCTGTTAGTAGCTCAGCGCCTACGTGTTTACTCACAACGTGCTGATGATGCACTAACACTACCTGCGTTTTTCGAAAAACGTTTTGAAGATCACAGCCACAGCCTACGTGTGATTTCTGCCGTATTTGTATTGGTTTTCTTCCTGTTCTACACCAGTTCTGGCTTAGTAGCGGGTGGTAAACTATTTGAAACTGTATTCGGTTTTGATTACACCGTCGCAGTTCTTGTCGGTGCTGCAGCCGTTATCTCTTACACCCTATTTGGTGGTTTCCTAGCGGTATCTTGGACAGACGTAGTTCAGGGCCTACTGATGGTTGGCGCTTTGATCTTAGTGCCATTGATCGCGATGGGCGAAATCGGTGGTTTGAGCGGCACGCTGGCAGCAGTCGAAGCGAAAAATCCTGAGCTCTTGAATATGTTTACCGATGCGGATGGTAAGAGCATCACGCTAATCGGTACGCTATCTCTATTGGGCTGGGGTCTTGGTTACTTCGGTCAGCCGCATATACTTGCGCGTTTCAAAGGTATCAAATCTAAAGACGCGGTTCCTGCTGCACGTCGTATCGCAGTGATCTGGAGTGCTATCTCTATGGCGGGTGCCTGCCTAATTGGTTTAGCCGCTATCGGCTATCTACCAGACGGTTTGGGCGATAATGAAACTGTATTTATGGTGATGGTAGATGCACTATTCCACCCTGTAATTGCAGGTATTCTACTGGCTGCCATCCTTGCCGCTGTAATGAGTACAGCCGATTCTCAGCTACTCGTGTCTTCTTCTGCTCTGGCTGAAGATTTCTACAAAGCACTGTTTAACAAAGATGCAACCCAAGAACAGTTGGTTCGTGTCGGCCGTATCGCTGTAGTGGTTATCGCTCTGGTTGCTACCTTCCTCGCAATGGATAAAGACTCTAAGGTTCTAGAGCTTGTATCTTACGCGTGGGCAGGTTTCGGTGCAGCATTTGGCCCAGCGCTAATTATGTCCCTGTACTGGAAGCAGATGACCAAAGGCGGTGCGCTTGCAGGTATCATCACTGGTGGTGTAACTGTGGTTGTGTGGAAGCAGTTATCTGGCGGCTGGTTCGATTTATACGAGATCATCCCAGGTATTATCTTTGCCTTCATCGCAATTATCGCGGTATCCAAAGTGACACCAGCGCCATCAAAAGCTATTCAGCAACGCTTTGACGATGTGGAAGCTGAAATCAAAAGCTAACGAATAGAAAACAGATTTTTAAAAGCCCTAACTGCTTTGCAGTTGGGGCTTTTTTATACCCATCATAAAAAAAGAACAAAAGCTCACAAAACAAACAAAAACACACCAAATTATCCACAAATAGAACTAAATAAAGAGAAATAAACCTCCATAACTACTTTTATAGATAAATCGACTATTTGAGCGCTTGTAAAATAGCCCGATAGATTTAAGAGGTGGAAGATTATGAGCATCACAATCGAACAATGCCGTACAGCTATTCGTAATAACTATCTGGCAGACGAAGCAGCCGTTATCAACGGTTTGATTAATAACTCAGGTTTAAGCGAAACAGAGCGCAGCGCTATTTCAGCCAATGCTGCAGATCTGGTACGCAAAGTTCGATCTGAAAGCTCCCCTTCCATGATGGAAAAATTCCTTGCCGAATACGGCCTGACCACCAAAGAGGGTGTTGCGCTGATGTGTTTGGCAGAAGCACTACTTCGTGTGCCAGACAGCCTGACTATCGATGCTTTAATTGAAGACAAAGTGGTATCCGGTAACTGGAAAGGCCACTTAGGCCAATCGGCATCTTCATTAGTAAACAGCTCAACTTGGGCGCTACTCATCACGGGTAAGCTACTTAAAGAAGATGAAAAGAAGAGCATCGGCTCCACAGTCAAAGGCATGATTAAACGCCTTGGTGAACCGGTTGTACGTACCGCCGTTGCCCAAGCGATGAAAGAGCTAGGCCGCCAGTTTGTACTTGGTCGCGACATCAACGAAGCAACTAAACGTGCAACAAAGCTTGAGAAACAAGGCTATAGCTACTCCTACGATATGCTTGGCGAAGCAGCCCGAACCGATGCCGATGCAATCCGTTACCACCAAGCTTACTCGCAAGCGATCAGTGAACTGACATCTGCTTGCGAAAGCAAAGATATCCGTCTAAACCCAGGCATATCTGTAAAACTATCTGCTCTGCATGCCCGCTATGAAGTTGGCCAAAAAGCCCGTGTTATGCAGGAATTAGTAGAGCGTACACTGACACTAGCTCTGCAGGCGAAAGATGCCAATATGGGCTTCAATATTGATGCCGAAGAAGCCGATCGTCTCGACCTTTCACTTGATGTGATCGAAGCGGTTCTGGCAGATGAGCGCCTAGCAGACTGGGATGGCTTCGGTATTGTGGTACAAGCTTTTGGTCCACGTGCCGCGCATGTTCTGGACTGGCTGTATGCAACCGCTGAACGTCTAGATCGCCGTATCATGGTGCGCTTAGTAAAAGGCGCTTACTGGGATGCGGAGATCAAAAGAGCACAAGTGCTAGGCCTTGATGGCTTCCCAGTCTTTACCCGTAAAGTAAATTCCGACCTGTCTTACATGTGTTGTGCAGAAAAGTTGATGCAGATGACAGATCGCATCTATCCACAGTTCGCTACGCATAACGCCCATTCAGCGGCTGCGATTCTGTTCATGGCGAAAAAACACGATGTGGATAACTTTGAGTTTCAGCGTCTACACGGCATGGGTGAATCACTGCACGATACAGTGTTGAAATCGAACAATACTCGCTGCCGTATCTATGCGCCTGTAGGTGCACACCGCGATCTGCTGGCTTACCTTGTTCGTCGTTTGCTAGAGAACGGCGCAAACAGTTCCTTTGTAAACCAGATTGTCGATAAGCGCATTACACCTGAAGAGATCGCGACCGATCCATTTACCCAAGTGCTGGAAAGCCATAACGCAATCAGCAACAACATGATTGCCAAACCTGCCATGATTTTTGGTGAAAAGCGTCTAAATGCCAAAGGCTGGGATATCACTGACCATGTGACCTTAGAGCAGCTAGAACCGGCTCGTGAGGCCTTCCAGAACACGCAATGGCACGCAAAGCCGATGATTGCAGGCGATGCGAGCAGCTCTGAAACGGCTGAAATTCGTAACCCTGCCAACCCAGAAGATCTTGTAGGCCTGGTAACTGAAGCTAATGCTGAAGATATTGAAAGTGCGATTGCCTCTGCCGAGCTGGGTTTCCAGCGTTGGTCAAAAACTGACGCTAGCGAACGCGCCGCTTGCCTTCGCCGTGTCGCTGATCTATTAGAAGCCAATGCGCCTGAGCTGTTTGCGCTGGCGAGCCGTGAAGCAGGTAAAACACTTCTTGATGCTGTAGGCGAGATTCGTGAAGCGGTCGACTTTGCCCGTTACTATGCAAATGAAGCCGAGAAACACGCGAGCAGTGAAGCACGTGGTGTGATCACCTGTATATCCCCGTGGAACTTCCCTTTAGCTATTTTTGCTGGTCAGGTTTTAGCAGGCATCGCATCAGGTAATAGCGTCATCGCTAAGCCTGCTGACCAAACACCATTAATGGCTGCCCGCGCTGTTGCCCTGATGCATGAAGCCGGTATTCCAGAAGATGTTATCCAACTATTACCGGGCTCAGGTACCAATGTCGGCGCGCCACTGACCTCTGATCCACGCATCGCTGCAGTGTGCTTTACAGGCTCAACATTAACTGCACAGCGCATCAATAAGGTGATGGCGAAAAACATGGCTCCGGAGGCTCCTCTAGTAGCTGAAACCGGTGGTATGAACGCAATGATCGTTGATTCTACAGCCCTGCCAGAACAGGTGGTACGCGATGTTCTGATGTCATCGTTCCAGAGTGCAGGTCAGCGCTGCTCTGCTCTACGGGTACTTTATGTACAAGAAGATATTGCTGATAACCTACTAGAGATGTTGTTTGGCGCTATGGATGAACTACGCCTTGGTAACCCTTGGCTTCTAAGCACCGATGTTGGCCCGGTTATCGATAGTAACGCTAAAGCTAAGATTGATGAACACTGTGCAAAATTTGCCGCAAAAGGCCAGATACTTAAGAAACTCCCTGCTCCAACAGACGGTACTTTTGTCGCGCCAGCAGTACTGAAAGTGAACGGTATTGAGGAGATTGATGAAGAGATCTTTGGTCCTGTTCTACATGTCGCAACGTTTGCAGCAAAAGATCTAGATCAGGTAGTCGAATCGATTAACAGTAAAGGCTACGGTCTAACCTTTGGCCTACACACCCGCGTGGATAACCGTGTTGAGCGCATTATCAACAAAGTTAAGGTAGGCAACATCTACGTGAACCGTAACCAGATTGGTGCGATTGTCGGCTCACAACCATTCGGCGGTGAAGGCCTATCCGGTACTGGCCCTAAGGCAGGTGGTCCACACTACGTTAAACGTTTCACTCGCTCAAATATTAGCAATAGCACAGAAGCGCCAGCAGGCCAGACTATTAACTCTGAAACGCTGAACAAGATGATCCAACAACTGGATCAAACAGCTTCTACTGAAGCTAAGGTTTCCGAGGAACAACTTGCTAACGTCTTTGCTGAACAGGCATTTAAACTGCAAGGCCATAGCGCTGAAACTACAGAGATGCCAGGACCAACAGGCGAGTTAAACCTTCTATCCGAAACTGGGCGCGGTATTGTGCTTTGCCTAGGTCCCGATGCAGAAAGCGCTAAGAACCAGGCAGCAACGGCACTCATGCAAGGCAATGCGGTAGTCATTATTGCTCAAGGCATCGCTGATCTACTGAAACAGTGTGCTGAAGCTGAACTGCCAGTAGAAGGCATAGTGGGTCAATTGTCCGCTGAAGCCATCACCGAAACTGATGGATTCGCTGCGATCTGCTGCAATGCCAGCACTGAAGTCCTAAAAGAGATTCGTCTGGCACTCGCCGCTCGCGAAGGCGCGTTGCTGCCAATGATTACAGAACTGGATCAACCAGAACGTTTCGTCATGGAACGCCATCTGTGCATCGATACTACAGCCGCTGGCGGTAATGCCAGCCTAATCGCTACGGCCGGCTAAGACCGGCTTTAGCAAGTACCTTTCCACTTACTTCGTTTTTTGATTCATGGGCAAAATTCGAAGACCTTTACCCCGGGGCTACCGCCATTCAGCCCCGGGGGCTTTTCATTCTAAAAAATGAATTATTAAGCTTGGCTTCGATACCAATCGACAAATGTATCAGCGGGCATCGGCCTTGAGATTAAGTAACCCTGAATCTGGTCACAATTGAGCTCTCGCAATAGACCAAACTGGGTCTCCGTTTCTATCCCTTCGGCAACCACTTCAAGCCCTATGGCCTGGCTCATATCGATAATAGATGCCACTATGCTTAAATCGACTTCTGAGTCCTCAATATTAACCAAGAAACTACGGTCTATTTTCAGCACATCCAAAGACATATTACGGATATAGCTAAGACTGGAATAACCGGTACCAAAGTCATCAATGGCAATACGGACGCCTGCTGTTCTCAATATATTGATTGCTACGCGAGTCTCTTCTAGGCAATGCAAGAAACTGGTTTCCGTAAGCTCTACCGACAACAATCTAGATGGCAACTGGAACTCTTCCAGAACCTCTAAAATTTCTTCTGCTATATCTCGGCGCTGCATCTGCTTAGCAGACACATTGATTGCGACAGGAACTTCATACCCCAGCTTCCACCAGCTAGAACACTGACGAACCGCCTCTCTCAAAACGAAATAGCCGATTTGATCGATAACGCCTAAATCCTCAGCAAGTGGAATAAATTCATCAGGGGGAATAAAGCCTTGTTCAGGGTGATTCCAGCGAATTAATGCTTCGACGCCAACGAGTTGGCGATCTGATGCTGTTACCTTGGGCTGGTAATACAGTTCAAACTGTTCTGCTTCGATAGCTCGGTGCAGATCATTTGCCATGCGATAACGTGATTTCACCAACTGGTGCTGTTCAGAGGAGAAGAATCGATAGCTATTGCGACCAAAATCTTTCGCCTGTTTAACGGCAACTTCGGCACACTGAAACAGATCTTCAGGCTTTGTTGCATCTGTAGGGAAGAAACTCACCCCGACGCTGACAGTCAGATTGATCTCCGTACCAGACACTAATATGGGTTGATTGATCGTAGATAGAAGACGATTTAAAAACTCGCTGACCGCTGTATTATCATCAACATCAGTGAGGATCATATTAAAAGAATCACCCCCAAAGCGGGCAACCGTATCGCCCTCCTCTAAAATAGACTCGATTCTACGGCCGACTTCACGCAATACCTGATCACCCGCTTCAAGACCAAAGCGATCATTTACCCTCTGAAAGAAGTCTAAATCAACGAAAGCTAAAGCAACTTGATGGTTGTGCTCCTGTGCATATCCAAGAGATAAGTTAAGCCTGTCATTAAACATCTTTCGGTTTGGAAGACGAGTTAATTCATCAAAATAAGCTAAACGCTTAATTCGAGCTTCCGATCTCTTAATTTCTGTTAGATCAGAGAAAATGGAAGCATACTGACAAATTTCTCCTGCATCATTTTCCACAGCCGTAATGGTCAGCCATTCGGGATAAACAGTACCATTTTTACGTTTATTCCAGATCTCTCCCTGCCATTGCCCTTTGCTCTGTAACGAAGCCCACATATCCTGATAGAACTTCTTATCATGGCGACCAGAACTTAAAATATTGGTATTTTTTCCCAACACTTCCCAGTCTTCATATCCTGTAATATCAGTAAAGGCAGGGTTTACCCTTTGGATTTTAGCTTCCAGGTCAGTCACTACAATTGCTTCCATGGAAGCATTCATAACTTTATCGGCCAACTTAAGATTATGTTGGGATAACGCTAATGCCTGGTCACGCTCATTCAATAACTCTTTTAAGCGATAGACATAATCCATCTCAACATTGCGCAGAATATCGCTATAGGAGATCAAACCAATAATCTCACCATCATGGCGCTTAACACCGAGGTGATGAAAACTGTGCTGGCGAAATACTTTGCGGGCATTGTAGAGACTGAGGTCAGCTTCAACTGATACCAAATTGGCGGAAACAAAATCTTTCAGTGGGAGGTCCAAGTCACCATCAGCCATACTCACCATCAGATCGTTTTCAGTCAGGATGCCAACTATATCCTGACCATTGCAGATCAATGCAGCACTATGCCCTGTGGTTTCCAAACGTTCGACGGCTAAACGAACTGTTTCATGTTCAGGGATGATCAACGCATCTTTACTGATAATCTCAGAAACTGAGCGTAGAAACAGATCATGTTCCACACCCTGACTGTTAACCACATCCGTCTCGGAAAGGATTCCGAAAAGCTGATTGCTTTCATCGACAACAACTAAATGACGGAAGCCTTCTGCAATAAAACGCAAACCCGCTTCATCAATAGTTGTGGTCGTTACAACCGTGCTGACAGGTGAAGACATGCAGGTAGACACATCGTTCTGCTCCAAGTCCTTCCCTGACACCGTGATCCGCATAATATCTCTGCGGGTGATAATGCCAACCGGCCGGTTTCCTTCGCAAACAATAACACAGCCTATACCATGTTTAGCCATTAACCCCACGGCCGTGGAGACCTTGGTATCTTCAGAACACACGACTAACTGTTGCTGCGCGACTTGACGCACCAAAAGGTGTTTCTGGGGGTATGGCATACTGGTCATTACGAACTTACTAACTCTGCTTTATGTCAGAAGAGCAATATTACTGAATAAAATTCGAACAATAAAACCACACGAATAATAAGGTTCTGTGAAATTGACCCGAGTCAAATAAACAGAAAAAACTCGCAGCAGAACCTAAGGTTGGCCCCGGTAAAGATCGGCTTTTAAGACAGATAAAATAGAGAGGATAAAACAGGGAGGAAAGAACATCCTCCCCGGGAAGCTAACAAATTCAGTCTAATCAGCTAAGCTTTTCAAACATAAGATCCCAAACACCATGACCTAAACGTTCGCCACGCTTTTGAAACTTAGTGACTGGTCGCCACTTCGGCTGCGGCGAATATTCACCTGCACCGGCAACGTTCTGATAGCCCTCTGCAGCGCTCATAACTTCCATCATGTGCTCAGCATAGTTTTCCCAGTCGGTCGCCATATGGAATACACCACCGACTTTCAATTTCTTACGTAACGTCTGAGCAAATTCCGGCTGTACAATACGGCGCTTATGATGACGCTTTTTGTGCCATGGATCAGGGAAGAACAACTGGATGCAATCAAGACTGCCATCAGGAATACACTGCGCCAATACTTCGATTGCATCATCACAGAATACGCGAATATTGCTTAAGCCTTCACGCTCTGCATTGCTTAAGATACGGCCTACACCTGGGCGATGTACTTCGATACCAATGTAGTTTTTCTCTGGCTGATCTTTTGCCATCTCAACCAGTGAGTCGCCCATACCAAAGCCGATCTCAAGTACAACCGGGGCATCGCGATTAAATACCTCAGCTAGATCTAACATCCCCTGTTTCAGCTCCAGCCCCATTTGCGGCCATACATCTTCCATCGCTTTCTGCTGACCTTCGGTCATACGCCCAGCACGTAAGACAAAGCTTTTTACAGTACGCATGTGCCTCTCTTCAGAAGCCTGCTCAGGGTTTTGCTGCTCGATGTTATTTTCTTCTGTCATCATCTGACCTAACTAAGTAAAACAAAACAGCCTGACATTGGGACGTCAGGCTGTATCGGAAAGTGTAGCCAAACCACCGTTAATTAGCGGCGATTATTTACCAACAATGGTTCCTTCCATTGGCGAAGAAGCACTTGCGTATTTCTTACGTGGCATACGGCCCGCCAAGAATGCTTCACGTCCAGCTTCAACCGCTTTACGCATAGCTGAAGCCATTAAAATAGGGTTTTGAGCACCGGCAATAGCCGAGTTCATCAATACCGCTTCACAACCCATTTCCATCGCTACCGCGGCTTCTGACGCAGTACCTACACCGGCATCAACCAATACAGGTACTTTGCAATCTTCCATAATAACATTGATGTTATGTGGGTTAAGAATGCCCAAACCAGAACCGATCATAGAACCTAGTGGCATGATAGATACACAGCCTAGATCTTCTAGCTCTTTCGCTACGATTGGGTCATCACTGGTGTAAACCATTACTTTGAAACCATCACGTACCAACACATCTGCGGCTTTGATTGTTTCAACAACATTTGGATATAGAGTTTTCTGGTCGCCCAATACTTCTAGCTTAACCAGATCATGACCATCCATCAGCTCACGCGCCAACTTACAAGTACGGATCGCATCATCAGCGTTAAAGCAGCCCGCCGTGTTCGGAAGGATTGTGTATTTCTCTGGAGAGATCACATCCAACAGATTTGGCTCATCTGGATTCTGACCAATATTAGTACGACGTACAGCCACGGTAACGATTTCAGCACCACTTGCTTCAATCGCCAAACGGGTCTCTTCCAGATCTTTATATTTACCTGTTCCGATTAACAGACGAGAGTTAAAAGATTGGCCTGCGATTACTAGCGGATCATTTTCTAGGGACATGGTGTAATTCCAAATGCTCGTTATTATTTACTCTGGCTGTACTGCATCAAATGCTAAAATTAACCGCCACCAATGGCATGAACAATTTCAACACGGTCTGATTCTTTTAAAACCGTCTCAGCATGCTGGCTGCGCGGAATAATTTCAAGATTAAGCTCAATCGCGATTCGCTTTTCGCCTAACTCTAACTGCTCAACCAAACTTGTCAGGGTGATACCATCCTGCAACTGCAGCATCTCACCATTTACCTGAACCTGCATTGATCTATCTCCTACCTGAAGTCAGCGCTGCATACCCCAGCAACGCCCACCCGCAAAGGAACGCAACTCCACCTAGCGGTGTAACCATACCTAATGACCGCATCCCAGTTAACGCCATTAGGTACAAGCTGCCTGAAAACAACAAAATTCCAATCACAAATCCAACCGCCGCGCGCTTAATCACTTTCAGGTCTAAACGTTCTGGCGCGAATGCCAAAACCAGCAACGCCAGCGCGTGATAAAGGTGATATTCCACACCGGTCTGATACACAACATAAAGGGAAGGCTCGATCGAACCTTTAACTGCATGTGCACCAAATGCGCCGATAGCCACAGCTAAAAAGCCGAAAATGGACGCAATAAAAAGCAGTGGATATGTATTCATGATGAACTCTGTTAAAACGAGTTCGGATTATACCGAATTTGCTACGGCCTTGCCGAATACTGCTGGCATAAAAAAACCGCTTAAAAGCGGCTTTTTTACTCCAGAAAACGAATTACGCTTCCATGGAGACTCGAATCTTCTTCATCGCATTCTTTTCTAACTGACGAATACGCTCAGCGGATACTTCGTACTCTGCTGCTAGCTCGTGCAAAGTAGCTTTATCATCGGTTAACCAACGACGCGCCAAGATATCTTTACTACGCTCGTCCAACTCAGACATAGCCGACATTAAACGACGCTGTGCATCCTGTTCCCAGTTAGCATCTTCCACCTGTAGCGATGGATCTGCGCTTTTATCTTCTAGGTAGTGAGCAGGTGCCCAAGCAGCTTGCTCGTCATCTGCACCTTCCGGCGCATCAAATGCAGTATCAACAGAGGCCATACGACCTTCCATCTGACGTACTGTCTTAGCTTCTACGCCTAGATCTTCTGCGATTAGATCAACCTCATCGTTGGTCATCCAACCAAGGCCTTTCTTTTTCGAACGCAGATTGAAGAACAACTTGCGCTGCGCTTTAGTCGTTGCAACTTTCACAATACGCCAGTTACGCAGAATAAATTCATGCATCTCAGCTTTTACCCAGTGCACGGCGAAAGAAACCAGACGTACACCCATCGTTGGGTCAAAGCGTTTAACAGCCTTCATCAGGCCAACGTTACCTTCCTGAATTAGATCGCCTAGAGGCAGACCGTAACCAGAATACGTTTTAGCAACATGTACAACAAAACGAAGGTGAGACATAACCATCTGACGTGCAGCTTCTACGTCACCATCAAAGTGTAGGCGCTCAGCCAGAGAACGTTCCTCTTCAACGCTCAGCACAGGAATCGCCGTAACAGTCTGTACGTACGCATCCAGGTTCTGACCAGGAGAAAGGTTTTCAACAACTTGTAAGCTTGTGCCCATTAATGACCTCGTATCATTCTGCTTTAAACACCGCAGATATGACTTGTTTATAGTACAAAAGTTCCAACAAAATCCCGCTTCCTAAAAAGCGGGACCGAAAAATATAACGAGGAATAAGATAAAACGCAAATATGACGTTTAAATGACAGGTTATTGCGGCTCAATGTCGCGAAGGTGACGACTTACCGCGAGTTTTGCACCAACTAAACCAAGCAAGATTCCAGACAACAACAGAATAAGGCTATCTGAAAAACCTAAGCCCTGAAGCTCAAAATCGCTTTGATATAGTGCCGCTAGCTGCCCAACAGGCTCATTCAGAAGTAGTAGGCTGATCATCACAAACAACCAAGCCAAGGCAGCGCCTAAAAGACCAAACCAGAAACCGGTATAGATAAAGGGGCGCTTCACCCAAGAATCGGTCGCACCGACTAATTTTGCGACCTGAATCTCATCTTTGCGGTTTTCTATCGACAGACGGATCGTGTTACCCACCACCAGCAAGACAGACAACGCCAACAGCGCACCTAGAACCAGGACAACACGGTTAGCGAGTTCAACAAACGAGGCTAAACGCTCAACCCAAATCATATCCAACACTACATCATCGACTTCAGGCATTTCCGATAAAGTCTGTTGCAGCTTTATTAACGCTTGTTTCTGATTGTCTATGGGCTGAACCACAACAACCGCAGGCAGTGGATTGCTATCAAGAAAGCTTAAGATTTCAGCAAACTCCGACATCCGCTGAAACTCCAGTAAGCCCTGCTCTTTAGTCACCAATTCGACAGCGGCTAGATCTGATCGCAGCAGCATGTTTTGACTAAAGCGTTCGGCAGCTTCATCAGCAACCGAAGTTTTCAGATAGATAGAGATGCGCGGGTCACCCTGCCACTGGCCGCTCAGATGATTGATATTCTTCAAACCAACGAACATGACACCCGGCAACGCTAAGGCAATCGCCAATACCGCTAACGTCATTAAGCTCGGTAAAGGCGTCGCTTTTAAGCGCTTCAGTGAATCTTGCGCCGTCTTTTTATTGTGACGTAACCAGCTTTTTGCCTGAGCAACAAAGTCGATCTTATGACGAGCAGCACCTTTGGATTGAGCAGGTGCCGGAGCTGCAGTTTCTAAGGGTCGTTCTTGTCGAACGGCACCGCGTCTTTTCGGTTCTCGATTAGCCATCGCGTAGCAACCTCCCCTGATCCAAAATCAAGGTACGATGGCCCATACGTGAGATCAAAGACAAATCGTGACTGGCGATCAAAACGGTCGTGCCATGGCGGTTAAACTCCATAAACAGACTCATGATCTCAGCAGATAGCGTCGGGTCTAGGTTACCGGTCGGCTCATCGGCCAGCAGCAATTGCGGTTTGTGTACGATCGCACGGGCAATACCAATACGCTGCTGCTCACCGGTAGACAAAGCAATCGGATTAAACTTCTCTTTATGCAGCAAGCCAACCTTATCCAAGGCAGCTCTTACACGTCGCCCTGTATCTTCCTCATCGTAACCGGAGATATGTAACGGCAACGCGACATTTTCAAATACAGTGCGATCAAAGAGAAGCTGATGATTCTGGAATACTACACCGATACGACGGCGGTGGTAGGGAATATCTTCGCGACTAAACTGCGCTAAATCCTGTTGTGCTATGGAAACGCAACCTCGAGTAGGGCGCTCCATCAACATGATCAGTTTGAGTAACGTACTTTTACCTGCGCCCGAATGACCGGTTAGAAACGCCATCTCACCACGTTGTAGCGTGAAGTTTACGTCTCTAAGCGCATCGTGCCCTTCAGGGTAACGTTTGCTGACATTCTCAAACTGAATCATGCGGAATTCCTTTCACGACTTAATCAAATAGCGCGTCTACAAATTCCTGAGATTTGAATGGACGAAGATCATCAATCTGCTCGCCAACACCAATAAAGCGGATCGGCAGATCCATCTGTTTAGCGATAGCGAAGATCACGCCGCCTTTGGCAGTGCCATCCAGCTTAGTTAGGGAGATGCCTGTCACGCCAACACTGTCTTTAAAGATCTTTGCTTGGCTCAATGCATTCTGACCCGTACCGGCATCAAGGACCAACATCACTTCATGCGGCGCTTCTGGTGATAACTTCTGCGTTACACGGACAACTTTTTCCAGCTCTTGCATTAAGTTGTCTTTATTCTGCAGACGACCAGCAGTATCGGCGATCAATACATCAACGCCTTTAGCCTGAGCAGATTGCACCGCATCGTAAATAACAGATGCAGAGTCGGCACCGGTGTGCTGTGCCACAACAGGAACATCGTTGCGCTCACCCCATACTTGCAATTGCTCAACAGCCGCCGCACGGAACGTATCACCTGCAGCTAGCATCACTGACTTACCTTCGCTCTGGAAACGTTTCGCCAACTTACCAATCGTAGTTGTTTTACCGACGCCGTTTACCCCTACCATCAGGATAACGTAAGGCTTGTTATTACATTCTACTTTTAGCGGCTCTTCAGAACGGTGTAGCAGGCTTGCAAGCTCCTCTTTAAGTGCCACTTGTAATGCTTGCGCATCGCCTAGCTGTTTACGTTCTACCTTATCGGTTAGACGCTGAATAATGTCAGATGTCGCTTCAACACCAACATCAGCCATCAATAGAAGGGTTTCGATCTCTTCTAACAGATCATCATCGATCTCTTTCGCACCAAGGAAAAGGTTACCCAACTGCTCCGTTAGGTTCGCCTTGGTCTTGCTCAAACCCGATTTAATACGTGAGAAGAAACCTTTTTTCTCTTGTTTCTCTTCAACAGGCTTTTCTACAGGCGCTGGAACTGGTGCTTCCACTTCTGGCTCTGCCTGAGGTTCTACAGCCACTTCAACTACGGGCTCAGCTGTTGGCGTTTCTGGCTCCGCTTCCACAACAGTTTGCGGCGTTTCTTCCACTGGTTGTAATTCTTGTGCAGGCTCAACAACTTCAGCAGTTTCAACGGCTGCTTCTGCAAGAGGCTGCTCAACCGGAGCCTCTTCCTGAACTTCTTCTTTAACAGTTACAGGCTCTGATTCTTGAGGGGCCACGGCAGGTTCAGCAGCAACAGGCTGTTCAGGCGCAGGCACTGCGGCCTCGACTTCAACCTTCTCAACATCCTGTTCCTGAGTCTGCAGATTTTCTTCTTCTGCAGGCTTACCACCGAACATGGATTTTAATTTCTTAAACATTTAACTTCCTCATACAGCCGCCACATGATTCGGCCACTGGTTGATATAATTCTGCACTTAATTTATTCAGCTGAGTCGTCGCTACTCAAATAGCGATAGATTCCCGCAAGCACTAATGCGGTGATCACAACACCTGCGTAAGCTATGTAATCAGTATTCCAGCCTTCGGTAACAAACCATTTTTGTAAACTCAGCATGATTTTCCGTTCTCATACGGCATATTATTTGGGTGATAATGGCCAATAAAATCCAGCAGTCCACCCACAAAGTCTGGTATCTTATCACAGTGATTTGGTACAGAGACTACCCTTATGACAAATGAATACCGTCCCTTGTTTAATCGTAAATATTTGATCGGCCTCGTATGGTTCAGTTTGATCGCCATTATGATCCTTTCATCTATGGGACCAGGGGCAGTCAAATACCATGAGATCGAGTCAAATGAGGCACGAACTCTCAGCTGGATGGAGTTAGATGACCAGCCTATTACGCTGGTTTTACTGCTACCTACGCGCCCAGCTTTTAACTCGACTCAACGCCAATTACAGCAGCTTCAAAGTCAGATTTTACAACAGCGCTTAAATGCACTGGCGAACCCGACTTATAGCTATCATGTGTTACCTCGACAAGACCGCATCGAAGTTACGCTTCGCTGGTCATCAACGCAAGAATTACCTAACCTGAAATCGATCTGGACTGCGCTAAGTCAACCGGTCGAAAGCGCCCGCTGGCAGGATCAACTTAAAACCATTCAGGCGCGCCAATATCTAGATGGTCAAAACAGCGAACAGCAGATCATTAATCACTTTTATGAGCGCTTGCAGCCAAGCAATAGAATGACTGTTTTGGGCAACCTCAGTCGCAGCTTTAACATCATGTTCCAAAACCCACGCTTTGCATTGAGTGGTGAAGGGGCTGAAGATCTCGTTTCAGCAATTGAAGAGAGCCTGCCTCAACAGCAAAGTGATCAAAACTCAGCGCTGATTACAGCCAGCCCTCAGTTTATCCAGCAAGGCGAAAGTACAGATCAACGCTTCCGCTTACTGGTTGGCACGCTCATTCCCGCTCGCGACTCGAAAGATTTCGTCCAAGAAAGGTTAAGCGCACAAGTACTTCAAGACCTGCTCAGCCAACAACAAACACAGTACAATCTTAATTTCCGAATGCTTTGGGCCGCTTTGAGTGATACCGGTTACCGTGCGCTGATTATTGATGGTGTACAAAACCCAGGTCCAGTATTACCCCAGTTAAGCCAGATGATTACCGAAGATCTAGTAGGAAAAAGCCAGCAGAACCTAGCTTCTCAATGGCATGACAATATGCGCGATATCGCTAACCAAGTGCAGGCGCTCAATCTGATTGCGTTCTACCGTTTGCCGGAAGACACATTAGAGACCTATGCGGAGCAGGTTTTAGATCAAGATACTGATCAAGTGATCGAACTCGCTCGTAAAGCCTTACAGGCAGATAAACAAATCAGTATCCTTCAATCCCCCTCGCTTTAAAGGAAAGACCATGGGCCGTCGCAACCCTCCTCGCAAACAGGCGAATAAGACAGATATCCCCCGTTCGCAGCTACGTATTATCGGTGGCGAATGGCGTGGCCGAAAGATAGAGTTTTTTGCCGTCGATGGTTTACGCCCTACACCGGACAGAGTGAGAGAAACCTTATTTAATTGGATTCAATCCTCAGTGCCGGGCGCGCAATGCTTAGACCTATTTAGTGGTAGTGGCGCCCTTGGGCTGGAAGCCCTATCTCGCGGTGCCGCGAGTATGACGTTTATCGATCTGAACCCAACCACATCTAGAAAGCTGAAAGACAATATCCAGTTTTTAAAGTGTCAGAATGCCGAAGTCGTTCAAGCCAATGTGCTTGAGTGGCTACAAAGCCGAAAAACTGATTGCGAGCAGCGCTACGACCTTGTGTTCCTAGATCCGCCTTTCCGCCAGGATCTTATCGCGCCGTGCTGCGAATTACTGGAAGCGCACAACCTATTATCAGAAAACGCTCTTATTTACGTTGAAAGCGAGTCAGAACTACATAACCCACAGGTACCTAGCCACTGGCATGAGCATAGACAAAAAACGGCAGGCCAAGTGACCTACCGTTTGTATATGCGTAATAGCTAGCCAGTGAGTTAATAAGCTGGCTGGACGTCGTCTAGATAGAAGCTCGCTTCATATTCTTTCAGATCATTCACATGTAGATCTTTCGGGAATTCAAAGCGGGCAGCAAATACCTGTCCCGGTTTGATATAACCTTTAACGTGATCAACATAACGCTCGATCTTGCCATTCCGTTTTAGGTACATTCCCATCACCATATCTTTTAGAACCGGCCCTTTCACTGCATAACGCCAGCGAGTTTCTAGGACATGATTACCAGCTTTACGGGATGACTCTAGCTTTAAACCGTTCTGTACCGCTTTTACAAAACGCGCTTGATCCTGCTGACGACGCTCCTCTACTTTCGCTTCCTGATGCTGCACATAAGCCCCTAACGCCGTAGATAAAAGCGCAGCGACACCACCACCGTCACCTGCAGCTACCTCATTGCTATTTTTGCGCCACAGCACATTATTATCCAACAACTGAGCTGAGCGAGGGTTAATCTGGCCTTTGCGGTAATAAGGCATTACAGCCTTACCGACTTTATAAGCCTCTTTATAGCGTTCGGCGTTTACAGGGTGATCATGATGGAACAGGGATCGAGCATTACCCTCCGCAGCATATTTTCTCTGCCAAATACGGCTAGCGGCGAGGGGATCATACCCGGCTAATGCGGTGTACAAGATGCCGATACGATCAGCCTCACGCTCACTTTCATGGGTAAAAGCAGCTTTGTAACCACTACGACGCGCGGAATTCGAACCCGCTAATGCACTGATCTGAGCATGTGTCTGGCGCTCATACACGTGGTTCGCCACAGTATGTGCGATCTCATGGGCAACAACCGCAGCCAGTTCAGCATCGTCTTTAAGATCTGTCATCAACTTAGAGTGCACAACTATGTAAGTACCCCCTGTCGTAAACGCATTAAAAGAGTCGCGTTTGATCAGAATTGGTTCCCAACGCTCATTTTTCAGATGAGAGATCTGATGAATACGGTCAAAAATACGAACTAAGCGCAAGTACTGACTACGGCTTACTGCCGCATTTACGGGTCTTTTGTGCTTATTCTCATTCGCAATAATTTTCTCAACATAGGCGTTACCCTGCTGAATCTGAGCCGAGCGATTGGCCATACTTAAGCTGCGCTGCCCTGTAACCCTATCTTTTTCACTAACAGATTCAGCGACTTGATAAAGCCCCCGATCCACCTTTTGTAAGGTCTGACAACCCGCTAGTCCAAGAACAAACGCGAATACAGCAAAAATACGCAACCAAGACATCTTCGTAATACCCTTAAAACCCATATAGTTATTGGTAATAAAAAACAAATTTCTTATAACCGATATAAATCAAACCATTCCATTATAGTATTTGTACCGCCCGTGCAATTCAGATAATATGCCGCACTTGCTAAACTGCTATTTTATTAGGCCTGCACAATATAGGCACTAATTAGACATCAACTGCTGTGAACCTGATATGAATACAGCCGTATACCCAGGAACATTCGATCCAATCACCAATGGTCATTCGGATCTAATTGAGCGTGCATCTAAACTTTTCGATAAAGTTGTTGTTGCTATCGCCGAAAGCCCTAAGAAGCGACCACTACTGGAATTAGAAACTCGAGTAGCTTTGGTAGCCGAGGTCACTGCGCACCTCGACAATGTTGAAATTGTCGGCTTTGATTGTCTACTAGCAGAGTTACTAGAGCAACAGAACGCAAATATTATTCTACGTGGATTGCGTGCAGTTTCGGATTTTGAGTACGAGTTTCAACTCGCAGCGATGAACCGACATCTAGCACCGAACGTAGAAAGTATATTTTTAACACCAGCGGAACATTTATCTTTCGTTTCCTCCACGCTGATCAGAGAGATCTCCAGCTTGGGCGGTGATGTCAGCAAATTTGTTCATCCGTCGGTGTCCAAGGCCCTGCTTGAGCACCAGCGCCTGTAAATTTACTTTTATGACAGTGAGGTAGTCATCATGGCATTGATCATTACTGACGAATGTATCAACTGTGACGTATGTGAGCCGGAATGTCCGAACGAGGCCATCACTCCGGGTGACGAAATTTATGAAATCGAACCATCCAAATGTACTGAGTGTGTAGGTCACTACGATACTCCTCAGTGTGTTGAAGTTTGCCCAGTTGACTGTATTCCGAAAGATCCAGATCACGAAGAAACTGAAGCGCAGCTAATGGAGAAATACCAGAAGCTAACGGGCTCATAAGCCCCAGTTTTAAGACAGTTACAAAAAAGCAGGCCTTAAGCCTGCTTTTTTATTGCCTGAAATTCAGATCTATTGATAACGCTCCTGCCAGAAGATCATTCGATCATTACCGCGGGCACGACCAAAAGTAATAATCGCATCAGGCACACTGCTGTCATTGGCATTACCATCCTGATCCCAATCGTATCTTAACCACTCATCGATCGAAGACAGACCCACAGGGAAATACCCCGTATTGTCATCCCCGCCTGTACCTGCACCTGGAGCCGTGAAAATCAGGCTAAAATCACCTGATACCGCATCAGCATTTGTAGCGTCGATATTTAAATTACCTACAGTACTACCATCACCTACGGTTACCGTTCGATCTGCTTCCACACTGCTGATTGAATTACCGTTATAGCTAATACTCGCCAATGGGATGGCGGTACAACTATCATCTGTATTGCGAACAAACGCTGTACCATCCCAATACTGAAGTTCAAATGGCACGGGGAGATCCTCAGTTTCTGGACCATGGGCGGATTGCAGGATAACGCGACCGTAACGCAGCTCCGTACCACTCCCAAGGGCAATACCTGTACAACTTCCAACACAATCCCCTGCTAGATCTGGATCGATATTCAATGCTGAGGATGTAAAGTTACGATTATCCAATTCAGACGTTATCGACACACCTAACTGCAGCTGGGTATAGGGACCATCTTCTAACCCGGCAGAACCACCTTGGCGCTGGAAGATCAGATCAGTAATAGCAGTTGAGCTTACTGTCGTTCTATCAATTACACCCTCAGTCCAACCACTTAACGACATAGGCGTCGTGAGACGCGAGCTTAATTCATTACCATCGTCGCTATCCTCCGCGCTTAACTCCAATACTGCAGTATTGCTATAAAGCGCAAGGTCATAGTTTTCGGTCAGCTCACCATCAGCAGAACGTGCTTCAATCTTGTATTCAAGGGCTGAGAACGGCTGTTGCATATAGGTAAACGGAGTACATTGTTCCTGCACAGCTGATTCAGTCAGAACGAAGTGATCTGGATAGAAACGGCCAACCTTGCGGTATTCACTCCCTATATCCACTCCCGACTGAATATAATCACTCATCGACCCCTTAAGCTGGATACTCCCAACTTCATCATATTTCAGACCTACAGCAGAACCATTTGAAGTTCCGAGCGAGATAGTTGCAGTACCACCGCTGAAATTACCTAACTGCCCAGCCCCCGTATTTGGCGTAAAGAATGTTGTATCTGCAGATAGAGTTACAGATCCGGTAAAGTTTGGCGTAATACCATTATCAGTCAGATCCGCAATATTATCGGTTCCGCTTGTTTCCAGCAGCGTATTGCCATCAGTATCTATTGCATCGGGAATACCATCATTATTGGTATCCTCAGCAGCATCATAGAGGTAAGCATTAACTTCAACATCAAACGGCTCATCTGCAGCGGCAAAGCCAGAGGAGCTATCTGGCCCGGTTTCATCTCCACTCGGATTTGTACCACCAGAAGAAGAGATACTAGGGAAACCAAACCCAAATGGACGTACAACAAAGAGATTCGAATTACCTGTCATGACCGCTCCAGTATCTGGCACGGTATAACTCGCCTGTAACTGCATTTCACCTGCATCATTGTAGTTAAGACGGACCGGTGCTTTAGACTCAGTATCGAATGTCATATCAACAGATTTGAATGTTTCCGGTGTACCTGAATTGAGGTCTACCTCGGGGTTACTGCCACTTTTAACGTTAAAAGTACGCCCCGAAACACACGAAGTTGGGTTGTTACATTGAGCTGCCAGATTAATCGATAAAGTCGTACCATTTGGGAAGGCCGCCTGACACACACTCGGGTCTGCAGTCGTTGCTTCAACCGCCTGAAGATAAAGACTAGCCGCACCAAAACCAGCATCCGATGCTTTACCCGCAATCTGAGTCGGTATGGTCTCTACACCAGCACCATCAATAAAACGAAACCCCGCAAGGGTATAGGTAATATTAGGGTCGTCAGCTGCTATCCAACTCCCACTGTTCTCAGTAATGGAGCCATCCGTTACGTTAAAACCAAAAGTTTCGCTTGTACCACTTAAGATTGGATGGGCAAACTGAAGTACAGCCGTTTGCTCACCCGAAGCGAAAGTAAATGTAGCGACGCCATCATCAGAACTACCATTATCAAATGCCGATGTCCCACTCACGGCACCCACCCAGTTGCCTTTGCCTGAAGTAGCAGAGATCGTCATAGAAGCACTACCTGCGTCGACAGAACTATGAGAGCTATCGTGAGCTGAAACAGTAATATTTTCGATTAAGCAGGTCACACCACTTTGGTCATGGGTAATCGAGTAGTGGTCAATCGATGCTCCACAGCTACGTGGAGTACCATCCCAGTTATTGGAATTCATGATATTTGTGCGAATTTGAGCGATTTTACTCTGACTTAAGACGCTATCAAATATTAGAAATTCATCCAACAGTCCTTCCCAGTCCTGACTTATATCAAAGCCGCCACCCAAACTATCCTGATCCTGGCCAATGATTAAACCGCCAGTCATCACATCTATCGGGCTGTTATCATCACCATCCGTATGAGTTACACAGCCTTGACTAGCACCGTCGATAAAGAAACAGCTTTGTGCTGTAGATGCCTTACGTGTCCAAGCAAGCTGATGCCAATCACCATCGCGCATTGTGGAAGTAGCAGATAACCTCGTATTAGTCTGGAATGGCGATGCAGTGATAGTTGGCCAAAATTGGTCATTATTATCAAAATAAAAAACAGCCTCATTTGCACCTAAACTGCTATCAGCACTGGCCACAGACAAAATAGTGGAGTCATCCGAAGAAGTCGATTTAGCCCAAACAATCACCGTAAAATCTAACAATCCATCCATTGCGCCTTTATGCATAGAAAGGTAATCCGTTGCACTGTTTGCACTTAGGTCAACAGCATTACACAGCTGAGCATCATCGGTTGGTGAAGCATTAAACGCCGTACCGTGATAATCGTTACCACTGACATCTAAAATATCATCCACACCACTCCAGCTTGCTTCATCAAACCGCCAATCAGCCACAGGAGCTAGTTCTACAATTGGGCAACTTCGATCAGAGCCATCTAAATTTTTCCCTGCATCCTGAAGATCATAAATACTTGCCACGTCTGAGCTGGAAAGCGCCTCATCAAAAAAAAGTACCTCGTCCATCAAGCCATTGAAAGCCTGACTGGCAACAAAGCCACCACCAAGCGAATCTTGCTCTTGCCCTAAAATCAATCCGTTGCTTGCTATGGTGATATTATCAATTCCTAAAGTCCTGCAACCCTGTAAGACTTTATCAATGTATAAACAGTTTTGATTGCCTGATCGGGTCCAGACCAAATGCCGCCAACTACTGGTAGCAAAATTAGAAACTGAAACAGAGCCATTATTGACATTGTTTAAATGTGGTTCAAAATTTGTGCTGCTATTGAACCAAAAGATCAACTCATTAAAGGAAGATGAATTGGCGCCAGAGATTAAAGATTGATTATTAGTATTAGCGGTATTCACCCATGTGGATATCGTAAAATCGCCCTGATTGGCAAAAAGATCACCATCAACCCTTACGTAATCCGTTGTTTCTGTTGCAGTCAGATCAGCAGCATTACATATTTTCCCCGAGACCGGCTGGATACCACCAAATGCCTCACCATGATAACTCCCTGAAGAGTCTGCAACTTCATTAAGGCTTCCATCCCAGCTAGTTTCATCAAATCTGAATTCAGCTACAGGTGTTAAGGGTCCAGAAGATGGACAGGTTCGAGTTGAACCATCCCAGTTGTTGCCTGCTAACTGATTAGTATAGATTTGAGTAACGTGTGTCTGAGTTAATACCTGATCGTAAACTAAGACCTCATCTAACTGACCAGAGAAATACTCTGGGCTACCACCATTGTCTTCAATACGGCCGATACTATTAAAGGTATTTGAAATAATCCCTGAAGCAATCGTGCCAGTCGCATTTAAAGCCCCATCAATAAAGATCTGATAAGCGCCTGTATTAGCATCTCTAGTTAGAACAACATGACGCCAAGTACCATCATTGATTGATGATGAGGATTTAGAAGTACTATCATCGCCAATACTAATACCGATATTCCCAGAAAGGTCCAACCAGCCCCAGAAAATATCGTCTGTACTGCCACTAATCTCTATACCCGTTACACCCGGCGCGAGATAATCCGTTGAACTACCTAACTGATTAGTTTTAATCCAAAAACTCAGACTAGCTGTTCCTCGCAGAGCTGACAGATCAATGGCTTCTACGAAATCATCAGCACCATCAAAACTTCCGGAACGACAAACGGCACCATCTGAGACTGTAATGGCCCCACCCTGAGCCTGACCGTCATGATTATTCCCGGTATTGTCGACCACTTCATTGGCGTTTCCTTGCCATTGAAGTTCATCCATCCGAAATTCTATTTCAGGATCAGGGATGGGAGTATCATCTAAAGTTTCCAGATCAATTTTGATGTAGTTCGTGTCATGTCGAGCTGAGTGACCTCCATTTTGTCTGGGCCACCTGTTCACCGACAGAATATGTATCTCGTTACTACTTACATAATCGGATAAATTGGAAGAAACTGAACCCGCCAGAGTTGTAAAACCTGAAGAAGAAGTCGATGCTAAGGATTCAAAGTTCCCTGAAGAGAAATTACGAATATAGAGGACCGCCCCAGAATATCCACTTCGAGAATTGGCCCCGCGACCACTCCAAGTAGCTGTTATTCTGCTTAAATCAGCTGCACTTTCGCTAACCGAAAACTGATAGAGCATTTTTGCATAGTTGCCCCTACTGTTCGCCCACTGATATTCATAAGAAAAGTCATTTGTGTTAATTCCAGATCCTGAAAATGAACTTAAACCACTAGTCGATGTTAACGAGCCATTATCGCCCCGAAGAGAGACATGGCTACCAGAGCTAAAGTCATAAGTAACAGTAGCAGCCGAGACACTGAAGGAGCACAGCATTAGCAATGCGGTGAAAACAGCACAAACGCTGTAACCCAACCCGTCGTTGATCCTATGCATCAGCTCTCCTAAACAACATTTAACGCCTCTATAGACTATTCAGCCGATCAAATCGAAGCTTTGATATCCTTTAAACCATACCGTTCATCCAAGATTCGGCCAATCGCACTACCTTGCGCTAAGTGATAGGCATACTGCATATGTAAGCAGCGGATTTTGTCCCATTGCGAGATACCACCGATCCCATACTTACTGTACAACGGTGTAAAACCTAATTCCTCGATTCGCTGTTTCTGCTGTTCAGAAGCAGAAGCCCAACGAAGATCCACATAACGCTGCTGATCCGCTAAGTGCTCAGCACGAAGTGCTTCGTTATCCATCAATTCTTGTTCTAACTCTTTAACCGCACCTGCAGTTTCTATCTCAGCGATGGCTTGATAGATATCTTTACTGGCCATCCAATAAAGCGTTGGGAAAGGTTTATCATCAACCAACAGATCCATCTGCAACACTAATGGAACCTCTTGATCATTTTGTACAGCAATACCGGCTAAACCGCGCGGTTCACGACCCAACTGCTGTCGAATAATTTCTAACTGCTTTTCACTGGGTGAAATCAACACTACTACTCTCTATCTGTGACAAGCGAATAAATCGATTAATCTATTTATTATACATTACCGTAGTCTTCACCACGGCCCAGCCAACGTTCAACTAAGGAATCTGCAAAATCAGGCCATTCTTGCATCTGACCCGCCACCATCTTAACCCGAGTTAACAGATCTGAATCTCGTTGCAGATCGGCCATTTTAAACTGCATAGCTCCAGTCTGCCGTGTACCTAAAACCTCACCTGGCCCGCGTAACTGCAGATCTTTTTCCGCGATTTTAAAACCATCAGTGGTTTCACGCATTACAGTTAAACGTTCACGTCCCTGATTGGATAAAGGCGCGTGATACATCAGCACACAAAAGCTTTCTACAGAGCCTCGGCCCACTCGACCACGTAGCTGATGCAATTGCGCTAAACCTAAGCGCTCAGGATTTTCTATGATCATCACACTAGCATTAGGAACGTCCACACCTACTTCAATGACCGTTGTCGCGACTAAAAGGTCCAATTCAGCTGATTTAAACTGCTGCATAATCTCAGCTTTTTCAGCCGGCTTCATACGACCATGCACTAAACCTATACGTAGTTCAGGCAGCGCTACTTTCAGATCCTCAGCAGTTACTTCTGCGGCTTGGCATTGCAAAGCTTCAGACTCTTCAATCAGAGTGCACACCCAGTAAACTTGGCGCTTTTCAGCGCAGGCTTTTTGTACCCGCTGAATAACTTCGTCGCGGCGGCTATCGGCAATAACTACAGTATTCACAGGTGTTCGTCCCGGTGGCAACTCATCGATAATAGAGCAATCCAGATCGGCGTAAGCACTCATGGTCAGAGTTCGGGGAATCGGCGTAGCGGTCATGATTAACTGGTGCGGAGCTAACTCACCATTACGCCCTTTTTCACGCAGTGACAGCCTTTGATGCACACCAAAGCGGTGCTGCTCATCGATCACCACTAAACCTAGATCAGAGAAGACGACCTCTTCCTGAAAAAGCGCGTGCGTCCCGACAACAACTCGCGCCTCACCTGCTCTAATCGCTTCTAGTTGCGCCTGCCTTTGCTTACCTTTGAGCTTACCTGCCAACCACGCAACTTTAATATCGAGTGACTCAAGCCAGTTACTGAAGTTGATATAGTGCTGTTCGGCCAAAATCTCGGTCGGCGCCATAATCGCAGCTTGCAGACCACTCTCTACCGTTTGTAGAGCAGCCAATGCCGCCACGACCGTTTTACCTGAACCAACATCGCCCTGCACTAAACGCAGCATAGGATAAGCTTGCGCAAGATCGTTGGCGATTTCATTGCCTACGCGCTGTTGCGCGCCAGTTAACGGGAACGGTAGCTGATCTAAAAAGGCTTGTTTAAGTTGTCCTGTTCCCGGCAGTTCAGGCGCACCTTTTTGACGTGCTTTTTGACGTAATTTCAACAAAGAGAGGTGATGAGCGAGTAGCTCTTCAAACGCCAAACGGCGCTGAGCAGGGTGCATACCGTCCAACAAAAGGTGCTGGTCTACATCGACTGGAGGGCGATGAAGATAAGCTACGGCATCATTCAAACTTGGGAACTGCCAGCCTTGTCGCAATTGATCAGGCACAAGCTCTTGCAGGCCACCCTCTTTCAGATAGTTAAGCGCTTGATCAGTCAGAGCTCGTAAACGTCCCTGATGCAGACCTTCTGTGGTTGGATAGATCGGCGTTAGGTTCTCTTCTACTGGCACCAAATCATCGTTATCCACCCGCTTATATTCAGGATGGACGATCTCCAAACCATTTGCACCGGTACGTGCTTCACCAAAGCAGCGAATACGAGTACCAGGTTTTAAGTTATTTTTCTGAGCAGCTGTGAAATGAAAGAAACGTAGCGTTAGTGACCCCGTGCCATCTTGAATACGGCACAATAAACTGCGGCGGCGACCTTTGCTGATATCCGCCAGCTTCACCTCACCCTCAACCACGCACTCATCACCGGGACGTAACGCCCCCATAGGCACAATTCGCGTGCGATCTTGGTAACGCAGAGGCAGATGAAACAATAGATCCTGTAGATTTTGAATACCAAGGTTATTCAGCTTCTGCTCTAACGCAGCGCCAACACCTTTTAACTCTGTGACAGGAATAGAAGCAAGTAACAAACTTATTTACCGCCTGCAGGATCAAAAGAGGCAATCGCTTCAACCAACACATCGATCGCTTGCGGACGTGGAAAGCTAGCACGCCAAGCCACCCCAACCGTGCGTTCTGGCACTGGTTCTTGGAAAGGTCGTGTTACTACCATCTCTGATTTACCCGTTCCATATACAGCGGATTGCGGCAATACGGAACAACCTAAGCCAGAACCAACCATCATACGGATAGTCTCTAGAGAGCTACCCTCGGTAATCGTATGTTGAGTATTAATCGCTTGATTCAACGTTGGGCAGGATTCTAATACCTGATCCCTAAAACAATGCCCTTCGCCCAATAACAACAGCGGGGTATTAGGTAGATCTTCACTATTAATCTTTTTCTGCTGCGCCCAAGGATGGCCCACTGGCATCAGCATTTCGAAATGCTCATCGTATAGAGGGCGCGTCAGAATATCCGGTTCTTGGAATGGCAGCGCTAAGATAATTGCATCCAGCTCACCGTTACGGATCTTAACTCGCAGGTTCTCAGTGAAGTTCTCTTCGATATACAGCGGCATATCAGGCGCAAGCTTTTGCACCTGAGAAACCAGATGAGGGAATAAGTAAGGTCCAATGGTGTAGATCGCGCCTACGCGAAGTGGGCTTTTCAGCTGATCTTTGCCCTCAAGCGCCAGATCTTTGATGGTATCGGCTTGCTCAAGCACGCGCTGCGCCTGTTGCACCACTTTATCACCTACAGGTGTGACGCGAACCGAGTTTTTACTGCGTTCAAACAGTGGTACACCCAACTCATCTTCAAGCTTTTTGACCGCTATAGACAAGGTAGGCTGACTGACAAAGCACTTTTCAGCCGCATGACCAAAATGCTGTTCTCTCGCCAAGGTAACAATGTAACGCAATTCTGTAAGGGTCATCCGGCCTTATCCTTTGCTATGATAGGTCTGTGATTTTCGGAGGCTTAACCTGTATGCAACAAGCAACTATTCTCATCGTCGGCTGCGGCGATGTTGGCTCAACTCTTGGACAAATGTTATTAAATCAAGGGCATAAGGTATTTGGCCTACGTCGTAATATAAACCAGCTACCGCAAGGCATCCAAGGAATAAGCGCTGATCTCACAAATTTAGAGAATTTAAAAGCGGCTCTGGCGGAAATAGACGACTGTCATATCCTTGTCTACACAGCAGCGGCAAGCAGTCATGATGAAGAAGGTTACGAAGCAGCCTATGTGGCTGGCGTGCAAAACACCCTAAATGCACTACCCTCTAAACCTAAACATCTATTCTTCACATCCAGCAGCGGGGTTTACCACCAAAACGATAGTGATTGGGTGGATGAAACGAGCCCCTGCGAACCTAAATCTTTTAGTGGCAAGATCATGCTTAAAGGTGAACAACAGGTTTTAAGTGCTGATCTACCAAGTACAGTGGTTAGATTTAGCGGCATCTATGGCCCCGGAAGGAATCATCTAATCAGCCGTGTCAGAAGAGGTGATATAGCCCCCGCTAAACCTGAGCATTTCAGTAACCGCATTCACCGTGACGATTGCGCTGGCGTTTTAAACTTTCTCATTACGAAAGTACTTAATGGCGAAACAGTAGATCCATGTTATCTGGCCAGTGATAGTAGCCCAGTCACTATGCATGAGATCACAACTTGGTTAGCAAATAAAACCAAAAGCGCAATCACTTCAGAAACCGTTTCTCGTCGCGCAGGCAGCAAACGCTGCTCAAATACAAAGCTAATTAAAGCAGGCTATACGTTCAAATATCCGACATATATAGAAGGTTACAGTAATTTAATAGATCTTGATCAAGAATCCCTCGATAAATAAAACTAAAGCTCCTGCATACTGTAGTTTTTGATACAATCGCGCCCTCAATTCAGCAGTATTTTATAGTATGCAGCAGTATCGCAATCTTATTCTTGGTTTTGTCCTGATCATTACCTTAATGACAGGCTTAGGCGGCTTCAGTCTCTACCACCTCAATAACATCTCGAAAGACGTCGAAAACATCTATAACCACCCATTTGCTGTGAGCAATGCTGGGCAGTCGATCCAGACTCTAGTGTTTGCGATGCACCGCGATATGAAAGATGTGGTATTGGTAAAAAATACGGAACAGTTAAAAGCTACGTTAGAGCAAGTGCACCGCCAAGAACAGCAAGTTCTCAAAGAGTTCGACATTATCTTTGAGCGCTTTTTGGGTAACAAAGTCACGATTAAACAGGCCTACCAAACCTTTATTGAATGGAAACCGATTCGTGACGAAGTAGCCAAATTAGCTTTGGCTGGTGAAACTGAAAGAGCCGCTGAGATTACCCGAGCCAAAGGTGCTCAGCATGTCGACAAGCTTCTTTCCGAAGTGCACGAGTTTGTTCTCTTTGCCCAGAACAAAGCCGAAGAATTTCATCAACAGTCATCGGATAATAGAGACCACTCTATCTACGTGGTAGCTACTATTGGTTTCTTAACGATTGTTATCTCTCTTCTGATTGCAATCAAAGTGACCCGTTTGATTATGCGTTCAAACAAAGCTTTATCGCAGCGAGAACATCTGATTGACCAGAACATCATGCTGGCAAACCTTGATACACAAGGCGTGATTATTGATGCCAGTAATGCCCTCTGCCGTTTCCTCGACACAACCAAAGAAGAACTGATCGGCAAGCAAAGTAATTTTTTTGATAATTCAGATACTCACAGCATGCTATCGGAGCAGATCTGGAAAACAATCAAAACCGGTAAAACATGGCAAGGTGAGATACGTCATATCAACGACGATGGCTTAATGCATTGGGCAAACTCGCGCATTTTACCCAATATTAATGAACGCTATCAGATAACCGGCTTTACAAACCTACTGCAGGATTCAACCAGCAAGAAGCTATCGATTACAGATAAGCTCACCACACTGCCAAACCGCCGTAGTTTTGAAGATGTGTTAGAGCGCGAAATTAAGCTCAGCTACCGTCATGGCACAGCAATCGCGTTAGCTATTCTGGATGTAGATTTCTTCAAGCTTTACAACGACACCTACGGTCACCCGCAAGGGGATAAGGCCCTGCGAGATATCGCGAACTGCATCAGAGGCAGCCTACGCAGACCTTCCGATTTTGCCTTTCGCATCGGGGGTGAAGAGTTTGCCATCATCATTACAGAACAAGATGCAGCTAAGGCCCAAGCTTTCCTAGATCGTATTCGAGCAGAAGTGGAAGCACTGCATATTCCTCACGAGAAGAGCACTGTCAGCGACTATGTAACTATCTCTATTGGTGCCTACTGGAGCGCGGGCAATCAGATTTCTGATAAAAATGAACTGTACACGGAAGCGGATAAAGCGCTGTATCTAGCAAAGAACAATCGCAACCAGTTAGTTGTTCATAACCATCAGAGCTATGCGAAAAGCGCTTAACAGCCTTACTCGATAAGTAAGGCTATTTATTAGATACAGCTACTTAGCAAACTCTTCTAATAGAGCTTGCTGAGCAGAGAAAACCTCTTCCTCTTCACCCGGCTGGTTCTGAATATAACTACCGTCCGCCTGAAGCTCCCAGCTCTGGCAGTTATCTTTCATGTAGTAATCCAGCTCGCGCTTTAAACGCTCACTATGTTTTCCAAAGACTTGGAAACCCGTTTCTACACGGTTAAGCATGTTACGTTCCATCCAGTCAGCGCTGGCACAGAACACTTCCGGTTTACCGTCATTACCAAAATAGTAAACGCGCGTATGCTCTAAGAAACGGCCGATGATGGAGCGAACTTTGATATTTTCAGACAGCCCCTCAATACCCGGACGTAGACGACACATACCACGGATAATCAGATCAATTTGAACACCAGCTTCCGCTGCTTCGTATAGGGCACGGATCATCTTAGGCTCAGTCAAACCGTTCACTTTGACCATGATATGACCTGGCTTACCAGACTTAGCTAAGCGGGTCTCACGACGGATCAGTTCGATCATTTTAGAGTGCAGGGTAAATGGGGCTGTGTATAACTTTTTCAGCTTCTGAATCTTACCCATACCCGTTAGCTGTTGAAAAACCTTGTGGACATCTTCGCCCACCTCTTGATCCGCAGTCAGATAACTGTAATCAGAATACAGGCGCGCTGTACCCGAGTGATAGTTACCCGTACCTAAGTGAGAATAACGTACTAAGTGATTCTCCTCTTCTCGTACGATTAACATCGCTTTAGCGTGGCACTTGTAACCAACAACACCATACACAACCAAACAACCCGCCTCCTGCAAACGTGAAGCAAGATGTAGATTACTCTCTTCATCGAAACGTGCACGCAGTTCAATAACTACGGTTACCTCTTTACCGCTACGCGCCGCTTCTACTAATGCATTAACGATATCGGATTTTACCCCAGTTCGATAAAGAGTCTGTTTTATCGCTACGACATCAGGATCTTTCGCTGCCTGACGCAGTAGATCAACCACTGGTGAAAAGGACTGGAATGGATGTAACAATAATTGATCATTCGCCCTTAAGGCATCGAAAATATTGTCACCTTTAAGCTTACCAGGCATGCCGGGAGAAAATGGCTTCCAGCGCAGATCATTCCGCTCCACTAAATCACGCACAGCCATAAGGCGGGTCAAGTTAACAGGACCATCCACCCTATAAGTTTGCGATTCATCCAATTTGTACTCTTTCTGTAGGAAAGCGATCAACTCTTCTGGTGTTCGCTGGTCCACTTCCAATCGAACTGCATCACCGTACTTACGCGAGTGCAACTCACCCCTCAGGGTATTTACCAGATCCTCAACCTCTTCCACATCGAAGGTCATATCGGCATTACGTGTGATACGGAACTGATAACAACCTTTAACCTTCATCCCTGGGAATAGCTCATCCGCAAATTCGTGGATAATCGAGGATAAGAAGATTAGGTTATCTCCACCATCACAGAGGTTGTCTGGTAGACGGATCAAACGCGGCAAAGAGCGCGGAGCCGGAATAATCGCCATGCCAGTTTCACGGCCAAAGGCATCTTTACCATCCAGCTCAACGATAAAGTTAAGGCTCTTATTCACTAAACGTGGGAAAGGGTGTGAAGGGTCCAAACCAACCGGGCTGATGACCGGCACAACACGATCATAGAAGTAAGACTGCACCCACTCTCTCTGCTCCGGCGTCCATAAGTGACGACGGATAAAATGGATCTCTTCCTTTTCCAACTCAGGAAAGATCGTTTCATTCAGGATCTTATATTGGCGGTCTACGGTCAGGTGACAGATTTCGCTAATACGCTGCAACACCGTACGTGGGTGCATTGCATCAGGACCAACTGCCTCACGACCATATTTCAACTGAGTCATCTGCTCAGCAACACGAATCTCGAAAAATTCATCCAAGTTACTGGAGAAGATCAACAGGAACATCAACCGTTCTAGCAACGGGTGCTGCTCCTCTAATGCTTGTTCTAGAACTCGGATATTAAACTGCAGATGGCTGAGTTCACGGTTGATATAGAGCTCGGGCACCTTCAGATCAACCGGTGTTTCCTCTACCTCTTGCTCTGTTGTTGCAACATTTTCACGGCTCTCTAATAACGCCGCTGCTGCTTCGCTCTGTTCCGCTGATTCAACCATCACGCTGTTTTCTCTCCCTAATTCTTTAACGACTACAGAATAAAGTTTAGTCGTTTAATATCTGTGCGACGCGTTTCGCAAAATAAGTCAGGACGCCATCAGCCCCTGCACGCTTAAACGCCAACAGGGATTCAAGCATTACGCTACGCTCGTCTAACCAACCGTTTTGGAAAGCCGCTACATGCATCGCATATTCACCACTCACCTGATAAACATAGGTTGGTGCTTTTAATTCATCTTTAACTCGACGAACGATATCCAGATACGGCATACCCGGTTTTACCATCACCATATCTGCACCTTCCGCTAGGTCCAGTGACACTTCGTGTAGCGCTTCATCACTGTTAGCAGGGTCCATCTGGTAACTAAACTTGTTACCTTTACCAATGTTCGCCGCAGAACCTACTGCATCTCGGAAAGGACCATAGTAAGCACTTGCATACTTAGCGGAGTACGCCATAATCAAGGTATTTACAAAACCATTACTTTCCAGCTCATCACGGATACCACCGATACGGCCATCCATCATGTCGCTTGGTGCAACAATATCAGCACCTGCTTCGGCGTGAGATACCGCCTGCTGGATCAAGGTATCAACAGTGCGATCATTCAACACATAACCATTTTCATCGATAATGCCGTCCTGCCCGTGAGTCGTGAACGGGTCCAGTGCAACATCGGTCATGATCCCCATCTCTGGGCAGGCATCTTTGATTGCTTTCACTGCACGCTGAGCCAGACCATCTGGGTTGTAGGCTTCTTCTGCCAACTCAGATTTCGCATCCATCGGTGTTACAGGGAACAACGCCATCGCCGGCACACCTAAAGAAGCAAGCTCTTTCGCTTCTTTTACCAGCAGATCAATACTCATTCGCTCGACGCCAGGCATAGACGCGACTTGCTCAGTTTGATTTTGACCTTCAATCACAAAGACGGGATAGATCAGATCATCTGGCGTTAAAACGCTCTCTCGCATTAGACGACGGGAAAAATCACTGGCACGCATACGACGCATACGTGTTTCTGGGTAAAAGCGCTGGCTGTTATTAAAGGACACGGCATCTTCCTTAGGTTACAAGATGAATATGACAGAAAACGATGACAAGCTCATGACAGCCTAGAGATCAGGCTAAAAATTAAGTAACTTTTTGTCACCATAGTAATAAAACTGATCTTATCGTACTCTGCATACAAAAGGGTATGATCAAACTCATATCACTGTAGATAAAGGAGCCTGAAAGCATGAAGAAAATTGCAGTAATTCTATCTGGTTGCGGCGTATACGATGGCGCAGAAATTTACGAGTCGGTTCTGACTTTGCTACAGATCGCCGAAAGCGGTGCTAGTTCACAGTGTATGGCACCGAATATCGAACAGATGCACGTTATTAATCACCTTACTGGCGAAGAAGCCGGTGAAACACGTAACGTTTTAGTTGAAGCAGCGCGTTTAGCACGTGGTGAAATTATCGATCTTGCAACAGCCAATGCTGAAGATTACGACGCTTTGATTATTCCAGGTGGTTTTGGTGCAGCAAAAAACCTATCGGACTTTGCAGTAAAAGGCCCTGAGTGCTCAGTAAACCCTAATGTAATTAGCTTTACTCAAGCGATGCATAAAGCAGGTAAGCCAGTTGGTCTAATCTGTATTGCCCCAGCAATGACACCAATTCTATTCGGCGAAGGCGCGACATGCACGATCGGTAATGATGCCGACACTGCATCCGCAATTGAAGCGATGGGTGGTAAGCACCAAGATTGTGGTGTTAGCGAAATCGTAATCGATTCAGAGCGTAAAGTGGTGACAACTCCAGCTTATATGCTTGCGGGTTCAATTACCGAAGCGGCATCAGGTATCCGCAAGCTAGTAGATGAAGTACTTAAACTAGCTTAAGTAAAAATCACTGACAGAAAAAAGCGGCGATGTTCATTCGCCGCTTTTTTTATGCTTCTTTCTTAGCTTCCTTAAAGCTTACATTCTGCCCTTAAACCTATAATCTATCCTAGCCAATTAAGTACCCTGCCGACGATGCGACCACTGCATAAAAATGCGGTATAGCATAGGAATCAGAAATAGCGTCAGTACGGTCGAGAACGCCAAACCACTCACAATCGCAGTTGCTACCGGCCCCCAAATTAAAGAGTGACCACCTAAGCCCGTTGCCAAAGAGAACAAGCCTGCAATCGTCGTTAGCGAAGTAATCAAGATTGGAATAACGCGTCGTCTAGCCGCGTATAAGGTGGCATGTTTTACCGACATCCCTTTATCTAAGCGTTGGTTACCCGCTGAGATCAGTACAATCGCCGCATTCACCGCAATCCCAGCCAATGCCACAACACCGTACATAGTGAACAGACTCAGAGGGTTTTGTGTCAGCAATAGACCCAGCACTACACCAGTAAACGCCATTGGGATGGTCATCAAGATCATCAACGGCTGCATATAACTAGAGAACTGCGTACCCAAAATCAGGTACATCAGACCTATACCAAACAGGAAGAGAATACCGATCGCATCCAAACTCTCTTGGATATCATCCAATTCACCAGAGAAGTCTAAATCCAGATTTGGAAACTGTACTTGTAGCTCGTTATTCCAATGCTCCAAGACCATAGCGTTGGCGGTTACTGTATCCATACTATTAGGCAGGAGATCAGCTTCAACCGTGATCGCACGGCGGAAGTTATAGTGTCGAATATTGCCAAGCGCCTTTTCTTTTTCAAAATGCACCAGATTAATCAGTGGTACACGACCGCCATCGGCTAACGGCAACTCAAACAGAAGTAACTGCTCGATATCACTGTATTGCTGCGGCTTCGCACGTACCCGTACTTCCAGTTTTTCACCTTCATGCTGCATATCAGCGACGATTTCACCATCTACCAATAACTGCGCTGTACGGATAACCTCTTGCGGATTGAGTCCCGCCTGAGTAATCGCATCATACTCGGCTTTTAGCGTCAGCGTCATACGACCACCGCCAGCATCGTCGGTAATATCGGTTATCGCTTCCACCGAGCGCATATAGGTCTGCAATGCATCCGCAGCTGCACGAATCTCTGCGTATTCATCACCACGGACTTTAATGCTGATTGGCTTAGACACCGGCGGACCGCCCGCCAAACGCAAGAAAGAGATATTCAAAGGCCCCGGCAAAGCCAATGCATCTTCACGCACCGCGGCTAATAACTCATCGACCGAGCGGTTATCTTCTGTCTTAGGTTTCAGGCCGACTAATACCTGACCGTAGTGCTCACCAAACATTGGTGCCGTTTCGGTAAATTGTTGTCCGGCATAACCCACAACAGCTCGTAGATCTTCATCTTTAAGGTGTTTACGTACCACCTTCTCCATTTGTTTTACTTTGTCCAAGGTGGCATCAAGAGAGGTCTCTGGGGCCATCTCCATATTGACGTAAAACAAGCGCAACGGATCCGAGGCAAAGAAATCCATCTTGATCAAACCTGCTCCTAATGCCCCCATCGAGCCAAGAAACAGTGCACCAATCAAGCTAAAGGTCAGCACAGGGCGACGCATCGCTTTAATCAACGATCGAACATAAGTGATCTGGATTTTATGGGTCATGCGGGTACGGAATCGCTGCATACGCCCCGGATTAGCAAAGGACACTCGCGCCACACTCACGTGTACCGGCAGCATCCAAAAAGCTTCGACTAGAGAGATCGCCAATGCAATGGTGACCACCATAGGGATCACCCGCATAAAGTCACCTAAGATCCCCGGCAGCAGCATTAAAGGCAAAAAGGCCGCCATTGTCGTCAATACCGCACTGATTACCGGTCGCCCCACCTCTTCGAGCGAGGCCATAGTGGCTTGATAGATCGGTTGCCCTAGCTGTAAACGATGATAGATCGCCTCCACCACGACCACTGCATCATCCACCAACATCCCGAGCACAATCACCACACCGAGCAGCACGGTAACATTTAAGGTTTCCCCCATGCCCCAGAGCACCCAGAAAGTACCCGCCAGAATAAAGGGGATACCAATCGCAGTTAAAAAGGCGATATGCGCACCCAAGAACAACCAAGCCACTACCAATACCAAGATCAAACCGATCAAAGCATTGTTCTGCATAAGGCTGATCGCTTCACGGGTCGGCACGGTCTGATCATCGACCAGCACCAGTTTCACACCAGTTGCTTGGGCCAACTCATTGCGCTGATCCATATAGGTTTTCACCCGTTCAACCAGCTCTAAGGTATTGGCATTGGCTTTTTTCATCACCGCCAATACAACCGCTGGTTTGCCATCAATCACTGCATCTTGTTGCGCTTTTGCCCTGGTTTGCACAACCTCGGCGACTCGGCCAAGGGTGATCTCTTCACCCTGCAGATTGATCAACGGGATATGCTTAACCTGATCTGGGTCGGCACTGCGCCCCACCAAACGCACAAGCCATGCCTGCTCACCAACGTTCACGCTACCAGCAGAGATATCCTGAAACCAAACAGATACAGTATTCGACAGCTGAGTTGGGGACAGCGATAGCGCCTGCAGCGCTTCAGGGTCAAAATTCACCTGCAACTCAGGATCATCCAGACCAATCGGATCGACCCGATCTACACCAGTGATACGTTCTAGATCTTTTTCGATATTACGCGCTTGCACCCTGAGGTTTTCGTCGTCATCTAGTGCGGTTACAGCCACTGTAACACTCGGGAAAGCGTTGGCGCTGGTGATCTCTAAGATCACCGGGTCAATCGCATTTTCCGGTAGCTCGTCTTCTACATTTTGAATTTCTCGACGCAGATCATTGATCCGTTTATCGAAGGTACGCTCATCAATATCAGAAAAGCGTATCAGCAAACTCGACACAGCTTCACGGCTGTTAGATGAAGCAAATTTAATATCGGAGACATTGCGAATTGCGTCTTCTAGCGGGTCAGTTACACGCTTCTCAATATCGTCCGCGCTCGCGCCGGGAAGCACGGTTGTCACAACAACCCAGTTAAAGTTGATGGTTGGGTCTTGTTGGCGAGGTAACAGGTTATAGCAAAGGAAACCGATCACCAATACAAGTAGAAAGGTGAGGTTAGCTAAGACATGGTTGTTAAACAGGCGCATCAACATCTGATTTTTACTCCTGCGCCATCACGGTCACATCACTGCCCGATTCAACCCCGTGCTGACCTTCGACAATCACCATCATATCCAATGGCAGATCAACAACGGTAGCCTGACCTTCAACCGCTTTAGGCAGTGCAATAAATTCTGCCTTGGAATCATTCAGGCCCATAACGCCCAACTGACCATCACGGGACACAATGTACTGAACCGGCAAGCGCCCTTGGGGCTCCTGCCATACCAATCGACCGCTGCTACCTGATATGGCTTTATCGGCACTAAATTGCAGACGAACTTCTTGAGTACGGGCACGATTTTCAACAAAAGGTACAATCACCCGTAGTTCAAGCGGAAAACGTTGCTGTTGAATCTGATATTCGATCTTTGTGGAATTAGGCAGAGAAGCAAGCTGCTTACTACTTAGCAACGCTGATACTTCCTGACGATCTTCAGCCAGAATTTTGAATAGAGGGGTGCCCGATGCAACAAGGCTGCCTTCACCGACTAAACGTTCCGTAACAACTCCGGTAAAGGGTGCTACTGGGGTGCAACGAGCTACCGCTAGCTCTGCTTCATCTAAACGAGCTTGAGAGCCGGAAGCTTGCGCTATTAAGCTATCCAACTCAGCGCGACGCTGATCACGCAGTTCTTTTGAGGCATTACGCTGTTTTAACAATCGCTCAGCTCGGCTTAATTGCTGACGAGCCAAACGGGTTTGCGCTTGTAGCGCGTTTAGCTCACTTTTGACTTGGACTAAGCGCAGGTCAAAATCACGACATTCGAGCTTTAGCAGTGGCGCGCCTTTATCGAGCTGATCGCCTACATTAACAAGCACTTCTTCAACGGGTGCATTTAAACGGCTACTGATAATTACATGATGATCGTTGATCACCTGCGCTGGTGCGCTTTGACTGGATGGAGCTAACAGCTCAGACAGAGGTTTAACTACCACACTTTCAGCGGCCTGTAGCTGTGTACCTAAAACCAAAAGAGTAAGAGTGAAGAGCTGTCGCATAACTGAGTCCTAACTAAATCCCTGTGAACCATTTATTTACAAATGATTCTCAATCTTTTTTCGTGCTACAAAATGATGCATGACCTTGACTCTAATAGCCATACTAAAGTTCACAATGTGTCTAAATTGCGTGCAATAAAAAGCCCCGCATTTGCGAGGCTTCATAATCAGGCTATCACTTCCGTTAAAGACGGACTTCAATACCCTTGTCTCGCATATATTCCTTCGCTTGCGGAACCGTGTACTCATTAAAGTGGAAGATAGAAGCCGCAAGCACAGCGTCTGCCTTGCCTTCGATACAGCCTTCCACTAAGTGATCCAGATTACCTACACCACCAGAAGCGATGACAGGTACGTTGACCGCATCACTAATAGCACGCGTAACTTCTAGGTCGTAACCGTTTTTAACGCCATCTTGGTCCATAGATGTCAGAAGAATTTCACCTGCACCTAACTCAACCATCTTTTGCGCCCACTCAACCGCATCGATACCGGTTGGTTTACGGCCACCGTGAGTAAAGATCTCCCAACGGTTCTCTTCACCCTCTTGGGATACTTTCTTGGCATCAATGGCTACAACGATACATTGTGAACCAAAGCGCTCTGCTGCTTCTTTAACAAACTCAGGGTTAAATACCGCAGCAGAATTAATAGATACTTTATCTGCACCCGCATTCAACATGGTACGGATATCCTCGCAAGTACGAATACCACCACCTACTGTCAGTGGGATAAATACCTGTGAAGCCATACGTTCAACCGTATGCACCATCGTGTCACGGCCTTCATGGGTTGCAGTAATATCTAGAAATGTAATTTCGTCTGCACCCTGTTCATCGTAGCGCTTTGCTACTTCTACAGGATCACCTGCGTCGCGAATATCGACAAACTTAACGCCTTTCACCACGCGACCGTTTTCTACATCGAGGCAAGGAATAATTCGTTTTGCCAAAGCCATGAGTAGCTACCTCTAAAATTTGATCTAATGGATTAAGGTTTAATCGTATTTTCAGTCATCGGTGCAGGTGCTGGCTTACCATCCCAGTTAAGGAAATTCTTAAGCAACTGCAGACCCGCCTTAGAGCTTTTCTCAGGGTGGAACTGCACAGCGAACACATTGTCACGAGCAAGCGCGACATCAAACTGCTGACCGTAACGACAAACACCAGAAACCAGATCACGTTCTTCAGCTGTTACAAAGTAGCTGTGAACAAAGTAGAAACGACTACCGTCTTCGATCTCATTCCATAGAGGGTGATCATCCATCTGAGCAACTTCGTTCCACCCCATATGTGGAACTTTCAGGCGCTCGCCCTCTTCTGCTAGGTCATCGCCAAAGTAATTCACACTACCCTTAAAATGAGACAAGCAATCTACGCCTTCGTTCTCTTCAGAACGCTCCAGCAGAGCTTGCATACCAACGCAGATACCTAGGAATGGTTTACCCGAATTGATTGCATCTGTGACCTCTTTATCCACACCGGCACGTAGCATCTCTGCCATGCAATCACGCATTGCACCAACGCCCGGCAAGATAACGCGGTCAGCACTGGCAACTAGCGCAGGATCAGAAGTCACACGTACTTCAACACCCGGCTGTACAAATTCCAGTGCTTTGGCAACAGAGTGCAAGTTGCCCATGCCATAATCGATTACCGCTACACTCGACATAACTTACAAACACCCTTTTGTAGAAGGCATAACATCCGCAGCACGCGCATCAATCTCTAGTGAGTAACGCAGAGCACGACCAAACGCTTTAAAGATGGTTTCCGCTTGGTGGTGGGCATTGAAGCCCTTGATGTTATCGATATGCAAAGTAACACCGGCGTGATTTACGAAGCCTTGGAAAAATTCCCAAAACAGCTGCGTATCAAAACGGCCGATATTGCCGCGGGTAAAATCACACTTAAAATCGAGCCCTGGTCGACCTGAGAAATCGATAACAACACGGGACAAAGCTTCATCCAGCGGGCAGTAAGCATGGCCGTAGCGCATGATCCCTTTACGATCACCTACCGCTTCTTTAAATGCTTGCCCTAGCGTGATGCCGATATCTTCAACCGTGTGGTGGTCATCGATATGTGTATCGCCTTTAGCATGAATATCTAGATCAATAAGACCATGGCGGGAGATCTGCTCCATCATGTGCTCTAAGAACGGCACACCTGTATCGGCCTTAAACTGGCCTGTTCCATCAATATTTACCGACACAGTGATCTGTGTCTCCAATGTATCTCGACTTACCTTGGCTGTACGGTCCGCCATGGTGATCTCCCACTATATTTGATCTGAGCCGCGATTATACAACCATCCCCCCATCCATGCACTTTCCAAAGCGGTTAATTACACGCAAATACAGAGACCTTGGGCTATCTTGTAGGTATCGCCTTTTATTAAGGACGGAATCAGCTGATGAATGATCCCGATCTACATCAACTATTGCGCGGCAATCATCGCGCGCTATTGTTAGTTATCGATGCTTTACCTTTCCCGATCTATTACAAAGATCACGAAGGTAAGTACCTCGGCTGCAACAAGGCCTATGCTGATTATGTTCAAGTTTCCAGAGAGGATTTGATTGGTCGAAATGTTTTTGAAGTCTTTGATAAAACACCCGCTTCTATTTTTGCAGCAGCTGATATGGATCTTTTAAACAATCCGGGCATCCAAATTTACGAAACACCCGTTCATCGTGAGGGCAAAGACCTCAACTATGTGAAGTTCCATAAAGCCACCTTTCATGACAGCGACGGTTCCGTTGCAGGGCTGATCGGCGCCATCATAGATATCACAGATCAGAAAACTCTAGAGAAGAAATTTAAGCGTTTAGCGACTTATGACGATCTCACCGGTATCTATAACCGTCGTGAAGGTCGTAAACAACTAAAACTGCTGTGCAAAGAAGCGATTCGAAAAGAGCGCCCCATCTCCGTAATCCTGTTAGATATCGATGATTTTAAGGACATTAACGACACATACGGCCATGATACCGGCGATATTGCCCTTAAACAGGCAGCACAGTGTCTAGACCGTTATTCCAGAGCTCACGATTTTGTTTGTCGTTATGGCGGAGAAGAATTCATGATCATCCTTCCCGAAACGAATACAGATTCAGCTTTAAAAATTGGAGAACGTTATCTAGAAGCACTGCGCAGTATGGAAGTACAGATAACAAGTAGTGAGGTAATACACCTTACCGCAAGTATTGGTGTAGGAGAGTTGGATAAAGAGTTTACCGATAGAGAATTGATGCTCAAACAAGCAGATTTAGCCCTCTATCGCGCCAAAGCCAGCGGCAAAAACCAAGTCTGTAGCTAAATTATTCATCCCTCCTTCAGCCTCCGCCATTGAAACTTCATTATTTCCGTTTATCCTCATCCCATCAGAACCCTTGCCAAGGAGAGAACAATGAAAGGTCTGCTGAAATTACTCGCTGGTCTAGCCGCACTGATTGTTGTGGTGATCGTCGCTGGCGGTGCCATTCTGGGTGCATTCTTTGATCCCAACGAATACAAACCCGAAATAGAGCAAGCAGCACTTGATAATGCTGGTATCGAACTAAAAATTAACGGTAATATCGGCTGGTCAGTTTTCCCTTGGTTAGGGCTTGAAGTAAATAAGATTGATGCCAAATTCCCTGGCAAACAGGATTTAGCCAAGCTAAACCAAGCTCAAATCTCTGTACGCCTACCCGCACTATTGTCTGGCAATGTTGAGATGCAAAGCGTGGTGGTAGATGGTTTAGAGCTAAACCTTGTCCAAGAAAAAGATGGCAGCAACAACTGGGCGATCGCAGCGGCACCTGCTGATGCGAAAAAAGATACGACAACAGATGCAGCGCCAAAAGAAGAGTCGGCAAAAAGCACATCTGCACCTATCGCGATCAACATCGACAGTATCCAGATCAGCAACGGTAACATCATCTATCAAGATAAAGCCGCTGATATGATCGCTAAACTTACTGAATTCAACATGTCCTCAGGTCAGGTAGTGACTAACGCTTTCTTCCCAGCAGAGCTGAGCTTTAAAGCTTCACAAACAGTTAAAGGTGAAGAGCAGATTAAAGCCGCAGCGAAACTAGCTGCTGAGTTTTACCTGGATCTGAAACAGCAACAGTACAAGCTTAAAAGCCTAACCAGTGAGCTAAACCTGAGTGGTAAACCACTAGGCGATAAATCACTGGCGCTGAAGACTGCTGCCGATATTGAAGCAGACCTGCCGAAACAACAGCTAAGCCTTAACAACCTAAAACTATCGATTGCCAATCTAAATGCAGAGGGTGCGCTGGCCGTTAATAACTTCGCAGCACCAGCGATCAGCGGCAAGCTGAATGTGGCAACCTTTGATCTAAATCAACTGCTAAGCGCTGTGGGTCAGGCTGAAGTCAAAACTAACGATCCGAACGTTCTAAAAGCGATCAGTTTATCTACAGAACTAGCAGGTCCGGCCAATACAATCACCGCGACAGCGCTAACCGTTAAGCTGGATGATACGACCTTCAACGGTTCTGCAGCATTTAACCTAGCAAACAGCAACATCACGCTGAACCTGCAAGGCGACAAGATCAATGCTGATCGCTACATGCCACCTGCAACGCAAGGTGAAAAAGCAGCAGACTCTTCCAACACAGCAACTGCGAGCACTGCTAAAAAGGGCCAGAGTGGTCCTTACTCGAAAGATCCAATTCTGCCAGTTGAAACACTACGTGGTTTAGAGCTAGACACAACGTTAGGCCTTAAATCACTGCATGTTTCCAATATGGATATCAGCAATGTGGCACTACAAGTAAGCGCTCACGGTGGTTTAATCAAGGCAACGAAAATTGATGCTGATCTATACAAAGGCAGTGTGCGTAACAACGTCACTGTTGATGTGCGTAAGAACACACCGGTTATTACCTCCAAGAAAACCATCACCGGTCTTCAGGTAGGTGACCTGCTAAAAGATATGGCTAACGCTGATCAGCTAACCGGTAAGCTAAACTCAACCTCCAATCTGACACTGCGCGGTAACTCTGTTCACGATTTTGTAAACAGCGTTACAGGTACTGCAAAAGTGAACATGAAAGATGGTGAACTAAAAGGCTTAGACATGGCACAAACGGTTTGCCAGGGCCTAAACAATGTTAGCGCGCTAGGCGGTGATGCTGAGCAAGTAGATCGTTCTACGCCATTTACCAGCATGGGCGCTTCTACCCGTATTAAAAATGGCGTGGTTACAAACAAAGATCTTAAAGCCGCACTGGATGCAATGACCCTAAGCGGCAAAGGCACCGTAAACCTACCAAAACAAATGTTGAACTACCGTCTTGGCTTTATGGTTGAGAAGAATCTGTTTAAAGAAACCTGCTCTTTCCCCAATAAACTGGAAGGCGTCGAGGTACCAATCGACTGTAAAGGAAGCTTTAACACAGAACCAACCAAGCTATGTAAGCCTGATTTCAGCTTTATCACTGACGCGCTAAAACAGGACGTTAAAAAGAAAGTTGAAGAGAAAAAAGAGAAACTAAAAGCCAAAGCTGAAGAGAAACTTAAAGATAAGCTAGGCGACAAACTGAAAGGTTTATTTTAACCCCTAATGACACCTGATTTATTCGCTAATGCCGTGCTGGAATGGTTTGACCAGCACGGTCGTCACGACCTACCTTGGCAAGAGAAAAAGACCGCTTATAACACTTGGATCTCTGAGATCATGCTGCAGCAGACTCAGGTCACCACGGTTATTCCTTACTATCAACGCTTTATCGAACGCTTCCCAACTGTAGAAGAGCTAGCTGCTTCAGAGCAGGATGAAGTTCTCCATCTATGGACAGGTTTAGGTTATTACGCCCGAGCCCGTAATCTGCATAAAACCGCGCAGATAGTTAGCAGGGAACATCAAGGTCAGTTTCCTGAAACAGTTGAAGGGTTGGAAGAGCTACCCGGCATTGGTCGCTCCACTGCAGGGGCCGTCTTATCGATCAGCACCGGTAAGTGGGCTCCGATTCTAGATGGCAATGTAAAACGAGTATTAGCACGTTTTTATGCGCTAGAGGGCTGGCCAGGCACAACCGCTAATCAAAAGCTGCTGTGGCAATATGCCGAACAGAATACACCGCAAGAACGTACGGGTGATTACACGCAAGCGATGATGGATCTGGGCGCCACCCTTTGCACTCGCAGTAAACCATCCTGCTTACTCTGCCCTCTGCAGCATGGTTGCCAAGCATTCGAATTAGGTAAAACCGATCAACTTCCAGCACCTAAGCCGAAAAAGACGATTCCGGTAAAACAAACCTACATGCTGATCTTACAGCAGGATAATCAATCTGAGGTTTTACTCTATCAACGCCCACCGAGTGGTTTATGGGGTGGATTGTGGAGCCTACCTCAAGTTGCAGACCTACGTGACACCTTCAACGAAACCGGTTTGGAGCTAGATGAAGAAAGCATTCAGCTCATGGATCCTCTGCGTCACACCTTTAGTCATTTCCATCTAGATATCACCCCAGTGAAGGCGCGAGTAAATACCCCTACAGACTGTGTCATGGAAGGGAAGCCTCTGCTCTGGTATAACATAGAGCAACCAGAAAATGTTGGTTTAGCAGCACCGGTTAAGAAACTCTTGCAACAACTAACCAACGCGTAAATTGATTGGAGCAAAACATGAGTCGCACCGTCCTATGCCGTAAATATAAAGAGGAACTTGAAGGATTGGATCGTCCTCCTTATCCAGGCGCTAAAGGCCAGGAAATTTACGACACAATATCCAAAAAGGCTTGGAAAGAGTGGACTGATCATCAAACAATGATCATTAACGAAAAGCACCTGAGTATGATGGACCCATCCACCCGTGAATTCCTGCAAACAGAGATGCAAAAGTTCATGGATGGAGAAGACTACGAGAAGGCTGAAGGCTACGTTCCACCTTCAAAATAGTTTTTTTGTAACAAGTGGTTGACAGTTTTCCGTGAAGACGGTTTAATACGCGCCACTTGAGTTGCCCAGATAGCTCAGTCGGTAGAGCAGGGGATTGAAAATCCCCGTGTCCGTGGTTCGATTCCGCGTCTGGGCACCACTTCCTTAAAGAGGCTTGTTAATTCAAATTACAGGCTTTTTTTGTCTCTGGAAGAACTCATTTATGCCCAGATAGCTCAGTCGGTAGAGCAGGGGATTGAAAATCCCCGTGTCCGTGGTTCGATTCCGCGTCTGGGCACCACTTTCCTAGCTTTAAATCCCTTACTTTATATTTAGATTTCCCAAGATTGATTATCTTTGGGCGTTATCGAACCTATTCGATTATTCGCTTCGCTCACCCTTCGGGCTATCGTCGTTGCACTCCGATGTGTGAATGCCTAGGGCATTGATCCGCGCCTGGGCACCACTTCTTCTCTTCTAGATTCTCTCTTTAGTTAAATACCCTAGCAAGATTATATTTCGCAGGCGTCACCGAACCTGGTTAGATTATTCGCTTCGCTCACCCTTCAGGCTATCGTCGTTGCACTCCGATTTACCAATACCTTCTGCATTGATCTGCCTACAAGCTAGATATGCATAAAACCACATTACCTTTGATAGTTTTCAGGTCTTCCATCTGTTATTAACAATCGTCGATGAATTTAATAGGTGGCTTGTTGCCTCTATCCACTTCAATATTGAATATATCAGGACGGTTATAGTGGCCTGATACATCCAGTGCTTTACGCGAACGTCGCGCATCTTCTAAATCAATATCTGCAAACAAAATCTCTTTTTCTTGATGCAGTGGACCTGCATGCACACCACCGAAAGGTTTGATAATCACGGCATCGCCAGGGTTTATCCATTCATCTTGATCAAAGAGGGAATCACGTTCAGGAAAATCCTCTGGAATATCGGATCCGGTCATAGCCGTCGCTGTACTTAGAACCCAGCACCCACCTTCTCGAGCAATATGATGCATGGAGGAGATCCAAATCTCTCCACTGTCCCAAGTAGGCGCAATATATATATCGATATTCTGAGAAAACAGAGCATAGCGCGCCAGTGGCATATAGTTTTCCCAACAAATTAAAGTCCCCAACCTACCGTATGGAGTCTCTACAACCTTAAGCCCAGAAGCATCTCCCATACCCCAAACCATTCTTTCAGGATTTGTGGGCATCATTTTTCGGTGATGATTGAGTATTTGTCCATCAGTCCCGATTACAACTAGCGTGTTATAAAGTGTGGTACCACTATAGGTTGTATCTCTTTCATTCATGCCCATCACAACGACCATATTATGCTGGCGCGCTGATTCACAGAGAGGATCTAAATCACCAGCCTGGATATCAACCGAGTTTTCTCTCAATTTCGCATGAATAGTGTTACCCAAAGCCATGTCTTTGCCCGGGCTCAGTCGCCATATCCAAGTTGGATAACCAGGTAAGTATGCTTCAGGGAAAACAATAATATTCGCACCACTATTCGCCGCTTCCTCTATCGTTTCCAAAGCCCTTGCTAGTGACGCTTCAAGATTCAACAAAACAGGTGGCTTTTGGGATATCGCTACTTTGATACTCATATTTTTCTCCACACAAGGTGACTAGGATAAGCGTAGCCCAACTGAATCAGTTTCCCATTCTTTATATTTATGACACTGACTACACCCATTCTAAAATCCATACAAACATAGGCAGTTCGCCCAATTTCGTTTTATTTATGAGAAAAAACTAAAAACATGCACATCACTTGTGCAGCGCAATATCAGAAAGTCCTTTTGATCTAAGACAGGACAGCCATCTTTTGCGCACTGCAAAAACATGACATGGCGCAATTACTCAATAAACGAAAGATTTTATAATTGCCCGATTTCATTGCTCCCCTAGGAAACAAACCGACCAATCGGACTGGCGCATAAACAAGAGGCTGTACATGAATTGTACCGGTATCGAAAAGAAGTATCCTGAAGGCGTACGCCTGATATCCACCACTAACTTGCAGGGTGTTATCACTTACGCTAACCCAGCTTTTTGCGAAGTTGCGGGTTATCACGTTGATGAGTTAATCGGTAAAAATCACAGTATTGTGAGACACCCAGATATGCCGCCGGCAGCCTTTGGCGACTTATGGGTACACGCCAAAGATGATCGCCCTTGGATGGGTTTAGTAAAGAACCGTTGTAGAAATGGTGACCATTACTGGGTACAGGCTTATGTTACGCCGCTGTTTGATAAGCACGGAAGCAAAATCGGTTATCAATCCGTAAGGACCCGACCAACTGATGCCCAAATCCAACGTGCTGAAGCCGTTTATACTAAACTGCGCACTAAAAAAGTCAGCATAAAACCATACTGTCTATCTAACCGACTAATGATCACAGGCCTGATGGCTTTCCTTTGTGCTCTAGTCTCTGTATTTCTTCCGCTGTCTGATTATATGCAAGCAGGTATCATCGCTGCGATTGCGTTAGCATTTATCTCATATCAGGCAGTTATTCTAAAACCTCTAAAACACCTGAAAGATAACGCTGTAGACGTCTATGACAATGCGCTCGCTCAATATGTGATGTCAGGCCATATGAATGAGGTGGGATGTGCAGATATGGCTAATTTGATGCTTCAGGCGCGTCTCAGAACCGTAATAGGCCGCGTCCAAGACAGTATCACCACCTTAACCCAATTCATGGATCAAACCCTCTCCTCCATCGATCAAACCTCAAATGGTATCGAAAAACAAAACCTTGAAGCCGATATGCTGGCTAGTGCCGCCACAGAGATGTCAGCGACAGCTCATGAAATAGCACAAAACACTTCGCAAACATCCCATGCCACAAGCCAAACTGCTGACCTAGCGGATGGCGGTAAAGGTATTGTTGAGGAGATGATTGCCGGCATCAAAGACCTAGTTGGGGAAGTTCGCCTCGCAGGAGAATCTTCCGGAGAGCTTAAAACCAAAGCTCAAGCCGTTGAACAGGTAGTCGACATCATTACAGAAATTGCAGAGCAGACAAACTTACTCGCCTTAAATGCTGCAATCGAGGCGGCTCGAGCAGGCGATCAAGGTCGAGGCTTCTCCGTAGTTGCCGATGAAGTACGTACTTTGGCGCAACGGACACAAGAATCCACGACCGAAATCAGATCGACTATCGAAGCGATCCAAAATCAGGTATCTGAAACTGTTCATGTTATGGAACGCTGTGGTAGCCATGCAGAAGCCAATATCCAACGTGCAGAAGGGGTTGGGCAATCATTTGATGAAGTTAATGCGGCCATGCTCAATATCACGGATCTAAGTACCCAAGTAGCCGCAGCGTCTGAGGAACAAAGCTCGGTTTCAGATGAAGTGAGTAGAAATATTGAAAGCATCAGAGATGTAACCTCTGAAAACCATGCAATCGCCAAACGTATGAAAGACTCATCCGTTGAACTGACAAACCTTGTGACGGATCTAAAATCGATGCTTCAGGCTATTTGATATGGATACACAATTGCTGCTTCTACTCACCACCGCATTTTTGCTGTTGGTTGGCGGAATAACGTTCTACCTTTTTAAGGTAAAAGACGATAGTAAAGCTCGTGATATTAACTATCAGAAAGCCCTCCATTCTTTGGATTCCATTATATCCATTGGTGATAGACGCAGCGATTTAGCCTATTTGCAGAAGTGCCTTTCCGAATTTAGTTTGATGTTCAACGCACGTCAGGTTTGGCTTAATTACTCTCATTGCCCAGATATTTTCCTCGACGAAGATTGCAAAGCACTGGAACTAGAGCATCCAGAAATACTGTCTTATGTATTAAAAAACAAGCGTGATTTTTTGAAGTTTTACCCAAAAACAAGCAACAAAAATCTACTCAGCCTGCCAATTATTTATAATGATGATATCCCTGTTATTTTCTCTCTGGAGCTAAAAGAACGGCCGTCCAGAGAGCAAATAGTTCTGGCACGCTCTTTGGCTCTAGCAATCTGGCAAGGCATGAGGAAGAAACATCGTAATAAGCGTATTCATGAACATGAAGTTTTCTTAAGAGCGGCTACGGAAAAAGGCAATGTAGGCCTATTTGATTGGGACCTACGAAGCAACTCTGTTAAGTTTTCCGATGTATGGCTAGCGCAACTAGGTTATATGCCCGGCGAATTTGAGCATAATATTTCGGAGTGGCGCTCCAGTATCCACCCTGCTGATCTTCAAAATGCTGAAGGCTATATTAAAAATTGCTTAGCCAAGAAATATCAGAATTTATCTTTAGATTACCGTCTTACTCATAAAAACGGTCATATTCTGTGGATGAGAGCACAAGCTTCAGTTTTTTATACTGACCTTAATGAAGCTTATCGTATTGTCGGCGCACATATTGATATCAGTGCTGAGAAAAAAGCAGAAGAGATCTTAATCACCGAACGAGATCAGGCCCATCGTTTAGCAACCCGTAATGACACAATCCTTGAAAGTATCAGTGACGGCATTGTTGAGCTAGATGCTGAAGGCAAGCAGATTTTTGTCAACAAGGCAGCGACTGCAATCTTAGGCTATAGCACGGATGAACTAATCGGACATCCCATTCAGGATACTTGGTATCGCACTAACTCAGTAAGGGAAAGTCTGAGTGAAAGTAACTCGAGTATAGAAAGTACGTTATCAACCGGAGCTTCTTTATCTTCCGATGATTGGTTTATCAAAGACAGTGGTGATTGCATTCCGGTGCATCGAAAAGCTGCTCCAATCATCACTAACGGTGTAATCACTGGCGCAGTGATCTCATTTTTTGATATTAGTAAGCAGATCGCTGATCATCGTTCTATCAAGCTTTCCGCAGCTGTTTATCAGAACACTGCTGAAGGGATCATGATCACAGATGCTGACAACAAAATTGTTTCCGTAAACCCCGCGTTTGAACGTATTACTGGTTATTCCAGTCAAGAAGTAGTGGGCTTAGGTCCAGAGTTACTCGCATCTGAATTAACGCCTCGCGAAACTTATACCGATATGTGGAAGAGCATTTCCGAACGAGGCAGCTGGAAAGGTGAGATAGTCAATAAACGCAAGGACGGTATTCACTTTACCGAACTGCTTTCCATCACCACTCTGAAGGATGATTTTGGCCACCAATATTATGTTGGTGTGCTAAACGACATAAGCCAAGTTAAGCAGGCACAAGAACAGCTAACCCAGCTCGCTAATCACGATCGCTTAACCGGTATTCCCAACAAGTTTTTCTTCGAGAGTCTGATAGATCACTTATTACCTAAAGATATGCGTCGTAAACGCAAATCAGCTCTGCTCTATCTGGATTTAGATCGTTTTAAAAATATCAACGACAGTATGGGCCACGAATACGGCGACCAACTCATTATCGATTGTGCAAAACGCCTCTCAAGCCAGATTCGTGACATAGATTATTGTGCCCGAATTGGCGGGGATGAATTTGCTGTATTTGTCGATGATTACGACAACGAAGACGAAATCTATACCTTGGCAGAGCGCTTAATTAAAACAATTTCAGCCCCCTATAACCTAGAGGGCTGCACATCCTACATTGGTTTGAGTGTTGGTATAGCATTCTCGCCTAAGGATGGTAGGAATTTAGACGAACTTAAACGGGCCGCTGATGCAGCTCTCTATCAGGCAAAAGCAGACGGCCGCGGAGTTTATAGAACCTACTCTTCCGAAATGTCTGATATGGCTAAAGAAAGACAAGAACTTGAAATTCTTCTGCGACAAGCAATGCAAGAGCAAGAGCTGAAACTGCACTATCAGCCTCAGGTAGATATCACCACGGGGAAAACCATCGGTTATGAAGCCCTTGCACGATGGGAACACAAAGAAAAAGGTTATATTTCGCCAGCTCAATTTATTCCATTGGCTGAAGAAACGGGTTTGATTTCGGACTTAGGTAAATGGGCCCTCAATCAAGCTGCTAAGCAGCTTAGAAACTGGTTGGATACTGGTGTCGAAACTAACTATATCGCGGTGAACATATCAGCCCTTCAACTTGCTCGTACTGATCTTGTATCAGACGTAAAAGCGGCGATTACCCAATATGAAATCCCAGCAACGATGCTCGAACTAGAAATAACAGAAAGCTTCTTGGTCCATGACCCCCAGAAAGCAGCTGTAGTATTAAGCGAGCTCAAAGAATTAGGCGTGCGGGTCTCCATCGATGACTTTGGAACAGGCTTCTCGTCTTTAGGTTATATAAAAGACTTACCATGCGATTGCATCAAAATTGATCAAAGCTTTATTCGTTCAATTACAGAAAACGAAAGTGACAAATCATTGGTCAAAGCGATTATTGCTATGTCTCAGGGCCTAGGCTTAGGCGTCATTGCTGAGGGTGTGGAACACGTAGAGCAGGTTGAGATGTTAAAAGATCTAGGCTGCCAAGTTGTCCAAGGCTGGTATTACAGCAAACCTCATCCTCCTGAGTATTTTTTACCTAAAAATAAAAAGCACCCGAAACTGTTTGCTGCTTAATTTCTCTCTGATAGGGCTTTCTGGGTCACCTTTAAGCCCTCCTATCTCAAAACCATCGCCCCACCTCTTATTGATCTAAATCAAATATCTACTCTTATCACAGCCAAAATAATTGTAACAACCAGATTCTACGAGTAATTTTTGTTAGTGCTTCGTGTCAGATCCAAGCATACATATCACAAGATCATATGTGACAGTGTCATAAAAATAATAACTAGACATACACTAGGATTAGCCAAATATGTTAGAAGGCTTAAACAATTTTCCGCTAGAGGGGCTTATAGCTCTGGGTACTTTTTTCCTTGTAGGTACATTGTGGCTAGCAATGGTTGTTTTTAATAGAAAAAATAAATGGCAACAAATATTCTGTCCTGAAGACCGAAGCACATGCTTTTGCCGTAGTTGCCGAGCAGAAAGAGGAAGTATTGAGTAATCCTGTGACCACCCACGTCAAGCAAAGAGGGGAGCGAGAAGCAATCTCGCCCATTCTTAGTCTGATGCCACGACAAAATAATCCATGCCCCTCGTTATACTCAAAGAACCGTTAATGCAGTAGGCAATTTCAAACCCTACCATTTAATGATATAGATAGAGTCCCAATACAATAACAATATAAGTTTTAGGGATTATCTTCGTGTTACGGCAGACATCACTTTTCACCTTTCTTTTCTCATTAATCTTACTGACATCCAGTTTTTTTGTTCAGGCAAATGAGATACCTCTGACACAGGAAGAGAAAACTTGGCTGCTCAACCATCAGAAAATTCGAGTCCATAACGAAGTCAGTTGGGGACCTTTTAATTACCACGAATTCGGTCGTTCTAAAGGCTATTCTGTTGAATTCATGAACCTTCTGGCAGAAAAGCTCGGTATAGAAGTTGATTACGTAACCGGCCCTACTTGGGGTGAATTTCTAACTATGCTGGATCATAAAGAGCTTGATGTGATGCTCAATATCATCAAGACAGATGATCGCAGCAAATACATTCTCTTTACCGACCCTTATGTAAATAACCCTTCAGGGATTGTTGTCCGGGACGATAATCGTACCGTGCGAGATCTGAGAGATCTCAATGGCCGTGTTCTTGCTATTCCTAAAGGCTTCTTCTACCAAGAAATTATCGAAAAGCATTTTCCAGGTATTCAGCTGTTACTACTTAAAGATCAAGTAGATAGCCTTAAAGCAGTGGCCTTTGGCCGGGCCGATGCCACCATGGGTGGGATTGCAGTCCAAAACCACCTAATCCGAAAACATCTGATGAGTAACCTCAAAATCGTTGGCGGTATTGATGATCCCCGCTTTGCCAATCTTTTACGTATAGGGGTACGAGATGATTGGCCTATCTTTCGCTCTATTATGCAAAAAGCGATTGAATCAGTTACCAAAGAGGAAAGAGATCGGCTAAGCCGCCGCTGGCTAGAAGGCGGGTTACAAAGAACCCAGACTCTTCATCTAGATAAAGAAGAACAAGAATTCCTCGCGGCTAACCCTGTCCTAAGGGTACATAACGAAATGGCCTGGCCTCCCTTCAATTACAACGAACAAGGCAAACCGAAAGGCTTTTCTATTGATGTCATGAACCTCATTGCCAAGAAAACCGGTTTTAGGATCCAGTATGTCAGTGGACCAAACTGGAATGATTTCTTAGCGATGACCAAGGAGCGTGAATTAGACATGATGCTCAATATCGTCAATACCACTGAGCGTCGTAAATATATCCGCTTTACCCGCCCTTATGCAGTCAATCCGAATGTTATTGTTAGTAAGAAAAGCGCTAAATTCGAATCTATTGAAAGTCTATTCGGCAAAACAGTGGCTATACCAAAAGGCTTTTTCTACGAAGAGATCCTGACCAACGAATACCCACAAATCAAGCAACATCTGGTAACCGATGCCATCGAAAGTCTGAAAGCCATCTCTATTGGTAAAGCGGATGCGGCACTAGGTGAAGCTGCTGTTTTTAACCACCTTATCGCTAAAAATTTGATGAATGACCTCACCGTATCGGGTGAGGTAGATGTAGGCAAACCTGATCTAGCCAATCTACGCATTGGTGTTCGTTCAGATTGGCCTATCCTGCAACGAATTATGGATCGTGCCATTGAATCCCTTACCAGAGATGAAGTCGCTGCTATTTCTCAGCGCTGGATGGGCAATGAGAACTATGTCGCTAGACCTGGTAGTGGTCTTAGCCTAACGGCCGTAGAAAAGGCCTATTTAGAAAAGCAGCCTGGCATAACATTTTGTGCCAACCCAGATTGGATGCCTTTAGAACAGATCGGATCAGGAGGGCGTCATGAAGGCATGGTTGCCGACTACCTGAATTTAATGGCCGATCGGATTGGTATAGGCATGACAATGCTACCAACAGAAAGTAGCCAACAGTCCCTAGAATACGCCCAGAATAGACGCTGTGACATCATGTCCGCGGCCTTCGAAACTGCTGAAGCTAAACGACAATTAAACTTCACTAAGCCCTACCTGCGCTTACCTTTAGTCATCGCGATTCAGGAAGACTCTCTATTTGTTGATGGCCTCAAATCACTCAAAGATAAAACCATCGGGGTACCTAAAGGCTACGGTTTACTTAGCAAACTCCAGCAAGATTACCCTAAGATAAATGTAATTGAAGTAGATAGCGTCGCTGACGGTCTACGCATTGTCGAGGAAGGTAGAATTTTCGGTTTAATCGGGGCGATAGCTCCCGTGGGCCATGCGATTCGTAAACACCGTTTCCTAAATTTAAAAATAGGAGGCCGTTTAGATGAGGACTGGAAACTGGCAGTCGCCATCCGTAACGATAGCCCTGAGCTTCTTTCCATGTTCAACAAGGCCACCGAATACATAACAGAAGAGGAGCACTCCAAAGTATTCCAACGCTGGGTATCGGTTAAATTTGAACACGATGCTAATTATGAACTGATCTGGAAACTCGTATTTGCCGCGTTGTTCATTATCACGATAATCACGCTATGGAATTGGAAACTATCTCGACTGAATAAACAGCTGAAGTCAGAAATAAACCTACGTGAAGCTGCTGAACTGCAATTGAATCAACTTAATGAAAAGCTCAATAGCAAGAATACAGAGTTATCCATCCTTTCTACAACCGATGCTCTAACTGGGTTAAACAACCGTCTACACATTGAGCTGTTACTGGAAGAGGAGATCTACCGTCTCCAACGTTTCAAACGCCCACTTTCAATTCTGCTATTGGATGTCGACCTATTTAAAAAGATAAACGACCAATACGGCCACCTCTGTGGCGATGCTGTGCTGAAAAGATTTGCACAAATACTACGAGAGAACACCCGTAAAACAGACAAAATAGGTCGTTGGGGCGGTGAAGAATTTATGATTCTTTTACCTGAAACAAACGCACAAATGGCTTACCGCTTAGCAGAAAAACTTCGCACTGCCATCGCAGCAGAAATGTTTGAAGAGGTCGATCAAGTGACAGCTAGCTTCGGCTTGGCTGAAGCAGCCATTGATCACTCACCCAGGGAATTAATTCAATTAGCTGATGCAGCACTGTACGAGGCAAAAGAAATGGGACGCAACCGAGTAGTTAACGGTAGTAGCGTCGAAAATGCCTGAATAATCAACAGTCTATTTGCAAGCTTAGAAACAACGCTAAGTGCTATAGGCAGCAAACATACAATCATCTGTTGTTTGCTGCCTATATACCTCTTGAGCCCTAGTACAATTTTATCTAGTATGATCATTCAAATATGACGATTTTGTTACAAATTATCTAATATTTGATACTCAAAAAGGTAAAGGTAGCTCTATTGCTCAAAAGTCAGAATAGTCCATTTTTGATACTGATATGCTGCTTGTTGCTATCAACAGAAGTGCTTTCCGCCTTTTGTATATGCCAATCACCTAAACTATCCAATAACACATACTCCGAACCACCTCACTGTAAGCTTAATATTCATAATAACCACCGCTCCAATGTAGCGTTCGAAAACCATTTTGATAACTTACAACTCGATGATATCCCCAATTCAGCATTGCTGTACCAACCCATAGCCATCGTCACCCAGCACTTTGCTCAAAGTTACAGTTACACAAAAATCGTCCGAATAGACCGCCCTCCCCAAAAGCAATCCTCAGCTCATTCCAACATCGGATAGAGCCTTTTCGATAAGCCCTTGGACTGAATAGTTGCCTTTTTAATGGTAACCCTATGCACACATATCTCAATGCACAGCAGTCCCTCTGCCTGCTAGTCGTTAAATCACGACCAGCAAATACACCCTTTAAGATGTAAGGTGTTGATATGACTATAAAAATAAAACTGTTATTAATTTCGCTGTTCTTTGTTGTTGGTATGCTGCTAATCATGGGTAGCAACCATTACTCTCTGAATAACATTAGCCAACTGAAAGCTTCGATTCTAGAACTCAGCTATGTACAACAGGATTTACTGAATTTAAGACGTAACGAAAAGGATTTCTTCGAGCGTAAAGATCTTAAATATGTACAAAGATTTGATACTGGCGTTACCGCATTGGAACAACGATCACATGCATTAGAAGAGTTAAAACAAGCGTTAGGACTCAGTGCTAAACATGACAAATTTCAACAATTACTCACAACCTACGACAATCAGTTTAAGAGTTTTGTTAATACTCAAAAGGCACTTGGATTAAGCAAAAACGAAGGTGCATTAGGCAAACTTCGAAGCTCCGCGCACAAAGTCTCTGCTGCGCTACAGGATCAACCAGTATTCCAAAATACGCTTCTGTCTTTACGCCGCCACGAAAAAGATTTTATGCTGCGTAAAGAAGCAAAGTATGTCAGCAGTTTTAACGACACATACAGCTCTCTGACAATTCAACTAGAACAAAACAGTCATTTATTTGGTGCGCAATTCACGCAACTGAAGTCGGACTTAGCCCTATACTCAGCAACCTTTAACCAATACGTCCAGCTAACTGAAAAACTAGGTACCTCTCACCAGAAAGGCATTCGAAAGGATCTGCGAAACACCGCACATGAACTCGAAAAAGAACTTTCAGACTTAGCCACTATCCAAATACCGGAAGTGAAACAACATATTCAAAGCCAGCAGAACATCATGCTGGTCATGGCTCTGTTGATTATCATCATCGGTTTTACCTTCACAAGTATGACTGCTTTCAGTATCCAAAAACGCATAGCGCTAGTCGCATCAGCCATGAAAAAGTTAGGTCAAGGGGATGCTAATCTGAAGCAGAAAATCACCGTAGATGGTAATGATGAGATAAGTGACGTAGCGACAAACTGTAACCAGTTCATTGAGAAAACCCGATGTGTTGTATCCCAGCTTTTACTCAATGTTGAACAACTGAAACACGTTGAATCCCAACTTAGCTCAGTAGTCACTCAGGTAGATACGGATAGCCGTAGTCAGCACATCAGCACTGAAGATATGGCAACAGTCGTTTGCCAAACCCAACAATCAGTATCAGAAGTAGCGCAAAGTGCTGCGACAACGGCTCATGCCACCTCTGAAGCACAGGAACAAGCCAATTCGGGTCTGGTTACCACCAGCCAATGCGAGCAGAGCTTTAAAGCATTTGCTAAAGATGTAGAAAACTCTGCAACGACGATTAATAGGTTGAGTGAACAAACCAGTGACATATCAAAAGTACTGGTAGTGATTAGCGATATTGCCGATCAAACGAACTTACTGGCACTGAATGCCGCTATTGAAGCCGCCCGAGCAGGTGAGACTGGCCGCGGATTTTCTGTAGTTGCAGATGAAGTAAGGGATCTCGCTAAACGCACCCAAAACTCTACCCAAGAGATACAGAGCATTATTCTTAAACTACAAGATAGTGTTTCTGAAGCAGTAAAAACGATGGCTAGTAGCCAAACAAACGCCATTAAAGGCGTCGAGCAGATTACAGAGCTCAATCACAAGCTAGTAGAGATTGATCATGCAGTAGCCAGCATTGCCACTATGAGCGAACAAATGTCATGCGCTACGCAGGAACAACAAACCTCCGCAGAAAGACTGGGGAGCAATATAGAACAAGTCAGCCATGCAGCAACAAGGACAGTAGATGGAATGCAAATTCTTAACCGCAGCCAAGATGAATTATCTGGATTAGTACAAGAGATACAACGAACCTGCGGAGCTTTCCGCTGCTAAGTTATATCTGAAGAGATAGGGCGAACAGCTAATGGCTGTCGCCCAGTTTCAATAAAGCGGCTTTACACCATCGAAGCAATGGAATCATCGATCATTGCAACCAAGTCATCTTCATCAGGTGAAACCCGTGCATATACGCGCAGGCCTATGAGCTGCATTTGGATATAGCGAGCAAGGCGGGCTGCGTCTTTTGAAGAATCGACCTCGCCTGCCGCTTGCGCTTGTTCAATCAGTTGCGTTAGCGCCTGTTCTACAGCCTTCAGAAGCCCCTTCGCCTCATCTAACAATTCTCCGTTTTCTTCTGTCAGTTCAGCAATCGCTTTTACCAACATACACATCTCACTGGGCGTATCCTCTCGGCAATTCAAAACCACAGTTTTGATAAATGCTTTAAGTGCACCAAGCGGGGATTCGGACGTATTAGTGCTTTCAGTTAATCGCTCTAAGCTGGCTTTTGCATAGTGATTTAAGCTCTCTTTAAACAACCCTTCTTTACTGCCAAATGCGGCATAGATACTGCCCGGACGCATATCAATATGGTCTTGCAAATTACGCATAGACGTAGCGTGGAAACCTTTTTCCCAGAAAAGATTCGTTGCCTTATCCAGCACCTCAGAACGGTTATGTTTCAGAGTATTAGCCATGATTAAAACTTCAGATTGAACATTTGTTCAAATTTTAGCTTGAACACCCGTTCAAGTCCAGTTAGGATAAAAATAGATGAACGGACGTTCAATTTAATTTTAGATCAGCTGATAAGGATAGAAGTCTTATGAACGCACAATACACCCCACCTAAAGTGTGGAAGCATGAAGAGGAAAACGGTGGCACGTGGGCAAGTATCAATCGCCCAGTATCAGGTGCGACTCATCAAGCTGAACTGCCGAAAGGTAAACACCCACTTCAACTGTATTCGATGGGAACGCCTAACGGCCAGAAAGTCACCATCATGCTTGAAGAGCTGCTAGCAGCAGGCGTTGAACAGGCAGAATACGATGCCCACATGATTCAGATAGGTGAAGGAGATCAGTTCTCATCAGGCTTTGTGGATATCAATCCCAACTCTAAGATTCCAGCCCTTGTTGATAACTCAGGGGCGACGCCAACTCGCGTATTTGAGTCGGGTGCTATCTTGCTTTATCTCGCCAAGAAGTTTGGTCACTTCCTCTCAGAAGACCCTAGCGAACAGACAGAACAACTGAATTGGCTGTTTTGGCTACAGGGTTCTGCACCCTATCTAGGAGGTGGGTTTGGACACTTTTACGCTTATGCCCCGGAAAAGTTCGAGTACCCCATAGACCGCTTTACTATGGAGGTAAAACGGCAGTTAGACCTGCTGGATAAACAACTGGCGAACCATCCCTATATCGCAGGCGAAAACTACTCCATCGCAGATATGGCTATTTGGCCTTGGTACGGCGAGCTCGTCCGCGGCAACCAATACAGTGCCGCCACCTTTCTAGATGTCGATAGCTATTCCAACCTGCAACGCTGGGCCGAACAGATCTCGCAACGCACAGCCGTACAGCGTGGCCGTATCGTCAATCGCACTTGGGGCGAAGCCTGGGAGCAACTACGCGATAGGCATCAAGCTACGGATATAGATCAAGTTCTAAAGCTAAACCCCTGAACAATAAATACAAGCCATCTCAATTTACGTTAACTCAACAGGTTAAAAAACTTATGCTTAAATTCTATTTTCACCCTACCCCTAATCCAATGAAGGTCGCTCTTTTTCTTGAAGAAGCTGGACTAGAGTATGAATTAGTCCCTGTGGATACTTTAAAAGGAGAACAACACAGTCCGGAATACGCGGCAATCAATCCAAATAGAAAAGTGCCTGCCATTGATGATGAAGGTACAAAGGTCTTTGATTCCACAGCAATCCTTCTCTACCTCGCCGAAAAACATAATCTTTTTCTGGGGAATGCCGAAGATAAGGCAAACTTACTCTCTTGGTTGATGTTTATCGCATCAGGCCTTGGGCCTTATTCGGGTCAAGCGGTACATTTCCAGCGCGCTGCACCTGAGAACCTACCTTATGCAATCAATCGTTATCGCCATGAAGCTAAACGCCACTATCAAGTGCTGGATGATCAATTGGCTAGCAATACCTATATCACGGGTGAGGCGTACACCATTGCAGATATTGCTGCTTGGGGCTGGATTGACCGCGTGCTACCAGTTTTAGGTGAGAACGAGCTTGAGAAATTCCCTAACCTATCACGCTGGTTCAAAACGGTAGATGCCCGCCCAGCAGTCGCCAAAGCCAGAAGTATCAGCGGTGATATCCAATTTAAATCTGAAATGGACGAAGAAGCGAAACGCGCTTTGTTCCCGCAGAATTACTAAGCTCCGGTAAATTCAGAACAGAGGATTATCGATAAAAGATTAGCCTCTGTTTATTTCGTGCTTTAGGCTCTTTCCCTTTACACCCTGAAAGCACTCACCGTTTGATTCAGCCCTTCCGCCATTCTGGCTAGATCTAAACTGGCCTGAGAGGTTTCCTCAACACTGGCAGCGTTCTGGTACCCTAGGTCGTTAATATCGGTCACAGTGCGGGTGGAATCTTCACTTACCAGACTTTGCTCTTCAGCAGCGGTCGCTATTTGACTCATCATATTGTTGATATGGCTTAATTGATCGACCACTTTCGATAGGGAATCCGTTGATTTTTCAGCCCCTTCAACCAATGAAATCGCTTTCTTTTGGGTTTGCTGCATAGAGTTCACTACGCGTGTTGACCCATCTTGCAGTCGTTTAATAATCTCAGATATTTCAGCTGTAGAGTTTTGCGTGCGAGAAGCCAGTTGCCTTACTTCGTCAGCCACAACCGCAAAGCCTCGCCCTTGATCACCTGCCCTAGCCGCTTCAATAGCTGCGTTTAGTGCCAAAAGATTAGTTTGTTCTGCAATATCCGAAATCACCTGCAATACAGTACTGATCTCTACAGTGCTGCTATCTAGATCTTTCACCGTATCCGCTGAGTTTTGCAGCTGATTCGATAACTCAGTAATACTCTCAACCGTGCCGATTAAGATATGGTTACTCTCCTGTAGCTCGCCATCGGCCCTATTAACCGAATCATTTACCTCATTAATGTTATGCGCCATCTCATTTGATGTAGCGCTCATCTGCTGCATAGAAGCAGATAAGGTATCGGTCTGAGTTTGTTGGTTTTGCACATGACAACTGCTTTCTGACATCGCTGTGGCAACTTCCTCTGAGGTCGCGGAAAGCTGGCTACTGATTTCAACGATTTGCCCAATCGATTTCTGTAGTTCTTGGCGGGTCATCTCCTGAGACTCCAACATTTGCGAGATCTCATCGACACCTGTGCTCTTAACATCATGGGTTAGATCCCCATCCGCGATATGCTTCATGCCTTCCACGGATAATTTAAGTCGACTGGTGATATTGCGCGTGATCAGAATACTCAACGAGATCCCAATGGCTAAAGCTGCTATCAGCGTTACCACTATGTTGGTTAAAGCAGACTTCTCATGGGCCAAAGCTGTCTCGGAGGCTTCAAGAGTGAACCTTTCTATCTCAGCCAATAGTTCTTCAAGATGTTTAGTTAACTGATCAGCAGCCTCTTCAACTTGAACCGCCAGTGCTTCTGAACGATCAAACTCTCTGTTCTTAATCGCTTTCATAGCAGCTAGGCCATAATGTTGGAACTCTTCATGTTCTTTCTCAATCGCTTTTAACTGCTCGGCTAGCATTGCGAACTCATCCAGCTCACTGGCGTAGACTTTTGGAATCAGCCCACCACTCTTGGTCTGGGACAAGTCGATAATCGCCGAGAGCTGCTTTTTGGTAGATCCAATGTGTTTATCTACTTTGAGGCCAAATTCAATAAACTTGTCTTGTTCCTTTGAAAAGCTGTCCTGATAGCTACCACTGCTTTGACCACTCTCGTTCTTCAACAACCCAACCGTTCCGAAATGAACTGCACGTTCAAAATGAATAGTTTGCTCAAGCTGGTATTCCGTTATTTTGGTCATCTTCTCGATCAGGGGGATATCTTTGTGAGCAATACTATCGAGTTCTTTGCCTATCTGATCCATAGATACGATCGCTAGACCAGAAGTCATTAAAAGAAGGGAAAGTAACGATAATACAAGCAGAGCTATTTTTTTGGAGACTGAAATTTGATTTAGCATGGCGACTACTACCTCTTGATTCATCCTTGCAAGATTTCGCAACTCCATAGTCGTACCAAACTTATCTATGCAAATAAGCTACATCTGACGGATAAATGTGGTTATTCAAGAAGTGACAAAATCCATTTTTGGGTAAGTTCCTTAAGAAATCCTATTTAGGTATAGCACAGGAAATACAGAATACTAAGAATACCCCGAGCCATTTTTCAGTCATATCAATGAGAGCTGGGTACAGCACGAAAACTGTTCAGGACCAATTGAAAATCAATAAGTTGTAATCAATAAAGAAGGGCGGGCAAAAGCCCGCTTTGGGTAACAAAGTAGAACAACGAGCCGATTTAGCTCATATACAGTGGCTCTAACCCAGCTTCCCCTGCCGCGAGCCGATTTTCACGATTGTTCTCAGCCTCAACCTGTTTCAACAGTCCTTTACCATCCCATGAGCAGTTATCACTAGCAAAGCAGCTACGATTGAGGAATTCGATCTCGTGTTTGAACTCTGGACCGACTCTATCGGATAGGTCATTCAAGTGGTTACAAGCGACATATCGATGGCGCGCCCAAGTGATCAGCTCTGCTCGTGCTTCTTGTGCGTTGTTTGCTAAGCAAGCCTCTTTTAGCTTTTTAAAACTTGGCACCGAATCAACCGCTTTAATTTCTTCCTGTATAACCTGTCGTGGCAGATTTCTTCGCCATAGCAAAAATGCCGCTGTGGATAAGATAACCCCAATTAAGATACCCACAACTAAAGTTAACCAAGGTGATACTTCACTCTCGTTCACAACAACCTGTTGGCTATTTATATTATCCACAGGGCTATTTTCGACGATCTGAGGCGCTTGCGTTGATAGCGTTGTGGATAACGGCTGTTGTACCTGCGGCGGAGAGCTAGGAGCCAAGGCTGTTGCATCCGCTTCAACATCAATATTGATAGCAGGGATGCTCGCTGCTTCCTGTTTCTTAGCCTCAGTGTTCCACCAAGGAAGCTGTATTTCGGGTAACGTGACTTTGCCACCGCGTTCAGGGATCACAGTGACCTCAAGCTTAAGACTTAGGGTAAGTTCACCATCGACGTAGTACTGCTCGATTTGCGGTTTGGTTGCGTATTGCTTTAGGCCTGGCACTTCCGGCAATACCAATTCAGGTAGCTGCTCTTTTTTTACGCCTGTGGCCTCTAAGGTCAACGTTCGTGTGACCGGCTCTCCTTGCTTCCAACTGTCGATAACTCGATCAAAATCACTACTCAAATTGATCTCTTTCGCTGATAGCCAATGCTCACCGGTAAACTCTGCAGGAATTGGCTGAACCTCAACTTCATAATCCTCTGCAGGCACAAAGATTCTACGTACAGCCCTAGTATTAAAACCTCTAAAAGGATCTGGTCGACCATCTGGAACTTGGCCGCTCAAACGCGCCCCTTGGATTTTTAGAGTGCCACTTTGTTGTGGCGTAATCAGCCATGCCTGCTCGATCACAAGCATACGACGACCATTTAGCTCTTGCTCGTACTGACGCTGTTCGCCCAGAGCTTCGATTAAAGCCTTGCCCTCGGTCACTTGAGGTTCTTGGATACCAGCATCATAAATTTTACGACCCAGTACCAGGCTGGATTGATAGATAATCGGCTGCTGAACGATGGGTGTTTTATCAGATAGGGTAGAAAGGAACTCTACGCCACCATCAACCGCTGAAGGCTGCTTTACTTCAACAACTTCAATACTGTGTTCATTGCTCTTCTCTCCCTCAAGTTCCAAGGCAGGAATAGTTAACTGGCCTGCTCGCTTTGGAAATAGCGTTAAAACCAGTTTAGTCGTGCTTTTTAGCGACCCGTTTTGGAAAGTTGTACTGGACTGATGACTGCGCCCTAGAATCTGGAAGTCTTTATGCAGGGGTTCTAGATCAACTTGGTTAGCTTCATTCGCTGTAATCTTGAGAATCAGACGGAAGGACTCGCCCTGCTCGATACGATTGCGATCAATCTCGCTGCTGATCGCAGCCATCAGTAACTGACTAAAGAGTAAAAGAGTTGCTGCGGTAAATAATTTAATTCCATTTACCATAGTTTATCCTCCTCTGCAGGCTGCTCGGAACGCTGACGATATTGATAGATAAATTTGCGTCGCCACAGACCCGCTGGATCATCTTGAATTCGGTTTAACATCTGCTGATTAGATTGCTCAGTTTCATCCAGAGGCTGAGTTTGTTCGGCACTATCAAGCTTCTGTTCTTGCTGCTCAGCATCTTTTAGCTTTTCATCCAACTGCTGCTTAAGCTCTTCAGCCATCTGTTGCTGATCTTTTTGTCTAGATGAAGATGATTGATCCATCTGTTGTTGCTGTTCTTGCTGTTCTTGCTGCTGATCGGATGATTGCTCAGAAGCGTTACTCTGATCATTTTGAGAATCTTGGCCTGACTGTTTCTCGTCCTTTTTCTGCTGATCAGATTTGTCTTTTTTATTCTGATCGTCGCTTTGTTGCTGTTGCTCTTGCTGCTTTAGCAACTCTTCAACCAGCTTACGATTATGCAGAGCATCGTCAAAATCAGGCCTTTCAGCTAACGCTTTATCGTAGGCTTCTAGTGCTTTCTCCAGCTGCCCGAGCTTGGCCAGTGAATTAGCATGGTTATAAAAATCATTCACAGTTTCAGGCTCTGGCAGGCTGTCTAAAGCCTGTTGATAATCTCCGCTCTCATAGTGCGAGAGCTGCTTCCAACGCGGATCTGTGAACAACTCCGCCGCAGCGCTTTTATCACCCTGTTGATAAATTTCAGCTGCTTGCTGATTTTGAGTTTTCCACAGCCCTTGCCACCAATCTGCATTAGCTGGCTGGGAAACGCCAGCAGAGGCTATTACGACAATAGGCAACGTCAGATTAAACAAACCGCGACGAAATAGAGGTAGTAAGAACGGTAATGCCAGCAAGATAAACCAGGGGCCTTCGGCAACCCAACGTTCAATATCTTTATCGACATTTACGGCGGCATCCTCGCCAGACTTAAGGCCAGCGATCAGATAATCGATATCCAGATCGTCCACACGAATTAACTGCGCCTGACCACCACCAAGACCAGCGGCTTCAGCCATCAGCCCAATATTCATGGTCACAATAACTTCATTGCCCTGTTGATCTCGTAAGAATCCATATTCGGTAGGTATAGGGCCGCCTTCGGCCGAACCTACTGCCAGAATAGAGATCTTACGACCTTGATTGCGAATACGACTGGCATCGGCTGCGACTTGAGCTGGTGAGACTTCATCGCTCACCAATAGGATATTACCGCCTTGAATATTGGCCTGCGCTAACATCTGATCGGCTAGCACTAAGGCACGATCAGCCCGACTTCCTTGTACCGGCATGATTTCCGGAGTCATCGCTGGTAAGGCAGCCAATATAGTATCGCTATCCTCAGTTAGCGGCGTTACCGCAAAGGCATCTCCGGCATACACAATTAGCGCAATTTCTGTATCTGGGAGCTTTTTGAGTAGATCTTTAATCTTAAAATTGGCCCGTTGCAGGCGGCTCGGTTTTAGATCGGTTGCATGCATCGACGCTGACAGATCCAAGGCAAGCACTAAGGCATCACTTTGCTTAAATACCGGTTGCGGTTGTTTCTGCCACACCGGTTGCGTAGCCGCGACTGCGAGCAGGATCACCGCCGCAAATAAACTCCACGGCAACCAATTGTGTTTTAACTTTTGTGCTCCCTGCTGTTTTAACAACGGCAGGAGCTCTGGATCACACACCTCAGACCAATCTTGGGCATCAGCAGTGCGCTTTTGTAGCCATAAAATAAGCACAAACGCCGTAGGAATAACCAGCAACCAAAGCGGCTGTTGTAGCTGAAGATCAGAAAACATCAGTTACGCCCCCTTAAGCTGATCGCTAGGATCAATGCCAACACAAAAGCGGCATAAAGCGGCCAGTGGAATAGCGGATCAATAGGGCGGAAAAATTCGGAGTCTTGTTCAACCGGCTCTAATTCATCTAACTCAGCATAAATCTCTGCGAGTTCATCCAGATCATAAGCGCGGAAGAATCGACCACCAGTTTGCTCAGCTATAGCCGTTAGCGTCTTCTCATCCAGATCAGAACCTTGAGCAAAGAACGAACCTAAAACTCCACCTTGGCTACCGCCACCAACGCCGATAGTGTAAATTTTAAGCCCCTCTGATTTTGCTAACTCCACCGCCTGCAATGGCTTGAGCACCCCCGCAGTATTGCGACCATCAGTGATCAGAATCAGAATGCGTTGTTCATTTTCCATCTGTTTGAAGCGTTTCACCGCCAAGCCGATAGCATCACCAATTGCTGTAGCTTTACCCGCCAACCCCACTTGAGCTTCGTCTAACAAAGTTTTAACCGTATCGCGGTCATGAGTCAGAGGCGCCTGTTGATAAGCCTGTTCTGCAAAAAGAATCAGACCAACGCGATCCCCTTCGCGGCGTTTTATAAAATCGCCGGCAACTAATCGGGTTGCAGCCAGTCGGCTCACCCAACGGCCATTCACCTCAAAGTCCTGTTCCAACATACTTTCCGACAGATCCACCGCCATCATCAGATCACGGCCTTCCAGTCGCTGTGGAATCGGTTCGCCTAACCACTGGGGTTTAGCCACAGCCGCAATCAACAATCCCCAAATAAGGTAAAGCAGCACTAATCGCCATGGAGAGGATTGTTGGGTTGATACACCTTGTTGCGGCCCAACCGCTTGTTCCATCTGGTCAAGAAATGGTACATGCAGCGAAGCCCCACCCTGATCTGTTGAAGGCTTAGAAAATCGCCTAACCAACCAAGGCAGAGGTAAAAGTAACCAGAGCCACCACCACGCAAACTCAAACATCGGCAGGCCCTCGAGCATTAGCTAGCCAACCTTTACAGGCATCTAACAAAGCTTCGGCATCATACTCAGGTGATGCTTGATAAGGCGCTACTGCTAACACCGTTAAAGTATCCGAATGGCTTTGCTTAGCTAAAAAATCGGTCCAAGCGGTTCCATTTAACGCAGCGACATCTTGGCGAGAATACAGGGTCAGCACTAGGCGTTTTAACAGCGTATTACACTCTTCAGCCAAAAGCCGTTTATTTTGATGTTGCTGGTAGTTCACTTGAATAACGTTAAGTTCTTGTAGCGCCCAACGATTTGGGTTGTTCTGCATTTTCTTCAGGTAGTGATAGCCAAACCACACCACTGCAATAAATAACGCAATGCTAAGCACAATTAAAAACCACCAGCCCGGCGCTAAAGGCCACCAGCCAATCATCTCTGGCTGCTGCATGGGACGTAGAGGAAGCTGGGAAAAGTCCATTAGCTCACCTCCTGAGAATTAAACTGAAATAACGGATGCTGATCCGTTTGCCAGTGAGCAAACTCTACACCACGTAGGTTGTGCAGATTTTGTAATAACTGTAATCGCTGCTGAAACTGGCCTCGATATTTAAGCTGTTGCGCCTGATTGGCAGAGACCAGCAATTCACGCCCTAAGCCGCTAAAACGATACGATTTTCCGCTGCTTGGCAGTTGTTGTTCCAGCGGATCGGAGATCAACACCAGCTTCAACTCACAACGTTGTGCCAGACGCATCAGGTGCAGCTCTGTTTCTTCATCAACATCGTGAAAATCGCTGAAAATATAGAGGATACTGCCACTGCTCAAGATCGACTCTAAGCGCGCTAGTGACTGTGCCAAGGATCGTTCAGTGATTTGCTCTGTGAGCTCAACGCCTTGAGATAATGCGGTAATCATCTGCATCAATTGCTGGCGACTATTGCTCGGTTTAAATAGCTGCTCTTGCTGTTCACTTAGCAACATGCCACCCACACGGTCGCCATTCGCCAAAGTAGTCCACAGCGCCATCGCACTAGCATAAGCAGCTAACACCGATTTAAAGTGTCCGCGAGTCGCAAACTGCATACTATGGCGAAGATCGCACAGCAGGAAAACTGGGCGTTCGCGTTCTTCTCGATAAAGCTTGGTATGTGCTTCTCCAGTGCGTGCCATCAAGCGCCAATCCAAATGACGAATATCATCACCCGGTTGATATTCACGCACATCATCGTATTCCATACCGCGACCGCGAATATGACTTAGATGATGACCTTCACGAATAGCCATACGCTCACGGCTATTCTGTCGCGCAGGCGGCCAGAATCGTAAGCTAATAAGTTCGTCCACACTGATGAGGTGTCGTGCGGATGGCACAGGCCTTGGGCTTGTTTCCCCTAAGAACATAGATTGATCCCTAAGGTACCGCCACGCGATTGATCAGTTCGGCGATCAATTTATCTTTATCTAAACCTCGCGCTTCAGCCACATAGCTCAAGCCGATACGGTGCCTTAGCACGCTTGGTACAATCTCTTGGATATCATCTGGGGTCACAAAATCACGTCCGGCCAACCAAGCTTTAGCTCGAACAGCACGATCCAAAGCAATACTCGCACGTGGGCTTGCGCCAAAGACTAAGCTATCTTTCAGGTCTTCTCCGTAAGCCTCTGGATTACGTGTCGCCATCACGAGTGCGATCATATAATCCTCAAGGTTATCCGCCATGTAGACCTGCATAATGCTGGAGCGAGCTGCGAATAACTCCTGCTCGGTCAGCGCAACATCAATATGAGCGGCTTCGCCTGCTAACTCGGAATTATGCTCGTCACGTACTAAACGCAGGATCTCTTTCTCTTGATTATGGTCAGGGTAGTCAACGCGGATATGCAGCATAAAACGGTCTAGCTGAGCTTCGGGCAGTGGATAAGTTCCCTCTTGCTCCAGCGGATTCTGCGTCGCCATCACCATAAAGAATTTAGACAGTGGATAAGTTTTACCTGCAACCGTGACTTGTCGCTCCGCCATCGCTTCTAGCAACGCAGACTGTACTTTGGCTGGCGCACGGTTGATCTCATCCGCTAATAATAAGTTACAAAACAGAGGTCCCTGACGGAAACTAAACTCGCCTTTTTGCGTGTTGTAGATCTCAGTACCGGTAATATCACTAGGCAGAAGATCCGGCGTAAATTGGGCACGATGGAACACGCCTTCTAATAGATCACTTAGGGCATGTACAGTGCGGGTTTTCGCCAAACCTGGAGGGCCCTCCAGTAAAACATGGCCATCCGTAAGCAATGCAATCAACAAATGCTCAACTAAGGCTTCCTGCCCAATGACTTTCTGCTTTAAAGCCTCTGATAACCCGATCAGTTTACTCTGCAAGGTTTGACTCGATGCCGTATTTGCAGTGGCTTCTACTGTCATTCTAAGCTCCTGTTTTTATTAATTTTGCACAATGACGTTACGAATGTGATGCCTATTTATATGCGGTTAGCATCCCTGTTTTCAACTCTGCAACTCGATCTAATTTTACCGAACAAAAGGTAGTATTCAGATTCCTATTCTCAATAACAGTTCAATGTAACGCTTCGCTCACAAAAACTTCTTAAACCTGTCATCTAAACGTCACCCGGCATAGATAGTTTTGGCAACATAAATTTATAAGACTTTCCATAAAGGTATTTTCAATGTCTATGCTGCACGGTTCTCACCCTCTTAAAGCGTTAGCCTTAGCTGTTGGCGCAACTTTGCTTACAACTACGGCTTATGCTGCCCCTATTCATGTAACTAATGGTAATGACAGCGGCGAAGGTTCCATGCGTGCAGCACTGATCGCTGTTGCTGAAGGTATAGCAGATAGCGTCATTGTTACTAGCAAAGACGATATCATGATCAACACCACTCTGACTTATACTGGTCAGGCACCTATCGCGATCTACGGTAACGGCCAGATCATAAAAACTGCAAAAAACACCGATTTGCTGGCTGTATCTCAAGGCGCGGACCTGAATATCAGCGGTCTTAAATTTGAAGGACCTGGCGGTTTTAGCATCCAAAACCGCGGTGACCTAACAGGCGCAGCTGGTAAAGGTATCTTCGTTAACCTACGAGATAACCAAACTGGAACCCTAACCGTGACACTCAATGACGTTGAGGTTAGCGGTGTTGCTTATCACGGTATCCACATCTCTGATTGTGATATTGCCAAAGATTGTGGTGCAGGCGCAGGCGGCGAAGGCGGTGGTTCTCCAGCGTCTATCGCAGTAAATGCATACAACCTAAACATCCACAATGTCGGCTATGGCCGAGTAGATGGCGACGGCCTTCGAGTCGATGAACGTAACGAAGGCAACATACTATTTACCGCTCATAACTCTCGCTTCAACAAAGTAGGCGCTGACGGTGTTGAGCTGGATGAAGGTCAGAATGGCGACGTGATTGTTAACGTGAGCAACGTCGATTTCTCTAACAATGGTGGTTACTGCCAAAAAGACCTTCTACAACCTCTTCTGCCATCCCCAGTAGAAGCTGAATTTAAAGATGGCGAGATGTCTGCTGACAAAGTACCTGCTGAGATTACCGGTTCCGCTGATGACAAATGCTTTGAACGCGAAGTCGATCTATATGCTTCCGGCTCAGTCGAAGCTTACGAATTTGGTATCGATTTTGATGATGGTTTTGATATCGATGAAGCAGGTAACGGTAGCATCAAGACCGTCCTTTACTCTTCTACTATCCACAATAATCTAGATGAAGGTCTAGACTTTGACGAAGAAGGTGAAGGCGATATCGAGATCACAGTGATTGACTCTGCTGCATCAGGTAACACCGATGATGGCTTCAAAATGACGGAAGAGGAAAACGGTAGCCTCACTGCTCTAATATCTTCTGGTCATGCCGACAAAAACGGCGGTAAAGGCATTGTGCTAGAAGCTAAAGATGCAGGTAAAGTTGCAGCTCTCATCGAAAACAGCACGACCGCAAATAACGACAGTGGTAAAAAATCCGGCCTTAAGATAAAAGGCAAAGGTGTAATCACCCTGAAAGCCTCTGAGATCACTGATGGCTTTAAAGCGAAGAAAGCTGAAATCGTAAAAATCTAAGCCTCAACAGATAAACAAAGGGGAGCACTATGCTCCCCTTTTCGTCGCAATTAATGCGACCTTTCCGTTCTAGGTACAGCCGTCTCTAATCCTAAGCTAGTATTGAAACCATCTAACTTGGTTTTAGGAACCCTATTGGATGAACTTCACTAGCTTCCCTATACATAGCTTCTACCTAATGGTTACGGTGGTCAGCCTTTTAATTATTGCCTCGATCATCTGTTTTCTAAAAAAGCAGGCTCACCCAGATAGGGATTACACCGAGTTATGGCTACGAATCCGCAGTTGGTGGATCATGATCGGGCTGATTTTTGTCGTCTTGTTACTGAACCCAACGGCAACCATTATCTTCTTTGGCTTTCTCAGTTTTCTGGCGCTCAAAGAGTTTCTCTCAATCACACCTATTCGCCTTTCTGATCGGCGCACGCTGTTCTGGGCTTATCTAGCTATCCCTGTGCAATATTACTGGGTGCATGATGCTTGGTATGGAATGTTCATAATCTTCATTCCAATCTATCTCTTCCTTATTTTGCCAACCCGTATGGTTCTGACAGGCGAAACCCGCGGTTTTATTAGATCGGCAGGGGTTATTCATTGGGCGACCATGCTGACCATTTTTGCGATCAGCCATATCCCTTTTTTACTGGTGCTACCCGAGAAAAACGTCGATGCTGGCCCTATCGGTTTAGTCTTGTTTCTAATCTTTATTACGCAATTAAACGACGTCGCTCAGTACGTATGGGGCAAGAGCTTCGGCCGACATAAAATCATACCCAAAGTAAGCCCTAACAAAACCTGGGAAGGTTTTATTGGTGGGGTCTGCACCATCATGGTTGTCGCAAGTATCTCTAGTCCTTGGCTAACCCCGATGTTTTGGTATGAAGGACTGGCAGCGGGTGCAATTATTGGTATCGGTGGGTTCTTTGGTGATGTCGTGATAAGCGCCGTGAAACGCGACCTACACATTAAAGACAGCGGTACGCTGATCCCCGGTCATGGCGGAATTTTGGATCGAATGGACAGCCTAATGTTTACCGCGCCTCTGTTCTTCCACTTTATCTATTACTTACATTACTGAGCAGGAGATTTAGTATGTGGATTCGTCTATTAAAGATTCTGTTTTTTGCCCTAATCGTCCGCCCTGTCGTTTTGATTGTTCTTGGGCTCAACATCCGTAACAAACAATGGTTGCCCGAAACCGGGCCGGCGGTGATTGTTGCTAATCACAATAGTCACTTAGATACCTTAGTGTTGATGTCACTTTACCCTTTGCGTCAGATCCATAAGGTTCGCCCAGTGGCAGCTGCGGACTACTTTCTAAAACACAAAGCCTTAGCTTGGTTTGCACTCAATATCATCGGCATTATTCCGCTGGATCGCAGCAATTTTAAACGCGACTTATTTAAACAGTGCCATGAAGCATTAGATCGTGGTGACATTTTGCTGATTTTTCCGGAAGGAAGTCGTGGCAACGCCGAACAACTCAGTAAGCTAAAAAGTGGTGTACATCACCTTCTTAAAGATGATCGCAGCAACACTCCAGTATGTCCGGTGATGCTACATGGCTTAGGTATGGCCTTGCCAAAAGGGACAGCGCTTTTGGTCCCTTATAATTGTGATGTCATTATTGGCGAACCTACCACTATCCCAGATAGTAGCCGAGAGTTTATCGAACAGTTGGCTGAAACTTTCCAACAACTTTCCTCGCAATGCCTAACTCGCCATCAAGCATTAGAAGACACCACCAGCAAAGAAGCTGATTAAGCACTTTTTAACTCAGCCAAAGCAGCCCTAGCCCGATTAAAGATCGTCAGTAAAAGCAGAAAGTTTATTAACGCGAGCACCCATGTCGTCCAACCCTCTAACGGCACGCCAAAAGCATAAAGCGTGGCAAGCAGACCAAAGAATACTGCCCGATCACTCTTTCCTGAAGGCCCATCATAACGGCGACTTGCCCCTATCTGCACTGCAACCACACCGATCATTTCACTCATAATAGCTAAGAGCGTGAACAGCACCAGCAAAGGACTATTTACTCCGGGCAAGCACGCGAACATTAAAAACAGAGCGCTATCGGAGATAACATCGCCCATCTCATTAAGAATCGCGCCTAACGGCGTAGCCATATTATGCTCGCGAGCCAACATGCCATCGATATTGTTCATCGCCATGCGAATGAACATCCATACAGGTACAAGCAGCCACATTTGAGGCGAACTTTGCAGAAATATTTGAGCCAGATATAAGCCAACTGCCAACACAATTGAGCCAACCATTGCAGCCACTGTGACGTGATTGGCGCTGACCCCTTTTGCAGCCAAGCGATTAGTAACAGGGCGTAAGAAATCTGAAAAAGCTGACTTCAATTGATAAACGCTAGGCATCGTTATAATTCCATTTAAAAAAGAACGGGTTGCAGAAGCAGGACAAATGCGCAGATAGATATGATCAATTGGCTCATAAAACAAAACATTTGCCTTCTAGCCAATCGCTTCACACCATTCAGACGACTACTTAGATCACGTTGATTTAGCTGCTTCGCTTTAGCAGTGAAGAGCTGTGCTAAAGCTCGATCAAATGACTCCGCTCCCATTTGCATTAGTAGAGGCAGTAGTTTTCTATCTAAAGCGACTCGCCAATTAAAATAACCCTGTGCTAAACCAATCATGAATCCCAGCAGGGCCAAACCCTGTACTGTGGGGTTAGCTCCGAATACCAGTAATAATACACAGCTACCACTTAACAAAAGAGAGTAGCTATTCACCTGCTTTAAAGAATCCAGAGTAGCTATAAGCATATCTGCTTCAGCTACTATCTTAGCGTGACCCATAACCAACCTCTGAATATTTGGTAGCAAAGTCAGATAACAGTTTTTTCTGGCTCTCAGTTATCACACAGCCTGGACGAACTTGTTTTAGCCATCGAAGCGCATCATCAGCACTCTGTGCTTTTGCAGTCAAAAGCAACCAACCCGCAACAACCAAAGCACTGCGAGAAAGCCCAAGGGCACAATGAATGAGTACAGGCTTATTGGCTTTGGTTAACTGATCTAATTCCATCACCACCTTTTCAAACTGCTCTGGATCAGTTGTCACTAGATCCAACATAGGTACCCGACGATATTTATCTGTCTGAGGGATTCTCGGGCTCATTTCTGCAGTGACATTTAGAATAGCCTGCATACTATCTCTTCGTTCAAATGATGGTACGCATCCCAACCAAATATTCGGTATAACCTCCACTTGGTCGGCACGCTTTAGGCTAAACAAATAAGCACTTACTCTTGCACCTACTAAGTAAGGCGCGAGCATAATCGCAGCAGCGATACTCATCCGGCTATCATCGTGTTGAAAAACAGCTGTACCTACTCCCGCGTAAGCTATAGATACAGTGGCCAAAGAAGCTACTGGCCAAAGTATTAACCAAGCCCATCCTGCCAAAGAAAAGGCGGTAATAACCAGCAAGACTGCGGCCAGTGCGTATCTAAATGCTAAGTGCCAACGGTCTGAATCTTGATGTTTTTCCCGTCGCCATTTAAACGAGTTATCAGGCACTAGGTAGACCAGGAATAGAGCAACCGCTAAACCACCTAAAACGTCGATAAAGTGATGCTGCCAAGTAGTCAGCACTGATACCCCTATCAAAAACATCCAACCGTGCATTACCCATCTAAAAATCCCATTATTGATCTGCTGATTGAAGATCATCCAGATCAGCACAAGTAAGCTGATATGCAGTGATGGTGCTTGATTGTAAGGTTTATCAAAGCTGGTCAGCAGATCAAACAGACTGCCGTAAAAACCGCTGGTCTCTGGACGCGTCAACGTAAATTGCAAAGGCCATATTAAAAAGCAGACAACGGACACTAATGTCGCCAACAGTAGACGTAAACCATGTCGATCTAATTGCGCCTTACTGCTGCAAATAAATAACGAGAGCGCGTAAAGCAAGTCGATCGACATATAGGGCACAATACTCCAATCCCAGAAAGGGATATGTTGCTCCCATGCAAAGACGAACTGACCTACATCCTCACGCGTCGCGGTAAACGCATTAACGGCCCCGTAAGTGATAAAAAAGAGCGGCCCCAAACATAGGAGCCACTTTAACGCTCGAGGCCAAAGTGAGTCTTGGTTATCCTCGATAAGGGGCTTTTGGATAGCATTCATAGCCAACCTCAGCCCTACGCATCAATTCGCTGAGCAATGGAGACAGTGAAAATGCCCCATTTATCTATCAACTGATCGACTTTACGGAAGCCGGCTTGCTCAACCAGTTGATCCATTTCAGCCTGCGAGCGACAGCGCATAACCCACGGCTGACCATCACGATGGCTCGTTAGGCAGCGGGCTATCAACTCCTGCTGTGGGTGCCAGGGCTGATTGGTATAGATCAGATAACCACCCTCTTTGACCGCTTCAGCCAGACCCGCTAGCGAGTCACTGATCAGATGATTCTCTGGGAATAGTTCGTACAACCCGGACACAATAGCCACCGTTGCAGTAGGCTCTATCGTCGCTAGCGATTCCTTATCAAATGCATCGCCCTGAACAAAATTTCCGATACGATCAAAACCACGTTCCATTAAGGCCTTTGCCCCAGCCTCGATATTGATCTCGCTAAAATCTCGCAATAGCAGACTATCGATATCTTCACGGCGTTGATCTATCGCATCCAACACATAACGCCCTTGGCCTGCAGCAACATCCACAATACGTACTGGCTGATCCTGCTGATGCACCTGATCAATCGCTCTGTTGATCAAAACTTCTAGGTTCGTCTTACGCTGGCGAATACCCCGCCAACCAATACTATTGAGATAGTTTTTGTCGATCTGACGACCCAACCAGCCTTTACCTTGCGGCTTATTCTGATAGACGTAATCCAGTGTACCGCCGGAATCAAAGCCCGTTTCTTTGCCAATACGATAACCTTCCGATAACTGCGCCGCCGTTGAAATCATCTTTTGTAACGAGTTCCAGTAATGACGTTTAATACCTGTCACGGGTGTGGCGTAGCCCATCTGCTTTTGATAGCTCGCGCCTTGCTGATCTTCATGGTTTAGATCAACCGTGCTTAGAGGTGTGCGAAACGAGTCGGCAAGAAAGCTTCGAACCTCCACTAATGCGCGCTCACGCTCTTGTTCACCCAAGGTGTCATGAAAAAAGCCTGGCAGCTCAACAATACGCTTTTTCTCACTGCCTAAACGCGCCATAAATTCATACTGTGGACCTTTCTCCACCACCCAATCATCGTCCGACACTAATGTCAGCGTTGGGATCGTGATCGCATGCGCATCTTCAACACAACGCTTCGCAGCTTTATCCAAATCAAGCAGCAAATTTGAAGCGATCGGACGGGTAATCAATGGATCTTGGTTATAACTTTGAATGCGTTCTGGGTCGTGACTTAGATGATGCGCTTTCACATAGGAGTTAACCGTAAATACGCCCGAAACCTTCTGGCGGGTCGCAATCATTGCCAGAGCACCGGGTAGGTACAGCTTTATTTTAAAGGCCGGCGCAGCCAGTACCACTGCTCTGATTTTAGGAGCGTAATCGTGCACCCAAGTGCTAACGAGCACCGCTCCGACACTTTGACCAAGCACTATGATCTCATCTGTATTGAAACCATGATGAGTACAGATATGCTTAACGAAGCAATCTACATCTTTGACTAGCTCGGCAAAACTTTCTGCATGCCCTCGTTCACCCGGTGATTTACCCAAGCCTCGAGTATCCCACGCAAAGAAGCTGGTATCGTCCATCGCCAATTCATCAACCAAATGTGCCATACGGCCACCATGCTCATGACCACGATGAAACATCACCACCGCTTTTTTAGTTCCCTTCACAGTAGATGTAGATGCATTGGAGAAAGAATCATTTGAAGGTGTGACACTAGGCCAATGACGATAAAACAGCTCAATATTATCGTGGCTAGAAAAAGTCAGCTCTTCACATAGGCGAGTTGCACAACTTGCGTTCTGGATTGCCACTGGCTGATTCATGTTGAGTTTCCATTTGTTGGTTAAGGAAACCCGACTATGAAATAGCATTGGGGTAATTTTAAGCGTGTTAAAGAAGGTTGCAGAAAATGAGATGGAAAGTATCAATACGTACTACCAGCATCCTTAAGTCATCAAAAATAATATATCTAGAGACATTAATTAGATGTGGTACAGCTAATACCCACACTGCGAATGAACTGTTTTAAAGATCAAGATTACTTTGACTTAAGTGATTAAATTCTATACAGTGCAGTCCAGCTTGATGCTTTACTTGTTATTTATGTTCCTCACTTCGAAGTCTTTTCTGAATTCCTCGTCCTGTTTTCCGTAAGTAAAAATTAAAAACTCCTGCGTTAACTGCCCCCAACTTTTTGGGCGGCCCACTTATTTCCGAAAAATAGGAAAATCGATTATGTCTAATACAACTACTGGCACTGTAAAATGGTTCAACGATGAGAAAGGTTTTGGTTTCATCGAACAACAATCTGGTCCAGACGTTTTTGCTCACTTCAGCGCTATCGCTGGCGATGGTTTCAAAAGCCTACAAGAAGGTCAGCAAGTTGAGTTCTCTGTAACTCAAGGCCAAAAAGGCCCACAGGCTGAGAACATCCGTCCTCTATAATGCCTGATCAATGCTCCCGCATTGATTGAAGAGAGCATGGCAGATGTCATGCTCTTTTAAAGCACTCCCCTCCTTACTCTGAACTGTATCTCCTGCCCCAGTTAGTGAACAATCAAGACTTCCCAATTCACAGTTTCTTGATTCCTCTACTCTCAACTATGTGCACCTATACTCTTTAGCTAAAGGTAATTTTTATAAAAATACGGTACCTACGAGTATGTTAGAAAATTTAAATGGACAAATCTGCGTATCCCGCCATATAGGTAAAGACCAAGATCTATGGGCATGTTACGAACCACTCACTTCCAGTTCTCCATCCAGACGTCAAATGTGGAAACGCTTAACAGGCCTTTTATCAAAAACAGAAATGGCCCACTACCTTCAAAAGCAATACCACTCCCCTGAGATTTCAAATAACTTTTCGTCAGTTTCCAATTAAAACTATACGAAGCACCTCCTAAGTACGATTACATATCTCGTTTTTCCTCGCCCTGTATTTACTCAATAGAAACGAGCAGTTATCCACATTTTTTGATAGACTTTTGCGCTGGTATTTTGCCCTGTAGTTGTTAGAAACGGGCAATCTTGTCAGATCAAGAATCGAACTACTTCGCGAGTACGACTCCTCTATTACTAGCTTTGGTGGTATGATGTCGCCCCTTGGGCGCAGTACTAGGTACAGCCACCACTGTTTTATTGGGTTTATCCTCTGGTGGTACCATTCTACTGGCAGCATTAGGGGTCGGTGTTTATTCTTTATCGCGGTACCTGCAGCGATATCCGTAACACCTCCAAGCGCTAACCAGAGCTTATCAATGATTGCTAAATTACATAGCATCACGTTGTATAACGTGTTGATACGGCTTCTATTTTTCAGCGCACTGAATATTGAATTTTTGGCATTAAGCCAAGAGGAAACAGGTAAACAAAAATGAGTAAAGTCTCCGTCAGTATCATCATGGGCTCTCGCTCAGACTGGCCAACCATGCAAGAGGCTACTAAGCCACTGGAAGAACTAGGTGTAGAGTTTGAAACTAAAGTAGTTTCTGCACACCGTACGCCTGAGCGTCTTTTCCAGTTTGCCTCCGAAGCGCACACACGTGGCGTTGAGGTAATTATTGCAGGTGCTGGCGGCGCAGCTCACTTGGCTGGTATGGCAGCATCTATGACTCATCTGCCAGTTATCGCAGTACCTGTTGCCAGCAAAAACATTAAAGGCCTAGATAGCCTACTATCTATGGTTCAGATGCCACGCGGCGTAGCAGTTGCTTGTCAGGCAATTGGCGGTGCGGGGGCATACAATGCAGGCCTAATGGCAGCACAGATGCTAGCCCTTAAAGATGCAGAATTGAGCCAGCGCTTACAAGAGTGGCGCAAAGCTCAGACTGACAGCGTTCCTGTTGAGGTAGAATAATGCACGTTGCTATTGTTGGATGCGGCCAGTTGGCACGCATGATGGCTTTGGCTGGTTGGCCTCAAGGTCACCGTTTTACTTTTCTGGCTGAGCCAGGTGAAGGTACTGATTGCGTTAAAGGCTTAGGTGAAATTGTTGAGCGCACTCCTGAGATGGAAGGCGAGTCTCTTTTTACTGCACTAGGCAATCCTGATGTTGTAACGGTTGAGCGTGAGCATGTTGATGTTTCTCTTCTAAGTACATTGAAGCCGCACTGCTCTGTTTATCCTTCTCCCGAAGCGATTAGCTATTGCCAACACCGTGGACGTGAGAAAACTTTCCTAAATTCTCTAGGTATTCAGACAGCTCCTTTCCACCTTGCTAACAATGCAGAGGAATTGAGCGCGAGCGTTAAAACGCTAGGTTACCCAGTATTCGTTAAAACCTGCGAAGAGGGTTACGACGGTTACGGTCAATGGGTCCTAAAAACCGATGAAGATTTAGCTAATCTGGTAGCTGAAGCAGATTCGCTACCAGAAGTTGTGATTGAAGGTCGTGTCGATTTTGATCGTGAAGTATCTTTGATTGCCGCTCGTGACGCGTCTGGCGCTTGTGTATTCTATCCGCTAACAGAAAACCTTCACCGTAACGGTATTCTGTGGAGTTCTATTGCTCCGGCTGATGCACCTGAAGCCTTGCACGCTAAAGCTAAAGATATCGCAGATAAAGTACTCAACGCTTTGGACTACGTTGGCGTAATCGCTATCGAAATGTTCCAAGCGGGCGATGATTTGCTGGTTAACGAACTAGCGCCACGTGTTCATAACAGTGGTCACTGGACTCAAGGGGCAGGCATCTCTTCCCAGTTTGAAAACCATATCCGCGCCATCTGCGGTTTAGGTTTGGGTCACACCATCAACAGCCAACACGCTGGCATGGTTAACCTACTAGGTATCGAAGCACCTAAAGAGATTATCAGCGAAAGCAATGTACAGCACCATGTGTACAACAAGTCGCTGCGTCCAGGCCGTAAGGTTGGGCACCTTAACCTAGTAAGTGATGACCGTCACACACTAGAAGTTAAGCTAAAACGCATTCGCGATAGCCTTTACGAAGACTAATCGTCTTTAGTTAGGACTAAGCATTAAAAAACCCGGCTACTTTGCGGTACCGGGTTTTTTATTAGCTGCTCTTAGACAATCACGGCCGAGTCATCAAGTAATGAGCGATTGCCTCTCGATCTGACTTCTTTAGGTACTTAGCGCCATCACGTACCACTTCACCCATACTGCCACCATAGACATCACCATCCTGCTTCACTCCAGACTTCAACGAGTAAGCCAGATCCGCTTCGCCCCAACCCTGTTCAGCTAATGCGACTGCAGTAATTGCAGGAATAACGTCATCATCTTCAACAAAGCCCTGATGACCACTTAAAGCTGCCGCAGTATCTAATCCTCCCAATAGGTTTCTAGGGGTATGACAAGCGCCGCAATGCGTCGGCCCTTGAACGAGATAAGCACCTCGATTGTACTGCTCACTTCTCTTAACATCGGGAATAAACCGTTGCTCATCAAAGAACAGCAACTGCCACACATCTAAGCCCCAATTGAGGTTGAACGGGAAGCTCACTTGATGCGCTTCCGAAGGTTTGGCAACAGCGGGGACGGTTTTAAACGCCGACCACAAATCAGCGACATCCTGATCAGATAAACGCATGTAAAAACTATAAGGAAAAGCTGGGTAGTAGCTTTGACCGTTAGGCGACTTACCCACGCGCAATGCACGTTCAAAATCATCTACACTCCACTTCCCGATTCCGTGTTCCTTATCCATCGTAAGATTCGGCGCATAGAAAGTTCCGAACGGCGTTTCCGTACCCTTTCCACCCGCTAACGGTTTTCCTTTAGCTTTACTATCGGTGTGACAAGCGATACAGCCTGAAACACGCGCAAGATAAGCTCCTCTGGCAACATTTCCCTTCAACTCTGATAGCGAGGCTCTAGGCTCATCTACCGTACTCAGGTAGCTGACTCCTGACACAGCGCCTAAAACCAAGCAGAATAGGAGAGCTGAAAACCAGAGGCGTTTTCTCATTTCTCTTTCTCTACACGGTAGTCAGTATGACAAGCTGAGCAGTTATCACTTAAGCGCTCAAATACTACCTCTACCGGCATAGTCGCAAAAGATTCAGTACCCTCTTGCACTTCAGGTTCTGCAGCCATGCCCATCATGCTTGCCGAAGTATCTTCCTGATTTTTAGAGCCAACATTGTCAGCGGCGTCGTACAAACCTTGGCTGATTCGTTCTAACTCTTTAGAAAGGTGCTGAAAGCGATCCCATTCCTGCCAGATCTCAGCTTTAGCTTCGGTTGGGTGATCCAGACTACCTTTAGGGAACAATTTGGTGAGGTTGTCACCCGCATGCATATTGATCGTTTCAGCTGCAACACGAACCTGAACAGATTCGTAAGGGATTTTGCCCTTAAACATGTCAGAGACAGTTTTCATCGCCCCTTTCATATCCTCCATGGCATCCATACGTTCTTTGACAATGCCCGCTGCACCTCCATGTGCAAGCGCTGCAACTGGCTGCCCCAACATGAATACAACAACAAACGCAGGGATGAACTTCTTATACATATCTAATAACTCTCGTCTCAAAAACTACCGATTAAACCCAGTGGAACGGGTAATACCGTAATGATACACGGAGATATAAGAATCAATAAGTGCCGTTAACCTTGTTGTAACTGTGCTTGTAACAATTCAGTAAAATGCTCTGCTGGTAGAGGCTTCGAGAACAGATAACCCTGAAAATAATCACAAGATTTTTGCTGCAAAAAATCTCGTTGCTCAGCCAGTTCGACGCCCTCTCCGACGACTTTCAGCCCTAAGGCATGAGCCATCTGAATAATACCTGAGATCAGCGCAGGGCTTTCAGGCGTGACACTCAGCTCTGCGGTAAAACTGCGATCAATTTTTAAGGTATCCACTGGGAATTTTTGCAGGTAATTAAGGGCTGAATAGCCGGTGCCGAAATCATCAATAGACAGCTGTACACCCATATCACTCAGGTGCTTCAACGCTTCGCCACAACCACGCTCATCTTCCATCAAAAGGCGCTCTGTGAGTTCGAGTTCCAAAGCATCAGGTTTTAGACCTGTCTCACGTAGGACTCGCTTAACCGTATATTCTAAGTGCCCATCACGGAACTGCGGAAATGCAACGTTCACTGCGATTTTAAAAGGCTCTCCCAGAAGTTCAGTCCACTGTGCCGCTTGCTTACAGGCTTGCTCAAGCACCCAATCACCAATAGGCACAATCAACCCAGATTCTTCTGCCAACGGGATAAATTGATCAGGAGAAACTTGACCATATTCTGGGCATGACCAACGTAACAAGGCTTCAGCCCCCATAATTTTTCCGCTGGATGCATCGATAATACTTTGATAGCTAAGGCTGAGTTGATTTTGCGAGAGCGCACGACGGAGATAGGATTCCATGGTGAATTTAAACACCGTTTCATGCTCCATCTCCCGTGTGTAGAAACGGAATGCATCTTTACCTACCGCTTTGGCTTTGTACATCGCAGCATCGGCATTACGCAGTAGAGCAACAGGATCTTGACCATCCTTAGGCGCAACCGTGATTCCGATACTCGCCGATGTGGATAACTCATAGCCGTTGATCAGCACCGGCTGCACTGCCGTTCTCAAAATCCGTTCACATATATCCGAGATTTCATCGTTGGCTTTTCGATCCGGCAAGATAACTAAAAACTCATCCCCGCCCAAACGCGCAATGGTATCGTCACCATACACGCAATAGCCTAAGCGTCGACTGATCTCTTGAAGATGTTGATCACCCACTTCATGCCCTAAAGTATCATTAATCTTTTTAAAGTTATCTAGATCGACGAATAGGATTCCGACCGAGGTTTGATTCTTATTGGCACGCGTTAGCGCTTGTGAAAGTCGATCCATCGCCAATACACGGTTAGGCAAACCAGTGAGATGATCATAAGTGGCTTGATGCAGTAATTTAGATTCGTAATTCTTGCGCTCAGTAATATCACCAATAGAGCCAACCATACGATAGGCAACATTGTTTTCATTTCTCAGTGCTAAACCATGAGCGAGCACCCAGAAATAACCGCCATTATTGTTCTTTACACGATATTCACAGCGAAAAAATTCAGTTTCACCTTTAAGATGCCGACAAAGGACTTTTTGGTAACGTTCACGATCATCTGCATGCACCCACTGTAACCACTCACTGGAAGTAGTCTTAATAGTGTCCTTACCCATGCCGATGGTACTGAGTAAACGCGCTGACAGGTATAGCTCTTTGCTAACAGGGTCCCAATCCCAAAGCCCTTCATTAGCCCCTTTCATCGCCAGAGCATAGCGCTGCTCAGTCTCCCTAAGCGACTGTTCGACTTTCTCAAGATACTGAATACGCTGACGCAGCTGCGTATTTTCCCTAATCAGACTTGGCACATCTTCGGACAACTGCGTTACCTCAATACTTCCCATGTTAACTTTGAGCGCTATCCGAGCTTACCACACTTAAGTTCCACAACCACATTTTGTTGTAGTGGGTTTGAGTAATTCTTAGAACAACACTAATGATGTGAATTCGTCCATGGCATCTAATCCAAGTCTTCCTATACTCAATAAACAGAGTATGTAATTTAGAGATATAAAATATTGATGCGTGTCACTTATCGGCTTCTATTTGCTGGAATGATCTTTCTTCTTTCCCAGCTATCTATTGCGCAAATCACCTTTGGACCTGACAGCGAACAACCCACCATTCGCTTTGTTGGAGATAAAGATTACCCACCGATTGAGTGGCTAGAAGATGGCAAACCACGGGGGATTTTTGCCTCTTTTTTAGAAGAATATTCGAAAGCGCTAAACCGCAAAGTTGAATACAACCTGATGAATTGGAAGCAAGCGCAGCAAGCCGTTTTAGAAGGTAGAGCCGATGTCTTGACCGTTTTCAGTCCTAATCCAGACCGCATCAAAGACTACGCCTTTGTTGATAGTTTTTTACAGTTTGAAATTAGTCTCTTTCTCCGTAGTGACAACCTCACTATCCATGGTTTAGCAGATCTAAAGGGAATCAAAACAGGCGTCTCTAAAGGGGGATTTCCTCGGAAAATAATCGAAACTCAAAGCCAAGCTAAGTTAGTAACAATGAATGATCACTTAGATGGTTTTCAAAAGCTTTTACAAGGTGAGATTGATGCCTTAGCCACTACTAAATGGGTCGGTTCCTACATTATTCAGAAGCACAAATTAAAAGGGATTAAGTTTGCACCCACGCCTATCGCCACTAAAGCGACCCACATGGGTGTAAGAAAGAGTGATACCGAGCTGGTTAAACAGCTGCAACAAGGCATAGAACTGATGGAGGCAGAAGGCACTCTAGATAGACTCAACCAACAATGGTCTGGCTATAACATGGTTTATCTTACCGAGGATAAACTTAACCAAATTTACTATCAGTTTGGTTTCGGAACTTTGCTCGTTTTAGCCTGTTTAGCAGTAGCGTCCATTATCACGTTAAAACGCCAAGTGAAAGAACGCACCCAATCACTCTCCACCGCCAAAGCCTCTTTAGAAGAAACGGTCGATCGCCTTACCCGCACTCAAAAACAGCTCGTGCAAACGGAAAAGATGGCAGCGCTTAACTCCATTGTGAGTGGCGTTGCCCATGAGATAAACACACCATTAGGCATGGCAATTACACTGAGTAGTACACTCCAAGAACAGATCGCCCAATTGGAAAAACTAGTTAGCCAAGACAGTCTCACCAAGAAAGCACTCCTAGATTTTCTAATCGAGAGCCAAGACTCTTTAGAGCTAGAAGCGGAAGCTCTGCGACGAGCCGTTACCCTACTACGTAACTTCAAACAGATATCTGTTCATCAAAGTCAGGAACATAGGCAACAGATCAACATAGCCGAACTGATTGACGATGCTACCGTGATCGCGACTAATGATCTTGCGGACGATGAGATAGCAGTGTCTGTAAACGGAGATGCCACATTATCGATGGAAACCTATCCGGCGCCGCTAGCGCAAGCATTAGTACACCTCATCAACAACGCAGTTACCCACGCGCCTAAACAAACAGATCCTCTCGCAGTCTCAATCAGCTATGCACAAAGTGAAAACAACCTAATCCTTAAAGTGGCAGATAACGGCTGCGGTATCCCCTCACAATACCTAGGCCAAGTGTTTGATCCCTTCTTCACCACCACCCTTGGACAAGGGAATTCAGGCTTAGGGCTAAGTATCGTTTATTCAATCGTCAATCACGTCTTAGGCGGCACCATAAAGGTCAATAGTAACTCCGATACGGGCACCACCTTTATTTTAGAGCTGCCGTTAAATGCACCTGAGATTCACGATGACATAGAAGTGCAGACATAAAAAAGCCGGTACCAGAGGTACCGGCAAACGTAGAGTGAAAAAGAGGTAATTCACACGTAGAAGACAATTACCTACGAACAAATCTTAAACTTATTCGCAGGTTTCCTAAGATAGTTTCTGTTCTAGCTCAGGCACGGCATCAAATAGATCTGCCACTAAGCCGTAATCAGCAACCGAGAAGATTGGGGCTTCTTCATCTTTATTGATTGCGACAATAATTTTGGAATCTTTCATACCCGCCAAGTGCTGGATCGCACCGGAGATACCTACAGCGATATACAGCTCTGGCGCAACGATTTTTCCGGTTTGACCTACTTGCATATCATTCGGTACAAAACCTGCGTCAACCGCTGCACGGGATGCACCTACTGCTGCACCCAGCTTATCTGCAACTTTTTCCAGCATGGCAAAGTTCTCTCCGTTACCCATACCACGACCACCGGAGATAATTACGTCTGCAGCCGTTAGTTCTGGACGATCAGACTGAGCCATCTCTTCGCCAACAAAGCTAGAGATACCACTGTCGTGTACTGCTGAAATACTTTCAACAGAAGCACTTCCCCCCTCAGATACCGCAGCATCAAATGCAGTACCACGAACAGTGATAACTTTTACTGGGTCGCAAGATTCAACCGTTGCGATCGCATTGCCAGCATAGATTGGACGCTGGAAGGTATTATCCGATTCAACCGCAGTAATATCAGAGATCTGCGCTACATCTAGAAGTGCAGCGACACGCGGCATAAAGTTTTTACCTGTAGTCGTCGCGGGCGCAACGATATGACTGTAATCCTTACCGATTTCAGCCACTAGCTTACCCATATTTTCAGCAAGCTGATGTTTGTAAGCGGCATGGTCTGCCAGCAAAACTTTCTCAACACCGGCTACCTGAGCAGCTGCCTCTGCTACAGCGCTACAACCGGCACCAGCAACCAGTAGGTGTAGATCACTACCCATCTGAGATGCAGCTGTCACTGCGTTTAACGTCGCTCCTTTTAGAGCGTTGTTGTCATGTTCTGCAATAATTAAAATCGCCATGTCTTCGCCCCTTAAAGTACTTTCGCTTCGTTTTTAAGTTTTTCCACCAGCTCATCAACACTGGAGACTTTGATACCGGCCTGACGTTCGGCAGGCGGCGTCACTTTTAACAACTTAGTATGTGCTTTCAACTCAACACCTAGATCTGCCGGTGTTTTAACATCTAAAGGCTTACGTTTAGCCTTCATGATATTTGGCAAAGACGCATAGCGAGGCTCATTCAAACGTAGATCGGTGGTTACGATTGCAGGCATGTTCAGTGCAACCGTCTGTAAACCGCCATCAACTTCACGGGTCACGTTAACCTTGTCACCTTCAATCTTAACTTCAGAGGCGAAAGTGCCTTGTGGCATATCGGTTAGCGCAGCCAACATCTGGCCGGTCTGGTTGTTATCGGAATCGATCGCCTGTTTACCCATAATCACAAGGCCAGGCTGCTCTTCATCGATCACTTTCGCCAGTAACTTCGCCACGTTAAGTGACTCAGGCATATCTTCAGTTTCGATCTGGATACCACGGTCTGCACCGAGGGCTAGCGCCGTACGGATCTGCTCTTGGCAGGCTTTAGGGCCAATAGACACCACAACAATTTCTGAAGCTGTACCCGCTTCTTTTAAGCGCACTGCTTCTTCGACAGCAATTTCACAAAATGGATTCAAAGCCATTTTCACGTTGGCCAAATCAACATCTGTATTGTCCGACTTAACACGTACTTTGACGTTGTAGTCGATAACACGTTTAACGGTTACAAGTACCTTCATCAGCAAAGACCTTTTAGTTTTAGTTGTAAGAGCGCTTCACACACTCTGTTTTGCTTATCTCTAAATATGCGCTCATTTCGGCGACGTAGGCAATTCGCCTCAAGCATAATAAGTGTTTTCCCTAATCATACTCATTTAAAAATAATAAGCAAACACCCCTAAAATTTATAAAACCCTCCTATAGGCTAATAATCAGGCTATTTATTTATTAGGGAAAACACCTATATAATACCCCTTAATAAACGAGTCCTCTTTTTATAGAGCAGTCTCACATAACTAAGTGGAATCACTAGAGAGCGGCAGAATAACGCAGATTCCTCAACCAACTAAGAGGGGAAATCGACATGACAAGAGAGTCGATGGAATTTGATGTAGTCATCGTAGGTGCAGGCCCTGCAGGCTTATCAACTGCTTGCAGATTGATGCAATTAGCACAGGATAAAGAGCAAGACCTAACCGTATGTGTGGTCGAAAAAGGTTCTGAAGTAGGCGCCCATATTCTGTCCGGTGCCATTATGGAAACCCGCGCCCTAGATGAGCTATTCCCTAATTGGAAAGAACAAGACGCTCCGCTAACAACGGCAGTTACAGAAGATGAAGTTTACCTGCTTAAAGATGGCGAAAACGGTAGCAAAATCCCTAATGCCTTTGTGCCAAAAACGATGCACAACCAAGGCAACTACATTGTTAGCTTAGGTAATGTCTGCCGTTGGTTAGCCGAACGCGCCGAAGAACTTGGCGTAGAAATTTTTCCGGGCTTCGCTGCTGCTGAAATTCTTTACAATGCCGATGGCAGCGTACGCGGTATTGCCACAGGCGATATGGGCCTAACAGAAACAGGCGAGCAAAAAGACAGCTATATGCCGGGTATGGAGCTACACGCTAAATACACCGTCTTTTCCGAAGGTTGCCGTGGCCACTTAGGTAAAGAGCTAATCAACAAGTTCGATCTAAGCCAAGAAGCAGATGCGCAACACTACGGTATTGGTATCAAAGAGCTATGGGATATCCCAGCCGAACAGCATCAACCAGGCTTAGTCGTGCATGGTTCGGGCTGGCCGCTAGATAAAGATACCAGTGGCGGTTTCTTCCTTTATCACACGGATAACAACCAAGTGGTTGCCGGCTTAATCGTAGATCTTAACTACGCTAACCCTCATATCAGTCCGTTTGATGAGTTCCAGCGTCTGAAACACCATCCTGTACTAAAGAAACATCTAGACGGCGGTACACGCGTATCTTATGGTGCCCGTGCCATCACTAAAGGCGGCTTTAACTCTCTGCCTAAAATGAACTTCCCAGGTGGTTTATTGGTTGGCTGTAATGCCGGTACGCTGAACTTCAGTAAGATCAAAGGCACTCACACGGCGATGAAATCCGGCATGCTTGGTGCTGAAGCGATTTTTGAAGCGGTGGCGTCTGGTTGTTCAGGCGGTACAGATCTTGAGCGTTATCAGGATCTATTCGAGCAATCTTGGCTATACGATGAGTTATTCCGCTCCCGTAACTTTGGTCCTGCGATGCATAAATTTGGGGCAATTATGGGCGGCGCATTCAACTATGTAGATCAGAACATCTTCGCCGGTAAGTTGCCTATTACCCTACATGATGACCATGAAGACCACGCTCAGTTACAACCGGCGAGTAACTTTACACCGATCGAATACCCTAAGCCTGATGGTAAACTTAGCTTCGACAAGCTCTCCTCGGTTTTCCTTTCCAATACAAACCACGAGGAAGACCAGCCATGCCATCTGCAATTAATGGATAGCAGCATTCCACTAGGGACAAACTTGTTAACCTTTGCAGAACCAGCACAACGTTACTGCCCTGCAGGGGTGTATGAAGTGGTGGATGATGAAGAAAATGGTGGTCAGCGCTTCCAGATCAATTCGCAGAACTGCTTACACTGTAAGACCTGCGATATTAAAGATCCGGCTCAAAATATCAGATGGGTTACACCTGAGGGCATGGGTGGACCAAACTATCCAAACATGTAACCTCGCAACCTTCTCTTAAAGTTGTGGAAATCTGGGACTTCATCCATCGAAGTCCCGGATTTTTTTAGCTCAAGATAATTCCCAGATTGTTTATATTAGGTGATACTAAACCTAGGATTTCACAACCTGAGAAGCCGCATGCTTAAGCTAGAACTGAAAATTCCACCTGTCGCACTGGTATTAATCTTTGCAGGCCTGATGTGGCTTTGCGCCAAATTACTGCCTTTCCTATCAATACAAACTGAACTTCGCATCCCCATTGCAGTAGCCATTATCCTAATCGGTTTAGTGTTTGGTTTAGCCGGTGTTTTTTCATTTCGTAAAGCTCAAACGACCGTCAATCCAACCACTCCAGAGGCAAGCTCTGCTCTAGTGACGACAGGGATATTTCAATACACACGCAACCCGATGTATGTAGGCTTGATGTGTCTGCTTCTAAGCTGGGCATCCTACCTTGCAAACCCCGTATCATTGCTCTGCTCGGTTGGCTTTATCCTGTATATGAACAAGTTTCAGATCCAACTTGAAGAGCAAGCGCTCACCGCACTATTTGGTGATAGCTACAAGACCTACACTCAGCAAGTTCGACGCTGGCTGTAAGCTGGCGCCTTCTGGAAATACTGCTACATTTACAAGAGGTTAGCCCGCTAGGTTAAACCTGCCTGAACATTACTGCTGTTTAAATTTCGTACACAAAGCCAGAGAAAGATTTTATGACCTTCCGTTGCCATAAATGGATTGCTGCGCTTTTGATACTTATCTTTGCGCCCCTGACATCAGCTAACCAGCCAGCTGTGCCGGAATCAGACAAACCTATTCAAGTTTTACTGAACGACTGGACCAGCCAGTTAGTGCTGGCTCGAGTTACGGGTCAGGTACTGCAATCGATGGGCTATAACGTCGGTTACGTAAACAAAACCAGTAATGCCCAGTGGGGTTCACTCAAACTAGGCTTGAGCCATGTTCAGGTCGAAGTCTGGGAAGGCACTATGTCCAAGATGTTCCAACGTATGATCGATGCCGGAGCTATAGTGGATGCCGGCACCCACGATGCCATCACCCGAGAAGAGTGGTGGTATCCACTGTATGTCGAAGAGTTATGCCCAGGCTTACCAGATTGGCAGGCGCTAAAAAAATGCTCCGACCTTTTTGTTGATCCCCGCACTGCCCCGCAAGGGATGTACCTAGGCGGACCATGGGAGAAACCTGATGCCGCTCGCATCCGCGCACTCGGCATGGACTTTAAAGCGATTACCGTTGAACAAGGCGATGATCTTTGGGTCGAGCTAAAACGTGCGGCTATCGAACAACGACCTATCGTTTTATTTAACTGGACACCCAACTGGGTGGAAGCCAAATACCCGGGCCGCTTTATTGAATTTCCAGACTATCACCCCGACTGCGAGACCAAACCCAGCTGGGGAACCAACCCGCGCTTCCTGCACGATTGCGGCAACCCGAAAAAAGGTTGGCTCAAAAAAGTCGCTTGGAAAAGCATGCCCAACACTTGGCCTTGTGCTTATGAAACCTTACAAAATATCAACTTCAGCAATGCCATGATTGCCGAACTGGCCTCTATGGTTGATGTTGATGGCCTGAGTTATGAGGAAGCAGCAAATAAATGGATGGCCGATAACCAAGCAGTCTGGTCCGAATGGATTCCCGCTCACTGTCAGATTGAACAATAGAAGGATCAATGATGAAGGGTGATAACGCCATACCAATCAAGGATTCAATCGGCTTCAATCTGATCAAGCTGGTTTTTTCGATCTACATCATTATTGCCGCCATTGTGACTCTGGCTCACATGGCAACCGAATACTTCAATGTAAAATCTTCGGTGATGCAGGATCTGCGGCTTTACCAAAGTTCATTTGAAGAACCGCTGGCCGATTCCCTTTGGGATTTAGATCTGGAACGTACCAAAACGATTACACCGGGTATAGTGAAACTCCCTTCTATCGTTGGCTTACAGATTTATGATCTAGGCGACTCGCTTATCTCTACAGAAGGTTTAACCCACGACAATTTAGCTGAGCACTCTAGCGGAATTTTACCCACACAATTATTGGAACATGAGTTCTCCATTGTTTACACCAAGGAGAATGAAGAGGCAGCAGTAGGTCGGGCTGTGTTTTACTCCAGCTCCGACGTCGTACTTACCAAGGTACAAGCGGGCTTTGCGTTAATCATTATTAACGCCATCATCAAAACAACCGCGTTGTGGGCTATCTTCCTCTATATCGTACGCCCTACGTTGATACGCCCGATTGAACACCTGAGTAATGCCTTGCAGAATTTAACTTTTGATAAGCTCAGCAAATCCGACATCATCATTCCGAGAAAACGTCATGATGAGTTGAAAGTGCTCGAGCAAAGTATCAACGCCATGACTACCCGTTTAGCGGAATCGTCTGAGCAACTTAACGAGCTAAACAAAAACCTCGATAGATCTCACAAGCTGGCACTTTTGCTGCTCCGCGGCGTAACGGAAATGAAAGAGAGCAAAGAGAAACAGGACTCTTTCTCTGCGGTATCTAATGTGATCTCTGAAGCGATTCCCTGTTTATCTTCATCGGCGTTGTATATCTCTTACTACCATCAAAATACCAACCGCATTCCTAACTTAGACGCGTCAGACACGCCAATAATTGAGGAATCGTACCGCCAGGATGGAAAAATTGAGATCTTGGTTCGGGATGCTCAAATACATTGCAAGACATCACATTCCGAAGAGAAGCTACAAGGCAATCTGATCAACATCCCGCTACGCCACGGTAAAGAACTTGTGGGCTCTATCGAGATACTGTCAAAAGCCCCTGTCAGTATCAGCATTGAAGAGCAACAATTTATCAGCACGCTGATCCCCTCTCTGATTATTTCGCTAGAAGATATCAGCATCCGCTCCAACTTGGAGGCGGCTGTTAGAGAAAGAACATCAGACCTGCAGAGATCAAATCACGAAATTGCGATTAAGGCGCAAGAACTGGCTCAGATCAGTCAATCTAAGTCGCAATTCCTGTCGAACATCAGTCATGAAATCCATACACCGTTAAATGCGATCATCACCCTAACCGAGCAGAACGCTCAGAACAGCCAGATCCAAGATCCTGTAGCAGTGCTTAGCGTGATTCATCACTCAGCTGAAAACCTACTCAAAGTGATCGAAAACCTTGTCGATTACTCCGAAATAGAATCCGGCAAAGCACACCTAAACCCGATTCGATTTAACCTTGAATCACTGGTCAGCGAAGCGATCGACCACAACAAACCCGCAGCCCAAGGTAAAGGTTTACAGCTCAAACTGAAAACAAAAGTGATCAACACATCCCTGTTTGGTGATTCCAAGCGCCTGTTGCAGATTTTGAATATTTTCCTCGATAACGCCCTGAAATTTACCACCCAAGGCTCCGTGATCTTGAGCGTTTCGCAACAAGCTAGCAGCAACGCACTGTCACAATTTGAGTTTTCTATTCGCGATACCGGCCTAGGCATGGATGAAGACAAGATCAAAACCTTGTTTAACATCGCCGGCAGCGATGGCGCTCCTACTTTTAGTACACAGACAGGGCACGGACTGAACCTATCTATCAGCAAGCAATTAATCGAGATGATGGGTGGAGAGCTAGAGATCGACAGCACGCCAGATGAAGGTAGTAGCTTTAGCTTTACCTTGAGTTTCAAAAACGCCTGCGAAAGTGAACTGATCGAAGACGAGTGATGAGGCTGATTTAAGCTTCATCACTCCTACGGCTTAGATACGTAGACCGCCGTCCATCTCAACGATACGACCAGTAAAGAACTCGTTTTCAATAATGTATTGCAGCGTATGCGCCATCTCTTCCACTTCACCTAAGCGGCGTACAGGCACTGCTGCGACCATACGCTCGATCGCTTCGGGCTTCATTTGCGCCGTCATCTCTGTAGCAATCACACCCGGTGCGATACCGCCAACACGGATCTTATGGCGCGCTAGTTCACCCGCCCAACTCGTTACCATAGTCGCGACAGCAGCCTTAGTTGCAGAGTAGTTAGTCTGGCCCATATTACCGGCACGGGACACCGAGGAGATATTTACAATAACACCACCTGTCCCTTGAGTTGCCATCGCAGCCGCTGCTTCTCGACCACAGAGAAAGGTACCGGTCATATTAACCTCAACCACCGACTGGAACTGCTCAAGACTCATCTTCGCTTGCAGCTCACCATCCTTCACTTTGATCAGCATGCCGTCGCGCATCAGACCGGCGTTATTGACCAAGCCATTTATCTCGCCAAAGTCAGCTACGATCTGTTTGAAGGTTTGCTCAACCGCAGACTCATCAGTGATATTGCACACATAACCGCGGGACTCTCCGCCGAACTCAGAACATGCAGCAACCGCTTCATCCAAATTGCCTTGATCCAAATCGATCAGTGCCAACTTACCACCCTGCTTTGCTAGGTTCTCCGCCATTGCGCGCCCTAAACCACGACCACCACCGGTGATAACAAAAACACTGTTTTTAACCTGCATACCCGAATCTCCAAAAATATGGCCCTACCTGATTAAATATAGGTAATACCATCTACTTCTGTTGTTTTTATAACCTCATTTATAGCCTGTTTCGGGCGATATTACGAGAACTTTATAAGGGAAAACCCTAACAAAATGTAATTCAGGAAAATAGCGGATAAGAACGGGGAAAAGCTGGAAAAAGCGGTCAATAGCTGGACCCGTTGCTTGCTAGAACATGACTTTATGGCTGTAATGAAAAATTAAAGCACTGTAGATACTTACTTATCGGTGATGCACTTCTTAACTTTGATAAAACATTACCCTCTACTGATACAACAAAATAGCCAATACTATGAAGGCAGTGATACCAGAACCAAAAATCAAGATATCGACATGCTGCTTCTTTCGTCTTCGAATCCATAAATACAGGCCCGAAATAACCCACATCCATATGGAAATAGCGACAAAATCGACAATTATCGCCCATATATCCGAAGCAAGCTGCCTCCTTTCAAATCCAGATTTGAAATGCAGATAGTGTAAAAAGTCGTACATTGATGATGGCACATACCGCTCAACCACAGCCTTACCTTGCGCATTCTGCCAGGTAATACGGTAGTTACCGGCACCAGAATAACGCAGTATGACCAATTGACGGTTATTTGACTCTGCCAGTAGTTGGTAATCGCCTTTTAGATCGAGCCTGGTCAGCAGATTTTTTGCTGTGAGTTGCGGCGTACTGGAAGAGATCTCAGAGGGTTTGAAATCCTGTTCCTGAACGATCGCCCAGCCTGGAGGAATGACATGGAATAGGTCTCGGAACCAATCATTATGGTTCAGAAAAAACGCACTGGTCGCGTACATTAACAACCAAGGCGCCAAAAATAATGCGATATACAGATGAATCCACCGCATTATCTTATCAAACCGAGCCCAACCTTTCTTAGTCACTCAACTCTGGCCTCTAATATTGTTAAAGCGCATATAGTAATAGAGCCCGATCGTTGTATCTATCAAGAGAGTCCAGTAACAGAAGCACCCTAAGCTAATCCAAGTGGATAATTTATTTACTTAAGCAACTTCGATAGAATCGAGATAATTCAATATCACCAGTGTTTGAACCGTCAATGATACGCCAAGGCCTGACATCTAACGTAACACGCGTAGCAGTAATCGCTTTACTGCTCGTGGCAACGTTGTGCCGCGCGAGTTGGGCCGTTCAAATATCTCAGCACGATAGCGCTCCTGAGGCTGACCCTTGGCAAGTCGCTTTAGAACATGGGCACTACCATCCACCCGAACTCGACCATATGCACGATGAATCGTCTGGTATTTCCGAAGACGATCATCCCTTTATCCATACGGTCATGGCGCTCGACCACCAAGTATTTTTAATCGCATACCCTGAACGCCCTCGGGTTGATGCTCGCAGTACTTACCCAACGCTTACTTTCAATACCTTGCCTCCCTATCAAAGTGATCTGTATCGCCCTCCACGGCGCAATTTAGGTTAGATATCGATCGCGCATAGCGCTTTAAAATCTGTATTAACTTTGAATGGAGTACAGGTATGAATCCAGGCTTTTCATCTGCCCTACATTCCTTCTGGAAAGGTAGCCTTATCTCTGTGGCTACGGTTCTAGTGGTGCTTGTTAGCATGGGGCTATCTACACAAGCTTTTGCTCATGGTGTCGCCGAAGGGGATGCTGTGTTTATCGAAAGTGCCAGTGGCATGCAGTTGTTACCCTTTATTTATTTGGGTGCCAAACACATGGTCACGGGCTACGATCACTTACTGTTCCTATTTGGTGTCATCTTCTTTCTATTCAGAATGAAGGATGTTGCTATCTACGTAACATTATTCGCTGTGGGACACAGTGTAACCCTGCTTTACGGGGTGCTCAGCGAAACTCACGTAAACCCCTATATCGTTGATGCGATTATTGGTTTGTCCGTTGTGTACAAGGCACTTGATAACCTTGGCGCATTTCGAAGATGGTTCGGTTTTCAGCCAAACACTAAGACTGCCGTTCTGATTTTCGGCTTCTTCCACGGCTTTGGTCTGGCAACAAAGCTGCAAGACTTCACTCTGTCGGAGGATGGCCTAGTGGCAAACATATTAGCTTTCAATGTCGGTGTGGAAATCGGCCAAATGCTAGCTTTGGCAGGCATTCTGATTGCCATGAACTTCTGGCGAAAATCACCTTCGTTTAATCAACACGCATTCTTTACCAATGCAGTCCTAATGACACTGGGCTTTATGCTCATTGGTTTTCAATTAACGGGCTATTGGGTTACTGCATAGGAAATTCATCATGAACGATATTTCAAACATCAATAAAGACGGATTACCGTCAACAAAGAGCCTGATCAAAGCGACTATTGCAGCGTTTGTAGCGGGCACCGTCATATTAGTCACCACAATCCTTCCTGCTGAATATGGAGTAGACCCAACAGGTATGGGTAAGGTTTTGGGTTTGAATGTGCTAAGCCAAGCGCATGCAACCGAGCCAGAAGTGCTCAAAGAAGCATCACAGGCTAACAATGCTGTAAGCATTGAAAATCCGCTCTGGAAAGGCGAAACAGAACCTCGTAGTGATACGATGAAAATAACGTTGATGCCTCGACAAGGAGCCGAAATAAAATCCCCAATGAACACCGGTGATAACTTTGTGTTTACTTGGACAGCAGAAGGCGGCTCGGTTTACTTCGATATGCACGGGGAAGTACCCAATGCAGGTAAAGATGAATTTACTAGCTATTGGATTGGCAAAAACCAACAGCAAGCGAGTGGTAATTTCACCGCGCCATTCAAAGGAACCCATGGCTGGTATTGGCAAAATACAAGTGACGCTCCGGTCACTATTACGCTGAATACCCATGGTTTCTATGGCGAGCTTTATATGCCATAACAGATCAGTAAAGCGAGGGCCGCAATGCGGCCCTCTTTTTGGTTATTTACTGGATACGGTCTCACTCGCTTTCCTTTCCCTTTCCGCATCTAGCAAAGCCCTTTTACGTTCCAATCCCCAGCGGTATCCACCGAGGCTACCATCTCCTCTTAATACACGGTGACAAGGGATCAGAATACCTATTCGGTTTTTTGCACACGCGGATGCAACCGCCCGAAACGCTTTGGGTTTATCTATTTTTGCAGCCAATTCGCTGTAGCTGAGCACCTCTCCCTCTCGCACACTCAATAGGAATTTCCATACCTTCATTTGAAAAGCGGTACCGCGCATATCGAGTGGTAGACCGGGTCTAGGAACACCTTTACTCAGATGCTGATCCAACGCCTCCATCCATGCATCAAGTGCAGGCGTTTCTTGGGATGTGGAGGGGATCAAACTGGCATTCGGAAACTCGTCTTCGAGCTTAGAAAGTAATGACGCTTCATCATCGTCAAACTGGACGAAGCAGACTCCTTTATCGGTAGCAGCCATCATCATCTGACCAAGCACAGAGTTACGGCAAGCGTACGAGATAACCTCTCCTTCGCCTCCTGCCCTGTATGCTTTAGGTGCCATACCTATATTTCGGGTCGCTTCTCCATAAACACGGCTGACCGATCCAAAACCGGACGAGAAAATAGCATCCGTCACACTATCACCCTGTTTTAAGGACTTCTTAAACCGCCGCATTCGAACGGCATCTTGGTAAGCTTTGGGCGAAATCCCAAAGGCACTCTTAAACACTCGTTGCAGTCTGGAGGCAGACAGCCCGACAAGTTCAGCCAAACTTGCCAGGGTCAGCTGTTCTTCCGCGTGTGTTTCTATATGCCGAGCCACCTCAATAAGCCTAGACGTCCCAGATTTTTCGTCTAAAGAAAAGCAGCGTTTACAAGGCCGGAAACCAGCTCGCATGGCAGCTTCCATATCAGGGAAGAATCTTAAATTCTCTGGCTTAGCGGAGCGTGATGAACAGGATGGCTGGCAGAACACACCGGTAGTGATAACACCATAATAGAAATCGCCATCACGAGATTTATCTCGCGCTGCTAAGGCCTCGATCATTTCCTGTTCTGATGGCATCGACATAATTCAGCTCTTGATTAGCGTTTAGATATAACCATAAAAACCCACTTTTAAGGCGGTTTCCATCCGTTTATTGCTAAGGAATATAAGTAATTTAGGGTTGATAACAGTTTAAAAAGATACGGCGCAAAAATCGGATGGTATTTATTTGTCGCCCCTACTATTTTAACCACTCTTCTGGTTACTCGGCTTTTGCATAGAAGTTACTTATTTTCGGACATAGCGCTCATTGCACTAGACTTACCCACAAGCGACAGGCACCTATAACTCTGAGATTAATCTCCATTTAAGTGGTACATGATATGAATGAGCAAGACATTGCTCGTGGAATGCAAGCGTTGGCTCTACTCGACCCTGATATCAAACGCGCCGCAGCACAATTGGGGCCGCCTCCGGTACGACATCGTCCTAAGGGATTCGAAACCTTCCTATCTGCCATTGTAAGTCAGCAAATTTCGACCAAAGCTGCTCAAGCGATTTTAGAGCGAGTCACTGCGCTAATGCCGGAAGTAACGGCTTCAGAGTTATTGAATATTGATGATCAAGCTTTACGTGATGCGGGCTTATCCTGGCGCAAAATTGAATACGCTAAAGGCTTGGCCGATGCCGTGAATACCGGCCATTTTGATATTGAGGGCTTAGACTTACTGGATGACAAAGCCGCTATTGCGGCCATCACCAGTCTTCGCGGTTTTGGACGTTGGAGCGCAGAAATCTATCTGATGTTCTCTTTAAAACGCCCGGATATATTTCCGGCCGATGATCTCGCCATTCAGGTTGCATTGGGTCGTCTGAAAAGGCTCCCAGATAAACCAACACCCAAACAAGCAAGAGATATAGTTGAGCACTGGGCACCTTGGCGAAGCGTTGGTTCGCTATTTCTATGGCATTACTACCACGGCCCACCTATCTAACAGTCGATAGTTACTAGACGCGTTGCTTGCTAGAACGCGACCTCGTCGCTGCTAGGAAGAAAAATTTATCTAAAAGTTTGTTCGCTTACGACACTTTGGAGACATTAACGCTTAGGGTGTGGGGTAGGTGAAATAAAGTTGAACCCTGTCCCACACCACCCATTTGATAAATTCGATGTACTGCAATGTTGCTTTACTATGACAAAGCTATTAACGAACAATGTAACTTTTTGACCGTTGTTTTGCGAATTTCAATATCCTCTTCCAGTTGGGCAAGTTCTCGTATGAAAACATTACGTTTACCAACAGGCCATTCGAGAGATTAAAGGAAGTCCCGCATTCGTGCCGAAATCCTCGAAACGACAGATACCAGCATCGTATTAATACGTTCTCCCCGAGGTAAAACCTAGTTCGAGTCTCAACATTTACCTTGTACTCATATTCGACCAGCCCTAACTCAGGATGTTTAGCAATGAGTTGTAGAGGAGGACGCTTACCACTATCTTTTATAAGTTCAACTAATTCTGAATCGGCTGAAATAGTTGAACCTAGGTATTTCTCAAGATTTTTCCAGGTTTTTCTAGGGTCACCGTCAGCACTCATCGGTTGCATTAGCCTTATAATCAGCAACCTCCTGCCACCTCGTTCAGTAAAGATGCTCTCTAATTCAGGAGTACGTCTATGTACCTCGGGAAGGAGTACAAAGCGAGCCTCAACTCGATCCCAGGCCTTTCCAACATACGGATTGTTTTGAGGCGACCCTCGGTTCACCGGGTTCGTATGGACGGCCCAAAGTTCGTTGGCTGGAATGGATACTAAAACTCCAACTGGTCGTAGGTTTATCTCTTGTTTTTGGGTGGTATAACGTAATTCAATTGGCGTATGGACTGATTCCGTTTCAACTTGCTCAGAGCAAGCAGGAAGTAATATAAGCAAGATAGCGAAAAAGCCTAAGTATGAATGACTCATTTTTCAAATCTAACGCCTTTTAGCAGAGGCGGCATTGAAGCTGACGTCCTGCTGGATGAACTTGTTATACGTTTTCACTCAACTTCGCCTTGCTATAAAGAAGGGAAGCTCGAAACAAAGAGCTATCAGATTCTTGAACTGTTTGGGCCAAATAGTACTCAATAATTGGCAACGACATATCCCTATACTCGTAGAACTCCGATAACTGGTAAACCGCCATAGCTTGCTGTGTATCTACAAGCGTTTGTCCATCAGCAGTTCGCCCAGCAACCCATTCAAATATCTTGTTGAACTGCTCAAAGCGTTTGTTTTTTGCATTGATATGCTGAGTATGAAGATATTTAAAAACGGCAAAGCAAAATGCCCCCACACTCCCAAGTACTGTTAGATATGGTAGTGACTGCTTAAACAGATCCAGCATGCTGCCCAACTCCATTGAACATAAAACATTCGTATGTACGGGAGCACGTTTATCTCCCCTCACCATATTTGATTAAAAACAGATGTAAGAATTTGAAAAGGAAGGAATAATTCTGAAAATTAAAAGATTCTTCCGTGACAAACTGCGCATGCGCTATATCAAGAGATATACGGGGTCGTGTAACAACCCACGCTAGACTTCCATCTGTCTAATACACTTACTTTTTTAACTTAATCTGTATGGCAAAACAAGGTAACTAACCGATCAAATAGAACGGCAAGGTTTCCTAGTCACTAACATCGAGTCACTAGCTACTGATAGTCTTTTCCTCTAGGCGCAGCCGTCCTCTAGCCACGCAGTGGCGTCCTAAAAGGCGAAGCCGATCTCTAGCCGCGAAGCGGCGTCCTGCCCTTAAACAAAAAAACCGGCACATGCGCTAAGTACATGGCCGGTAAGAGAGCAGAATCTGAAAAATAGGTGGGATAGCTCCTAGTGGAAGAAACTACCCCTGTGGGTAATTTTTCTTGGGGGTTAAATGGCGCCTCGCGCTTCGATTAGTGCTTCAATCTCAGGAAGAATTGAGGCGTCATCGATGGTTGAGGGCATTTTATACTGCTCTTTAGCTGCAATCTTTCGCAGTATCGCGCGCAGGATTTTGCCTGATCGTGTTTTAGGCAGTCGTTGCACGACGATTGCGCTTCTAAAGCAAGCAAGGGCACCTACTTGTTCACGGACCATTTTTACCAGTTCCGTTTGTAGTTGCTCTTCTTCGATCTGTTCACCGGCTTTTAATACGATCAAACCAACTGGCAACTGACCTTTAAGTTCATCGTTTACGCCAATCACGGCACATTCGGCTACTGCAGGATGGGCGGAAACAACCTCTTCCATTTCACCTGTGGATAAACGGTGGCCGGATACGTTAATCACATCGTCGGTACGACCGGTGATGTAGATATAACCGTCATCATCTTTAAAGCCGCCATCGCCGGTGTGGTAGTAACCCGGGAAGGCTTCTAGGTAAGAGCTAACGTAACGATCGTTGTTATTCCAGATGCTCCAAGCAACGCCCGGTGGCATCGGCAGTTTCACGCAGATATTACCCGCTTCGCCGTCTTCGACTTCGTTACCATCGCCATCCAATACACGGATGTCGTAGCCTGGAATCGGCTTATTAGTAGAACCTAAGCGCGCTTCAGATGGATTGTCCCACCCCATCATTGGAGCCGTCATCGGCCAACCTGTTTCGGTCTGCCACCAGTGATCGATCACTGGCACTTTCAACAAATCGAACAACCAGTGGTAGGTTGAGGAATCCAGTTTTTCACCGGCAACCAACACCCATTTAAGGCTGTTTAGATCGTATTTGTGAGACAGTGCACCTTCTGGGTCTTCTTTACGAATCGCTCGAAAAGCGGTTGGCGCACAGAACATAGAATTAACTTTGTACTCTTCGATTACACGCCAGAACGTACCTGCATCTGGTGTTTTGATCGGCTTACCTTCAAAGAAGATCGCGCTACAGCCGCCCATCAGCGGGCCGTAAACGATGAAGGAGTGACCTACAACCCAACCGATATCGGACGCGCCCCACCAAACATCACCCGGGTGCATGCCGTAAACGTTATTCAGGGCATAGCTCAGTGCCACCGCATGACCGCCGTTATCACGGACGATCCCTTTTGGCTGACCAGTAGTACCTGATGTGTAAAGGATATAAAGCGGGTCAGAACCTTTAACCGGAGTGCATGGCGCAGGCTCGACACCTTCCTGAACTTCGATCCAGTCCAGATCGCCATCGCGGTCCATATCGGCTTTAACCATCGCACGCTGGAACACAATAGTGTGCTCTGGCTTGTGCTCGGCCAGATCGATCGCTTTATCCACCAGCGGTTTATAAGCAATGGTTTTATCAAACTCGATACCGCAAGACGCAGTAAGGATCATCTTCGGATTGGCGTCATCGATACGAATCGCCATCTCGGCAGGGGCAAAGCCACCGAAGACCACCGAGTGAATTGCACCTAAACGCGCGCAGGCCAGCATAGCCACGGCTGCTTCAGGAATCATCGGCATGTAGATTAGAACCGTATCGCCTTTCTCGATGCCTTGAGCTTTTAGGGCTCCGGCAAAACGGGCAACACGATCAAGAAGCTGGTTGTAAGTAATGGCCTCTTTTTTTCCAGCAGCAGGCGAATCGTAATAAAGCGCAACCTGCTCACCACGGCCATTTTCCACATGGTAATCCAGTGCTAAATAAGCGCTGTTTAGCTCACCATCGGCGTACCAGCTGTAGGTACCAAAATCTGTTTTTGTAAGGGTTTTTGTCGGCTTTTTGAACCAAGAAATACGGTCAGCCTGATCCGCCCAGTAAGCTTCGGTGTTCGCCAAAGCCAACTGATACTCATGATTGTATCCCATCGAATCAACCTCAATTATTTTTGTTTTAGGTTGGAAAGTCCTGCCAGCACGCATCAACTGGCAGGTTTCGCTTATCTGTGGATAAGTTTTATTGGTCTTGGTACAGACGAAGAACGCTGGAGAAGTCCAGCCCGCCGTTACCGTTGGCTTTGTGCAGATTGAACAGTGCACGTGCCTGCGAACCCATTGGAGTTGGGGACGCACTTTGTTGGCTTAGCTCCATCGCCAGACCTAAATCTTTGAACATTAGATCGACTTGGAAACCGCCCTGATAATCATTGGAAGAAGGTACGCCTTCCATCACACCTGGGAACGGGTTGTAAACCTGTAGTGACCAGTTGTTACCCGAGCTCTGCTTCATAATTTCAGATAGCACGGCTGGATCTAGGCCGTTCTTCACACCCATGTTTAGGGCTTCAGATGTACCTGTCATTAGGATAGCTAGTAGCATGTTGTTACACGCTTTAGCCACCTGACCTGCACCGTTGCTACCGGCGTGGAAGATGTTTTTACCCATGCACTCAAGCACAGGTTTTGCTTTAGCAAACTGCTCGTCAGACGCACCCACCATGAAAGCTAGCGTGCCTGCTACCGCACCGCCTACACCACCAGATACCGGCGCATCGATAAAGTTAATACCGCGCTCGGCACCTACTGCTGCAACCTGCTTAGCTGTTTCAGCATCGATCGTAGATGAGTCGATAATTAGTGCACCGTCAGCAACCACATCAAACAGTGGTGCATCACCAGACACCATCAAACCTTCAACATGCTTACCCGCAGGCAGCATTGTGATAACAAACTCAGCATCGGTTGCTGCATCTACGGCTGTCGCAGCAGCTTGGCCACCTTCAGCCACTACTTTGGCAATTGCATCTTGAGACAGGTCGAATGCTTTTACTGAGTGACCCGCTTTAACAAGGTTGATCGCCATTGGACCACCCATGTTACCTAAACCTATAAAACCGATAGTCGCCATTTCTCTAGTCCTGTTATTTTTTTATAACTAGTTATTTACTCTGGATGCTTAACGCTGCATCCCATCTTCAATTCTTTTGTGGGAGGCGCATCTTGCGCCGATATTGTGTGCCCACTGATCTTCGCTCTGAGCGAGTCTTTAAAGACCCGCCAGCGGGTTCTCCTGTCCGTCGCCTTTCCAAGGTGACTCAAAAAATTCAGCTACTTTTGCCTGATCAACCTCTGCCAGTGTTGGATAGGTCCACTGCGGTTTGCCATCTTTATCCACAAGCAGCGCTCGCACGCCTTCTGGGAATTCACGATGACTGCAGCACTGTACAGACAGAACAATCTCGGCACAGAACACCTCTTTCAGGGACATCTGATCGGTGCGTTCTAGTTGCTGTTTGATCAGGTTGATCGCAAGAGGACTGCCATGGCCGATCGCTTTCTGGGAGCGATTGATCCACTTGTCGTCGCTTTCAACCGCCAACAGTGCAGAGACAATCTCTTCAACGCTGTCGTGATCGGTAATCTTCTGGATAAAGTCGTAATGCTGTTGAATCGGGGACTCCGATTTGAACTGCGGTTGCGACTGCTCTTCTACAACCCGTAACACGCGGTTAACGGCAGCTGTTGCACAGCCATCCCAGTTTTCCGCTTGTAGCCCTTCAACCATGTTCTGGCGCAGTTCATTCGCGACAAAGCGATCAGCCAAACCAAGGAACAGTGCATCGGCAGCGAACATTGGGTTACCCGTCAAGCCAAGGAACAGACCTGTACGACCCGGCATGTGATTCAGGAACCAGCTGCCGCCCACGTCTGGATAGAGGCCGATCGTTACTTCTGGCATCGCCAGATGGGAGCTTTCGGTCACGATACGGTGGCTACAGCCGTTCATCAGGCCCATGCCGCCGCCCATCACAATACCCGCACCCCAACAGATAATTGGTTTTGGATAAGTGTGGATGGTGTAATCCAGCGTGTACTCCCGGGTGAAGAAATCTTCTGGGAAGGAAGCATCGCCCTCACCGGTCATCGCCTTGTAAAGATTGACGACATCGCCACCGGCACAAAACGCTTTTTCGCCGGCGCTATCCAGCAGGATCGCCACGACAGAATCGTCTGTTTTGCACTCATCCAGTTTTGGCTGGATCAGGTCGATCATCTCCAAGGTCAGCGCATTCAAAGAGCGCTCGGCATTCAGACTGATCTCAACAATCTTCTTGCCGTCTTGGGTTGGGTATTCGTTAAACAGTACGCAGCTCATCAATCAGTCCCTTATTGGTTTTTCCACTCAGGTGCACGCTTATCTAGGAATGCGTTTACACCCTCTTTCTGGTCTTCGGTGTGGAATAGATCAACAAACAGTTCGCGCTCTAGACGGTAACCAGCATCCCAGTGATGAGTGCGGTTGTTCTGAATCAGTTGCTTACACGCCGCGATCGCCGTTGGGCTTTGTTTTTCTACTGCTTTTGCCAACTCCATCGCTTTGTCGTATGCCTGGCCTTGTGGAACCAGCTCTTCAACTAAACCGATACCTTTCGCTTGTGGCGCTTTGATACGCTCGCCACAAAGAATCATACGCTTAGCCCAACCTTCGCCCACCAGCATGGTTAGGTTCTGCGTACCGCCAGCACATGGCAGTAAACCAACCGTTGCTTCTGGTAGCGCCATCTGCGCTTGTTCTTCGGCAACGCGGATATCACAGGCTAGCGCCACTTCTAAACCGCCACCCATGGCAAAGCCGTTGATCGCAGCGATAGATACACCGCGGAACTGAGATAGGCTTTCAAAGGCGCGACCAAACTGGCTCGCCATCTCACGTGCCATGGCACGATCACCATCTGCAAACAGGTTTAGATCGGCACCGGCAGAGAAAAACTTCTCGCTCGTAGAGCGCAGTACCAACGCGTAGATCTGTTTGTCTTGGTTCAGCTCGTCTACAACGGTCACTAAACCATTCAAGCTCTCTTCGGTCCAAGTGTTGGCCGGAGGATTATTCATGGTGATAACGGCTGTATGACCGTGTTTTTCTACAATCAATTTATCTGTCATAGCTTTCTCCAATTCTGTCCTACCGGATCACACAAGATCCGCTGCATCTTCCATCAATACTCGACGAGCAATAATGACGCGCATAATTTCGTTAGTACCCTCTAGAATACGGTGTACGCGGTTATCACGTAGGTAGCGCTCCAATGGGTACTCTTTGATATAGCCGTTGCCGCCAAAGATCTGCAGTGCTTCGTCAGCAATGTTAAAACCAACATCTGTGGCAAAGCGTTTTGCCATCGCGCAGTACGCTGTTTTATCGGCATGACCTGCATCCAGTTTTGATGCTGCCAAACGTACCAGCTGCCTTGCTGCGACTAGCTCAGTCGCCATATCCGCCAGCTTGAACTGCAACGCTTGGAAACTCGCTAGCTCTTTACCAAACTGCTTACGTTCATGCAGATAGTCGCGTGCTTTGTTCAGCGCTGCTTGCGCGGTACCAATCGAGCAAGTCGCAATATTGATACGGCCACCATCAAGGCCTTTCATCGCAATTGTGAAGCCGTCACCTTCATTGCCCAATAGAGCAGATGCCGGTACTACCACGTCTTCAAAGGTAATCATTCGTGTCGGCTGGCTGTTCCAACCCATCTTTTCTTCTTTACGGCCGTAAACGATGCCGTCGCTCTTAGCATCCACCGCAAAAGCGGAGATCCCTTTTGGTCCCTCTTCACCGGTACGTGCCATCACAACAAGTACATCGGTACTACCAGCACCGGAAATAAAGATCTTGCTGCCATTTAGGATGTAGTTATCACCCTCACGACGTGCCGTAGATTTAAGGGATGCGGCATCGGAACCGGCATTTGGCTCGGTTAAGCAGTAAGACGCTAGTTTCAAACCAGCGGTTAGATCTGGGCACCAGTGCTCGCGGGTTTCCTGATTACCAAAATCGGCAATCATCCACGCGGCCATGTTGTGAATCGTGATAAACGCAGTGGTCGAGGTACAACCCATCGCCAACTGTTCAAAGATAATGCTGGCATCTAAGCGGCTCAGGCCTAGACCACCGACATCTTCCGGTGAATACAGGCCACAAAAGCCCATCTCACCTGCTCGACGCAGCACATCAACAGGAAAAATCTGTTTTTCATCCCACTCAGCTGCATGGGGCTCAAACTCATTTTGCGCAAAGGCACGGGCCATATCGGCGAATGCAATCTGATCTTCATTCAGCTCGAAATCCATTGCTCTCTCCTTTAAGTGGAAAAGGTCTCTCTACATTACAGAAACTGTGGGAGCCCACCCCGTGGGCGATTAAACTAAATCGATCGCTCAGAAGGCTGAGCTCCTACAGTCTCGATTAAGAGCCTTTTCTCATTCTTGTTCTGTTCTTAACAACTGATTACTTCAACTGGATCGTTGTGTTTACGCCAGTATCGATATCATCTTCAAACCAACGTGCTGTCACAGTCTTAGTCTCGGTGTAGAACTTAACCGCTTGCTTACCGTAAGCGTGCTGGTCACCGTAGAAAGACTTTCTCCAACCAGTGAAAGAGAACATTGGTAGAGGCACTGGTACTGGTACGTTGATACCTACCTGACCTACTTTGATCTCGTGCTGGTACTTACGTGCTGCTGCACCAGAAGACGTGAACATGGAAGTACCGTTACCGTACGGGTTCTCGTTGATCAGCTCGATCGCTTCTTCCAACGTATCTACTTCAAGTGCGATCAGAACAGGACCGAAGATCTCTTCTTGGTAGATAGACATGTCGCGCGTTACACCACGGAACATTGTTGGGCCAACCCAGTTACCATCTGGGTAACCATCAACTACGCATTCGCTACCATCGAGAATACATTCTGCACCAGCGTCTTTACCTTCTTGGATAAAGTTAAGAACACGCTCACGCGCTTGTGGATTAATTAGTGGGCCGTAACCTGCTTTTGGATCATCCCACGCACCTGGTTGTACTTTCGCTAGGGCATCACGTACTTCTGGGATCCACTTGCGTGCTTCACCTACGAATACCGCAACAGAGATCGCCATGCAGCGCTGACCTGCCGCACCAACAGAAGCACCGGCAATGCTGTTAACAACTTGGTTTTTAGACGCATCTGGCATAACCACCATGTGGTTCTTCGCACCAGCGAATGCCTGAACACGCTTCATTTTGTCAGTACCGGTACGGTAGATGTGCTCACCTACAGCCACAGAACCTACGAAGGAGATTGCTGGCGTATCTTTGTGAGTCAGCAGTTGGTTTACCGCATCCTTTGTACCGTGAACAACTTGTAGAAGACCGTCTGGCGCACCCGCTTCTTTGAATAGCTCAGCTAAACGCATTGGCGTTAGTGGATCTTGCTCAGATGGCTTAAGAACGAAGGTGTTACCGCAAGCGATCGCCATTGGGAACATCCATAGAGGGATCATTGCTGGGAAGTTGAATGGTGTAATACCAACACATACACCTAGTGGCTGAGTGATGCTGTAGCAATCGATCTTACGCGCTACGTTCTCAACCGTTTCACCCATAGATAGAGAAGCGATGTTACACGCGTGTTCTACAACTTCGATACCACGCCAAACGTCACCTTTCGCATCTTCAAATGTTTTACCTGTTTCCTGAGCAAGTAGTGTTGCTAGCTCATCGTGGTTCTCTTTTAGCAGGTGCTGGTAACGCAGCATCAGACGAGCACGCTCGCCTACAGGTGTTTCTTTCCAATCTTCAAACGCAGCTTTGGCAGCTTCTACTGCTTGATCAACTTCTGCAGCTGTTGCGCAAGGAACCTGTGCAATCACTTCCTGCGTAGCAGGGTTAGTTACTGGAAGCAGGGTCTGTGATTCACTCTGAATAAATTCGCCGTTGATAAGTAAAGGTACTTGCTGTGTCATTCTCTGATACCTGTATTTCTTGTTGTAGTTGTATTGTTTTACGTCGCGTTCAAACTCAATAACTCTGTTTTATCATGCAGCTTAGCAATTCATGATTGATAATCTTGTCTAATTGATGGACTATATTGTTATCGTATAAGTAATTACCCTAATACATAGGTCGTAGCTATGAGCAGCCCATCCAACTGGCCCCTACCCCCTGAGAGCATTCGCTTTGTCACCCCAAGGCGCGTGGTAGCTGAATTAGCGCAGAATCCGCTAAGCCAGGGCCTGTATCCTCTAGGGATGGGCTACTATCGCGAAGCCAGCGGGCATCACATGGAAAGGATGGAACATGACGATTATCTAATGATCTATTGTTTGGACGGCGAAGGTGAAGCAGTACTTAATGATAAGAAGGTTAGAGTTAAAGCCGGTGATATATTGCTGATTCCTAAAGGAATAGCTCACACCTACAAAGCGCGACAAAAGCGCCCCTGGACGATCTATTGGGTGCACTTTCATGGCCACCAAGCCGCTGATTTTGTGGCACATTTGGAGCAACGAGAATCCCCGCAAAGGCAATTTATTATCCCCATCGGTATCCACTCGCGCCTTGCCAGCGATTTTGAAGCGCTCTTAGAAGCCCGCGAATCCACCTACAACCTCAACGCTTATATCTGTGCAGCAAACCAACTTCGGCAAATTCTCAGCCATATCGCCCTGCTACAACCTCTAGCACGTCAGAAACTATCGAGAGCAGGCTTGGATATAGAACGCGTTCACAGCCTGATGCAGACCCACGTTCACGAGCAACTGGATCTGGATACACTGGCCGAAAGCGTCAACCTCTCGAAATTCCACTTTGTAAAAAAATACAAAGAGATCACCGGCACCACCCCTATTAACCACTTTATCCAGCTCAAGATAGAGCGCGCCTGTCACCTTCTAGATACCACCACCAACAGCATCAACGAGATCTCTTTTGCCGTGGGTTATGACGATGCTTACTACTTCTCCCGTATTTTTAAAAAGCTGATGGGGTTATCGCCAAGTCAGTACCGGAAGATGCGGACAGGGGCTTTTCCTTATCGGGGATAAGGGCAGGACGCTTCGCTAGAGATCGGCTGCGCCTTTTAGGACGCCACTTCGTGGCTAGAGGACGGCTGCGCCTAGAGGAAAAGCTTTTGGTGAGGGAGTGGCTTTAGCTCTGTGACAGAAGCAGGCATCATAAGAACCCTATGTTAGCCTCCAATTTTCAAACATGAATGGATTCACCATATGAAATCTCTTTTATCATGGATATGCCTGAGTAGCTTAGCGCTATTAAGCAGTTGTGGAACAATCGATGAAGTGGCTCCGTTAGAAAAAATAGTCAAAAGCCATGGTCTAAATGATTCTGAAGTCACATACATTTATATGTATCGCGGGACAAAGGATTATCAAGTGATAATGCTCAAGAATTTGAAACATTGTTCCGATAACAAAATGAAATATCTAGCAATTTCAACGTTCGATAGAGAAACAGAGAAAGCATTTCTATCTTTGCTAAGTAAAGATTTTGAACGTTGTAACATCATTTTTTATGGGACCTCCGAAGCGGTCAACGAAGCAAGATCTTATTTCTTAGATGGGATTTTTGAATCAGGCAACTTAGATGCCAATTCCAACATAAAAAAGATATACGATTCAGCAGTGAATCAATGAACAAAATCCTATGAAAAGAATAAAAGTTGGCCATTTTATTACAATCTGTATCGCATTCGTTTGTTTGCTAGTCCTATCCACCCAGCAAGTAGGGTGTAATAGCGGAGCGTATTACACAGATTCATAACCTTACGACTAGATTGTTGGAAACTTTTATATGGATATTTTGTTAGCGATGTTAACGCTGCCCGCGATAGTTACATTTGTAACTACTTGGGGGTTAAGCCTATGGCGAAGGGGGCTGGGTCTTACTTTGGGGATCCTAGTGATAGCCCTAACCATTTTTATAACCGCTTATGATTATTATGCCTCAATCCTAGAAGCCGGTTATTACAATGGTGATGACCGAGGAATAGGAAGGGGTTTCATTGGCATCATGGCAATATCATCATGTATAGGATCGATATTGTTCCTGATTTCAAACATTGTGGTAACACACCTTATGCAGCGCAAAAGGAAATGCTGAATAAGCTGATCGTTTCTCTAGCCGCGGAGCCGCGTCCTTTAGCGCTAGAGTCCTAATACCCCTTGCGAGTAACAAGATTAGCTGGCAGCAAGTAGGGTGTAATAGCGGAGCGTATTACACAAACTCATCATATCTACGGTGCACTACGCTTCGCTATTGCACCCTAAATTTTTTTAGATCTTTCCTCTAGCCGCGAAGCGGCGTCCTCTAGCGTTAGCGTCCTAAAAGGCGAAGCCGATCTCTAGCCACGAAGTGGCGTCCTGCCCCAATCATTGTAATGCTAATTACTATCATTTATATTGCGCCTCTCGTTAGCATTGAATAGCACCACGATGTTTAACCTTCTGATTAACTGAGTGCTGGAGAATCAAAATGAAAAAACTAGCAGGACTATTTTTTGCACTTGTATTTACCGTATCTGCTCAAGCAAGCGGCGTATCTGATGGTAAACCCGTTCAGCACCTTAAAATCGCTGATATATCCTCTTTGAGCGATGCAAAAACCGTTTTCATTGAGAAAACCTTAGAGATGAAAGGTAAGCAGAAGCTGGATGCAGAAGAGCTACATCAGATTCATATCATTACTTACTCACTAGAGAAAAGCGTTGCCTACTTTGCAGAGCAATCTACAGGTAGTGACAAAGAGTTGATGGAAAAAATTGCTGTAGTTGTTGAGGAAGTTCACCTGAACTCGGAAAACAACCGCAAGGACGAAACAAAGAAACAACTAGATACATACTTCAAACTGGCGAGCGAGTTTATTTATAACTCTTGGGATAACAGCATCGCACAGAAAGCAGCTAAGTAAGTTAAGCCCTAGTTGCAATAAAGGCGCGTATTGACGATGAACTAGCACTCACAATACGCGCCTCTGATAAACTCTAAATCTCTTCTTTGCTCTCTAGCTGCTTAGCAATTCATATTAAAACAGCTCAACATCTCCAACCGTCGTAGCCATTTGGCCTTTAGGCTCACCGCCTTTAAAGCTATTCAATAGCTGCTTAAGATGGACCGACATCTGCGCCAGATCACCATTACTAGAAGTACTTTGCATTGCTGAATCCATCACATGAGATACCGCATTTTTAGTACTGCAGATATTGCTTTGGATCTGCTGCGTCACCTCATTTTGATGATTAGCCGAATCTGCAATGGTGTGATTGATATGGTTCATATCTTCAATGCGTTCCTGCATCTGGAAGATATGGGTATTCGCTTTTTCCGTTAACGCTACGATCCCCAATACCTGTTTTTGGCTGAATTTGATCTCGTTGGATACTTGAGTCGCTGCAGCGTTAATCTGGTTGGTGGATAACCTGATCGACTCAGTTGCTTCAGCGGTGCGCTGTGCCAGATGACGGACTTCGCTCGCCACGACCGAGAAGCCTTTACCATGTTCGCCTGCACGTGCCGCTTCAATAGCTGCATTCAATGCTAGTAACGTAGTCTGCTCGCTGACTTCGGTGACAAATTCCAGAATATGATTGATACCGGTAATCTGCTTTTGCAGTTGTTGCATCTCTTGATCATTACGCTGGCTGCTGTGATGAAGCTCGGTCACAGTGCCGTCAATCTCTGCCATGATATCGGACGTAGCAACCGTCGCTTGTTGCGCATTTTCTGCCGATTTCAGCGCTTCGGTAGCTTTCAGTGCGATCTCACACGCTGATTGCGCAAGCTGATCGATCGAGCTGCTAATACGTAAAATCTCTTCCTGCTGTTTACCCACCAAGGTTTTTACTTCACTGGTATTTTGCGTGGATGCCAAGGTATTTTCTGACAGAAGATCCGCTGCTTGATCGATCTCATGGGTAATAGCGGTGAGGTTATCAATAAACTGATTGAACCATGTCGCCATCTCGCCCAGTTCGTTTTGCTGTTTGTATTCCAAACGCTTACTGATATCCGCCTCACCGGAAGCAAGCTGTTCCAACATGCCAGAACACTGTTTTATCGGTGTAATTACTGTACGCAGCAATATATAGGTAAAGGCGATAAGAATAGAGAAACCCGCAAGGCTACCAACAATAATGATCCACTGCTCTTGTTGTTTCAGTACTTGCTCAGCTTGCGCAAACGCCTCCTGCTTTTTCGCTCGTACCAGCGTTGCCACATTCACCATCTGTTGCTCTGGCACCGTAAACGCACCATCCAAATATTGATCCGCTGTGCGGGCTGGTTCTCGATCTGCCAGCTGATAAACAGGTAAAGCCGTGCGATATTTTTGGCCTAACTGGACATGACTCGCAGCAAGCTTATTTAGTGACTCTGTCACTTTAGGAAAGCTAGCGCCTTGCTCGCCTAAGGCTTTAATCTTCTTTTGAAAATCTCTTTCAAAGGTAGTGAAGCGATCCAAATAGAGGTTGTACTTCTGTTTGTTTTTGCCACGAATAAGCAGGTTCTTCCAAGCTTCGTTTTGCTGTAGAAGTACCATCTGAAGTTGCTGGGTATCTTCCAGCATGGTTTGGTAAAAGCTATTCAGTTGCTCTTGTTTGCTGATATATGACCGATAGTTGAGCGACATCGACAGGCCAATGGCAAACATACAGATCATCGCGATGGAAAACAGGCAAAGCATTTTCAGCTTTAGGCTCATGACTACTTCCAATTTAATTAGCAGAGCCGCTGATGCTAGATAGTCGGTGTTACCCGTATATTTCTATTCGATTGCATTTTTGTGTACAGCATTAAAATTCTTACATTTACCTGACATTCCCACAAAAAGTGCCCCCTATACTCCATCTGATATTCGCAGTTATTTCCAAACATTCCAGCAAGAATGAAACTGCCTAAACCGAATAAATGGATGACTAACAGGATGAAATTGGAAACTTATAGATGGCTCTATGCATTTATGCTTTCGCTCGCTTTTGTCCCTATTAGCTGGGGCGATAATGCTGTCGATCAAGTAAGTTTTGACCAGGCACTTGTTGAGGAAGAGGAAGATCAAAACACCAGTGATCTTTCCTACACTGCCTACATAAAAAGCAATAAACGCATTAAATGTTTATATGGCTATGCAGCAGATAAGACGGGGGACCATCAAGCTGCCATAGCCATTTTTGAAGACTGTATCGATCGTTGGAATGACGTCTATTCGATGCTCTGGTTAGCGCAAATCTATGAGGCAGGCGTTGGTGTAGACCGCGACCTAAAAAAGTCTACTGAGCTAATGAAGTTGGGCGCAGAACAAGAAGATGAGGCAGGCTATTCCAGCCTAGCAAGATTTCATTATGGTGTTGCTCTATTTGAAGGTATAGGCACGAATATAAATGAGCAACAGGCTAAACAATACCTAAGGCGTGCAGCGAAAGAAGGGATTAGCGAAGCCTGCGATTATCTTAAAAAGCAAAACCTGCAATGTACGTAGCCCCCAGGAAAGGTAGGGCAGATTAATACACCACGATCTGCCCTACTGATCCTTTCTTGGCATGACTAATATCAATCCACTTTAAAGTGACTCACACTCTGCCGTAACTGTTGAGCCAACGCCGAGAGTTCTTGGCAAACCTGTTGATTACGCTCAGATTCTGCCGACGTTTCTTCAGATTTAATTTGAATAAACGAGACATGTTCACTGATATCGTTAGCTACTGCGCCCTGCTGTTCTACCGCCGCCGCAATTTGTGAGTTAACAAATGAAAGGTTACTCACCGCTTGAGTGATATGTTCCAACGAATCACCCGCTTGACTGGCATTTTCTACACTATTACGTGCGGATTCCTGCCCTGATTGCATCGCATGCACAGCATTTGATGCACCTGTTTGTAGGCGGTTGATCATATCCTGAATTTCATGAGTGCTGTTTTGCGTCCGTCCAGCGAGGTTACGCACCTCATCAGCCACCACGGCAAACCCGCGACCTTGTTCACCCGCACGCGCAGCTTCTATTGAAGCATTCAGCGCTAACAAGTTGGTTTGATCAGCAATATCACGGATAACATCGAGCACTTTACCAATCTCTTCGCTATCTGCCCTTAGAGTATCAATAACAGATGCTGTTTCTTCTACCTGCTCAGATAATTGGTTAATTGCGTTAACTGAGGCTGTCACTACGGTTTTGCCCGTATCTGCCATTTGGTTGGTTTCTTTAGCCGTGTCATCAGCCGTTGCCGCATTACTGGCAACCTCGTGAATCGCTCCACTCATCTGCTCAACTGATGCTGCAACTTGAGTCGTACGTTGCTGTTGGTCTTCGGTATGCTCAGCCGTGTTTTTAATATCCACCAGCAAATGATCGGTCTTATCAGCTAACTCAAACGAAACACGGGTTAATTGCCGTACCATATCCTGCTGTTGGGATAGCATCCTGTCCACTGTATTACCAAGCTCGGTTAGTTCGTCTGCTCCTGCTTCATTTAAACGTTGTGTTAGATCGCCCTCACCATCAGCAATAATGCCAATCGCATTAGATATATTAGCGATTCGTTTGCTGATAACTCGTTTAAAGGAGAGATAAATAGTCGTCAGAATTACTAACAGCATTAATAAGAGAAAGCCGATCACTGTCACACTTGTTACTTGGCTTGAGGCTAGCTGCTCAGTGACATCTGAATCAATCTCAAGCACACCTCGAACATCCCCTAACTTCCAATCGGTTTTAGGCGAATCGGGGTGGCTGTTATGGCAAGCAACGCACCCTGGAGCCGACATCGTATCAGCAATAGCAACGCGAACAATGCTCTTATCGCCATGACTACTCACTTGCTTGTAAATGCCGTCAGGATTAGCCACCAGATAATCCCAAGCATCCGACGCAAATTGATCAAGATTACGACTAGCGCGGTTAGGGAAAGGGAAATCACTATAAAGTTTGACGTTAACGCCGTTGTTTTCGAGTAATTTGCTCAGATCATGGATCATCGTAGCTGGTAGCGGGATAGCCTTAGGGTTTCCCTGATGATCTATCGCAGGCTTAATATCAGACCCTTTGCTGACAACAGAAGCTATGTTCTGCACATAGTATTTTCGTAACGTTTTGAATTGGATAGCCGTTTGTTCCGCGGCAAATACGGTGTCTTCCAGTACTCGGTCTTCCATCCTTGAAGGTATCAACCATGCCATAACGGCCAGCGCCACAATAAACACACTCAGAATGGGAACGGCCATTTTGATGAAGATCCCCTGAGTGATTCCTATTTTGGCCATAAGGAATTCCTCCAATTTGGTATTTTTTAGTGTAGCAGGCAAAAACAACCGATGAGCAGCTCTTCCAGTCAGCAGAATATTTTTCACTTAATAAGAGTAATTCATGTTGTGGGCACCTAACCCTCCAACCACCGCTAACTCAACTACACTAGAAGAGCTAAGCTGTCGAAAATAGAAAATGTTTCTTAACCTTCTAGTGGGTCAATGTGGTTGTATGAACAAGAAACGAAGCTCTGATAAGCACGTTATTTCTAGCCGATTAGGCAAAAGAATAGCGATTCTTATTTTATTATTTAGCTCCTGCTTCACACTCATAAGTACATCGCTACAGCTAGCACTTGATTACCGTGCAGATATCAACCGTATCGAGCAGCAATTTAATATAATTCAAGCTTCTTATCTTAATGCCATCACTTTAAGCGTATGGTCATACGATGATTCTCAACTTAAGACTCAATTATTAGGTCTCAGTCAGCTTCCTGATATTGAATATGTGGCGATTAAAGTCGAAGACAAAACATCTTGGGAGGCCGGCGCAGCCAAATCAAGCGCTTCTAGAATTGTAGAATTCCCGCTTATTTATAACGCAAGTAAATTGCCAGATAGGCAGATAGGAACCCTATTAGTCACTGCCAGTATAGATAATGTCTATAAGCGATTAATTAATAAAGCAGGTGTGATACTAGTCAGTAACGGAATTAAAACCTTTTTAGTATCAGGTTTTATTCTCTTACTCATTTGGTTTTTGATCGCCAAACACTTGAAAAAAATATCAGAGTACATCGCCTCTTTGAATTTCAATAAACTATCAGAGCCGCTTCAACTGGATAAGAAAGAAATCGTCGACAAACCTGATGAGATCGATACTGTCTCCCATACCATCAATTATATGCGCAAGAGCCTACACGACTCTTACCAGAGACAACAAAAGCTATTAGAGGAAAGAAACGCCCTATTAGATAACGAGATTAAGCACAAATTACAGTTAGAGGACAAAGTAGCTGAACGTACCAAGTTACTCGAAGAGTCAATGGATGACTTACGTTCAACACAAAATCGCTTAATTGAAACCGAAAAAATGGCAGCCTTAGGCAACCTCGTAGCTGGAGTCGCTCATGAAATTAATACCCCAATAGGTATCTGCCTTACAGCGATAGGCGTGCAAGAAGATCATTGCAGAGCCATTCGTAATAGCATCGCCAAGCAAGCGCTGACCCAAAAAGAGTTAGATGATTTTTTACATGACATAGAAGAATCTAACAAACTGTTCTCTAGCAGCATTATTAAATCCAGCGAGCTGATCTCTAACTTTAAGCTTATCGCTACAGATCAAAGACAAGAAGAGAAGTACGAGTTCAATCTCAATGAGTACTTAACCAACTCATTACAAACGATGCAGTTTCAATTAAAAGAAAAGAAAATCACCTGCACTCTAAATATACCCGAAGATATCTATTCCAATAGCTATCCCGGTGCTTATCATCATATCTTAAGTAACTTAATCAACAATTCTATTATTCATGGCTTTGCGAATGGCGAAGGTAATATAACAATTGATGCCCGTAAAGAAGATGATTTTATAGTATTAACATACCATGATAACGGTCGTGGCCTATCACAGTATGAAGCCAAGAACTTGTTTGAGCCATTTTTTACAACTAAAAGAGGTAAGGGCGGTATAGGGCTCGGGATGACGATTGTTTACAATGCGGTATCTCAACTTCTTCAAGGGGAGATAAAAATCATTAACAAAAGTAAGCCTGGATTTCATATTGAAATTAAAGCTCCAGTGAATGTGAGCGAAAGCGCTGAAGAAGATGGCTCATTAACTAAAACATAAGCAATGTCATTCAATTTTAAATTCAATTTTCTCCCAATCTGATACCCCGTATTTCTCTAATATTTTTGCAAGAGTGCCATCATTTCTCAGTTCGACAACCCCTTGATCATAGATCTCACCCACCAAAACAACTCTATCCCTTTCAGAAAACTTCGGTGTTAACCCAAGCCATACGTTATTCATTTTTATACAGCCTGCTTTTTTAATTTTTCCTTTCCATATTGGGTGTTGCTTTAAATAAAACTCGGTTACGTTGAAATCATTCACAAAGGTATCAATCCTACCTGAATCCAGCATTTTAAAAGCCCGATCCATATAATCATCCGTCAAACTAATATGGTAAAAGTAATCCTGATTTTTTGGATCATTAATATAGGCATGATCTTCCCCCATCCCCGCATCTTTGATAAGTGCGGTTTGCCGAGTACTTAAAGAGGTTGCCCCTTTATATACCCACGAGTCCTCCTTTTTCGTGTAATAACAATAAGCGTAGGAGCCCGTAGGCTCCTTAGAGAAATAGAAGTGAGAAGCTTCACCATGCTGAGACGGATTCAACAAGCCTGTAAACTCACCATCTGAGGTCCGTTGTAAACCACGACTCCAAGGCATTAGATAGAAATTAACTTTGATGTTCTTTCTCGAAAAAATTTCACCTATTACCTCTGGAATATAGCCTTCCCCGATACCGCAATTACCGGTAAAAGGGCACCAATCAGACATAGCGATATTTATTGGCTTTTCGATCAGGATTTCTTCGGCGCTAGCCAAAGGCGAAAAAAAACACGTTACTGTAAGGAGAGCATGAAAGCCCTGCTTAATATGATTATCAACAAGCATGATGGATGACTCCAACCAACCGTATCGATATCAATCTAGTACATAATTTTAAGAATCAACAACTGGAGATTTATTTGTGACCTCTTAAAAAGGACTTCACTAATCCATTTAAAAACGCATCAGGTATAATGGCGCAAAAATTAGCCATCTCGTCGTCATTCAGGAAGACAACTGATGTACAAACTGCTTATCACTTTACTAATCACTACCCTGCCGTCCGCCGCCTTCGCACATTGTGCTGCGCAAGCGGATGACGCCCTTGAAAAACTGCGCAATGCTCAGGATTCAATCAACGATGCTTACGATCTGTATGATGCAGGGGAATACGATAGAGCCAGAACTAAAGCAGTCCGTGCAAAAGATAAAATTTGGGAGGGCCAAGTCGTTTTTGAAGCCATGCGTGATAGGGGTGTATGTGATTGGGAAGGCCCTAGCTTGAGCGAAGTGAATGAAATTATTGGCTATACAAAGATATCTCAGGACCAAGCTAGGTGCGTCGTTTTTCTATCCCATATGGATAAAAGCCGAGCAGCCTTAAACAATATCTACAAATCAGTCACTGCTGAAGATCGCCAAAAATACACAAACTTAGTTCTTAAAAATGGCAAAAAAGCGTTGGGCGTGTGTGAAGACCGTTTGCACAAATACATAAACAAGACCATCACTTACCATAAGAGTTAAGCTGCGGGGTGTAATAACTGCGTTATTGCACCCTACTTACTACAGAACTTATCTATTTGAGCTTCGTTTAAACCAAAACTGAATTTCACGCCGTAATGGTCAGAAAGGAATTGTTCTTTTCCCATTCCAATCTGGCCAACTAGGGTATATTTCTGCTCCAAGGCGTTTGGGGTATTCAGATATATTCGATCCAGTCGTCGACTATCTTCAAACCAAAATTTAGTTTTCTTGGCCCATAAGTTCAGATCAACATCGTATGTCGGGGTATTGATCCACTCATCGGAGTTTGCAGCATCATAGAATGAATGAAGTGCAGCATTCTCTTCTATAGCCTTATTCCCAAAATTAAAGTCCCCCGCCAAAATCGCCAGATGATCCGATGGAAGCGCTTCGACGACTTTCTGAATCTGTTCGACTCGGAGTTCAGAACTGTCTAGTGGGCTTTCAAGGTGCAGATTAGCGACGACTACATCACAGTTATCATTAGTTTTCAGGTGAACCATCAAAGCCTTGCGGCCCATAGCAGAAGTTAGGTTTATGACCTCACGGTTCTCAGGCTGAACCTTAGTCAGGGTTACGTTTTGGTATCTGCTTATCTGCGATGAAACGCTTAAATGGTAACGTTCATTTAGTCGGTGTTTTTCTAACAGACCGATGAACTTGGGAGTCACTTCCTGAAGGGCAACAATATCAGCATTCTGCTGGTATATTTCATCCAGAATCAATGGATACCGGCGTTGACCACTGCGGTCATCAAACCATACATTCCATGTCAAAATACTTAGCTTATGGTTATCAGCTTGGACTGGAAATGCCAGAGAGAACAACGCCAAGCCCAGCAGTTTGATTACACTCTTCATTTTTGAGATTCCACATCGAAATGATGCCTTGAGCGTAAGCCAAGGCAGGAAACTGAAGCAATAATGAAAACATGTAAGGCGCAATACGCTTCGCTATTGCGCCCTAAGAGCTTTTAAATATTTCCCTGATTTTTATACTTAACCTGCTCTACAGCCTTATCGTAATTAGATTTAATTCTTGAATTTTCTTTTAAGTCTCCTGCGACAAAGATACCTTGATCAAAGTACTTTGAGACTTCGTTAACAGCTTTATCTGAGCCATAAAAAATAAAATAACATTGCCGATATTTCTCATCTAGCATAGAAACAAATTCAGCTTCTGTAGATTCGTCAAATGTTGAGAAAGCTAGATACTTTATTTTTCCATCTGCACAAAACCCAAGGTCACTAGTTACAAGAGCTTTGTATTCAGCTTCATAACTATACATATAAAGATAAACCACCTCAGATTCATTGAGTCTGTTTTTCTTAACTATCGTTTCCAGCGGATCAAAAGCTGAATCATGATTGGAGCAACCATATAGCAGCCCAATACTCAGAAAAAGTACGCTCATTAATTTCATTGTTTACTCTTTATAACTCCATCTACTTCAAGTGTTAGCGCGTAGGGTGTAATAGCGGAGCGTATTACACCGTTTTAGATTTTTAACGGATGTACACACTTTGCCAGTACTTCAACAATTCAATCTTGGTAATTCAAAATATCGGCAAAGTGGCTAATACCCCAATTTTCTTCATAATATCCACTTTCGACCAAACGATGGAATGTTGAATAAGGCCACTCTTTAACCCTAGTTACTAATCCGTGTTTAACGGGGTTAATGTGGATGTAATCCATATGAGCCTTAAAATCTTGCTCATCTCGAATCATATGTTCCCAATACCTACGTTGCCAAATTCCCCGTTCACCTCGTTTTTCACGACTTTCAGAACGAGATTCTTGATTAGGGATACTCTTGGAAAAATAACTTTTGATTAGACGCCAACGTAATGGGTAGTTGTGGTCGTTTGGAGGAAGACTTATTAATGCATGCAAATGATCAGGTAGGACAACCCAACCATGAATAGTGAAGGGGTAATGTTTGGCAACATGAGCTATCGCCTCACGTAATACTGCTATGTGGGTTACCAACAGATCTGTATCTCTACGGTACAGATTTACGGTAAAGAAAAAAGTACCGCCTGACATCCATGCTCTACGGTAATTAGACATCCTTTGTCTCCGTATTATTTGGTGTAATACGCTCCGCTATTACACCCTACAACCATGGCTACCATTACGCTAATTAAGGCGCAATACGCTTTGCTATTGCACCTTACTGAAGCGAAATAGCTTAGTGGTTTTCAGCCGCAGCTTTCTCTTTTTCAGCTGCAATGTGTTCGATATGCTGGTCGAAGTTTTCGTTTAGCATTTCGTTAAAGTGGCCGGTATACCAATCTACTGCGTCTTTCTTTTCAGCCGCTAGATCGCTTGAACGATATGCTACTTCGTGGGAGCTAAAACGTGCTGCAGCGTAACGAATAGCTGCACCTACATCTTCAAGTTCTTTACCTTCAGCAGTCAACATACGGTTAGCCAGATCGATAAACTCGTCTGCCATTTTATACGTATCCATCGCCTTTTCTTTTTGACTCATACAGCACCACCCTATTCAAAAACTGTTAGGGCAATAACCCGCCCCATTACAAAAGAGCTCAACTGTACAATAGGTAAGATGCAATAGCGAAGCGTATTGCACCAATGGCTAAGATGTTAAGCAGAGATTAAAGCATCTCAACCGCGACCGCTGTCGCTTCGCCACCACCAATGCAAAGCGAGGCGATACCGCGCTTCAGGCCTTTCTGTTTCAGCGCATGCAGCAACGTCACCATAATGCGGGAGCCACTTGAGCCGATCGGGTGACCCAGTGCACACGCCCCACCACGGACATTCACTTTGTCTGCATCAAGACCGAGTTCGGTGATCGCCAGCATAGAAACCACAGCAAAAGCTTCGTTGATCTCAAATAGATCTACGTCCTCTTTCGACCAACCCGCTTTATCCAACGCTTTCTGGATCGAACCAATCGGTGCAATGGTAAATTCAGCTGGTAACTGTGCATGAGTGGAGTGAGCCACGATTTTAGCTAGCGGGGTTAGACCGCGAGCTTTCGCCTCGGACTCTTTCATCAGCAAGAGGGCCGAGCCACCATCGGAGATCGAGCTGGAGTTGGCAGCAGTCACCGTGCCGTCTTTTTTGAAGGCTGGTTTCAGGCTACGGATTTTATCGATCCGGGCATTACCTGGCTGCTCATCGGTATCGACAACCACTTCGCCTTTACGCGTTGTAATCGTCACTGGTGCGATCTCTTCGACAAACTCACCGGCTGCAATTGCAGCAATCGCTTTTTCTAGAGAACCGATCGCAAAGTCGTCCATCGCTTCACGGGTAACATTGAAATCGTCCGCACTCTTTTGCGCAAACGAGCCCATTAAGCCGCCTTCATAAGCGTCCTCTAAGCCATCGAAGAACATATGATCGATCACCTTGCCGTGACCCATACGCATGCCTTCACGGGCTTTTGGCAGCAGATATGGAGACTGACTCATGTTCTCCATACCACCAGCGACCATGATAGAAGCCGAACCTGCTAAGATCTGATCATGAGCCAACATCACCGCCTTCATACCCGAGCCACACATCTTATTAATGGTGGTACACCCGGCAGCATCGGGAATACCTGCAGCACGTGATGCTTGTCGAGCAGGCGCCTGACCTAAACCAGCAGGCAAAACACAGCCCATTACCACTTCATCGACATCAGCCGCAGCAACGCCCGCACGCTCAATTGCAGCTTTGATCGCAGTAGCACATAGATCGGGAGCGCGAACATCGCTTAACGATCCCATCATGCCACCCATTGGGGTACGCGCGGCACTTACAATAACGACTGCATCCTGACTCATATTTCCACCTTCATAACTTTCTAATATTGACGTTAACGTCAACTTACAGAGACAAAAAAGGGGATCGTATAAATCCCCTTTGGTTTAAGTTTAGCTAAAGTTCTTTTTCATGAATTTCTGCACTTCACCAACAATACCGCTACGGAACGCTAGTACGCAGATCACGAAGATAAAGCCCATGATGATGTGGATGTAGTTACCCAACTCACCACCGGACAAGTAGTTCTGGATAGTTACAACCGCACCGGCACCTACGATTGGACCAAAGATCGTGCCCATACCGCCTAGCAAGGTCATCAACACCACCTCACCGGACATATGCCAATGAGCATCGGTCAGAGAAGCCAGCTGGAACACTAAGGTTTTCGTCGAACCGGCAAGCCCTGCTAGTGCAGCCGAGATTACAAATGCAGCCCATTTGTAGTCATTAACGTTGTAACCAAGAGATACCGCACGCGCTTCGTTTTCACGGATCGCTTTAAGGATTTGACCAAACGGTGAGTGGATCGTGCGATTTACCAACCAGAAACCAAACAGGAAGATGGCAAACACGAAGTAATACATACTCATGTTATCGCTCAGGTCAATAAACCCGAACAGATGTCCACGAGGAACGCCCTGCATTCCATCTTCACCACCGGTAAACGGTGCTTGTAGGTAAACGAAGAAAGCTAACTGCGCTAACGCCAGCGTGACCATGGCAAAGTAGATACCTTCACGTTTCACCGCCAACTTGCCATATACAGCACCCAGTAAAGCCGCTGCTAAGGTTCCACCCAACACACCTAACTCGGGTGTCACACCGGTTTCCATCATCAAATAACCGGTAATGTAGCCGCCAGTTCCTAAGAACGCAGCGTGGCCGAAAGAGAGCAAACCCACATAACCCAACAACAGGTTAAATGCGCAAGCGAACAGTGCGAAACAGAGCACTTTCATAACAAACACAGGGTAAAGCACGTAAGGAGCAATCAATCCAAGGACGACCAGTGCAATCATTGTTTTACTTATTTTCATCGTCACGTCTCCTAGGCTTCTTTACCAAATAAGCCCGCAGGCTTGGTTAGCAATACAATCACCATCACCGCAAAAATAACGGTGGTCGAGGCTTCGGGGTAAAAGTACTTCGTCAGGCCTTCCACAACCCCCATACCTAAACCGGTCAGGATTGCGCCACCGATCGATCCCATACCGCCAATTACCACGATGGCGAATACTACGATCAGCATGTTGGAACCCATATCGGGTGATACCGAATACACCGGCGCGGCCATGACACCGGCAAAGCCAGCTAAGCCGACACCAAAACCAAAGGTCAGAGTGACAATCAAAGGTACGTTGATACCAAATGCCTGCATCAACTGCGGGTTCTCAGTACCTGCACGCAGGTAGGCACCCAGCTTTGTTTTCTCAATCATGTACCAAGTACCGGCGCAGACAATGATCGACGCGATAATGATCCAAGCACGATAATTTGGCAGATACATAAATGGCAGACGGTTACCGCCTTTCAGCTCTTCTGGAATTGCATAGGACATACCCGAGGAACCAAACAGGTGGGTAAACGCCCCCTGAAGAATCAGCGCTAAACCGAAGGTCAGCAGCAAACTGTAGAGGTGATCCTCATTGGCAATTGGACGCAGCAGAAAACGCTCCATCAAAATGCCGATAAAGCCCACGGCGATCGGAACGAGAATTAGCGCGACCCAATAGTTAATGCCCATATAGTTAAGAGCCATCCACGCAAAGAAAGCACCCAGCATATAGAGCGCGCCCTGCGCGAAGTTAATGATTTTTAACAGTCCGAAAATAATTGCTAAACCCAGACTGAGTAATGCATAGAATGAGCCGTTAATCAGGCCCACCAGCAATTGACCAAATAGGCCAAAGAGATTTATATCGAGGAATGTTGCCATAACTCTCCACCCCTAACCGGCAACTGCGCCACAGATACATTTGTAGCTAACCGGTACTTACAATCCGCTAAGAGAGCTATATAGAACTACGAATAGCTCAAAACTCTGACTTACTGTGAGAGAGGCGAAAGCCGCCCCCCTCGTCATACAAGCGCCTTATTTGGCAGCCAGGAAGTTACACTTATCCATCATCGGACCAAATGCTTCTTCACCTGGGATAACCTGCTCAATTGCGAAGATATCGTCTTCGTTTTTACGCTCTTTGGATGTTTTGATACGTACCTGATACATGTCATGCACCATACGACCATCCGCACGTAGATGAGCGTTACGCGCGAAGAAATCGTTCGGCTTGTTCGCCTTCATCTTCGCCATTACCGCATCAGCATCATCCGTACCCGCTTCTTTGATCGCGTTTAGGTAGTGCATCGTCATAGAGTAAGCACCCGCCTGACCCATTGCTGGGATAGAGCCGTGACGCTCTTTAAAGCGTTTAGACCAAGCACGTGTTTCATCATCCATATCCCAGTAGAAACCTGTTGTTAGTTTCATACCGCCAGAAATTTCTGGATCTAGCGCTTTCGCGTTGTGAGTAAATACCAACAAACCTGCAACATCAGTTGTTTCAGTTAGACCGAACTCAGCTGCTGTTTTTAGGGAGTTAACGAAATCAGCACCCGCATTGGCTAGCGCCACTACGTCTGCGCCTGAAGATTGCGCCTGAAGAACGTAAGAGGAGAAGTCGGTTGTACCTAGTGGAGCACGCACGGCGCCTACCACTTCACCGCCATTAGAGTTAATTACGCCGGTTGCTACTTTCTCTAGGGCATGACCGAAAGCGTAGTCCGCGGTGATGAAGAACCACTTCTTCTTACCTGCAGCTACCATTGGTTTTACCGTACCGTTAGCTAGCGCAACTACGTTGTAAGTCCAGTGAGCGTTGTAAGGTGAGCACGCCTTAGTGGTGAACGCATGAGATGCAGAAGTAGCGATCAGAGCAACTTTTTTGTTGTCTGTTAGCACTTTAGTTACCGCACCTGTTACTGAAGAAGCTACCAGACCTGTAACCGCATCAACGCCTTGGCTTTCTACCCATTCACGCGCTTTTGCAGAACCGATATCTGGTTTGTTCTGGTCGTCGGCACTTACCACTTCAATTGGTTTACCTAGTACCGTACCGCCAAAATCTTCAACCGCCATCTCTACTGCTGTAACACAGCCTGCACCACAGATATCAGCATAAACACCGCCCATATCGGCTAGTACACCGATTTTGACTTTGTCGTCTGATACACCTGCCGCTTGCACCCCTGTTACTGCGAATGTAGAGGCAATTGCCGCTGTCAGCAGAGATTTCTTCATTGATTTCATCGCATTTTCTCCCGATAGAGTTTTTTATTTTTATTCAAAGTTTGATGCTTTGTGGTTTAACCCAGCACATCTTCGGGTCATTCACTTAGCCTCTGGACATTCAGGAACCTAAGCGCAGGCCTGTAAAAGGCTTATTCATAGGCTCCTCAAGGCTGTTAAACACCTAAATAGGTATTTAGTAATTCTGTTTTCTCGGTCAGCTCATGTTTGTGAACTTCTTCCACGATATGACCGTGTTCCATCACGTAATGACGATCCGCAATCGGTGCGGCAAAACGGAAGTTCTGCTCTACCAACAAGATGGTCAATCCGCGTTCTTTTAACTTGGTTAGAACCTCACCCAACTTCTGCACAATCACCGGCGCTAAACCTTCGGTGATCTCGTCGAGCAACAAGATATTTGCGCCCGAACGCAAGATACGAGCTAAAGCCAACATCTGCTGTTCACCACCAGATAGGCGTGTGCCTTGGCTGGTGCGCCGTTCATACAGGTTGGGGAAGATTTCATAGATCTCTTCGACACTCATGCCGTCACTGCGCACCGTCGGCGGCAGCATCAGGTTTTCTTCCACGTTTAAACTGGAAAAGATACCGCGCTCTTCTGGGCAGAAGCCCATACCTAGATGCGCGATTTTATGCGCCGGCATATCGATGGTTTCGCGACCATTAACATTGATGCTGCCACTACGACGGCCCACCATATTCATGATCGAGCGCAGCGTGGTTGAACGGCCTGAACCATTACGACCCAATAGCGTTACTAGCTCACCCTGCATAACATGCATATCGATGCCGTGCAGAATGTGAGATTCGCCGTAGAAGGAGTGCAGGTCACTGATACGGAGTTTTTCATTACCACCTAAGCTCATGCCACAACCTCCTCTTTCTCAGGAGAGGTTTCAGCAGGCTTGACAGCTTCAGGCCCTTCATCCGCAGCAACACCGAGGTAAGCTTCCTTAACACGTGGATCGGCTGATACCGTTGCGTAATCCCCTTCGGTAAGAATCGCGCCACGCTGCAGAACAGAGATACGGTCCGCCAGTTTGGAAACCACATGCAGGTTGTGCTCAACCATCAAAATGGTGCGATCTTTGGAAACCTGTTTGATCAGGTCCGACACCACTTCAACATCTTCGTGGCCCATACCCTGAGTCGGTTCATCCAATAACATCAGTTCTGGATCTAGGGCTAATGTGGTGGCGATCTCCAAAGCACGTTTACGACCATAAGGCTGATCGACGGTCACGGAGTTCGCATGGTCTTGAAGACCTACCGACTCAAGAAGCTCCATCGCACGGCCATTAAGCTTGTCTAAGACTTTGTCAGACTTCCAAAAATGAAAGCTGTTGCCCTCTTTACGTTGAAGGGCAATACGGACGTTCTCCAACACCGTTAGATGTGGAAACACCGCAGAGATCTGGAAAGAACGGATCACCCCTTTACGTGCGATCTCGGCGGAACGCATCTGGGTGATATCTTCGCCATTAAAAAGAATTTGACCGGACGTTGGGATTAAAAATTTGGTCAACAAATTAAATACGGTCGTCTTACCGGCACCATTAGGCCCGATCAAGGCGTGAATGCTGCCACGCTCGACATTCAAGTTGACCTTATCTACCGCAGTAAAGCCTTTAAACTCTTTAATCAAATCTGAGGTTTGCAGTACATAATCGACACTCATGCAGACTCTGATCCTCGCTGTTTTTTATTTTTATTTAACCAGCGCAACAACCTAAAAATACGGCTAAATGCTGATAAGCTGTCGCCCAACCTAGCAATTACCCCTACATAAAATCCAGTACAACTTTAGTCGTAGTCGCACTGCAAAAAACGATAGATTTACGATTTAGTTTATATTTTTCAGCAACTTACAAAAGCGGTTAAAATATTTACAAAAATACAGGAATTCCTTTATTGACCTTTACGTGAACGTAAACTTTGCTTAATCTGTAAAGAGTCAAAAACAGCGGATTTTTATGAATAGCAAACAGACTTATTCCATCAGCGAGCTAGCGAAAGAGTTCGCGTTAACCACGCGAAGCATCCGTTTCTATGAGGATCAGCAGCTGCTCTTTCCGACGCGACGCGGGCAAACACGTATCTACAGCACACAAGATCGTGTGCGCTTAAAGCTGATACTACGCGGCAAACGTCTTGGGTTTTCTCTAGCGGAAACCCGGGAGCTTTTTTCGCTGTGGGATGAAACGCTGACTGGAAGCGAAAAACAGCTCACTCTGCTGTTGGAGAAAATTAATGAAAAGCGCTCGGAGTTGGAACAGCAGCTTCAAGATATCGCGATTTTGCAGCAGGAGTTAGATAACGCTGAACTCCGCTGCCATGAAACATTGCTCGAACTAAAACAAAAACAACAAAGAGCCGGTTAATCGTTCATCCCTGCACTTGGTCCTTGAGTGATCTGTGGATAAATCGACACACCGGTAACAAGGGTACGACTATGATCTCACAGTATTCCAGCCTGAATTTTGGCCTTGGTGAAACATTGGATATGTTGCGTGAGCAAATAAACCATTTTGCTGCACAGGAGATAGCGCCAAGAGCGGAACAGATCGATAAGGATAATGAGTTTCCTCAGGATCTATGGCGCAAGTTCGGTGATATGGGCCTGCTCGGTATCACAGCTAAAGAGGAATATGGCGGTGTCGATATGGGCTATTTGGCGCATGTAATCGCTATGGAAGAGATCAGCCGTGCCTCCGCGTCCGTTGCCCTCTCTTACGGTGCTCACTCCAATCTGTGTGTTAACCAGATTCATCGCAACGGTACCGAAGAGCAAAAGCAAAAGTACCTGCCGAAATTGATCAGCGGTGAACATGTCGGTGCATTGGCGATGTCCGAGCCCAATGCGGGTTCTGATGTGGTCTCCATGAAACTACATGCCCGCGATAATGGCGATCACTACCTGCTGAACGGCAACAAGATGTGGATCACCAATGGCCCCGACGCCAACACTTATGTGATCTACGCCAAGACCGAACCCAACGCAGGTGCTAAAGGGATTACCGCGTTTATCGTCGAACGCGATTACCCAGGCTTCTCTCGTCATCAGAAGCTCGACAAACTCGGGATGCGTGGTTCAAACACTTGTGAACTGGTCTTCGAAGATTGCCCAGTACCGAAAGAGAACATTTTAGGTGAACTCAACGGTGGTACTCGTGTGCTGATGAGCGGATTGGATTACGAGCGCTTAGTGTTAGCCGGTGGTCCCTTGGGGATTATGGCTGCGGCGATGGATATCGCAGTCCCTTACATTCGTGATCGAAATCAGTTTGGCCAAGCGATCGGCGAATTCGAACTCGTACAAGGCAAGATCGCCGATATGTACACCCTGATGAACACCAGCAAGGCCTACACCTACAGCGTTGCCCAAGCAGCGATGCGCGGAGAACCCAGCCGTAAAGATTGCGCTGGGGTGATCCTCTACACCGCCGAAACTGCAACCAAAATGGCACTGGATGCGATCCAGCTATTGGGTGGTAACGGTTATATCAATGAATTTCCAACCGGCCGTTTACTCCGTGATGCCAAGCTCTACGAAATAGGAGCAGGTACCTCAGAGATACGCCGAATGCTTATCGGTCGTGAGCTGTTTATGAATAAGTAAGCCATCAACAGGCGACTAGGAGACTATCTATGGCTGTTCTGCACACAACAATAAATACACAGGCAGAGTCATTTAAAACCAACCAACGCGAAATGCGCGCGGCGGTGACTGATCTAAAAGATAAAGTTGCAGTAATTGCGCAAGGCGGTGGCCCTGAATATCAGGAGCGCCATAGAGCACGCGGTAAGTTACTGGCGCGCGAGCGTATCGATCAACTGTTAGACCCGGGCTCAGCCTTTTTAGAGATAGGCCAACTCGCGGCTTATCAGGTATACGAGGATAACATTCCAGCGGCGGGCGCAGTCGCCGGTATCGGCCAAGTGTGCGGCCAAGACTGCATGATTGTAGCCAATGATGCCACGGTCAAAGGCGGTACTTACTTCCCTCTGACGGTAAAAAAACATCTGCGTGCGCAAGAGATCGCAGAGATGAACAATCTGCCCTGCATCTACTTGGTTGATTCTGGTGGCGCTAACCTGCCTCAACAGGATGAAGTGTTTCCCGATCGCGATCATTTCGGCCGCATCTTCTACAACCAAGCACGGATGTCTGCCAAAGGTATCCCTCAAATCGCCGTCGTCATGGGGTTATGTACCGCTGGGGGCGCTTATGTGCCAGCCATGGCTGATGAATCCATCATTGTCCGTGATCAAGGTACGATTTTCCTAGCCGGTCCACCCTTGGTTAAAGCTGCCACAGGTGAAGTCGTAACCGCAGAAGCACTCGGTGGCGCAGACGTGCACTGTAAAGTCTCTGGGGTCGCCGATTACTACGCCGATAATGATGCCCATGCACTGCAACTCGCCAGACGCTGTATCGCCAATAGCAACCGCGTTAAACAAACCAACTTACAACTACAAACACCGCAGCCTCCGCTTTATAACGAAGAGGAGATCTATGGCGTGGTCGGTACCGATCTGAAAAAGCCGTTTGATGTCCGCGAGGTGATTGCCCGGATCGTCGATGGCTCAAATTTCGATGAATTCAAGCAACAATTTGGCACAACCTTAGTAACGGGGTTTGCGCACATTTGTGGCTATCCTGTCGGCATCATCGGCAATAACGGGATATTATTCAGCGATTCTGCTCAGAAAGGCGCGCACTTTATCGAGCTCTGCTGCCAACGCAAGATTCCACTGCTGTTCTTGCAGAATGTCACCGGTTTTATGGTGGGCGAGAAAGCCGAATCCGAAGGGATCGCCAAACACGGTGCCAAAATGGTGACCGCAGTGGCTTGTGCCAACGTACCTAAAATCACAGTTTTGATTGGCGGCTCTTTTGGCGCAGGCAACTACGGTATGTGTGGTCGCGGTTATAGCCCTAACTTCCTGTGGATGTGGCCTAACGCCCGAATCTCAGTGATGGGTGGCGAGCAAGCCGCAGGGGTTTTATCCACAGTTAAACGCGACCAACTTGAGCGCAATAATCAAACCTGGAGCGCCGAAGAAGAGGCCGCTTTTAAGCAACCGATTATCGAGAAATATGAACAACAAGGTCACCCCTATTACGCCAGTGCGCGACTCTGGGATGACGGTGTAATCGATCCCGCTCAAACCCGTGAAGTGGTTGCAATGAGCCTATCAGCAGCCCTCAATCAGCCAATTGAAGATAGTAAATTTGGCATCTTCCGGATGTAAGGAGGCGACTATGACTAAGCCAGTAGTGTTATTGAATAAAGCCCAAGGCGTAGCGCATCTCGTGATTAACAAACCTGAAGTGCATAACGCTTTTGACGATCAGATCATCTCGCAATTGTTAGGTCATTTAGAGGCCTGCGATAAAGACCCAGAAGTACGCGTGTTGGTCCTACGGTCTGAAGGTAAGAACTTTTCATCCGGTGCCGATCTTGGCTGGATGAAGCGTATGGCCAAAAACAGCTATGACGACAACTTTGATGATGCAAAGCAGTTAGCCGCTTTGATGCATCAACTAGATATCCTCAGCAAACCTACGATCTGTTTAGTGCAAGGCGCAGCTTACGGTGGTGCGGTAGGTTTGGCTGCCTGTTGTGATTTCGTAATCGCCACCGAACAGAGTCAGTTCTGCCTGAGTGAGGTCAAAATTGGCCTGATTCCCGCAGTGATCTCCCCTTATGTGATCCGTGCAATGGGCTCAAGGCAGGCTCGACGCTATATGATCAGCGCCGAATCCTTTTCTGCCTGCGATGCCCATCATTACGGTCTGGTTCACCAAGTCGTGGCCACAACCGAGCTGCTCGATGATAGCTGCCACCAATTGATCAATCAGTTGCTGCAAAACAGCCCGTTGGCGATGGCCGCTGCCAAACATTTAGTTGCTGCCGTCAGTGATAGTCATATCGATATTCATCTGATCACCGACACAGCCAGACGGATCGCCGAGATAAGAGTCAGTCCCGAAGGCCAAGAGGGGCTCAGCGCCTTTTTAGAAAAACGAAAGCCAGAGTGGGTAGAGTCATGAGCGAAACACAATCGACGACACTACCGCGGAAAATCTTAATCGCTAACCGCGGTGAGATCGCCTGTCGTGTAATTAAAACGGCACAGAGTTTAGGTATTCGCTGCGTTGCGGTTTACTCCGAAGTAGACGCCAAGGCCAAGCATGTTCAGATGGCTGATGAGGCCTATCTACTCGGCCCAGCTCCTAGTGCTGAGAGTTATCTGCGTACAGATAAGATCCTAGAGATCAGCCGTACAGCCGGAATTGAAGCGGTACACCCAGGCTATGGTTTCTTATCTGAGAATGCTGAGTTTGCAACTGAGTTGGAACGCCACGGCATTACCTTTATCGGCCCACCAGCCAGCGCAATCACCTCTATGGGCTCTAAGTCCGCGGCCAAAGCGATTATGTCTAAAGCCGATGTGCCTTTAGTTCCGGGTTACCATGAAGACGATCAAGATCCACAACGCCTAAAACAAGCATCGATAGACTGCGGTTATCCACAGTTGCTAAAAGCGGTGGCTGGCGGGGGTGGTAAAGGGATGCGTGTGGTTCGCTCTGTGGATGAATTCGATAGCGCCCTACAAGCCGCGCAGCGAGAAGCTCAAAACTCTTTTGCTAACCCCGATATGCTGATTGAGCGCTATTTGGAGCAACCGCGTCATATCGAAGTGCAGGTCTTTTGTGATCAGCATGGCAATGGTGTTTATCTCGCCGATCGCGACTGCTCTATCCAGCGTCGTCACCAGAAGATCATAGAGGAAGCACCCGCCCCTAATTTAGCGGACGAAACCCGCAAGGCCATGGGTGAAGCGGCTGTGCGCGCAGCTCAAGCCATCGACTATGTCGGTGCAGGTACGGTCGAGTTTTTATACGACACCGATGGTTCATTCTATTTTATGGAGATGAACACCCGCCTTCAGGTAGAGCACCCTGTAACCGAGTACGTCACCGGCGTCGACCTCGTAGAGTGGCAATTGGCGATCGCCGCAGGAGCAAAACTTCCGCTATCTCAAGATCAGATCAAAGCCAAGGGGCATGCGATCGAAACCCGTATCTACGCCGAAGACCCTGCGCACGACTTTCTGCCGGCGACAGGCACTTTAAAATACTTATCCACACCCGAAGAATCCGACTGTGTCCGCATCGACAGTGGTGTTCGCAACGGTGATGAGGTCAGCCCATATTATGATCCTATGATCGCGAAGCTGATTGTTTGGGGTGAAGATCGCAATGCCGCAATTTTGCGTCTGAATCGAGCATTATCGGAATACCGTATTGCCGGTTTAAAAACCAATCTGAAGTTCTTAAGAGATCTAGCATCTGCACAACCTTTTGCAGATCTCGACTTAGATACTGGTTTTATCGAACGCCACTACGATCTGCTCTTTGCCGAGCCAGTCATAGACAGTTCACTCTATCTCGCCATCGCAGCGAGTCTGTTTGGGCAGTTAGAAACTCAAGACCAATCTGATCGTCATGCTCACCCTTCTCCGTTTACGGCATTGTGTAACTGGCGCTTGAATATCCCGTCGATTCGAAGCCTTCAGCTACAGGAGGGTGAAGCCATTCATGACATAAATATCGAACAACGGTCAGAGACAGAACTCGTTACTGTTGATGAGCAGCAGTACAACATCAGCCTAGCGCAGCAGGATGATCAACTTCGGGTTCAAGTTGATGATCAACAGCTACAGATGCACTTTTTCCGTGATGGTAATGAGCTTCACCTGTTTCATCACGACCTCAGCTTCCGATGCAGTTTGCATCAAACCACGCACGTTTCTGAGCAAGGGAAAGCCGATCACTCTCTCACCGCACCCATGAACGGTGTCGTCGTTGAGGTTTTAGTTGAACAAGGGCAATCGGTACAAGCCGGCGAAGCCTTAGTGATCATGGAAGCGATGAAGATGGAGCACAGTATTTCAGCTCCTCATGCAGGTAAAGTCAGTGAAGTCTTCTTTGCCGCAGGGGATCTAGTCGAAGAAGGTGCGGAACTGCTCGAGTTGGAATTCTCCGAAGAGGAAGCCGCATCATGACGTTGCCGAAGCAGGTCAAATTGGTCGAGGTAGGGCCTCGTGATGGCTTACAAAATGAGCCCGGCGATATTATTCCGACTGATATTAAGATCGATCTGATCAATGCGCTGTCCAGTGCAGGTTTAAGTCATATTGAGGCCACAAGTTTTGTTTCTCCTAAGTGGGTTCCACAAATGGCTGACGCCAGTGCAGTGATGATGGGTATTCAGCGTCATCCAGACACCACTTATGCCGCACTCACCCCCAACCTAACTGGCTTAAATAAAGCACTCAACACAGAGGTTGATGAAGTTGCGGTATTTACCGCCGCTTCTGAAGCGTTTACGCAAAAAAATATTAACTGCTCTATAGCCGAAAGCCTTGAAAGGTTTGCGCCGCTGATCGAAAAAGCTAACGCCAACAATATCCCTGTCAGAGGATATGTTTCCACGGTGATGGGTTGTCCTTATACCGGTGAAATATCCGCTGAACAGGTCACGGTTGTCTGTAAAGAGATGATTGAAATGGGGTGCTATGAGATATCTCTAGGCGACACAATCGGCACCGGTACACCATTGAAGGCTAAAAGGCTGATAGAAGCCGTAACCAAAGAAATACCCGTTTCAAAATTAGCCGCACACTTCCACGACACCTACGGCCAAGCTCTAGCCAATATCTATGCGGTGCTTGAAGAAGGGGTCAGTGTCATCGATACCTCTGTCGCAGGCTTAGGTGGCTGCCCTTATGCCCAAGGGGCATCAGGTAATGTCGCCACCGAAGATGTGCTCTATATGCTCAATGGCCTCGGCATAGAAACTGGCGTGCAACTGGACGAACTCATAAAAGTGAGCCACTGGATCAGCCAGCAACTGCAACGCAGTAACGGCTCTAAAGTCGCCCTAGCCCTCACTCCTAAATCATCTATTTGAGAAATAACATGAATCCACAACCGTCTCACCTTACGGCGTTAGATCTGCCTCTGCCTTCACAAGATCAACTTCCAGAAGTGTTCCAGAAGTACTTCGCTTTATGCGAAGAAAAGCTGGGCTTAATCCCTAACGTGCTGAAAGCTTACAGCCACAACATCGCTCAGTTAGAAGCTTTTTCCAGCTTGTATAACGAGTTAATGCTAGGCAAAAGCGGTCTCAGCAATTTGGAAAAAGAGATGATCGCGGTCGCTGTTTCTGCCAGTAACGCTTGCTACTACTGCCAGGTCGCGCATGGCGCTGCTGTGCGTGAATACTCTCAAGAGCCGACCCTCGGAGAACTGCTGGTGATGAACTACCGTGTCGCCAAACTCTCAGAACGACACATCGCTATGCTCGATTTCTCCGTGAAGCTGACCGAATCACCCCACCGCATGAATGAAGATGACCGCCAACAGCTAAGAGATGCCGGTTTTAGTGATCAAGATATCTGGGATATCGCCAACATCGCAGGTTTCTACAACATGACCAATCGAGTCGCGAGCGCTGTGGATATGCAACCCAATCTGGAATACCACAGCCAGCATCGTTAATACTCAGCTTGAAATACACATAGACCTAACAACAAAAATAGAAAAGGTTTATCCAACATGTCCGATCTACACAGTTACACTCAAGGCTCTAAAACCGAGCCCTTATTGGATATCACCATTGGTGATCAATTTGATTTAACGGCAGAAAAATTTCCAGATAACGATGCACTGATCGTTCGTCATCAGAATATTCGCCTGACCTACACTCAGTTACAGCAACAGGTAGATCAGGCTGCACGAGCATTTCTGGCGATAGGCGTTTCGAAAGGTGATCGTGTTGGTATCTGGTCCCCTAACTGTGCGGCATGGACAATTACTCAGTTAGCGACGGCAAAGATCGGTGCGATTCTAGTAAACATCAATCCGGCCTACCGCACCCATGAATTGGAGTACGCGCTTAACCAATCAGGCACCAAGTATCTGGTCTCTGCTGTGAGCTTTAAATCATCTAACTATATGGAGATGCTCTACTCTTTAGCTCCAGAACTTAAAGCAGCGCAAGCCGGCCAATTAACCTCTGCTACGCTACCTAACCTCAAGGGCGTGATCAGCCTTTCTTCGCAAGCGTTAGCAGGTAGTTGGTGCTGGCAGGAATTTCTAAATCACGCAGATCAGATCAGTGCCGAGCAACTTAGCACTGTGCAGACGAGCTTAGATATTCACGACCCGATCAATATCCAGTACACATCCGGCACAACCGGCTTCCCGAAAGGGGCGGCGCTATCGCACCACAATATTTTGAATAACGGCTTCTTTGTTGCCGAAAGCATGAAGTTCACCGATCAGGATCGCTTAGTTATTCCGGTGCCGCTCTATCATTGCTTTGGCATGGTGATGGGTAACTTAGGCTGTATTACCCATGGCGCGGCTATGATCTACCCTGACGAAGGTTTCGAGCCGCAATCCGTCCTCACCGCAGTGGCCGAAGAACGTGCGACCGCCTTGTTTGGTGTCCCAACGATGTTTATCGCAGAGATGGAACACCCTGAGTTTGAGCAGTATGACTTGAGTAGCCTGCGCACCGGCATTATGGCCGGATCTATCTGTCCTGCGGAGGTAATGAAAGCGGTCAATACCAAAATGCATATGCACGAGGTCCAGATCGCCTACGGCATGACCGAAACCAGCCCGGTATCCACCCAGACGGCTGCCGATGATCCCTTTGATAAACGCGTCTCTACTGTAGGCCGTACCCAACCGCATATCGAAAGCCAGATTATCGATCCAGCCACAGGCGAAGTTCAGCCAAGAGGTGATGTAGGCGAGCTATGTACCCGCGGCTACAGCGTGATGCTGAAATATTGGAACAATCCAGAAGCAACTAACAATGCTATCGACTCGCAAGGCTGGATGCATACCGGCGATCTCGCCATTATGGATGCTGAGGGTTACGTGCAGATTGTCGGCCGTATCAAAGATATGGTGATTCGCGGAGGCGAAAACATCTATCCAAAAGAGATCGAAGAGTTTCTCTACACCCACCCTGCGATTTCAGATGTCCAAGTCACCGGTGTACCCGATCCACAATTTGGTGAAGAACTGGTCGCTTGGATCAAACTGACACCGCAAGCAGACAACGTGACTGAAGACGAGCTGAAAAGCTTCTGCCAAGGAGCGATAAGTCACTTTAAGATCCCGCGTTATTTTAAATTTGTCGATAATTTCCCGATGACCGTCACCGGCAAGATCCAGAAATTTAAGATGCGAGAGATCTCTATCGAAGAGTTGGGGCTCGATGAGAATTAGATTAGATACAGGAATAGGCCGTGACTGAGGTTAATAAACACTATTCACAAGCATTCGATGGCGAGCAGATCATCCGCCAACTGCACTTATCTTATCCACAGGGGCCAACTGCGTTTCAATTGGCCCCTATCGATCAGTTACATATCGGCGGCATTAAAGCCTCCAAGAAGCTACTGCAACAAATAAAATTGTGCAGGCCGAATCGAGTATTAGATATTGGCTCTGGGTTGGGCGGTTTGATGCGTTTAATCGAGTCGGAACTGCGTATTAATGTGGTTGGGCTGGATATAACCCACGAATTTAACCAAACCCACCAGCAAATATCACAATTATTGCCCTCTTTTGATACTCCTAAACTGGTCACTTCCGATGCGCAGCAATTACCCTTTTGCAGCGATAGCTTTGATCTGATTATCTTCCAGCATAGCCTGCTCAATATCCCCAATAGCCAGCAAGCATTGCTTGAATGTCGACGGGTTTTAAAGCCACAAGGCCGCTTACTGCTACACGAAGTTATCCAAGGACCCAATACCGGCGCAATGCACTTTCCCGTGCCTTGGGCGCGAGAGCCGAGCAACTCTCACCTAATCACACAAACAGAATTAGAATGCCTACTCGAAAAAGCGGGCTTTTATATCCAAAGTTACGATGATTGGAGCCCAGAAGCGCTCGCTTGGCGACAAAAACAACTCAGTAAGGAGCAACAATCCCAAAGCGAGACTGCCGCTGTATCACCCGCCATGATCTTAGGCCCAGAGTTTAAGAAAATGGGTAGCAATGTGGTTAAAAACCTTGATTTAGATGCTATAAGAATCATCGAACTGGTCGCACAAACCAATTGCTGATGATCTATCCTCCCTAAGCTAGCTTCAGGAATATATGCTGATAAGCAATATCCAACGCCACATACACCAACAGTAACGACATCGCCCAGTTTAAACCACGGAAGTAGCGTGGATTGTGAATAAGCTTACCTAATCGCGCACCCATAAACAGATAACTACTCGGCGCGCCAAACGCCATTGTGGATAACAGTAACGACCAGACAAAAATAGCGTATCCCGATATTTCGGCTGCCGGAAACTGCACCGAGACTATCGGCAAGATCGCGATAAACGCTTTAGGGTTGAGCAACTGAAGGATCAACCCCTCTTTAAAGCTCATTGGGTTCTGATTAGCTTTCACTTCCGTCATTGCCATGGCTGACAGAGCCACTTTGTAAGCTAAGTAGAGAATATAAAGGCTGCCAGCAGCACTCAAAAACAGCTCATAACCCGCGGTAATAAACCAAGCGCCGACATATCCAAACAGTAAAAACAGCACCAGCATCGCACTGGCCACACCCAGACTAAACGCCAGTGCCGAGCGAATCTGCCCATGTATACCGGCATTTAAGCTGAGTAGATTGCAGGGACCAGGGGTGTACATCACGCCAAAGGCGTACAGGAGTATTTCAACCATAGTGATCAACTCGGATTAAAAAGAGAGATTTAAGGGGCTCGGAGGAGCCTTGAAATTAAGCGTTCAGAAAGTGCTTCTGATATTGCTTGGGCGTCATACCAAAGATCGGTTTGAAGCGCCGGTTGAAGTGACTCAGATCGCTGAAGCCATAATCAAACACCACATCATCCAGAGCTTTGCCCTTCTCCAAATCCTCACGGGCGCGGTTGATCCGGCAGTTCAAAATATACTGGTGCGGTGTGATACCAAATTGCTGTCGAAACATCCGCAGGAAATGATACTTCGAGAGATTGGCTTGTTGGCTCAACTCTTCAAGCGAAACATCAGTTTGTAGATTGTGATTAATAAAATCCCGTGCTCGCAGAAGTAAGCTATCGACACGACGAGCCTTTTGGTCCGCCTGACATTCGCCGTACAGCTGCGTAATCCGCGTTGCCATCTGATAAAGCTCGCACTCTTGGCACAGCTTATCTGCAGAGCGATCTTCGATCAGCTGAACTAATTGCAGAATATGCTGACGGAGTTGGGCATCATCCAACAGTGTATCCGCCACACGAAAGCCTTGGCTTTTGATACCGGCGGCTTGGAAGACAGGTGCGAGCTGATCAGGGTGCACATAGAGCATGCGGTACTGCAATCTATCATCGATACCGGAATGACCGTCATGCACTTCTTCCGGGTTAAAGACGATAATATTGCCAGGGAGACTACGATGAAATTGACCACTGGAGAAAAAGTCTTGTCGACCAGTCAGCGTAACCCCGAACGAATACTCCTCATGGGCATGACGTCCATAAGAAAAATCGCTCATCGCAGCATTAAGAACAGTAACTTGTTCTAAATGCTCGCTTTTACTGTATTGGAACTGGTTATTCTGATTCATCACTCTTCACCGCTCTTGCTAGTATAAATCGCCTGCAGCTTGAAGGAACCTACGAACAAGTCCTATACGACTCAGGCTTACAGAGCAGTTGAAGCGCGAGGCAATGATTACAGGCATGCAGGTTGCCTGTCGAAAATCATTAACAAAGCGATTCAGTTACTCTATAAGCCCCGTAGGGTGGGCTCTAAAACGACCATCTACGTTGTCAGTCAGCTTGCAAAGGTACCGACATTTAACTGCACTGACTTTCGCGTATCTGGTCGCTTTATAGCCCACTGAGAAAGTATGAGACTTATTCGTAGGTTCCTTAACTACAGTGTAGAGGGATGAGCAAAACTAATACTTGGATAAAATTGCGCACTTTAAGAAAAGTGCGCAGAGGGATACAGCGCCTATTCTTCTGCTTCGGCGCGTTGGCGTAAAACAAACTTCTGTATCTTACCGGTCGATGTTTTAGGGAGCTCTCCAAACACCACCACTTTCGGCGCTTTAAAACGCGCCATATTGGAGCGGCAAAACTCGATAACTTCAGCCTCAGTTAGACTCGCACCCGGCTTAGGTTTGATAAAGGCACAAGGCACCTCGCCCCATTTATCGTCGAGCTTAGCTACCACTGCCGCTTCCAACACGTCAGGATGACGATAAAGCACGCCTTCAACCTCAATCGAGGAGATATTTTCACCGCCAGAGATAATGATATCTTTTGAGCGATCTTTTATCTCGATGTAGCCATCCTCATGCCATACCGCAAGGTCTCCTGAGTGGAACCAGCCGCCAGCAAAGGACGCATCCGTAGTCGGTTTGTTCTTTAGATAACCTTTCATCACAAGATTACCGCGCATAAAGATCTCGCCGATGGTTTCGCCATCTTGCGGTACAGGTTCTAGGGTATCCGGATCAGCCACCATCAAGTCTTCAAGCATAGGCGCTTTCACGCCTTGGCGAGCTTTGAGACGGGCTTTCTCTTCGATGCTGTTGTCATCCCACTTATCGTGCCATGCACACAGCACTGAAGGGCCGTAGGTCTCTGTCAGGCCATAGACATGGGTCACATCAATCCCCATCTCCTCCATCCCTTGTATGACTGCAGCAGGCGGTGCAGCACCAGCGGTCATCACCTTAACTTTGTGCTCAATCCCTTGCTTGAACTCATCAGGGGCGTTATTCAGCATATTTAGAACAATCGGAGCACCGCAGAAATGATCGATCTTTTCTTCACGAATTAGATCGTAGATTTTCTCTTCACGAACATGGCGCAGGGACACACTGGTACCAACAGACGCAGCCAAAGACCAAGGGAAACACCAGCCATTACAATGAAACATCGGCAGGGTCCAAAGGTACTTGGGGTGACGCCCCATATCCCAAGAGACCACATTGCTCATTGCATTCAGGTAAGCGCCTCGATGATGGTATACCACCCCTTTAGGGTCGCCGGTCGTACCTGAGGTGTAGTTCAGCGTGATCGCATCCCATTCATCCTCGGGCGGCTGCCAAGCAAACTCAGGATCGCCTTCTAAAAGCAGTCCATCGTAAGTGATGCTGCCAATCTGCTCACCCTCAGTGAAACTAGAATCTTCGATCGCAATCACTAGAGGATCTATATCTGCCATCTCAAGTGCCTGTTTAACCAGAGCACCAAATTCGCGCTCCACCAGAACCACTTTGCATTCCGCATGCTGCAAGATAAACGCAATCGCCTCAGCATCCAGTCGCACATTGATCGCATTCAGAACCGCGCCAGACATAGGCACGCTGAAATGTGCTTCAAACACTTCGGGAAGATTTGGCGCGATAACTGATACGGTATCGCCCTTGCCAATACCTCGTTGTTGCAGAGCACTGGCAAAGCGACGACAACGGGTATATGTCTCGGACCAGCTACGGCGTGCGCCGCCATGCACGGTAGCGATATGGTCGGGGTAAACAAATGCTGCGCGTTCTAAAAAGCTCAGCGGAGTTAACGCAGCGTAATTGGCTTGGTTCTTATCTAGCCCAATTTCGTAAGGGTTTTGGCTTGTTATCATTGTTATTAATCCTTTAGATGCCCACGCCAAAACTAGCATCAACTAATCAAAAAAACACCTTTCAGATCATCTGGTTAGCAGACTTAAAACTACAATTAACCATATATAAGTATCTTCCCTTATCCTCAAAGCTGTTTTAAAGTCTAAGTATAAAAATAAAAGGTTTTAGATCGGGATTTCCCGCAGGTTTTAATATGAGTGATGACCAGAGTTTAGAACTCGCCCGTTGTAAGGCTGATGCTGATCGTTATCGACTTTTAGCAGAACAGTCGACCGATATGATTTCAAGGCATACCCCCACCAAAGAGTGGACCTACATAGATGCCAGCCCTGCGGTTGAAACTGTACTCGGTTATACCCCCGAAGAGATCATCGGCATGGCGGGGTATGAGCAGTTCCACCCTGAAGATGCAGACAACCTTTCCAAGCGCGATGATAGCGTCCGTTATCGCAGCGGCGTCTACACCAATGTGTACCGCTACCGTCACAAAAAAGGTCACTATATCTGGCTCGAGACCACCAGCCGTGTGATCCGTGATGACAGCGGAAATCCACAAGAGATCATCTGTGTATCCCGAGATGTAACCGAGCGTGAAGAAGCGCAACGGGATATGCGTCGACTCGCACGCGTGGTTGAAGCCTCATCCGATATGATCATGTTTTGTAACCACAAAACCCATAAACTGACCTATCTGAATGAGTCGGCTTATCACACCCTCGGCGCCGAGAAAGATAAGCCGGTGGTCTACTACCTATCGCAGCTTTTCTCTGCAGAGATCTTAGACACGTTGATCAAAGATGCTTTGGAACACGCCTCCATCCACGGGGTTTGGTACGGCAGTATTCCGATGCAGTTAGACCCAGAATTGAACCGTGTAGCTGAGATTCGCGAAATCATTGCCCACCGCAATCGCCGTGAGAATAATCAGGTTGAGTATTACTCACTGATTGGTCGTGATATCACCCTACGTCTGGAAGCAGAAGAGGAAGCCAAACGCCATCAGCTCGAGTTGGCTCATATGTCACGCTTGCTCTCGGTAGGTGAAATGGCTACCGGTCTAGCTCATGAAGTGAACCAACCTTTGGCTGCAATTCTGAATTACTGTCATGGCACGCAAAGACGTTTGGAAGAGGGTGATGCAGATCCGGTAAAAACCGTATCGGGCTCCATGAAGCTGATTATGAAGCAGGCGAAACGAGCTTCAGAGATCATCAAACGGATGCGCTCCTTTGTGCGCAAGACCGATTACCAGTGCTTTGCTTTCCCGATTAACGACAGTTGCAAGGAGGTCAGTGCCTTCCTCTGCCAGGAAGCTCAGGACCATAACATCACCTTTGATTTCCAATTTGGGGATAATTTACCCCCGCTGGTAGCCGACAAAGTACAGATCGAACAGGTACTGCTTAACCTGATGCGGAACGCAATTGAGGCTTACAACGACTGTAACAAAGCCTACAGACCCGTTATTATCACAACCAAAGCTGCCGAAGGTTATATTCACGTTTCGGTAGAGGACAAGGCAAAAGGAATTAGCAGCGAAGGTTTAGCTAAGCTGTTTGAACCGTTTTACACCTCTAAAACGACTGGCTTAGGTATGGGCTTATCTATATCCCGTACTATTATTGAAACCCACGGGGGCCAGATGTGGGCAGAGAGTGACGGTCAAACCGGTACGCACTTTTATCTGAAACTGCCGTTAAGAGAACAATGATGCAAACAAATCCGACAGGCACTATCTATATTGTTGATGATGACGAAGATTTTCGTGATTCCATGCAATGGCTTTTAGAATCTGCCAACCACAACGTTGTTACCTTCCCTTCTGCACGGGAGTTTCTGGATAACTTTAATGGCGAAATCGGTTGTATGTTACTGGATGTACGTATGCCCGAGATTAACGGCCTAGCCCTGCAACAAATTATGCAAGAGCGTAATATCCAGATGCCGATTATTGTGATCTCCGGCCACGGTGATATTCCAATGGCGGTGAGCGCGATGAAACAGGGCGCGATGGATTTCTTAGAGAAACCGTTCGACGGCGATGTGCTACTACGCCTAGTTGGCCGAGCGTTAAGCAAAGCGCAAAAAGCACGCGACGAACAAGGTGCTCAGCTGGAGATTCAGGAAAACTACGCTAGCCTTAGCCGCCGTGAAAAAGAGGTGATGAAGCTTGTGGTTGCCGGCAATGCCAATCGTCAGATTGCAGAAGAGCTGGATATCAGCCCTAAAACCGTTGAAGTGCATCGCTCACGGGTGATGAGCAAGATGCGCGCGAGCAGCCTTGCCTCTCTAGTAAAACAAGCGGCTCAGCTAAACGAACAAGCTTGATCCAACCGCACCTGAGCAAGCTCAGGTGCGATCAATTTGCCGATCAACGCTTATCAGGATCAGGAATTGAGTAGGTCATGGTCGCATGGGCCATTGGTTCCTCATCCCCTTCCGATAAGATATACACTTCCCCCACCGCCAAACGCTTTCCGACTTTGAGCATCTGTGCTGTAGCGAAGATATCGCGATTGGCAGAAGGCTTGCGTAAGAAGTTGATATTCAACTGAGTCGTCACCGCCAAAGGTACGGGGCCTATACGGCTTAATAGCGCCGCATAGACCGTCACGTCAGCTAGCCCCATCATCGCTGGGCCAGAGACGGTGCCGCCCGGTCTTAGATGCTGATCATCCACCGGCAGACGCATAGTGGCAGTACCATCACTTAACTCCACCAATTCCCCATACTGCTCACCTTGGGGAAAGTGCTCTGCGAGAAAGCTCTGCAGCTGTTCAATATTCAACTTCATACACAACTCCAATCTGCCTTAGCTCAGTTTAAGCGACCGCCTCATGTTCATCCCGCGCTTTATTACGCAGGATAAAGCGCTGAATCTTGCCACTCGGCGTTTTTGGCAGTTCTGGCATAAACTCGATCTCGCGAGGGAATGCGTGAGTTGATAGGCGCGTACGTACCAGTTGCTTTAACTCTTCAGCCAGCTCTTCTGTGGGATCAAACTCACGTTTAATCACTACATAGGCTTTAATAATAGCGCCACGTTTCACATCTGGTTTACCGATAACTCCCGACTCAGCCACCGCATCATGTTCGAGCAATGTACTCTCTACATCAGCAGGCCCTACACGATAACCTGCCGTAGTGATGATATCGTCATCACGACCGGTGAATGAATAACTGCCATCACCATGACTCATCACGACATCACCAGTGAGGTAGTACTGACCATGGAATGGGTGCTTCTCTTGCCATGTGTAACCTTGGAAGAAAAACAGCGGCGAGTTATCCACATCTACTGCTAACTGCCCAGTTTCACCTTCAGGGATCTCCTTAAAGTCTGCGTCTAGGGCAACAACGCGATGGCCTGGCATTGAGAAGCCCATTGAGCCCACACGCACAACATCTTGCTTAAGATCATGATGGTTACATGCAGTCATACCGGTTTCTGTTTGACCGTAATGATCCATTACAGGACAACCTAAGCGCTTGTCGACCCAACTGATTACTTCTGGGTTCAACGGCTCACCAGCACTGCTCGCTACGCGTAGCGAGAAAGTTTCATCGGCAGCCAACACATCATCGTTTGCCATCAACATACGGTAAGCCGTTGGTGCCGCTGCAAGGTTAGTGATCTTATATTTACGCAGCATGTCGTAGGTGCTTTCTGGAGTAAACGCCGCCTCACAAAAATGCGTGGTATTACCCAACAACAGAGGACCAACCACTGCGTAGTAAAGGCCATAAGCCCAACCTGGATCGGCAACATTCCAATAGGTGTCTTCTGGACGCAAACCAATAGCAAAACGCATATAAACGTAGAACGAGAGTAGCGCTCGGCTTGGTACGGCAACGCCTTTAGATTTTCCGACTGTGCCTGAGGTAAACATCTGTAAAAATGGATCATCTTTGCCAATTTTTACTGGTGTAAACTCTGTCGATTGCTGCTCAATCTCAGCAACAAAATCGAGATCATTTGTAGCATCAGCAGCCTGATCACGATTGAAAGTCAGGATGGCTGGACAATCAGTTACATCATTAAGCTTTGGACGGTTGCTTGGGTCGGTCACCACCAGCTTTGTACCCGCTTGCTGAACTCGATACTCGATCGCACCGGAACCGAACGCCGTGAACAGCGGCTGGTATACCGCGCCTGCACGCAGGGTACCCATAATCACCACCATCAATTCAGGGGTGCGCGGTAGCAAAGCCGCAACGCGATCGCCCTTACCTATACCTTGAGCGGTAAGGAAGTTTGCAAACTGGGCCGACTTTTCTTTCAACTCAACAAAGGTCATTTGCGAAGCAGGTCGCTCAGCACCTTCATAATTCAGAGCGATTCGATCGCCTTCTGCCCATTTATCTACAATCTCCTCACAGACATTAAATCCATCTTTGAGGTTACCGATCATGAGCTCTTCAATCATGGCCGGATCAAACTTATCGTAATAATCCTGATAGGTTTCGGTTGTCATTAGTTTCCCATCCATCATTTTTTATTTTTGTATTCTTATACGCATGAGCAATCTTTAATTACTGGTGCTCAGCCAGTATTTCTCGCGCAATAATGAGTCTCTGAATTTCGCTAGTGCCTTCGTAAATCGAGGTAATTCTCACATCGCGGGCATAACGTTCCAGTGGGTATTCCTGCATGTAGCCGTAGCCACCTAAAAGCTGCAGCGCGCTGTAGCAAGCTTGATTGGCTTTTTCACTGGCAAAGAGTTTTGCCATGGAGGCTTCTTTAGCGAAGGTCAGCCCTCGTTGTTTACGATCAGCAGCGTTCAAAAGGAGTAATCGTGCGGCTTCCAACTCGGTAGAACGATCCGCAATCATCCACTGCAGGCCCTGAAAATCAGCTATCGCTTTACCAAACTGCTTACGCTCTTTGGTGTAGGCGATGGCGAAGTCCATCGCGGCTAACCCAACACCCAGTGCGAGAGAGCCTATACCGATGCGTCCACCGGCAAGTTCTGCCACAGCCAGACGAAAACCATCATTTAGCTCACCTAGAATCGCTGATTCAGGTACAAGCACCCGATCGAAATACACTTCATTGGTCGCTGAGCCATGTTGGCCCATCTTCTTTTCTGCCGGGCCAACTGTGATCCCCTCGCTACCTGCTTCAACTAAAAAGCAGGTAATCCCCTTACCTTTTTTCGCTTGTGGATCGGTCACCGCCCACACCACAAAGACGCCGGCAAACTCAGCGCTAGTAATCCACTGCTTAGTACCGCTGATCTCATAGCCCTGATCGGTTTTGACCGCTTGAGTTCGCATCGATGCTGGATCGGACCCCGCACCGGCTTCGGTTAAGCAGAAGCTACCTGCTCGATATTCGCCGCTGCAGATCAGTGGCAAGTATTTAGATTTCTGTTCTTCAGTGCCCATCGCCTGTATGACTTCCGCCACCATATTGGTCACTGACATAGTCACAGCAGTTGATGCACAGGCACGGGCGATCTCGGTAATCGCTAAACTGAAGGCGACAGCTCCCGCTTCAGTGCCACCATGGTCTGCAGAGATGTTTAGCCCCATAAAGCCCAATTCGGCGAGTTGCTGACAATTGGCCAGCAGAATGCTCTTGTCTTTTGTCTGATCCAGCTCCGCCGCTACCGGTGCTAATTCACTTTCAGCAAAGCGCTTGGCGGTATCCTGAATCAGTTGTTGTTCTTCTGTTAATGTGAAATCCATAAGGAACACCTTATTAGGGTTTACCCTAATCTATACCTTATATATTTCATTTGGTAAAGATAAAAATGACAGGCATAAAACAGACAAAATCTGAAGAATTCAGTATAATCCTAGGAAAACAACAGATAAGTAGTAACCCCTATTAATTTTATTAACTTAAGAGTTACTACAGGAGATGAGGATAAAAGGAAGTGTAAATTAGGTGATAAGGATCGAAGAAAGTTCGAGCATTTGCCCACGCATTGCGCGCTCTGATTCAGGCAAAACATCTTCGCTAGGCCAAAAGCCTGTCCGTAAACATTCAGCGTAAGGCGCTGCCAAATTCGCTTGCTGCATATTCTCGCTAGCCTGATCCGCAGGATAATCCAAGCGATGCCAGCTGACCTCAATGCCCTGCGCATTTGGCGTCAAAAGCATGTACCAGACAGAAGCCGTGCCATCATTCGCCGGCATGCCGATCACACCGCTATTCAGCCAATACCCCTGCTCCAATTGCGTTCCAAAAGGGATACCACAGTGACCGCCAACCACAACATCAGCACCCGCTAGATCTAGCTGAGTCTGCTTATGCTGCGCTGAACTGCTGGCAAAGATAAATTCATTTATCCGGTCGACACTGCCGTGCACAACTTGAAATCGTTTATCCGCCAGCTCAAAGCTGATTTGCCGAGGTAGTTTCCCCATCCATAGTTTATCGTCTTGAGAGACCTGCTGACTGGCGAATAGGTACCATTCAACTGAGAGCAGGGAGCAAGCCGAATCTTCCGAAAAACCACAGCCACAATCAGGCGCATCCGCAGCTAAGGCTTCCTCACAGTTCCCCATCACCACAGGAATACCCCAGTCACGGATTAACGCTAATGTCTCGACGGGTTCCGCACAGTAAGCTACCAGATCCCCTGTGCAGATAACCTGCTGCGAAGATAAGCCCAACCTGTCGGCTTCCTGTTTAAGCGCTCTGGTGGCCGCTAAATTGCTGTACGGGCCGCCAAATATCAGCAGCGGCCCTGTTAGTGTTCCAAGGTCCATATTTCCTAGACTCACAGTCACTTAACTCATTAAGCCGGCTGTAGTTGCTTTTGGCTGGCTCCACCAACTAAGAACAGTGCACAACCACCAATCATCACAACCACACATATCCAAAGTAACTTAGTGTATTTATGCGCTTCGCCCAACATCGCCGTGTAACCCGAAGATTCCGTGAAGTAGAGCAGAGCACCAGCCATCGCTAGGATAAAACTGCCTAGATAACTCCAGACTGGGATATCACGACGATTTGCCCACAAACTGAAGAAGATAACGGGTACCAGATACATCGAAGCCGTGCCGCTTACGGCTACTGCACTAAACAGATCTTTGTTACCGATAAACACCATTACCAGGCCCATCAACATAAACAACGCCATCACCATACGGCCATTACGCAGATTCACAGGCAGAAGCTTCATATCCACGACCATCATCTTCGCCGAACTGGTTAGCGTGCTATCCAAGGTAGACATGGCAGAGATAATCAAAGAGGCACTAAACAGGAACATCGGTAACTCACCCAGCAGACGCGTCAGCGCCTGATTCATATCTTCTCCTGAGATCGCATTGGCGCCTGCAATCACCCCTAATGAGCCAAACGCGATAATGCAGATACTGCTAATCCAAGCGGCATGGATAAAACTACGTCTTGTCGTTTCACGATCTGCTAAGAAACCACGATCCATCATCACAGGGTCATGCATTGGATAACTCCACACCTGCAACAGAGCGACAATCAATAGGATTGGACCGGGATCACTAATTTCAAACGGTTTAAACGCGATTAGATCGGCATTGAAGTGACCGCCACCAGCCACCAAGGCTAACAACACCGCCAATACACCAATAAACACCATCATCTGGAAGAAGTCTGTACGCAGAGACGCCTGCAAGCCGCCCAACATGGAGTAGATCAAGGTAACAACCGCTAAGCCAACAACCGCCAATGTATAAGATTGCGTGCCAGCCGCACCAAACAAGATACCGATAACCAGTAGATTGGCAAACACCTCACTGACCAGACGCACACCGATAACAAAGTTGTAACAGCGACTACCCCATTGACCAAAACGATCAATCAGAAACGCTTGAACACTCTCATACCCCTGCTCAAATCGGAGGTGATCGACAATCTTTCCTCCGGTCAAAAACGACAGATAATAAGCCGCGTAAGCTAATGTTCCCCAAATTCCGTAATAGAAGCCCAAAATGGCTGCATTCAAAAGCGAACGTGCAAAGATCCAAGTGGTTACCTGCGAGAAAATCAGCGTTAAAAGCCCCGGCGCTAGACCTTCTGCGGTTCGGCCTTTAAAAAAACTACTTTCATGATTCACTTTGCGTGAAAGGAAAACTGAAACCAACGCTAAAGCCGATACAAGCAAAATCAGCCAAATGTCCATAGGTAACTCCATTTATAGAAGGGGAAGGATGCTTGCTGAGACAGCGACTCTTGAAAGCAGTTCCCCGTCTTTTCAAACATTCTTTAATCGTAATAGACTCTCTTGATTGTTTGATCAAATCAGATAATCCAACTGGCGGTAATGCCATACCTCGTTTATAACTAATAAGGTTCAATAAATTGATAATCAAGGAAGATTTTTAATGATCTCTGCATATACTTAGTAGTAATCCCATCGTATGAGGAAAGTCTATGTCTGATGAACTCATTGTTTTTGCCGAAGAGGAAAATAACGATTCTACTCTGGCGGCAACAAACAACAGTTCACGACCCTGGAAGGTTTTAGTCGTTGATGATGACAAAGACGTTCATGAGGTAACAAAATTCGGCTTAAAAGGTTTGGTTTTTCTAGGACAACCTTTAGAGCTATTACACGCCTATTCGGCAAAAGAAGCACAAGAAACACTCGCTGAGAATAAAGATATAGCGGTCATCCTGCTTGATGTTGTAATGGAAACAGAAAGTGCAGGCTTAGATCTAGTCAAAACGATTCGTGATGATCTGGCACTGACTAATACCCGCATCATCTTACGAACCGGTCAGCCAGGGTACGCCCCAGAAATTGAAGTCATCCTCAAATACGATATTAACGATTACAAGAATAAAGCCGACCTAACCCGTACTCGTCTTTACACCAGCGTTACTGCCGCAATCCGGTCTTACTCTGAAATAACCGCTATCGACTCCAGCCGCAAAGGGCTAGAAAGAATCGTACACGCCTCAAGTGAATTGATGTCACTACACGGTATTCGAGAGCTAGCAAACGGTATTATCTGCCAATTAGCAGCGTTACTAGGTATTTCAGAAGAAGGCATGATCTGCTTTAAGAAAAACAGTGACGACGAAGTTAATGCAACCGGATCTGAATTTACAATTGTAGCTGCATCTGCTCAGCCTAGCAGTCAAAAGGAATTTCCCGAAGTTATCGAGGATGCCAATATCAATGCAATGCTACTGGAAGCCAGCAGCAAGCGCCGAAGCATTGAGAATGACTACGCTTGCGTACTCTACTTCCCAAGTGAATTCCGTAATGACATGTTGCTATACCTAGATATTCAGCGACCACTTGAAGGAACAGAGCATCAACTGCTCGAAGTTTTCTGCAGTAACATCTCTGTCTGCCTCGATAACGCGACCATTCTCGATCGCTTACACAATTACGCCTATTTCGATTCTTTATTAAATATCCCTAACCGCGTTTCCTTTGCTAATCACATCGATAAAACCATGCTCAGGCAGCTTCATCCACAGCTTATTACGCTGATCGATATTGATCATTTCAGTGGCATGAATGACACCTTAGGTTCAGAATCGGGTGACGAATTACTTAAACTGGTCGCAAACCGTCTCAGCGCAAACCTGCCTGAGGGCTCGTTTATCTGCCGTATTTCTGGCGATACCTTTGGTGTTATGGGACCAGAAAATAGCTTTACCGTTGAACAGATCAACGAGATGCTGACCAAACCGTTTGAGTTATTCGGAGATGAGCTCTCTATCTCCATCACACAAGGCTGCTACATCCTTAAAGATGCCAATATAAGCGGTAATAATGCGATCAAGCGTGCAAATATAGCCCTTAAACGCGCTAAAGATATTGCACGTGGCGAATTTATTGAATATACCCATGAAATTGAGCGTGAAACACAACAACGTATGCTCTTGCTTCAAGGGCTACGTAAGGCGTACAGTGAGGGCGAATTGTTCCTCGCTTACCAACCCCAAATTGATCTTCGCACCGGTAAAATCAGCGGTTTTGAAGCGCTTATCCGCTGGCGTACCAAGAGCGGCGCTCTGATATCTCCAGTCGAATTCATCCCTGTTGCCGAAAGCTCTGGTCTAATCGTCCCTATCGGTGAGTGGGTCATGGACACCGCGATGCGTGATCTGGAGATCATCGAGAAAAAGTACGGTTTGGGTCTTCAAGTAGGCATCAATATTTCACCGGCTCAATTCCGTCACCCTGACTTTTTAAAGCTTATAAAAAGTAAGTTGGATAACTTTTCTCTTAAGCCACAACAAGTTGAGTTCGAGGTAACTGAGTCTGTTGCCATGATCGACACCAACAGTGTGCGAGAGATATTACAGGTAATTCACGATCTTGGCGCCAAAGTCGCGATTGATGATTTTGGTACCGGATTTTCATGCCTCAGTTATTTAGAAACACTTAACTTTGATCGCCTAAAAATCGATAAATCATTTATCGATAAAATGTTGGATAAACAGAAAGGGACACATATACCTGAGATGATTATTAACTTAGGTCGAGACCTAGATATGGCGGTTATTGCAGAGGGGGTAGAAACAGCAGAGCAAGTAGAACGCTTAAAAGAGCTACAATGCTTCGAAGTTCAAGGCTATCACTATGCGAAACCTATGGAGTTGGAGCAGCTTTGTATCTGGTTGGACAAGCATTTGAGCTAGTAGGGCCGCTAGCTCAGATTATTGGGTAATTACTCACTGACCACGCGATTTCGACCTTCACCTTTTGCTCTATATAGCGCCTTATCCGCGCGATCTAACAACTGTTCGATACTCTCACCCGGGTAGAATTGCACCACACCAATACTGACGGTTATATCCAACCCTTCTGGTTTCAATTGTTCTACTTGCTCGCGAATTTCTTCAGCCTTTTCCTTAGCTGATGCAAGGTCACAATGCCCTAGCAAGATAACAAACTCCTCCCCACCAAAACGCGCAGGAATATCATCTTTGCGACATATACGCCCTAAAAGGTCACCGAGCTCACGCAGCACTTTATCGCCAACCAAATGACCATGGGTATCGTTTACCTGTTTGAAGAAATCTAGATCGAGCAGCATGACACTGAGCGGATCACTGTGGCGCTCTGTATGCGCTAAACGCTGTTCAGCAGTTTCTAGAAGATAGTAACGATTGTAGAGACTTGTGAGTTGATCCTTCAATGCGATCTCTTTAAGTAGATCTCGCTGCTGCTTCAACGTTACATGAGTATTCACTCGCGCGAGTACAATCGATGGACGGACCGGTTTGGCAATATAGTCCACCGCACCCAGTTGCAAACCGAGCTCTTCATTACGATCAGCATCTCGTGCGGTCACAAAAATTATAGGGATATCTTGAGTATGAGGCTGACCTTGCAGCTTTTGACATACTTCGTAGCCGCCCATATCAGGCATCTCGATATCTAACAGGATAAGATCAGGTAAGGGGTCAGCAACCGCTAGTTTGAGGCAATCATTCCCCCCGGTCGCCACCTTAATCCGGTAATGATCCTTTAAGCAGTTTGCCAAGACTTTAATATTTGAAGGCACATCGTCTACGATTAAAACGACAGGCTTGCTCATGTCTTGTCGACTCCGTCCGAAAGCTCTGGTTGAATACCGAGCGCTTCTTCCAATATAGCCAAGCTATCCTCAGCAGCTTCAAAATCAAATGCTGATAATCTAGCGTGAAGCTGTTCTAACGGCTCCTTCAATTCCAAACCGCTCGCGCTCTTCCATAAGTCATCATACTCTGTGGTATCGATATAGCTACCTAAATTAACGGCTTCCCGAATAGAAATAATTTTCTCTTTTACTTCATCCTCAGTGAGACCTACTGGCATAGGCTCTGTTTTTTGCGAGGTGTATTCTGCAAAACAGGCTTTAACCTCATCATAAGCCTGCAAAAACTCAGGCATTACTTGTAATGCACCATCCCCATCATCAGCCTTAGCTAACTTTTCCAACTTAGCAGCTTGGGCCTGCAGGGCTATTGCTGAAAGGTTAGCAGCCATACCTTTAACTGCATGGGCTGATTTACCTGCCGCTGCCCAATCAGACTTACTTATATATGATTTAATGTTGTCTACTATAGGATCAGCATCGACCGCGAATATCTCTAATAATGGAGCAATCAATTCCTCTTTGCCCATCATCCTAGCGATAGCATCCTGCTTGTCCCAAACCGCAACAGAAATCTCTTCCACTTGTTCAACTTCCTCAGGTTGTGAAACCGTCTCGGCAATCCCTAAGAAACGTTGTAACACCTGATTAAGTGCAACAGGAGAGACCGGTTTACTGAGGTAATCATCCATACCTGCAGCCAGACACTTCTCCCTATCCCCTGCCATAGCATTCGCTGTCATCGCAATAATGGGGATCGTGATATTTTTCTGTTTAGCTTTGCCTGCCCTAATTTGCTGAGTGGCTTCATATCCATCCATCTCTGGCATCTGACAGTCCATCAACACTAAATCATAAGGGCAGTTATTTTCTAGTGCAGCATTTAGGCTCTGCAACGCCTCTAAACCATTACCAGCCATATCAGCGGTGAGACCTAACTCTTGTAGGATCCCTTGTACCACCAGCTGGTTAATCTGATTATCTTCAACCACTAGGATACGCTTCTCACCTAAGGTAGGGTGCCCTTCAATCGAGAGATCTTTTAGATAATGACTAGTTACTAGCGGCGAGGCATTACTCAGTGCCTCACCACCACTCGCAACCACTTGAAGAGCGTCGAAGATATCTGAAGTAGTTGCAGGTTTAGGAAAATAACCACTAAAACCTATATCAGCAAAACGTTTGGCATCACCACGATGAGCCATTGAGGTCATGAGAATGAGTTTAGCGGAACTGAATCTATGATCAGCTTTAAGTATTCTCCCTAGTTCTGCACCATCCATACCCGGCATCTGCATATCCATAAAGACAACATCAAAGCAGGCTGTTGAAGACTCGTAAAATTCCTCACAGCGAGCAATAGCTTCATTGCCATCTTCCGCTTCTACAACCTTCGCTCCCCAATGCAGTAACTGTGCAGATAGCACTTCGCGATTGGTTCTATTGTCATCAACAACTAAGATGTCTAGGTTCTCTATACCTGTATAAGGAACAACTACTTCTGCTTGCTCGCTCGTTTCTAGGTATACGCTAAAGATGAACTCGCTACCTTGACCAACCGTGCTCTGTACCGATATTTCTCCACCCATCAGTTCACATAATTTTTTACAGATAGCGAGCCCTAGCCCAGAACCACCATATTCACGAGTAGTAGAAGCATCTACCTGACTAAAGGATTCAAACAGTTCAGGCAGTTTTCCAGGAAGAATACCTATTCCCGTATCCTTAACACTACAATCTAAACGCAACTGATCGCCTTGATGCTGCAACTGTGACTGGATAACCACCTCACCTTCACTTGTGAATTTGATGGCATTCCCCACTAAGTTAATTAACACCTGACGCAAACGTCCTGGATCACCTTTAACCATAGAGGTTTCAACACCGGTCAAATCAAGAATAAGCTCTAAACCTTTATCTTGAGCTTGCAGCGCCATCGCTTCTGCAAATTCACCAAACATACCGCGCAAGTTAAAGTCGATACATTCTAGTTCTAACTTGCCTGCATCCACTTTGGAGAAATCTAAAATATCGTTAATCAATGCCAGCAGGGAATTAGCACTGGTTTGCGCAACGACCGCACGATGCCGCTGATCGTCGGTCAAAGGCGTGTTCAGCAATAGCCCCAACATACCAAGTACGCCATTCATCGGGGTACGAATCTCGTGGCTCATATTGGCTAAGAATTCACTCTTCGCGATATTGGCTTGTTCTGCCTCATCTTTCAGCGCAATTAGGCTCTGCTCCATCTCACGCTCAACGGTGACATCCAGATTGGTGCCGATCATTTTTAAGGAACGTCCTTGATCATCCACCATATGGGCAGCTGTCGCTTTCACATAACGTACCGTTCCATCAGGAAAATTAAGTCGAAATTCACAGTGCCAGTCATGTCGGCCACGAACAGCCTCTTTTAGCGAGCCTTCGGCCATTTCAATATCTTCCGGACAAACCCGCTCACGCCAATAATCAAAATAGAGATTATTATTAATAACCTCTTCTGGCACTTGGTAGATCTTGATCATCTGATCGTCCCATTGCAGTTCATTGGTGATCAGGTCCCACTCCCAAATACCCAGCCCCGAGGACTCCACCGCAACATCCACACGACTTAACGCATCTTCAAGCTTACCCTGCATATCTTCAGCCAGATCCAAAGCTTTAATCAGACCTTGCTCGGCATCCACGCGGGTTGAAACATCTCTGAAAGACCATACTCTACCTACCGCATTATCCTCAACGTACATAGGAATTGACGATTGTTCATATGTTCGACCATCTTTCAGGCTCAAGCTGGTAAAATGAGAGCGCCCCTCAGAGTTGATCAGGCCTTTAACATTGCGTGCGGCCTCATCAGCATTATTCAGTTGCCTTAAAATAGGCCCAAGCACATGGGAATGATCATTAAACTCTTCTGGTAATCCCCATAGTTCAGCAAAACGCTTATTGTAACGAATAACACTACCATCATTCTTAGTTACTAGAATCCCGTTATCCGTGGACTCTAAAATCGATGCCTGTATGGTCAACGCCTCAGTAATTTCCAACTCCATCTGCTTACGCTTAGTTATATCACTTCGAATAGCGACATAACTCAGAGGGTGACCCGCATCATCTTTAAAAGGAACAATAGTTGTCTCAACCCAATAAATACCACCTTGTTTATTGCGATTTCGAATCTCTCCTTTCCATACCTCTCCTGAAGCAATCGTACGGTAGAGCTCGATAAAGAATTCCCGTGGATGATATCCAGAATTAAGAATGCGATGATTCTGCCCGATCAATTCCTCTCGGGTAAAACCACTAATTTGAGAAAACTTTTCATTAGCATAGGTAATCGTTCCCTTGAGATCGGTGACCGCCACAATAGAGTGCTGATCCAAAGCAAACTTCTGCTCCCCTAGCTCCAGCAAAGCTTGATTAGCTCGCTCGACACTACGCCTCAACTCAGCCTCATGAAGCTTTCTAGTTTCCAACATCAGATTAAACGCATCAGCCAGCTGGGCAGTTTCTATATTATTGGCATTGACCTCAACCCGCCCAGTATTGCCCGTCGATGCTTCGCGACTGGCATGCGCCAGAGTAATCAAAGGCCTACTAATACGGCCTGCAATGCCAAACCCCATCAATAAGACCATCAAGGCAGTAACTAAGCACAAGACCAAAGTAACTTGCCCTAACCAGTGAGATGCTTTTAAAGCGATATCTAGGTCAACTTCACTAACCAAAATCCAACGGATATTTTCAAGCACAATGACATCATGCATACCAATAACCGGTACTCCATTAGGACCTATATAATTCAAAGCATGCTGAATCGAATTTTGATCAGTATCTGCCACTGCATGTAGATACATCTCTGTCTCAACTTTACGTTTGAGCACCTCATCCCGATTGTTTCCGATTGGAGTAATTAAAGTGCCGTTAATATTCATCAAGTAGTGAAGATGCTGCTCTTTCTCATCTACAGCCACATCAAGTAGATCAAAAACTCGGTCAAATCGCAGCTGAATGGCGAATGCACCTATAGTTCTGCCATTTTCATCATTAATTGGAGCAGTTAAGAAACCGGCAAAGGCATCATTGGAAGGAGCATATACTTCCATGCCAGAAAACGAGACATTGCCGCTACGAAGAGTATTTTTAACACTGTAGGCAAATTTTGTTCTGCTGTAAGGTCCACGCTGCAGACTTGTGCCCAAATCATTTTCTTGAGCTACAGAAAATAGGATATTGCCGCGGCTATCAATCAAAAAAAGATCGGAGATATAATCATAGCGGCGACTAAAACTGATTAAATCAGCTTTATGTTTGTCTACTCGTTGAGACCAATCTTCGCTATAAACATAATCTTTAGCACTTAACCCACTATGCTGAATTCCTCTTGAAAGAGAGGACAACATAGAAAGGGTATCATGGGATTCTGCTTTAAATCGAAGATCGACCACTCGATAGTCAAACCAATTTCGAATCGAGCGAATTGTCACTAAAGAAGATTGACGGAGCTTTTCCTCAGCGGCCACTAACAAACTATCTTTAGCTTGTTGATAACTCAACCAAGATACGAAAGCTAAGGGGATAAGCGCTAACAAGGTCATCCATACCATGAGCTTTACACGCAATGAAGCCTTGCGACCAATATCAGGATTGGGTGTGGAAGACTCAGCTGCCTCTTCCCTCTTCATACAGAGTACGTCCTTTGGCTAGTTTGTGCAGATCAATTGCTGACAGAATTATAAAACCGATCAATATCAACAACCTGCTTAAGAATTCCATTCCTTAAAGCATAGCCTAATTTAGCTTTCCGACAGGAGAATTTCACACCTTTATCGACCAAAGACTCTGGTTAAGATTGATGCCCTAAAAAAACCTGTAGGCTGATCACACTCAAAGCAATTTTTGCAGTGCTGCTTTTTCCCGTAGCAGTTTCAATTCCATACGAAAAAGCTCAGCTTTTAAGTTGGGTAAGCGTTGCTCCATGTCCTTAAGGTCATCCAAAAGGCGCTGACGTTCACTACGACTTTTACCCTCTGCCACCAATTTAGTTTCTGTTTTGATAATCTGATCTTTAAGCTTCTTTTGTGCGGCTTTATTTTTACGAATATCAGCTTCCAGTGATTTAACCGCTTTTTCTTGCTGGTAAACCTCTCGTCCCTGTTGGTATTTAGCTATGAAAGCGCCCTCTAATTCAACCGGACAAACATAAGCATATGTGGCACCTTGGCGACCTAAACGATAGGCATTGTCAGGCTGACAATATCTTTTCAGTCCCTCGTTTCGCCCGTGAAGGTAATCCTCAAGATTTAGGCTCACTCGATATTCAGCGCAGGCAGATTGGTGTTCAGCCAGATAAGCTTCTGCTTTACCCTGTAAACCGTCTCTATAGCCAATTCCTTGCCAATCCCCTGTAAGACACTCTTCTTGGCTTAAACTGGCACAGCCTGGCAAAATCACAAACAACGATGCCAATATCAATGAACGCATAACAGACAAACCTTCGATGGAAATAAGCAAATTTAACTTACTCAAGCTGAACACAAAGCAGCTAATACTAAGTTAAAAGACCGGTACTAACTTGTAGCCTTGTGTCTGCCAACCGATCAGAGAGATAAAGCCGTCAGCGACGACATCAAGCTCTTGAGGGAGTTTGTCATTATCAACGTCAAACACATCTGTGGCGATGGCGCAGATTTCGATGCGGACATTTCGTGCTGCCAGAGCCTTGATACTCTGCTGAATCGAATCGAATGACTCTTCATATTCAAATGCTAATTCCGGCTTGGCCTCTTTACTTAAAAACTGCACGGTTGGACCAATGACCACGACGACAATCTCAGGCTCAACGCCCTGGCGTTTAAAACCATCATAAGTGCCCACAATTAAATCCATGTAGAACGCGGTGGTTTTGGCCGTTTTAAAGTCAATTAAAAACACGCCTTTGGCTTGTTCGATACCATTAAGCGCCGCTGCATCATTATATTTTTGCTCCGCATTGATACTGGTGATCGTAAAGAGCAATAAAAAGCTAACGAACTTTATTCCTTGTAAGCACTTATGCATAAGACCCTCTTTATTCCATCAATTCATGCAAAACAGTCTGCAAACAGTAACAAAAAAACCGGTGGTATCTCACCTCCGGTTTTCAATCAAAAAGAACTCTGATTTACGCGCCAACAGCTATTAACGGATAATCAGATCGGGCAACCAACGCTTAGTGCGGTCAATCTCATCACGCTCACCTTCATTCATAGGCGGTACGTTAAGATCATCCGGCGGTGAAGCCAGCACATTCAAATCTACAGCTTGCGCCTCACCTCGAATTTCATCGCCTTCAACTTTCATGTGATAGTAGATGCCGTTCCAGAAGTTCGCGCCAAACTCCTCTTTTTTCTTAAACATAAACAGCAAATCATGTGACAACCAACTTAAATCGTCTTGAGTGACCCTATTTGGTTGTTTATACGGATATGCAAGATGACACCACAATTCTGGGCCTTCTAGACATTTCATCTCTTTCATAGAGAGAAAATAATCACGAAATTTATCGTGATCCATATGGAGCTTGTAGTGGCTGCCGGACTCATCTGGCTTAAAGTGCACAGTCCCTACAACAATGGGCTGACCTTTTTTATCCACTAATAAGATATCTTTTTTGCCATCTAGTGGCGCAGCCTGCAAGCCCCCCGACATAAGCAAGAAACCAGCTGATAGCGTTACTAATCCTTTCCGAACTCGACCCAACATACTTACCTCCCCACCGGTAATGTTGATAAGCCTACGAATAATATCTGTACGCATTTGATGTCAGTTTTACTCGGAGGTTCCTTTTAATCTCAGTTTATTCAGCATCTACTAATTAACCATGGTACTTGGGTACTGATTTAACCCGCGTGTATAAATATTTAATAAATTAATTATGGTGTATGCCAAAACGAGCTGATGATTTTTTGTTCACAATTCAGTATGGATAAGGGTAGTATGCAAGGAAAGGTAAATTCGTCCGACATAGCAACCGAGCCTATCCTATTGTTAGGTATGGGCTACACTTACTCAGGGTAAGTCACACCCTCTTAGTAGTAGCAGGAAGATGCGATGACCAACACTTTACTTTTCGCCGCTGAAGAATCATCAGTTCCAGATAAAGGAATATCGCCTTGGAAAGTACTGATCGTAGATGATGAGGAGGGCGTGCATCGCGTTACTCGCCTCGTTCTAAAAAATGTAACCTTTGATAACCGCCCAATCGAATTACTTGAAGCTCAATCAGCAACGGAAGCCCGTGACCTCTGCAAAAAACATGGCACCGATATCGCCCTTGCATTAGTCGATGTTGTGATGGAAACCGATGATGCAGGCTTAAAGCTGGTTCGGACCATACGAGATGAGTTTGCAAACCATATGACACGTATCGTTTTGCGTACAGGTCAGCCAGGGCAAGCACCAGAAGAGCAGGTTATCCAAGAATACGATATCAATGACTACAAAGATAAAACTGAGTTAACAGGTACTAAGCTTAAAACCCTACTCTACTCTTCTTTGCGTTCTTATCGTGATATCAAAACCATAGACCGCCAACGCAAATCACTTGAAACCGTGATTCATGCCATGGGCCAAATTAACCAAGTTAACTCTCTCAGTAGATTAGCTTCAGCAATTCTAAATCAACTGATTTCACTACTGAATTTTGAACCCGATTCAATTTATTGCTGTACTCGACGCATTTATCGAGATACCACCCAATTTACTGTGCTAGCCGCCACGGGGGCATTAGAACCCTTAATGCATGAAGCTTCTGTCGAGAAAAATATTGAGTCTGCAATGACCCAATATCATGAAGATGAACTGCCAGAAGACTTACAAAAAGTTTTTAGCCAAGCCCTAAGAGAGAAAAGTTCTATTCATACCCTCGACGGCTATATCGCTTATCATTCAGGTAGTTCTGGTACTGAAAGCCTCCTCTACATTAAACACCACAATGATATTGATGAACACGCCAAACACTTGCTAGAAATATTCAGTGCAGATGTGATCGCGACTTACCACACCCTACTCCTGAAAGAGGAAATTCAGGATACCCAAGCGGAACTGATCTACATCTTAGGGGAGGCGGTTGAGAAACGCTCTAAGGAAACGGGCGGGCATGTTAAGCGTGTCGCAGAAATATCAGCTCTACTTGCGGAAGCTTACGGCACCAATCAGATGTTTGTGGAAAATATACGCTTGGCCTCACCTCTGCATGATCTTGGCAAGATAGCTATTCCAGATGCAATTCTAAACAAACCGGCCAAGCTCGATCCGGATGAGTGGAAAGTAATGCAGACTCATGCTGAGATTGGCGAAACTATGCTAAGTCATTCAGAAAGGCCTATATTTCAATTAGCTGCTCGCATTGCTGGCGCACACCATGAAAAATGGGATGGTACAGGCTATCCGAGAGGGCTGTCTGGAGATGAGATTCCACTCTCGGGCAGAATCACTGCTGTCGCGGATGTTTTCGACGCACTCAATAGCAAACGCTGTTACAAAGAGGATTGGCCTTTAGAAGAAACGCTCGCCCTGCTGGAGGAGCAAAGCGGCAAACAGTTCGATCCTCAGCTAATTACATTATTCCAAAAAAACTTGGATGCGATTTTGCAAATATGTGAACGCTTCCCTGATTAACGGATGATACCGAAGCTATGTTTGAAACCTCACCAAAGAAAGTTTCATCCAAGATAATCTCAGGCCGGCTGGGTAAGCGCTTTGCGGTTCTGATCATTGTATTTAGCTCATTTTTCACCCTTTTTAGCACCAGCTTGCAGCTTGCTCTGGACTACCATGCTGATATCAGTCGAATCGAGCAGCAATTCAACAATATACAAACATCCTACTTACAGGCGATCACTCTAAGTGTGTGGTCTTTAGATGATTCCCAGATAGAAACCCAATTGGTCGGACTGAGCCAACTGCCAGACATAGAGTACGTTTCTATATTGGTCGATGGCGAGACTAGTTGGGAACAAGGTAAACCCATTTCACGCGCCACCCGAACCATAGATCTTCCTCTTGAGTACAGTGCTCCAGGCATCAATACACAAAATATTGGACAGCTTCGAGTCACCGCCAGCATAGATAATGTTTACAACCGTTTGATCAGCAAAGCGGGGGTTATCCTGATTAGTAACGGTATTAAAACGTTCCTAGTAGCAGGTTTTATTCTGCTTGTTGTCTGGCTTCATATCACCCGTCACCTGCAAGCTATTTCTAGCTACTTACGCGATATGGACGTATTCACTCTTTCCAAGCCACTATCGCTAAATAAACGAAATCCACCAGAAAAATACGATGAAATCGATACTGTAGCAGTCAGCATTAACGAAATGAGAGATAGCATCTACAACTCATACCAAGAGCTCAACGAAAACAAGCTCCACTTACAGGAGTTAGTGGAACAGAGGGATGCGTTGCTAGAAACTGAACGTGAATATAAAGAGACACTGGAAGATAAAGTTAAAGAACGTACACAGCAGCTAGAAGATTCAATGACCGAACTTCGTTCCGCTCAAGATCTATTGGTAGAAACCGAGAAAATGGCCGCTTTGGGAAATATGGTGGCGGGCGTAGCCCATGAGATTAATACACCTATAGGGGTTTGCCGAACAGCAGCTAGTTTTCAGGGCGAACACAGTAAAGATATTCGAAAAAAACTCACTGAAGGTAAACTAACGCAGTCAGACTTAACTGACTTTTTAGATGGTATAGATGAATCCAGTACGCTCTTTGAAGCGAATATTATTAAAGCCAGCAAGCTTATCTCTAGCTTTAAATTAATCGCGACCGATCAAAGTTTCGATGCTAAACAGCAATTCAATCTTAAAACCTACCTTGAGTCATCGATTCAAACCATCTATCCGCAATACAAACATCAGAATGTGAACTTCCATATAGATATGCCTGAGGACATAAACTTAAACAGCTATCCTGGCGCGCTTCACCATATATTGAGCAATCTAATCAATAACTCGACCATACATGGGTTTGAAGGCAAAGAGGGCGGCAACATTAAAGTTCGCGCTTATGCAGATGAACATAATGCCATGCTGGAATACCACGATGATGGTCGTGGTTTATCGTTAGAAGAGAGCAAAAAGCTTTTCGAGCCATTTTTCACCACTAAAAGAGGTAAAGGTGGTAGCGGTTTAGGCATGTCGATTGTGTTTAATATCGTCTATCAACAATTAGGTGGGAAAATCGAGCTGATTAACGCTGACCAGCCCGGCTTTCACATTCGCGTGACCATGCCTCTAGAAGCTAAGGAGCACAGCTCCCCTGAACAGCTAGCCTAAGCAGAAGCAGGACTGAGCTAACTCAGTTCTTTTAGAAGATCAGAACTCCAGGTAACCGATTTGGTATAACAATCTGCCACGAAATGAAATTCTTCTCCTTTAGGTAACAGTTCCCAGTCTGCCCTAATATAAGCTTCAGTTTGAGCGAGCAGTTTACCCAATGGGTTATTTCCACCCTGCACCGCTCGCTTAACTTCAACTTGAACGGGTAACTGCTCCAACAACTCAGGTAAAGGGATACCTAGAACAGCATCTATCCCTGAGAGAAGTCCCGTCATAAAAGCGGTGCCGGAGTCCACATGGTTATGCTTTTCCGTCATCAACTGACACATCTTCGCTTTGATCAATAACAGTCCGATCAACTCGCTTGGTACCTGTTTGTTATGGCAAAGCGCAAACAGCAACACCCATTTTTTTAACTCGGTTAAGCCAATATTGATAACAGCTTCGGAAATACTCGAAATAGTTCTACGACCACCAAGGGCCGCGGAGTTTACTAGCTTTAACAAACTAGCAACGAGTTCTGGATCACGCTGTATGATCTGTTCGATTGAATCAACTGTGGCATCAGGACTATTCACTTCCCCGATTAACTGAAACATAACTAACTCATTGCGCGCTAATTTTCTTCCACTAACTAGCTGCGGTTCAGCAAAAAACCACCCCATAAACAGATCAATACCGGCTGATTTACAACGTTCATACTGCTCAAAGTCGGCAACATTATCTGCTAGTAATTTAAGACCTCGTTGCTGCTTGAGCTTGAGAGTGTGCTCCGCAAGAGAGTCACCACTATATTGCTGGCAATCTAACCGTATAATGTGAGCAAATTGATATAGGGTTGTATCAAACTCTATAGGCATAGAGATCCGGTAACCCTGATCAGCTAAATTCTTAAGAATCTCTTCTAGGTTAGGGACTGATAGCGCATCAGAGGTCAAATCAAATACTAAAGATTCGACAGGTAATTCAGGAAATTGTGCGTCATATAACCAAGAGGCATCCACCTTTACCCATGCAGGAAGGCACTTTACATGGCCATGATCCAATAGATTGCTAAATGCATTAACAACGATCTCTGCGGTATTAGAGCCACGGTTCCCGGCATCAGGTTGCTCGTAAGCAGATACCAATTGGTAAGCATAAGTATTTAATTGGGCATCAAAAATAGGTTGCCTAGAAAAAAGTACCGGCTGATTCATCTCTTACCTATATACAAAAAGTAGCTCTACCATTCTAATCCCATGCCAGAATAAGCTAAATACCTAAACCTATTGATCCTAAGCAACAGCTATAGGATTTTCCCTACAATTTATAATGAAAATACTCTTAGCGCCTTGCGCTCCACCATTTCTGAGCAAATACTAAACATTAGTTAATCAAAAACCTTCGATCATCACTGTATTAGTCTTTTGAGGCCAACATGAATGGATTCATCAAGGTGGGAATCGCCTTAGCCATCGCAGTTGTTGCTATCTTATTCGTCGGATATCAATCAACTGACTCACAAATTTTAACTAAAGAATCACTGCCTTCGGTAAAGATTGCAGTCTCAACTACCCCTTTATCTGCACCCTTTTATATTGCAGAAAAAAAAGGCTTCTTTACTGCTGAAGGAATCAATGCCGAACTGGTTCCACTCGCTGGTGGCACCAAGTGCTTTTCAGCACTGCTAAATAACGAGGTAGATCTAGCAACTTCTTCCAACTCAGTCATTATGTTCAATGGCTTTAAATATGATCACTTTACTGTGTTCAGTAGCTTTGTTGAGTCAGACAATGACATCAAATTAATGAGCCTATCAGGTAGTGGAATCTCCACGGCTCAGGATCTAATAGGCAAGACAGTAGGCATTGTTAAAGGCAGTGCCAGTGAGTATTTTCTACATACTTGGCTCACCCTATCTGGCGTAGACCCCAATCAAGTATCGACCAAGCACTACAGCGTAGTAGACCTCCCCAAGGCGCTCAGTTTAGGAGAAGTCTCAGCCATATCCGTTTGGGAGCCTTACGCATTTACCTCTGCGTCTAACAGAAACAACCCTGCTCGCCCTTTAGATACAAAAGGACTTTATAACCTCAGTTTTAATTTGGTGGGATTAAAAGGCGATACCGACAACATAGCCAATGAACAGAAGATATTAGCGGCCTTAAATAAAGCAGTGCACTACATTGCAGAGCATCCAGAGGAATCTCAGATGATTCTTAGAGAAAAGCTGAAATTGAGTCAGGCCTTTATTGACTGGATCTGGCAGGACTACCTATTCAAGCTGTCATTGAATCAATCGCAAGTAAGCTCAATCGAGCAGCAAGCACGTTGGGCTATTGAATCAAAATTAGTTATCAGTGAGGCAACTCCTGACTTTATCCAATTTTTTGATGCAACAGCATTACAAAAGATAGATCCACACGCATCTTCATTGTAAGTCAGAGGATAACTATTTAAACAATGACTATAAGAACTAGGCTTATTATATTAACGCTACTCACTATCCTACTCTGTTTAAGCATGCTTCTTGGTTTAGGTTGGATGGATGCTCACAGAGCATCACTGTTTCAGCGTATAGATGCCATCTCACGTATCCAAGTCGAAACTAACGCCCTACGCAGCCAATTTCGACTGCATGAACGCTATAAAGACCTTGAATCTATCGAGAGAGGCTTTCGTATTCAAAGGCAATTACAGACGTATTTAGATGAGTTAGAGCCTTTTGGACAGGATGAACAAACCTATATTCAAAGTTTACGCCACCAAAATGAGAGCATTAATTCACTCTACAAGCGCATGACCCATGTACATGGGTCTCCTACACTATCGCGCAACCAATTAAACAGTCATAACTATCTACTTGATCGGTTGGATACAACCCTATTGAGCATGAGTGAAGAAAGCTTTCGCCTTGAACACCGCGCTCTGGCCAATGCACAGCAGTACATCCAAGAAAAAGCTGCAATTATTCAGTCCGTACTACTGAGCCTATCCATATTAATTGCAATTGCTACTTTCCTCACTCTACGTCTATTCCGCCGCCGATTAGAACAGATCGAAGCTGGGATTCAGGAACTTGCTCAAGGCAATACTCGCTGTCGTATTGAAGCAGAACATAGCGATGAAATTGGAAGCCTTGCCGCCCACTTTAATGAGATGACTGAACAACTCCAACATAGCACGGTTTCTATCGACCAATTGCAGACTGAAGTTTATAAACGCACCTCTGAATTAGAAAAACAAAAGCATACGTTAAAACGCTTAGCAGAGCAGGATAGCCTTACTGGTCTTTCCAACCGATCCTTATTTATGCGCAACTTGAGCCAAACTATCCAGCGCTGTCGAGATAATCAAAACTTGGCGGCCATATTTTTTATCGACCTGGATAAATTCAAACACATCAATGACTCTCTAGGTCATAGCACCGGTGATGCTGTTCTAGTTGAGATGGCTAGCCGCTTTAATAAAACCCTGCGCCGTTCCGATCTTTTAGCAAGAATCGGAGGAGATGAATTTACCGTCATTATCGACCAACTCTATCAACTAGATGACGCAGCAGAACTTGCCCGTAAATTAATTGCCTGCTTAGAAACTCCTTATGAATACGATGGGCACACTCTATATCTGAATGCCAGTATAGGTATTAGTGTCTACCCGAATGATGGTACAGAAGCGATTGCACTGATGAAAAATGCTGACACCGCCATGTACCAAGCCAAACAAGCAGGAGGAAATTGCTTTAATTTTTACAATAAAGGCATGAATCAACATGCGCTGACTTGGCTGGAGTTAGAAGGCGACCTAAGAGAAGCACTTAAACTCAAACAGTTATCAGTCTACTACCAGCCTCAATTTGATATTTCATCCCATAAGCTGGTCGGTATCGAAGCTTTAGCTAGATGGCATCATCCAAAACAAGGTTTAATCACACCCGACAAGTTTATTCCGTTAGCTGAGGAGAAAGGGCTGATTCAACAGTTAGGCACGCAGGTACTAGAGCAAGCTTGCCAACAGGTAAAAACCTGGTTGGATCAAGGCGCAACGGAGCTATTACTGGCTGTTAATATTTCAGCGAAACAATTAGAACACCAACAACTTCCGCAACAGGTACAAAGTGTACTCAAAAAAACAGATTTCCCGCCTCAGCTACTCGAATTGGAGATCACCGAAAGCTGCATACTTAATGACCCTGAAGAGGCGATTCAGCAACTAAATCAACTAAAGCGCTACGGATTACGTTTAGCTTTGGATGATTTCGGTACCGGTTACTCATCACTCTCCTATTTGAAACGTTTGCCCCTAACCAAGTTAAAAATCGATAAATCGTTTATTGATGGTCTAGATGAAGAACCTGATGACTATGCTATTTGCCAAGCAATAATCGCTTTGGGAAACAGCCTGAAATTAACAGTCATTGCCGAAGGTGTCGAACAACAAGATCAAGTAGATATATTAAAAACAGAAGGCTGTAATCAGGTACAAGGTTATCTTTTTGGCAAGCCAATGGAAGCCAAAGAATTTGAACAGCGATATTTAGGCTTAAAACAGAAACACGAAGTAGAAGAACATTAGCCTAGACTGATGCAAACGGGGAGGCTCAAACTCCCACACTAGTGATAGCACTAACACCTGAAGGTAACGTAGCTAACGATTCCACTACATTCGCTCAAAGGGCGGTGAATTATATAAACCACATGCTAGAGAGTGAATACAAAACAACATCATATTTGATCTGAATAAAAAGAATACTAAACACTGAAAATTTTGCATTTTAGGCTATTGGGCCTTACCTAAAAGGAAAGTATTATCAGCGGACTAGATATACCAACACCTCTAGGCTTTATCGTAGACCTTTGAATTATGACTCGTAAAAAACGCCAAATAACTGTACCGCCAGAAAAAGCCGTAGTTTTGATCGTCGATGATATGCAATCAATGCGCATGATTACTCGAACCACACTTAAAGAGATGGGGTTTCGTAAGTTTGTTGAAAGCCCAAACGGACAAGAAGCGTTAAAACGCTTAAAACTGATGAATATTGATCTGGTGATTTGTGACTGGGATATGCCAGAGATGAACGGCATAGAGTTACTGCGCCAAATCAGAGCAGATCAGCGTCTTAGGAAAGTATCTTTTGTAATGCTGACCGCCCATGCCGAAGCCGATTTAATCCATGAAAGTATTACGGTCGGGGTTGATGGGTATTTGGTTAAACCCTATCAACCCTCGACGCTGTGTGCCCGTATTAACGATCTACTCGAGCACCCTGTAGACATCTCTTACGCTTAACGCAGACAGGTTTCCATATTGTTCGCAAGCTGCTTCAGGAAGCCTGTATATCCCTGTTCAGAAGTAATATCGATCGCAAGAGGATCTAGCTTACCCAGTTTCACTGGCTGCTTAGCCACAATTCGCTGAATTACCTTCGCTTCGAACTGCGGCTCAGTGAAGATACAGCCTACTTGATCTTCCTTAAGCATGGTTTGAATCGCTTGTAACTTTTTCGCACCCGGCGCACGAGCAGGATCAACCGTGAAGTAGCCACGCTGATTCATATCATAATGTTCAACAAAGGGAGCAAAGGCATCATGGAATACGATAAAACCTTTCTCTCTGACAGTCGCTAACTGAGCCTGAATCGCACGATCCGTAGCCAAAATATCTGCCGCAAATTGTTGGTAATTGCTGTTTAATTGCTCCGCCTGTTCTGGGTGAAGCTTCACGAGGGCTTTTTTAATCTCTGCCGCAGCCTTCAGCATTTTTACCGGGTCCATCCAAACGTGAGGATCGACAGCATGGTTGTGATGATCATGTTCATCATGATCGTGGTGCTCATGATGATCGTGATGCCCCTCTCCTGAACCCTCTAAAAGCTGCACGGTTGGCACTTTGGAACGTTCTAGTGCTTTGCTTAAAAACTGCTCCATATCGGGGCCAACCCAAACCGCTAGATCAGCAGTGTTTAGCTTGCGTAAATCAGAGGGTTTTAGAGAGTAATGATGTGGTGAGCTGCCCGCAGGGATCAGGGAATCAACCTCCCCTAATTCACCTACCACACCTTCAACAACTAGCTGCAATGGCTTAACGCTCGCTACCACCTGAATCGGTTGATCAGCAGTCGCTGTACTCGCAGCAAAAAGTGTTAAAAAAAGTAGAGTAATATTTTTCATCTTTCGCAATACATCTCTGAAGATTAAGGGTTACAATATAACACAAACTTATAGGGTAAGAATGCTATGGCACATACTGATCTAGCCTTTCATCCTGAACATGATCACCACGGATGTATAGAACAAGCATTGGAAGATGCACGCTCACTTTGTAACGAGCGTAACCTGCGTTTTACGCCTATTCGCGAGCTGGTTTTAAAAACTATCTGGCAGAGTCATAAACCGCTTGGTGCCTACGAACTTCTACCCGAACTAGCCGCTGCTGGCTTTAATTCAGCGCCTCCTACAGTTTATCGAGCGCTAGAGTTCTTACAGGAACAAGGCTTAGTCCACCGTATCGCTTTACTGAACGCTTATATCGGTTGTCCTCACCCAAGTGATCATCATGAAGGCTCCTTTCTGATCTGTCGTGTATGCAATAACGCAGTAGAGATTGATACGCGAAAGGTGAGCCAAGATATCCAGAAACAAGCAGATAGCTTAGGTTTTAAACCCGAGAAACAATCGATTGAAGTACTGGGTGTCTGCCCAAGTTGCCAACAGAGTGCAGCCTAGTGAGTCCCTCGCCACATACACATGAGCCGCTGATCAAACTCGAAAATATCAACCTTTCCTTTGGTCAAAAGCACGTATTGCAAGATATTAACGCCGAGCTTCACCGTGGCTGTATCACCACACTGATCGGCCCAAATGGAGCGGGTAAGACAACCCTAGTCCGTGTAGTGCTCGGCCTACTCAAAGCTGATAGTGGCAGTTTGTGGCAAGAAGATGGCCTGCGCATCGGCTACATGCCACAGAAGTTACAGATCGATAACACGTTCCCCCTGACTGTTGATCGTTTCCTGCGAACAACTCAGTGTAAAGATCCAATAAAAATCGTGGCCGCGCTGACTGATGTAGGTGCTGAGAAACTACTTAAGCAGGCTGTACACAATCTGTCAGGCGGTGAGATGCAGCGCGTTTTACTTGCCCGTGCCCTACTCCGCGATCCTCATCTGCTGGTGTTAGATGAACCTGTACAAGGGGTCGATATTAACGGTCAGTTAGAACTGTATAACTTGATTGCGCGCATCCGTGATGAACGTGGTTGTGGTGTTTTAATGGTTAGTCACGACCTTCATCTTGTGATGGCAGCAACAGATCATGTGGTTTGTATCAACCATCATGTTTGCTGCTCTGGTCACCCAGAACATGTCACCAATGACCCATCATTTACCGAGCTATTTGGCATACAAGGTAGCGAGCAGTTAGCCGTTTATAGCCACCACCATAACCATCGCCACGATGATCATGGCGATATTATCTCTGATCATGATTGTAAGGGCGGTTGTTAATGCCTGATTTCCTCTTATATGCCCTGCTAGGCGGTATTGGTGTTGCGGTTATTGCCGGTCCACTAGGTTCGTTTGTAGTGTGGCGTCGCATGGCATATTTTGGTGACACACTCGCTCACTCCGCTCTACTTGGAGTTTCTGTCGGCTTTATGCTGCAAGTAAACCTCAACCTAGCCGTGATCTTCTGCTGTGTCGCCCTCGCCCTTATTTTGGTCGCGATGCAAAGGCAACGGATGGTAGCTACAGATACTCTATTGGGCATCATGGCTCATAGTTCGCTCTCTTTAGGCTTAGTTGCCGTCTCTCTGCTAGAGATTCGGGTAGATCTGATGTCCTATCTGTTTGGTGATCTACTCGCTGTCGGCGTCGAAGATCTCTATTGGATCTACGGGGGCGGCCTCCTCGCGTTGGTACTGTTAAAACTCCTCTGGCAACCACTCTTGGCGATCACCATCAATGAAGAGCTGGCCCATGTTGAAGGGGTAAATGTTGCCTGGACACGCTTAGCCTTGATGCTATTAATTGCTGTCATAATCGCAGTAGCAATGAAGATTGTAGGCTTACTACTAATAACGTCTCTGCTAATTATTCCTGCAGCTGCCGCAAGGCGTTTAGCCCAAAGCCCTGAGCAGATGGCCATCGGTGCCGCTATCGTCGGTAGTTTGTCAGTAGGTGGTGGTTTAGGGCTGTCATGGCATTTCGATACACCCGCCGGCCCATCAGTTGTGGTGATCTCTCTTCTGATTTTTGTTCTGCTTTACGCACTGCCACTACGCCGAGCGGCATAGCGACACATTCTAGGAGTGTTAATCAGCGCTTCCATAAAGCGTTAATTAACGCACCTGCCAGAATCAAACAGCCGCCGATAATGGTCCACAAAGTAGGAATCTCTTCAAAAAAGATCACACCCAGAATTGCAGAGAAGATCACCTGAACATAAGCATAAGCACTCGCCTTGCCTGCCTCTTCTGCTGCCATCGCTTTAGTTAATCCAATCTGCCCAACTTGAGTAAATATCCCCACTAACAGCAAAAGTAACAGCGCTTCCATTCCAGGCATGACAAAGTCACCACCCAACAGCAGTAACGAGGTTGGTAACGCCACCAGCGGGAAATAAAAGATAATGACGGAGCTATCTTCCGTTTGACTCAGTTTACGTACGATCACATAAGCGATCGCACTCCCTAAAGCCCCCGCTAACGCAGCGAACAGGCTTAACATCGGTAAACCAATTAATCCCGCTTCACCCGGTCGCATCATCACAATCACCCCGACAAAACTGAGCAACATACAAAGCATCGTCGCTTGCTTGATCCGCTCTCCCAGAAACAGCAACGCTAAGACCGCAGTAAATGCTGGATAGGTGTACTGCAATACCGTTGCATCAGCTAATGAGAGGGTCGTGACAGAGTAATAAACGCAAACTAGAGCCAAAGCACCCACAACACCCCTCGCCAGCAGGAGCGGCTTATGCTGCCCCCAGATAGAGATGCGTTTACGTTTAACATCTAAGTAACTTAAACCTAAGGACACCAGAGCCCTAGCAGCCACTATTTCCAAAACCGGAATGCCATAACCCGACACCGCTTTAACGCAGGCGGCCATCAAGGCAAAACCAAGCGCGGATAGCAGCATATAGCGAATAGCGATGGGCACGGCAGTTATAGACATGATTCAGGGACTTTAAACCGAAAGTGATAAGTGCGGGATCATACCAGATAAGCCCTCGCAAACGAGATCATTGTCAATCTGACCGGGTATGCAGGCATCTGATTACTAGACTAAGAGGTTCAAAAAAATAGGGGCTTAATAGCCCCTATTTTGTTGTTAGTGGTCTTTGTGCTTAGCACCGGGGTTCACCGTAAACATCAGAGGCTGTGCACCTTCCTCAATTTCAGGCTTATTCTCACGATTAACGCGTGTTTCCAGCTCTTCCACTGCGGTATCTGGCTGACCATCCAAACGCATGGAATCTTCGTAATCACAACGCACGCACTCTTTATACTCGCGCTCTTCATCACGGTAAGTACGAATACAATCCATCTCGCCGCATCGTGGGCAAACAGCACCCGCTATAAATCGTTTAATAACTGTCATTTTAATTACTCGGTAATTCCACTGTGGCGAAGCAGGGCATCAACTTGCGGTTCTCGACCGCGGAACGCTACAAACAGCTCCATAGGCTCGCGAGAACCGCCCATCTCTAGGATGTTCCTACGGAAATCTACGCCAGTATCTGTATTGAAGATGCCATCTTCTTCAAAACGAGAGAATGCATCTGCCGATAGCACCTCTGCCCATTTATAACTGTAGTAACCCGCAGAATAACCACCCGCAAAAATATGGCTAAAGCTATGCTGGAAGCGGTTAAACGCAGGCGGGGTAATCACTGCCACCTGACTACGTACTTTATTCAACACCTCTTGAACAACCGTTTCTCCCGGCTGGTAGTCACGGTGTAGAAGGAAATCGAATAGAGAGAACTCCAACTGGCGTACCATCATCATGCCTGACTGGAAGTTACGTGCCGCCAGCATCTTATCCAACAACTCTTGCGGTAGGGTTTCGCCTGTCTGGTAGTGACCTGAGATTAACGCCAGCGCTTCTGGCTCATAGCACCAGTTCTCTAGGAACTGACTTGGCAGCTCAACCGCATCCCAAGCTACACCATTAATACCACTTACGTCAGCCGTTTCAATTTGGGTCAGCATGTGATGCAGACCATGGCCAAACTCATGGAATAGGGTGGTTACTTCATTGTGATTCAGAAGGGCAGGATCATCACCTACTGGAGAGCTGAAGTTACATACCAAATAAGCCACTGGTAGCTGCAGAGAACCATCATCTAGACGACGACGCACACGGCAATCATCCATCCAAGCGCCGCCACGTTTCTTTTCACGGGCATACAGATCCATAAAGAAGCGAGCGATCACTTCACCATTGCGGCTAATTTCAAATAGGCGCGCATCATCATGCCAACGGTCGAACTCTTCGACTTCACGCATTTCGATATCAAACAGTTTACCGGTAACCGCAAATAGACCTTCCAATACTTTTGGAAGAGGGAAGTAGGGGCGGATCTGCTCTTCAGAAATAGAGTATTTCGCCTGCTTCAGTTTCTCGCCGTAGTAAGCTAGATCCCAAGCTTGCAGGTCTTCTGCGCCAAATTCAGCTTTCGCAAACTCGCACAGTTGCTCAAAATCCTGTTTAGCTACGGGTAGGCTTTTCTCAGCAAGATCCTTTAAGAACTGCACAACCTGATCGGTATTTTCAGCCATCTTGGTCGCTAACGAATAATCAGCGTAGTTACCAAAGCCGAGCAACTGTGCCAGCTCTAAACGTAGCTCTAATAACTGAGAGATAACCTCTGTATTATCCCATTTACCTTCGCCCGGTCCCTGATCAGATGCGCGGGTAGAGAAGGCTGTGTATATCTCTTTACGCAGTTCACGATCATCCGCATAGGTGATCGTTGCGAGGTAAGAAGGGAAGTCCAGTGTCACCAACCAACCCTCTTGCTCTTTCGCTGCAGCCATCTGCTTCGCTGCCGCTAACGCCATAGGCGGAAGGCCCGCAAGATCAGACTCTGAGGTCAGTAGTTTGCTCCAGTCATCGCTGGCATCCATGACGTTTTCAGAAAACTTAGTCGTCAGCTCAGACAGCTTCTGTTGCAGCTCAGCGTAACGCTGCTGTTCTTCTGGATTCAGAGCGATACCAGATAGACGGAAATCACGTAGAGTATTGTTGACTACTTTCTGCTGCGCTTCACTTAACTGAGTAAATTGCTCACTTTCAGCAAGCTGATTAAATGCTTGGTAGAGACCTTGATGCTGACCCATCTCTGTCCAGTATTGGGACAGTTTAGGCAAGCACGCATTGTAGGCATCACGTAGCTCATCACTGTTCACCACCGAATTCATGTGCGAAACAGGCGACCAGGCTTTAGCTAAACGGTCATTCATCTCTTCAAGAGGGGCAACTAGAGAATCCCAGCTAGGTACAGACAGTTCTTGTAGAATACGTTCAACCGTTGCTCTGCTGTCTGCCAGCAATTGATCGATTGCGGCTTCGATTTGATCAGGTTTGATCTGACTAAATGCTGGTAACAACTGTGGTTCAAGCATTGGGTTACTCATATAAAGCTAGCTCCATCGGCGAGATATCGTTCCTAATACATGGGACTAAATCTTAATTTTTCAATTCCCCTAAGCTATTTCATAATAGATACTTCCCAATTTCTAGCGAGCAATAATTATGAATGTACGTACTTATCAAGGCTTCACTCCCAAACTAGGAGAGCGAGTTTTTGTTGATCCTAGCGCGGTTGTACTTGGAGATGTCGAGATTGGTGACGATTGCTCGATCTGGCCACTCACCGTAATCCGTGGTGATATGCACCGTATTCGTATTGGCGCACGCACCAGCGTGCAAGACGGTTCAGTCCTACATATCACCCATGCAGGCCCCTATAACCCAGATGGTTTCCCATTGATCATTGGCGATGACGTCACCATTGGCCATCAAGCGATGCTACATGGCTGCACCATTGGTAGCCGAGTTTTAGTGGGCATGGGTGCAATGGTTATGGATGGCGCGGTAGTTGAAGATGAAGTGATTATCGGCGCGGGCTCCCTAGTGCCACCAGGTAAAAAACTAGAAAGCGGCTACCTTTACGTTGGCCGTCCTGCAAAACAACAGCGAGAACTCACAGAAAAAGAGCGCTCTTTCTTCAGTTATACTGCTGGAAACTATGTGAAACTTAAGGATAAGCACCTTGAAGAAGATTACGCAGGCTAACAGTCTGATCCTGGCCACGCTGCTTGTAAGCGGTTGTGGCTATAATATCCAGAGTTCCCCTACTACTTGGGTTAACTCCTATGAGGTAGAGGTCTCTGATACGGAGGAGGGGAAACGCTATTCCCTTTGTAAAAGTTTTGGTTGCGATCGAAGATCTTCAATACAGTTTTATACTGATGAGCTAGACCAAGTTCGTCAGCACTTCTCACCACCAGCAGTTACAGCAGAGGAAGAGCGCTTAAGGATCGCTACAGGTATCGGTCTGTTTGAAAGAATCACCGGCCCAAAACTACGCACTTTTGGTGATCAAGCAGCTAATAACACCTCCTTTATCAGTCGTTCAAATCAATTGGATTGTGTTGCTGAGAGCCTCAATACAACGCGTTACCTTTTAATCTTACAGCAGATGAACCTCTTACATTTCCACCGACCAGGCGGAAATGTTCACCGTGGCCCCTTCACGTTAAATGCGCCCCATAACAGCGCTACTATCGTTCAACTAGATACTCAGCAAGCCTTTGCTGTGGACTCTTGGTTTGGTGCTAACGCTGAACCCGCTTGGATTACGCCTGTGGATAACTGGCTAACCGGCGCTGACCCTGATGAATAATTACTGGTTATAATTCAACCACCAGTTGATAATAATTATCAATACCATTAGTATCGCCCACCAATACCTTACATTCTTTACATTTTGAGCTTTATTTTCAGCAGGTTAAGCGCCTGTGGATATCTATTTGGCCCAGAAAGTAAACTGCCAATTTCTGAACCGATTAAGAACATTTTAAAAACTACGACGTCTTATTTGCTGAGATAAGTGAATCGCTTGTAGCAAACAAGGCTGTTAACAACTTAATAGAAGGGAACAACATGAAAAAGACCACGATCGCCACGCTGGTTGCTGCAGCTATGACATCAGCAACACCTGCGTTTGCTACCGATGTTGCTAAAGAGTTAGCAGCAATGAAAGCACGCATTGCTCAACTGGAAGCACAGCTTGCTACTCAGCAAGCAACAACACAAAAGCTAGAACAAAAAACTGAAGCTCAAGCTGCTACTCCATCAAACGGTGGCTTTGCTGAGAACGTTAGCGTAGGCGGCGAAGTAACCTTGCTAGCACAGCAAGTTGAGACTGATGGCGAAAACAGCGTTGGTGATGTTTTAGTTGATACTTTCGAACTTGAAATCGCTGCTGATATTAACGAAAACGTTAAAGTTTCTACGCTAATCGAATACCTATCTGCAGACGAAAAACTGGACCTTGCTGAAGCATACGTAGTGATTGGCTCTGAAGATAACCCTCTAAGCTTCACGCTGGGTAAAGCGGCTCACCCTCTACTGGTAGGTGATTCTGCAGCATTTACAGACCCAATTGCATTCGACATTTTCGATGCAAAAGAGGGTCTAGCGATGCTCAGCTACCAACATGAGATGATTCAGCTAGATACCTACGTGCTTAACAACTCTGCAGAAGGTAACGAAGGTTTAGATACGTTTGGTATTAATTTAGGCACTACATTCAGTAATGGTGTTTCTCTTGGAGCAGGCTATGTGACGGATGTTGCCAATACCGCAGGTCCTTTTTCTGAGCTAGGCGGTCTAACTGAGAAAATCGATGCATGGCGCGTAAATGCATTGGTAGAAGCGAATGACTTGGCGTTGTTTGCTGAGTATATCCAGCTAGGTAAATCTAACTTGGCTGGCGAGCCAAGCTTCCTACATTTAGGTGCAGGCTACGGAACACAGATCCTAGGCGCGGACGGTACGCTTTTCCTAGGTTACAGCGAATCTGATGAAGCTGAAGATATCGATGATGCTGCAGGTATCGACTACGAACTACCTGAAAAGCGCGTAGCGCTGGGTGTAACGCGTTCTCTAGGTGAAAATGCTGAAGTGACTGCGGAATATGTTCGCGAAGAAGCTTACAGCGACACAGATAGCGATATCCTAAATGTTGCAGTAACAACGACTTTCTAAGCTAGGCTTAGCTAGTTGTTAAAATGTGACTGACCAACGCTGAATCCCCCTTCAATCATCAGCGCTGGTCGTCACAATACTCTGTACAGACAGATATTCTGTAAACATTACTGTTAATGATATCTGTTATCACTTTGGCAGGGAACGCTCCTAAGGAATTAAATCCTTTAGAAGGAGCTTTTCCAAACCTTATTTGTTCGACTTAGCGTCTAGCTTAGCCGAAGAAATTTCCCGTAAACGCTTAACCACTTGAGCATTAATACTACGTTGCGTAAACGTACCATCGGCCTTGCGTTTACCCGGCTTCTTACCCATTAAAATCTCTAAGCAATCATCCACATGACCAACCGCATGGACAGAGAATAACCCCTCCTTAACAGCCTCGACAACCTCTTCTTTGAGCATAAGATTGCGCACATTGGCTTTAGGAATAATGACCCCTTGTTCGCTCGTAAGTCCGCGGGTTTTACAGAGATTAAAGAACCCCTCTATTTTCTCGTTTACACCACCAATCGCCTGTACTTCGCCATACTGGTTGATAGATCCTGTAGTTGCGAAGCTCTGACTAATCGGTATATGTGTCAACGCTGATAAAAGGGTGCAGACCTCTGCTAAAGATGCACTATCACCGTCAACATAGCCGTATGATTGCTCCAAGGCGATACTAGCCGAGATCGCCAAAGGGAAGTCTTGTGCATATTGATGGCCTAAGAATCCCGATAGAATCAAAACGCCTTTTGAGTGGATCGGCTGACCTAAGGCAACCTCGCGCTCTATATCCACAATACCACGATTACCCGGGTGAACCGTTGCTGTAATACGCGCAGGTGTACCAAAAGCGACATCACCCACTTGCAGTACCGTTAAACCGTTGGTTTTACCGACGGCTTCACCTTGGGTATCAATCAAAACCGTTTGGTTCAGAATGCCTTCTTCGATTTTTTCCGACATCCGAGAAGTACGACGCTCTTTCGCATTCAGCGCCATCTCGACATGATCAGCGTTGATCAGTTCATCTTCCTCTTTAACCCGCTTGAAGTCAGCTTCACAAAGCAGATCAACCAGCTCGCCAATATGAGCGGATAATAATTCCTGATCTTCGGCCTGACGCGAACTATGCTCGACCAAACGCGCCACTGCTCGACGGGTCAGCGGTGCTAACCCCTCTTCATCGGCTAGGGTTTTCATCAAGCGTGCATAATGCCTAATAGACTGAGGTGTTCGTTTTACATCCTCATCAAAATCCACCACAACTCTGAACATCTTCTCAAAGTCATGATCAAGTTCTTGTAGGAGGTAATAAATATTGCGCGCACCGATCAGCACAATTTTCACTGAAAGCGGTACCGCCTGTGGTGTAAGGGTGATGGTACTGATCCCAGCGTATTCACTCGCAGGGCTTTCAATCCTAATCTCGTGAGACTTTAACGCTCGCTTTAACGCCCCATAAACAAAAGGTTGCTCCAGCAACTTCTCTGCTTCCAGTACAAGGTAACCTCCATTCGCTCTGTGCAGAGCACCAGGGCGAATAAGTTTGTAGGTCGTTGATAGAGCACCCATTTCGGATGTGTACTCTACACGCCCAAACAAGTTCTCATAGCTAGGGTGCGCTTCGTAAACGACAGGAGCACCCTTAACCTTATCGTTATCTACAAGCAGGTTAACGCCGTAATTGCTCTCTAAATAAGCACGGCGACTAGCATCAGTAAGTGGTTCGATTAGCTTTTCATCGCCGACAATTTCAGCACAGTTTTTAACTAGCGACGTTTCCATCTCTGACAGATAGTCAGTCGCCGCCGCAATATTGGCGTACTTATCTTTCAAAGGTTGGAAAAGCGGGGAGATCGACTGCCGTGTGGTATCACGATCAAGATTCTTCAGTTTTTCAGCTGCCTCACGTCGCCACTGAGGTAGGCCTGTTAGCGCTTCGTTTAACTTATCTTCCAGATCAGAGATAGCTTTAGTAAAGCCATCACGAATCTCTTCAGGTAACTGCGAAAAGACCGCCTCATCCATCGCTTGCCCTTCGGCAACCGGAGTAAAGCCGATACTGCCCGCATCACGGTAAACCGCAATGCTGTGCTCACGCGCTTCGCGCTCAACACCTTCTATTGCCTGATCATAATAACGATTAAGTTCACGTTCGATCTTACTCTTCTTACGCTGGTAAGAAGGGCTTTCAAAGGCTGCTGGCATCTCTGACAACACCGCTTCGATGATATTTTTAATATCACGCTTAAACTGCTGAGCCTTGCCAGCAGGGAAGGGGATCGCTAAAGGATTACGATTATCTTTTAGATTGTTTAGATAAACCCAATCACCCGGCTTTTTCTCTTTTTTCGCCGTGGTTTTGAGGTTCTCCATCGCAAAGGAGAAACGTCCGGTATGAGGATTACCCATCACAAACAAGTTATAGCCTGGACGGCGCATGCCGATACCAAAATCCATCGCCTCAATGGCACGGGTTTGGCCAAAGAAACCAGAAAAAGGCTCAAGCGTAGACGTGTTTTTGAAAGGTAGTAATTCAGGATCGCAGCGAAAATATAGCTGCTCAGTAGATAGTCGGGTTTCCGTTACCATAAGGTACTCCCGCAGCAGACTGAAAAGTTAACACTATGTAGTGTTCGTATTTCAGTTATACGCCGCGAAAGAGCCCCATGCAAGTCTGCTTTGATAAAATTTATAAAGCGACTGTTGTATTAAAATCAAACAGTTATTGCTGCACGGATATCAGAGATAACGGTTTTAGAGTCAGGGTCCAAGCCACGCCAGATTCTGAAAGATTCCGCAGCCTGCTCCACTAACATACCGAGGCCATCAATGGACTTTTCTGCCCCTTGTTCAGTCGCCCAAACACAAAAAGCGGTTGGTTCTGCGGCATACATCATGTCGTAGCACCAAGCACCTTGTGCCAGTACATTTTCCGGAAGAGGGGGGATCTCACCTTGCAAACTGGCAGCAGTACCATTGATGATAAGATCAAAGCTTTGACCTGCAAGCTCATCATAACCACCACCTGATACTTTACCAAGATCCGTAACCAACCCAGCAAGCTCTTTGGCTTTAGAAGCGGTACGGTTTGCGATAACTAACAGCTCAGGCTTTTGCTCTAATACTGGCTGTAAAACGCCACGTACAGCACCACCAGCACCGAGAATAAGCACTTTTTTACCTTCAATCGTGCCGCCATTGTTGCGCATGATATCCCTCACCATGCCAACACCATCGGTGTTATCACCGCACAAGCGGCCTTGATCATCGCGGTACAAGGTATTGACCGCACCCGCCAGTTCAGCACGCGGACTTCTAACTTCAGCTAATGCCCAAGCTTCCTGTTTAAACGGAATAGTGATATTCAGACCACGGCCATCACCCGACAAGAAGTCAGAAACGTAACCTTCGAAGTTATCTTCAGGTACGCAGATCGCTTCATAGGTCAGATCCTGATCTGTACTCGATGCAAATGCAGCGTGGATTTGTGGCGATTTAGAGTGCTTAATCGGATTACCGAATACCGCGTAACGATCAGTCATAATTCGCCCTTACACTTCCAGCCAGTTGCGAGGCTTCAAATAACGCTCGTACAACACGGCTTCTTCTGTACCTTCATCAGGTTTCCAGTCATAGCCCCAACGCACTTCAGGCGGTAAAGACATCAAGATAGACTCAGTACGTCCACCGGATTGCAGACCAAATAGAGTGCCACGGTCAAACACTAGATTGAACTCGACATAACGGCCACGGCGATGCAATTGGAAGTCACGCTGACGCTCACCGTATTCACGGTCTTTGTTTTTCTCGATAATTGGCACATAAGCTTTAGTGTAAGCATTACCAATCGACTGCATCAGCCCGAAGCTATTATCGAAACCAAGCTCATTAAGATCATCGAAGAAAAGACCGCCTACACCACGAGGCTCATCACGATGCTTCAAGTAGAAGTATTCGTCACACCATTCTTTGAAGCGTGGATAAATGTCGTCACCAAATGGATCACAGGCTTCTTTAGCTGTCTGGTGCCAGAATTTACAATCTTCGTCGTTACCGTAATAAGGCGTCAGGTCAAAACCACCGCCAAACCACCATACAGGTTCTTCACCTTCTTTTTCCGCAATGAAGAAACGAACATTGGCATGGGAAGTTGGGATATAAGGATTATGTGGGTGAATAACCAATGACACACCCATCGCCTGAAAACTACGACCCGCTAATTCAGGTCGATGCGCTGTTGCAGAACCTGGCAACTTATCACCGAAAACGTGAGAGAAGTTCACACCACCTTTTTCGATAATTGCGCCCTTATCTAGGACACGAGTACGACCTCCGCCGCCTTCTTCTCGCTGCCACTCATCCTGATAAAATTTTCCTTTGCCATCAGCCTTTTCTAAGGCATCACAAATAGCATCTTGTAGCCCCAAAAGGTACTCTTTTACAGCGTCAATATTAGGTGCGGACATAGTACTCACTCACATATTTATTTAAGCGCGAATTAATTGATCAGATTTTAGATCTCGAATTTGAGTAGGCTGATCTAAACCTCCTAACTCACCCGGTAAAACATAAGCAAGCTTTTCACCGAAGTAAGTCTTCACTCTCAATATATCTCTTGCAGGATCATGCGCTGCCGGATTCGCCGAAGTCGAAACCAGGAAAGACCCGTAAGCTTCTGTTAACCTTTTCACCTGTAAGTGACTACTCACTCTTACAGCAACAGCGCTATGATTCCCTTTAATCCAAGCTGGAATTCGGTTCTTTTTATCTGGCAAAATCCAAGTGTATGGGCCCGGCCAGTTAGCAGTTACTTTGACATATTCATCATCGGTCAGATCTTCGAGTAAAAAATCGATTTGTGAGAGATTTCCAGCGATCAAAACCAGACCTTTATGCATAGGTCGACGCTTAATTTCTAAAAGATCTAAGACCGCCTGCTCATCAAACGGGTCACAACCTAAACCCCAAACTGCTTCAGTAGGATAAGCGATCACACCACCTTGACGAATTGCTCGAACAGACTGCTGAATATGCCACCAATCAGGCTTTAAATTACTACTCACCATTTACTCCTCAATGCCATATAACGAATCAACAGCGCATCACTACTTTTACTCAAGGTATCAATCAATAGTGATGAAAGGTTGATAGAAAGAGCCCCTTACAGGTTACAAAGCGGGGGAATTCCCTTTCATCTTGAAGGCATTTATCTTTGAGGGCTGAACACTAAATGTTCGACGCGGTCTTTGCAACTCTACCAAATTGCCTTTTAACATCGGATATAACCGTGTCCATCTTGGCTAATGATGCCCAAAAGCTCCAACTCCACTAGTATCGGGCCCAATTCAGCTATATCCATACCGGTCAGATAGCTCAGTTGGTCAATAGAGTTATATTCGTAGCCTAAATGCTTCAACAGTCGCTGCGTTTCAGGTGCAAAGTGGGATACATCCTTTTCAGAGTCACCTTCAATATGTTCAGCATTCTGTTCAGCCAGATAACCCAGCATAGGAGCTAGCTGTGAGGTTATATCTTCTGCTGATTCAACCAAGCAAGCACCTTCACGGATTAGCTGATGACACCCTTTACTCAAGGGGTTATTGATCGATCCGGGAATAGCAAAAACCTCACGCCCATGCTCCATCGCCATCCTCGCAGTGATTAATGAACCACTTTTAGGCGCGGCTTCCACCACTAAAATACCAGCGCTCATACCACTGATAATACGATTTCGACGTGGAAAGTGCGGTGCCAACGGTGGTGCTCCAGGAAACAACTCACTCAACCACACCCCTTGCTGCTCGAGGATCTGTTGGGCCAATATACGATTTCGTGCAGGGTACGGCCGATCTAAACCCGTACCAAATACCGCAACCGTCGGGCACTGTGCATTAACACTCGCCTGATGAGCCGCTGCATCAATACCCAAGGCTAAGCCTGAGTTCACGATCAAGCCATTTTGAGCCAAATAGCCGGCAAATTGATAAGCATGCTTCACACCACCGCTAGAAGCGCTACGACTGCCTACGATCCCTACTTGCGGAAGATTTAGTGCTGTTAGATTGCCTCGAGCAAATAGAATGGGAGGAGGGTCATAAATTTCACGTAGTAAAGCAGGATAATCAGCATCTGTGATAGCTAAGATATGGCAATCTTCAGCCGAAGCTTGCCAAGCCAGTGCCGAATCCAATTTCTGTAGTGCTGGAGAGGCACGTCCTTGTTGGATATCACTTAAAGCGGTAATTGTTTTTTGCTTGAGGTTAAGCCGATGCCAATCAGCTTCAGAAGAGCAGAGGAGCTTTTCAGGGGTCCATCCCTGATCCCAAAGCTTCTTAACTGAAGCTGCCCCTAAATCTGGTAGGGCAGCAACGGCGATCCAGTCCTTTAGATCAGCCGTCATATTTAATCCTTTATGGTTCTCGGATTACATCACCGATAGAAATTATATCTGTACTGCGCATGATCAAGCCATAACTCACTTTCTCAAACACTTTAAAGACCATCAATTCACCTGAGCGCTCCTGAGGAAGCGTTACCATTTCTTTAGTAATAGGATCTTTAATCAGTTCGCCACGACGATAAGTTGCAAAAACATGACCAGCTTCAATACCTTCTCGCAAACCACGATTGATAGCCACTACATTAAACTGACCGGCATCACGTACGCCACCTAGCACCGATAAGATTTTTCCTTCAACCTCAGCAGGCGCTGGCGCTGGATGGTATACAGACTGAATTCTTACTTCTTCTGTGGGTACCACACGATCCAGAATGCGCACTTCTTTATGGGATTTAATGATATCCAATGTGATCACATCGTCTTTACGTGCAGACACATTTGCATCAGCTATTTTCAAAGTTTCGTAACCAAGAAATTCTTCAGTGTCAGGATCAATATATTCATTAGCAGGGCGGTAAATACCTTGTCGACGCTGTTCAGTCACTAGCTGACCTCGCGCGTACATACGATCACCAGCACCGGCTAATATCCTCTCTTTGGGACCACCCAATACATAAGGCGCCTCTTTCAGAATATCTTCTGAGAGCACACGGTTATCATTTAAGAAGCTAATGATATCTCGTAGTGGGATAGCAGGAATCGGTTTAACCAGGGGTGATACACGTGCTCGTGGATAGATGCCACTATCACGTCTAACCCCTAAACGCGGCTTACCATTAACCCACGTTAGATAGATTACGTCACCAGGGTAAATTAGATGAGGATTATCAACCTGCGGGTTTACCCCCCATACTTCAGGCCATTTCCAAGGGCTTTGCAAAAAGCGACCCGAGATGTGCCACAACGTATCCCCTTTCACTACCACATATTCTTGCGGATGATCATTACGAAGTAGCAGAGAGTCCTTCCGGGTTTCAGCGTGAACAGAAGTCAGTGAAACCAACACCAGAGCGAACAAACCGCATAACAATTTTTTCATGTCCAGTTCCCTTATTACCTTCCAGCTTGTTAAGAAAAACAAGATGGTAAAGTAACGACAATGCATTGAGCGTTCTAATCAGTATAATAGGCAGATTAATATTTTTCGCTATTGATCTCGATATTATCTTTCGGCTAACAACCTGAATAATCGAGTTAAAATTTAAGATGCCTGTATATCATGTTGTTAACTTAGCATGACTTATAGAAGTATTCACAGCAATAGCACCCGATAACTTGTTGATACAGACGTAAATCATGGCAAAACTAACCATTCTTGAATACCCAGATCCACGCTTACGTACCATTGCTGAGCCCGTTGAAACAGTCGATGACGAAGTACGTGCTCAAATCGATGACATGTTCGAAACAATGTACGCAGCTCCAGGTATTGGTTTGGCAGCAACGCAGGTGAATATCCATAAACGTATCGTAACCATGGATATCTCTGACGACCAAAACGAGCCATTGGTTATGATCAACCCAGAATTCGAAATTCTGGATGAAGAGTTACACAAATATCAGGAAGGTTGCTTATCGGTTCCTGGCTTCTATGAAAATGTGAAACGCCCGCAAAAGGTTAAGCTTAAAGCACTCGACTACAACGGCGAACCTTATGAGATGGAAGCTGAAGGCCTCCTAGCTGTATGTATTCAACACGAACTAGATCACCTGAATGGCAAATTGTTTGTTGATTACATCTCTATGCTCAAGCGTAACCGCATCAAATCCAAACTAGAAAAGCTGCATAAATTGCAGGAAAAACACGCCTGATTATCACTAAAAAGCAATTCACAGGCTTGCTGGTTTAACTAGCAGGCCTGTTTTTATTTTGGAGCCTAGACCATGCCAGAGTCGCCACTGAAAATAGTTTTTGCCGGCACACCTGATTTTGCCGCATCCAGCTTACAAGCATTGCTTAGTTCTGAGCATGAAGTGATTGCTGTTTATACCCAGCCTGACAAGAAGGGTAAGCGTAAAAACCAGATGGCTCCACGCCCAGTAAAAGATCTTGCGGTTGAACATAACATCCCAGTATTTCAACCAACCACGCTCAAAACCGAAGAAGAACAGTTAGCACTTACAAACCTTAAAGCCGATATCATGGTTGTAGTTGCTTACGGCATGCTTCTCCCTAAAGCAATTCTTGAGACACCTCGTCTAGGTTGCATCAATGTTCACGGTTCGCTACTTCCACGCTGGCGTGGTGCAGCACCAGTAGAGCGCTCAATGCTTGCAGGGGATGCTGAAACAGGCGTCACTATCATGCAGATGGATGAAGGCTTAGACACTGGCGATATGCTCTACAAAGTCACTACGCCAATCGAGAACAACGACACTGCAGCAAGTGTATTCGAACGCTTAGCCGCTATTGGCTCTGAGGCCCTGGTTGAAACGCTTACACAGTTCCAACAGGAAACAGTGTCTCCAGAACCACAGGATGACAGCTTAGCCACCTACGCGAAGAAACTGCAAAAGACCGAAGGAGTTATAGACTGGAGTGCTTCCGCTGCAGATATCGATCTTAAGATTCGCACTCTAAGCCCACGTGTTGCAGTAACATTCAAGCTTGGGGAAGAGGTGGTGAAGCTTTTAGGATGCGAATTAGTTGAGCAAAGTGGTAACCCGGGTGAGATTTTGCCCTCTGACAAAAAGAGCATTGTTGTCGCATGCGGCGAAGGCGCTATTAAAATCAAACAGCTTCAGCTTCCGGGCAAAAAGCCAATGGACACTGCCGCTGTTCTAAACTCTAAACGAGAGCAGTTTAGTGCAGGCGTAGTTTTAGGTTAGACGTTTTAGGACTATTACCATGACCACCAATGTTCGGGCACTTGCAGCACAAATTCTAACCCCCTTACTTAAAAACAAGGGTTCTTTGAATACGCAATTTGCGACGATTGAACGTCGTTGTCCTGAGAAGGATCGCGGCCTTCTGCGTGAACTGTGCTACGGCACTATGCGTTACCACCCACAGCTGAATGCCATTATTAAACTGCTGCAAAACCGACCATTTAAGTTTCGAGATATCGATATTAAAGCCATTGTTCTGATCGGTTTATATCAGTTAAAACACACTCGCATCCCAGCTCATGCCGCGATTAGTGAAAGCGTTGAAGCGTGCAAAGAACTGGATAAGGCTTGGGCAGGGAAAGTTGTGAACGCCCTTTTGCGCCGGTTTCAACGCGAACAAGATGAACTCGAAGACTACCTAAAAGATGACGATTCATACCAGTTCAACCACCCTGAATGGATGATCGCCAAGCTGAAAAACAACTGGCCAGAGCACTGGCAAGAGATACTCACCGTCAACAACGAGCAAGCGCCGCTGACACTCCGCGTGAATCAACGCTCAACAGCCCGCGAAGATTACCTACAGCAACTGACCCCGATTATTGCCGCAGAAGCGACTCAATTCAGTGATCAGGGCATTAAGCTAGCGGAATCAATCAATATCGAAACCCTTCCGGGTTATAGCATCGGCGCATTTAGCGTGCAGGATGAAGCCGCACAGTTATCTGCGGACCTTCTCGATCTACGACCAGAACAACGCGTTCTGGATGCCTGTGCAGCACCCGGCGGTAAACTATGCCATATCCTTGAGCATGAGCCTAAGCTTGCTCAAGTCGACGCTGTAGAGCTCGAACAAAAGCGAATCAGCCGCGTTGAAGAAAACCTTAAACGTCTACGTTTAAAAGCCAACTTAAAGGTGGCAGACGCCGCAATCCAAACTTGGTGGGACGGTACAGAATACGACCGCATCTTATTAGATGCTCCTTGTTCTGCTACGGGTGTTATTCGCCGCAATCCGGATATAAAATACCTGCGCCAAGGCGAAGATATTCACGAAACAGCCAAACTTCAGCGCGCTATTTTGGATAATTGCTGGTCCATGCTGAAACCCGGCGGTAAGTTGCTTTATGCAACTTGTTCCATCTTCCCACAGGAAAATGGGCGATTGATTAAGCAGTTTGTAACCCAAACTGCGAATGCCAAGCATCTGCCAATTGAGGCAGAGTGGGGTATCGAACAAGAGTATGGTCGACAGCTGTTTCCGCAGTCTAACGGCCATGATGGTTTCTATTATGCACTGCTGGAAAAAACGGAGTAAGCTCAAGTAGCTATGTGTATTTCTGTCATTTCTGCAGCAGTTAAAGGCTGATCATGAAGATCATTATTCTAGGTGCCGGACAAGTGGGCGGCACTTTGGCTGAAAACCTAGCCAGTGAAGACAACGACATCACTATCGTTGATACAGACACTGGCCGTCTCAGAGAACTACAAGATCGTCTCGATATCCGTACGATCGAAGGTAAAGCATCCTATCCATCTGTACTCGACAGTGCCGGTGCCCAAGATGCCGATATGCTTATCGCCGTAACGAACTCTGATGAAGTCAACATGATCGCCTGTCAGGTAGGGCAAACGCTGTTCAACACACCGACGAAAATCGCCCGTGTCCGTGAACATGACTACCTGAACAAAAATCAGAAGATCTTTGGCGAAAAAGGCATCCCTATTGATGTCCGTATTAGCCCTGAATTACTGGTAACAAAGCACATAAAACGTCTAATCCAGCACCCAGGCGCTCTGCAGGTACTGGATTTCGCCGACGCTAAGGCTCAGCTTGTAGCCGTAAAAGCCTATTATGGCGGCCCACTTGTGGGTCGCGAGATCTCTTATCTTCGCGCTCACATGCCATCGGTGGATACCCGTGTAGCGGCGATTTTCCGCAGCGGTAGCCCTATTATCCCAGAAGGTAATACGGTTATCGAAGCAGACGATGAGGTATTCTTTATCGCCGCACGTAAAGATATTCGTGCTGTAATGAGCGAGCTGCGTCGTCTAGATCGCCCTTATAAGCGCATCATTATCGCAGGTGGCGGTAATATCGGCGCGCGATTAGCCGAATCGATCGAAGACGAGTTCCAAGTCAAAATCATCGAGCGAAACATTCGTCGCTGTAACCAGCTGGCGCGTTCGCTAGATAACACCATCGTCCTTCAAGGCAGTGCTTCCGACCGTGACCTTCTGATCGAAGAGAATATCGAAGATACCGACGTATTCTGCGCCCTGACCAACGATGACGAAGCGAACATCATGGCATCTATGCTGGCGAAGCGTCTGGGCGCACGTACGGTAATGACCCTGATTAACAACCCTGCCTATGTCGATCTAGTGCAAGGTGGTGCGATCGATATTGCGATATCCCCTCAGCAAACCACTATCGGTGCGCTACTGACCCATGTCCGTCGAGGTGATGTAGTAGCAGTACACTCGCTGCGTCGAGGCGCGGCAGAAGCACTGGAAGCGGTAGCTCATGGTGATAAGTCATCATCTAAAGTGGTCGGCAAAACCATTGAAGAGATCAATCTTCCTCCGGGTACAACCATCGGTGCCATCGTGCGTAACGACGAGGTATTGATCGCGCACGATGATGTTGTCGTTGAAAGTGGCGACCACGTGATCTTGTTCTTGGTTGATAAACGCCGAATCAACGAAGTGGAACGCCTGTTCCAAGTTGGCCTTACATTCTTCTAAGCGGAAGCAGCGCAGATGCATTACAAAGTTATCTTACGCATATTAGGCATACTGCTGATGATATTCAGCATCTCTATGCTGCCGCCGTTAGGTATCTCCTATCTCTATGATGATGGGGCAGAGTTAGCCTTTATCGCCGGATTTTTGATTACCCTGCTGACCGGTTTTTTCATCTGGATTCCGGTATATCGAGTGCGACAGGACTTACGAACCCGTGATGGTTTCTTAATTACCGTCCTTTTCTGGTCTGTACTGGGGCTTTTCGGAGCCTTCCCGTTTATGCTCACGGACAATCCGCACCTAACTTTTATCGATGCGCTATTTGAGTCCCTATCTGGCCTCACAACCACCGGTGCAACGGTAATTACCGGCATCGATGACCTGCCCAAATCAATCTTGTTTTATCGTCAGCAACTGCAATGGCTGGGCGGCATGGGTATCATCGTATTGGCCGTAGCGATCCTACCGATGCTAGGTATCGGTGGTATGCAGCTTTATCGTGCAGAAACACCAGGCCCCGTTAAAGATTCCAAACTTACACCACGAATCACTGAAACAGCCAAAGCTCTTTGGTATATCTACCTGTCACTGACCATCGCCTGCGCGGCTGGTTATTGGTTAGCTGGAATGGATCTATTCAATGCCATCGGTCATAGTTTCTCGACCGTTGCGATCGGTGGTTTCTCCACCCACGACGCCAGTATCGGCTACTACGATTCTGTAGCCATTGAGATGATCTGTATATTCTTTATGACCATCTCTGCAGTAAATTTCGGCCTACACTTTTTTGCTTGGCGACAACGCACCATTTCGCATTACATTCTAGATCCAGAATTTAAATTCTATTTAGTTACACTCCTAGCAATAACCGTTATCGCCATTGTTGCCTTGGTCGTAACCGAGACCTACGCGCCGGGCGAATCGATGCGTAAAGCACTGTTTATGGTGGTATCCATTGCAACCACGACCGGCTTTGCCACAGCAGACTTTGCGCACTGGCCAGTAATGCTACCGTTCCTGCTATTCGTGGCAGCCTTTGCCGGTGGTTGTGCGGGTTCTACCGGTGGTGGCATGAAAGTCATCCGTGTACTTCTGATCCTTAAGCAGGGCTACCGTGAAATCCAACGCTTGGTACATCCCAATGCGATTATTCCGGTAAAACTAGGTAAAAAACCGATCTCCGATAAAGTTCTAGAAGCTGTATGGGGCTTCTTCTCCGTCTACATGATCGTCTTTGTAGCCATGCTCATCGTATTGTTAGCGACTGGGCTTGATCAGGTAACTGCATGGTCAGCGGTAGGTGCGACATTAAACAACCTAGGCCCAGGCCTTGGCGATGTATCTGCACACTACGGCGACCTGAACGATCCAGCTAAATGGGTACTTTGCTTTGCCATGCTGCTCGGTCGTCTAGAGGTATTTACCTTGCTAGTACTATTCACACCTATTTTCTGGAAACGATAAAGCAGGCATCAGATCTGCGACGAACCTAATTTCGAGAGCCTAATCATGCGATATACAGTTTACCTATCCGGTGAGATTCACACCGACTGGCGAAACAAAATCAAAAAAGCCATCAACCAAAATGGCCTACCAATCGATGTACTTACTCCAAACACAGATCACGATTCCAGTGACGGTTGCGCTACTGAGATCCTAGGCCCAGAAGAGAAGAACTTCTGGACCGATCACAAATCAGCAAAAATGAACACTATGCGTCACATGACTGCGATCAAACGTGCTGACATCGTGATCGTTCGTTTCGGTGATAAATACCGTCAGTGGAACGCTGCATTTGATGCTGGTTTTGCCATCGCCAATGGTAAGTCTCTGATCGTTGAACACGCACCAGAATTGACACACCCACTAAAAGAAATCGACGCTTGCGCACATGCCGTAGCCGAGAATACAGAGCAAGTAATCGAAACGCTTAAATACCTTTGCTTGGATTACTAAGCGATACCACACCGGGGTAGAACCTATTTCTACCCCTTTTTCTTCAAAAATCCCCTTTATCCCACTTTTACAGCCACCGACTGTCTATTTTTTGTTGTATAATTGCCGGCTAATTTTTCGGGCTAATCTGGTGCTGTGCAGCTGCCATGACGGCAGAAACTCAACGGCACTTATGTAAAAGGTGAAACGCTGTGACTGACAAGGCGACCCCAGACGTAAGCACATTTCAGGGGCTGATCCTTGCTCTACAGGAATACTGGGCAGAGCAGGGCTGTGTAATCGTACAACCACTGGACATGGAGGTAGGTGCCGGCACCTTCCATCCTGCGACTTTCCTACGCGCAATTGGACCTGAGACTTGGCGCTCTGCATACGTGCAGCCTAGCCGTCGTCCAACGGATGGCCGTTACGGTGAAAACCCTAACCGTCTGCAGCACTACTACCAGTTCCAGGTTGTTCTTAAGCCATCTCCTGACAACATTCAGGAACTATACCTAGGCTCTCTAGAGCGCATGGGTATCGATCTTGGCATTCACGACGTTCGCTTCGTAGAAGACAACTGGGAGTCTCCAACACTAGGCGCTTGGGGTCTTGGTTGGGAAGTTTGGTTAAACGGCATGGAAGTAACTCAGTTTACTTACTTCCAGCAAGCAGGTGGTCTTGAATGTTACCCAGTAACTGGTGAGATTACTTACGGTCTTGAGCGTATTGCAATGTACCTACAGGGTGTAGACAGCGTTTACGACCTAACATGGGCAGTAAACCCTGACGGCTCTAAAGTGACTTACGGCGACGTATTCCACCAGAACGAAGTTGAGCAATCTACTTTCAACTTCGAGCATGCAAACGTTGAAGAACTATTCAAAACGTTCGACAACTGCGAAGCTGAGTGCAACAAGCTACTAAGCTTGGAAACGCCACTACCGCTTCCTGCATACGAGCAGGTACTTAAAGCGTCTCATACGTTCAACCTTTTGGATGCGCGTCATGCGATCTCTGTAACAGAGCGTCAGCGCTTTATCCTTCGTGTGCGCACACTAGCCCGTGAAGTCGCACACGCATACTTTAATGCCCGTAAAGAACTAGGTTTCCCACTGGCACCCGAAGCCCTACGCCAAGAAGTACTGGCTAACTGCGAGGAGAGCAAATAATGGCACAACATGATTTTCTCGTTGAGCTAGGTACCGAAGAGTTACCTCCAAAAGCACTTAAAACCCTTTCTGACGCTTTCACATCTGGCATTACTGCTGGCCTGAAAGAAGCAGGCGTTAACTTTGGCGATGTAAAAAGCTACGCATCTCCACGCCGCCTAGCTGTGTTGATCAGCACTCTAGACGACAAACAGGCTGACCGCGAAATCGAAAAACGCGGTCCTTCTGTAAAAGCGCCTGAAAAAGCGGTTGAAGGTTTTGCTCGTTCTTGCGGCGTGACAATCGATCAGCTTGAAAAGATCGATACCAACAAAGGTGAATACTACAACTTTAAGAACACAGAAGAGGGCAAAGCGACGTCTTCTCTGTTACCTGAACTTGTAGAAACATCACTAAACAAACTGCCGATCCCTAAGCGTATGCGCTGGGGTGCATCTCGTGTTGAATTCGTTCGCCCGGTTCACTGGCTAGTCATGCTATTCGGTGATGAAGTTGTAGATTGTGAAATTCTTGGTCTGACATCGGGTCGTAAGACTCGCGGCCACCGCTTCCACTACAACCAAGAGATCGAACTGATCGCACCATCTGAGTACGCTGATCGCCTAGAAAACCCAGGTATGGTAATCGCTGATTACGATATCCGTAAGACGATGATCAACGAGCAAGTTAAAGCAGAAGGCGAGAAGCTGAATGCAGTTGCTCAGATCGACGAAGATCTTCTTGATGAAGTTACAGCACTTAACGAATGGCCAGTCGCACTAACAGGCCGCTTTGAAGAGCGCTTCCTAGAAGTACCAGCGCAAGCGCTAATCTCTTCAATGAAAGAGCATCAGAAGTACTTCCACCACTTAGATGCAGATGGCAACCTTTTGCCTAACTTCACAACGATCTGCAACATCGTTTCTAAAGATCCTCTGCAGGTAATTGAAGGTAACGAAAAAGTAATTCGTCCACGTCTATCTGACGCTGCGTTCTTCTTCGAAACTGACAAAAAGACTACGCTGGAATCTCGTGTTGAGAAGCTAAAAACCATCGTATTCCAGAAAGACCTTGGCACGGTTTACGATAAAGCTGCTCGCATTAGCGCGCTGTCTGGCAAAATCGCTGCAACTCTAAATCAGGATCAAGCGAAAGCTGAACGTGCTGGCCTACTGTGTAAAACCGACCTGCTTACAGACATGGTATACGAATTCACAGACCTACAAGGTTTGATGGGTTATCACTATGCGCTGAATGACGGTGAAGATCAGGATGTAGCACTAGCTCAAAACGAGCAGTACATGCCTCGCTTCGCAGGCGATGAGCTACCTCAGACTGCCCCTGGTATCGCTGTAGCCATTGCTGACCGTCTAGACACTCTGACAGGTCTGTTCGGTATCAATCAGCCTCCTACAGGCTCTAAGGACCCGTTCGCACTGCGTCGTGCAGCGCTAGGCGTACTGCGCATTATCGTAGAGCGTGAACTAGATCTGGATCTACGCGAGCTACTGACCATTGCGGCGAACAACCATAACGATCTACCAGCGCGCGAAGGTCTAGAAGACAAAGTTCTAGACTTCATGTTGGAGCGTTTCCGCGCATGGTACGAAGACGCAGATATCAACGCTGAAGTATTCCTATCAGTATTGGCGCTTAAACCAAGCCGCCCATTAGACTTCGATCGTCGCGTTAAAGCGGTTAACCACTTCCGCTCTTTAGCTGAAGCCGAAGCATTGGCTGCTGCTAACAAGCGTGTATCGAACATCCTGAGTAAGCAGGGCGTAACAGGCACGACTGAGGTTAACAACGCACTATTAACTGAAGCTGCCGAAAAAGCTCTTGCGGCAGATATCGAAGCTCAGAAAGCTGCTCTAGCGCCACTATTTGCAGAAGGTAAATATCAAGAAGCGCTTGAGTCACTCGCTGGCCTTCGCGCATCGACTGATGCCTTCTTCGAAGACGTTATGGTTATGGCTGATGACGAGGCTGTTAAGAACAACCGCCTGGCTCTTCTAAGCCAGTTACGCGCATTGTTCTTGGGTGTTGCTGATATATCTGTGCTTGGCTAATCGTCACATCTAAATATCTAATCTAAAGCCGGCCTTTTGTGCCGGCTTTTTTGTTTCACGTGAAACATTCAAAAAGCCATATAACAAAAAAACCATGCGCAGGGACTACGCATGGCAAAGAGTGTTTGTAAGTATAAGGAAGGGGGACTTACATAATGCTTAGAAGTAATAGCTTAGTGAAACATTAAAGTTATCGTACTCAGCTTCATTAGGATTAAACTGATTCAGCACGACCTCTTTAGGCGCGTCAAAGTCAGTATCATTTACACGTATGTACTCAGCCTTAACTGACCAGTTATTGTTAACTGCGTACTCAGCACCTACACCTAGTGATAGAGCCACTTCATCGTCAGACTTAGACTTAACAGGTGGTGCAAATGTGTAGCTATTGCGCGTATCAAGATCTACCCAAGTAGCACCCGCAATACCATAAACAGAGAACTTCTCGGTTAACTCAACTCCAGCTTTAAAGTTGATACCATAAGACGCTTCAAGCTCAAGCTCTGAACGCAACACACCGTTTAGGCTTGTTGTTTCAGCGGACTCGTCATTGTAAAAAACTTCCGCAGCAACGAACGCATCTTCTGATACTTTATGCTTGTAACCTAAGTGCAGACCCACAGAAACATCAGTTTCCTCAGCCAAGGTTACGATGCTAGCAGCATCTGGATCGCCAGTATTACGCTCAATACTATGACCAAGGGTCGTACTACCGATCTGACCACCCACATAAAAACCTTCACCAGCCGAAACCTGCGAACTTAAACCAATGACCACAAAACTAGCAGCAACCCCAAAACCTTTGACAAATTTACTCATTTCCAACTCCCTAAAATCGTTAAACCAATGCATAGATAAAAGACAGGCAAAGCATAAGGAACAACAGACAAAGAGATATCCCGAGCAAATAACAAAAACTTAAAACTTAAATCACAGAAATTAAGCAAATATCACAGACTGTGATAACTAACCCAAACGCCGTGATATTTGAGTGATAAATAAAAAATAGAATTAATTGAGAAGGCCGGGGTCATAACTACTCAATCTAAGCTCACGGCAAGAAAAAATGGAAAATAAACGAATTCTGATCATTGAGGATCAAGAGGAAATAGCACTACTCCTCAAGCTTCATCTAACGGATCTCGGGTCACAGGTAACGCACTCAGCTAGCGGAACGGAAGGAATAAAGCTCGCCTTGAATGAAGAATGGGATCTTATGATATTGGATATACAGCTCCCAGGACCTTCGGGCTTAGAGATATGTCGTGAGGTCAGAAAGAACTGCGCTTATGTCCCGATACTATTACTGACTTCAAGATCAACTGAGCTTGATAGAGTACTCGGTCTAGACCTAGGCGCAGATGATTACATAACAAAGCCATTTAGCATCATGGAGCTAATAGCCCGCATAAAAGCGACATTTAGACGGGAAAATGCGCTGCGCACAAAAGTAGAAACAGACCCAGAGAGGTTGACCATAGGCCAGCTCGAAATAGACAACAAACAACACAAAGCTGCATTAGCCGGAAAGCCTCTAGAGCTAACTGCACGCGAATATCAACTACTCACCTTTTTTGCTCAACATCCTGGTCGAGTTTTCAAACGATCAGAACTGTTAGATAACGTTTGGGGCTATGGCCACGACGGATATGAGCACACAGTCAATTCTCATATCAACCGCCTAAGAGCCAAAATAGAATCCGACCCAAACAACCCAGAAATCATCGCCACTGTTTGGGGCGTAGGTTACAAATTAGAGAAGGAGGCTCTAAGCGCATGAGAGCCGCTCTAAGCACACCTAACCTCTCTAACCAATCATCATTCACATTAAGCAAGAAGATCGCCTCAGGGCTGATCACGGTGGTTATATGCTCTACTATAGCCACCCTACTAGCAACAGAATACTGGATGCAGCGTTACAGCGAAGAGGTGATGCAAAAACTTAACGCAAGCATCGCAATGTACATTCAGGACGCATATCAGCTAATCACAGAAGAAGAAGGACAGGTAAACGTAAAGGCATTTGAAGCACTCGCTCATCAAGCAATGATTGTTAACCCTATCGCCCAAGTCTACCTCCTAGATCCAAAAGGCAACGTGATTGCCCACTCAATACCAGAAGCCAGACAAGAACTAACGATCAAAGTTAACCTACAGCCAATAAAAGCGTTCCTAGCGCCTGATTCGAATTTACCTATATACGGCCAGGACCCCCTCAATCAAAACAGCCAGAAAGTATTCTCTGCAGCTAAGCTAACCGACAAGAATAACCAGCATATTGGTTATCTCTATGTCGTATTAGGAAGCAACCTATACAGCGACCTAGGAACAATGATCAAGCAAAGCTACAGCGCCGGCATGATCATCATAAGCATTCTATTCATCAGTTTTATCGCCATCGCTATAGGGATTTTAATTTTCAGCTTAACCTTAAAGCGCTTAAACAAACTAAGCCAAGAGTTGTGTCAGTTCACGCATAAACATGGCCCTAGTGATATAGAGTGCGACAATCTTACAACAACTCAAATTCATGGCGATGAGATAGAGATACTGAGCAATACATTTACCCAGATGTCAGAAAAGATCGACCGACAGATAAACTTACTGACCGAATCAGACAATCAACGCAGAGAACTTATTAGCAACGTCTCCCATGATTTGAGAACACCGCTAGCCTCTATACAAGGCTATCTTGAAACACTGATCATCAAGAATGATCTAACAGAAGAGGAGAAGAGCAATTACATAAAACAAGCTTCCTTAAGCGCTAACAGACTCGCACAGTTGATCTCTGAATTGTTCGAACTAGCCAAGCTCGAATCACCAACCACGCGCCTTAATACTGAGTCATTTTCGCTAACGGAATTGGTCTATGACACTGTCCAGGAATTTGCATTAGAACTGGATCAAAAAGAGATCAAATGGCAGATCAACACCCACACTAATATTTTGGTACAGGCGGATATCAGCTTGATGCAAAGAGTGTTCGAAAACCTTATTCGCAACGCCATAGCTTACACACCCCAGAAAGGGAAAATTGCATTCGAGTTTGAATCTTCAGAAGAAAACACAAACAGCGTAAAAGTAAAAATCATCGACAGTGGGGTAGGTATATCTGATGCCGATATGCCATATATCTTTGAACGCTTCTACGCAAACCCAGATCGAAGCAGAAAAGGAACAGAATCAGCGGGTATTGGACTAGCAATAGTGAAGCGAATATTAGACCTTCACCAGACAGAAATCTGTGTAAAGAGCAAAAGGAATCAGGGCACCCAATTCGAATTTAAACTTCCTATTGCCTACTAATCACACTCGGTTATTTTGCTCTATTTCGTTAGAATACAACAAACCAATCTAGCTAATGGGCAGCAGTGTGAACCAAATCGATCCACGTAAATTAATCATCTTAGACCGTGACGGTGTTATCAATCAGGACTCAGATGCCTATGTAAAAACGCTAGACGAATGGATCCCAATTCCAGGAAGCATCGAAGCAATAGCTAAGCTGCATAAAGCAGGATTCACAATCTGTATTGCAACCAACCAATCCGGCTTGGCCAGAGAATATTTCACCCTAGAAACACTTCATGCCATGCACCAAAAACTAACTGATTTGGTAGAAGCAAAAGGCGGCCAAATTCACAGCATTGAATACTGCCCACACGGACCTGATGATAAATGTGATTGTCGCAAACCATTGCCTGGCATGTTCAAAACAATCGCAGAAAAATTCGGCCTGGAAGATCTAACAGGCAGCCACACTGTTGGTGATAGCTTAAGAGATTTAGAAGCAGGATCTAAACTAAATAGCCAACCCGTTTTAGTTAAGACTGGAAAAGGGCAAAGAACTCTTGATTCAGATAAACAGCTTCCAAAAAGCTCTAAGGTATTTGATGATTTAAGCTCTTTCGCAGATTATCTAATTAGTAAATAAGAGAGTGTTTCACGTGAAACATGGCAGATATTTAAAATGAAGATTTAGTATCTGCCAGCTAGACAGGGAAAGAAACCGTAAAGCAGGCACCACCAAGTTCACCATTATGAACTTCGACAGAACCTCTCAAAACCTCATGCACCATATTGAAAACAATATGCAAACCTAATCCAATCGAACCTAGGCCACGAGCAGTAGTAAAGAAAGGATTAAATATCTGGTCGATATGTTCTTGCTGAATACCAACACCATTATCCGAACAAGCGATTCTTAAAGTACCATCGGTTTTAAGGATATTAATCTCAATACACTTGTGATCACTATTAGCCAAACCGTGAAGCAAAGCATTGTTAATCAGATGCGAAAATACTTGAACCAACGCACTAACGTCTACACGGCAACTCAGATTTTCAGGCTTACAATTAATAACAAACTCAACATCAGACACGCCCAATTCAGCAGCAAGACTTTTACATAGCTCTTTAAATAAATCAGGCAACACAACTGATTCTCGAATTGAAGCAGAGCTTGCAACAGAGATAGTTTGAAAGTGAGACACCAGCTCCTTTAACTTCTCAGAGCTTTTTAAAGCAAGGGAAGTGGATTCATCCATATCCGTAAGAAAGCTATCTAGGTAAGATGCTGTGAGCTGGTTATTTTTAACTTTAACATCGAGATCCTTACAGTGGTCACGGATAAAAGAAGCTGTTGTTACCACAACACCAAGTGGCGTATTTAGCTCATGGCCGATCCCCATAACAAGATTAGCCAAGGCAGCCATCTTCTCCGACTGAATAAGTTTTTCCTGAGTTTCACGTAACTGACTAAGTGATGAATCCAACTCTTCGTTGGTATTGGCAAGGTGATCCAAGGCTCGTTTCAACTCAACCGTTCTGCTGCGAACCTTTTCCTCTAGGGTGATTGTGGTTTGGAATAAAGAAAAGTCACTCGACTCGCTATTAATACCTTGCTCAGCACGATCCACCAGCACACGAATGATTTTATTTAAGCGTTCAATTTCGGATTGGTAGAAGACTTCCTTGTCACTATTCATTCGCACCACCAAAGGCTATGCCAGTACAAGTTTGGTTGATATGCAAACCATTATGCTGCTCACCGTAGGTACTAAAACCAACTACATCTTTGGCACACAAAAGTTTTTCCATAGGGGAAATTTCACCTTCTTGAGAAAGTTGTAGTTTCCTTAAAATACAATCGAAAGCTAACAAACTATGGATACCTCCCAATTGAGCATCCAATGAGTCCAAAGCTTTTTTCATATTCCCAACAAGGCCAAGGCCGTTGCATTCTGCTGTTCGCATAACAATGCCGACATCGATAGCACAATAGAACGTCAGACTCTTATCAGAATTAACCTTCATCACTGAACGTACATACTGTTCTTTACCTATAACAACAATAGAGGGGTGTTCAGCAAAAACTGTTTCATTAAGCTCTTTAGATGGGTCTACACCCGACAAGCGTGCGTACTCTTCAGCCGCAGGGAAACCATTTATCTCGGTGATGATTCTTTTTTCCGGTATTGCGCCGGTAACCACCATAAAGTTTTTCCCTGCCACCACGTGCTGGCACTTATAAGGTTTAAACGCCAACCGGCTAGTGATCATTAGAAGAACAGCACCGTCGGAAAATATTTCCCCACCAGCGTAGATAATCGATTTTTCGTAATTGAGATCATCACCTGCAGACCCACCAACAAGAGGGATGCCTGATATAGCATTCGATACTACACGGGTGAAGGGCTCTTCTTTTGAAGACAAGCCATCAATCAGGAGGACAGCGAAGGTATTTGCATCAGAACTAATATCGTAATTTAGTTGATGTTCACTATGAAGTTTAACCGTATCGTCATGCCATTCTTTAACCGATAACTTATTCAAATCGTAAAAAGGGCAAAGGCTGACATCAAACATCTCAGAGGAAAATGCCATAGCAACAATACTGTTTGAGGTGTAGCCCCTAGGGCCAATTTCACCAGCCGTAGAACAGCCAACAATAGGCGTATGGGGAAAAGCTCTACCAAAATGCGTGCAAAGGGACTGCGGCTCATAACTCACCGAGAAGAAGATCATGATCAGGGCACAGTCATCCATCGCAATCTGTTCATGCAGTTCGGCAATTGCCGCAGTGAGATCTGGATTTAGTGATGTACCCAATCGAATATGCTGATGCATAACTACCTCGAATAGTTGCACACATCAAAGCATAGTCGAGTAAATACTTAAGCGCCTGTCAGTTAACAAAATAATCAATCTCTTGGTAAACAAACCAACACATCTATAACTGATACCAATAGCTCCAGAACCAACCACGAAGAACTAGTAATTCTATTCATCTACTGGCCAATATTTTTCATTAGGCTAAATCTCTGTATTGATGAAAAATGAGGGTTCATTATTTCAAGCAATTCGCACCGTATACGGATTTAAAATGATTGAAAGGGCACACTTAAAAATACTCAGAGAGATCAACCGCCAGGGTTCAGTAACGGCAGCTGCTGATAAGCTGTGTCTAACTCAATCAGCACTCAGTCACACCATCCGCAAGTTGGAAGGATTAGTTGGTTGCGAGCTATGGGAGAAAAAGGGTAGGAATATCCATCTTACCCAGACAGGAGAATTTCTGCTAAAAGAAGCAGAGCGAATACTTCCCCAGTTAGAGCGAATCGACACTAAGCTAAAAGAGTTTGCCAATAATGAGATCGGTACGCTGAATATAGGTATGGAATGCCACCCATGCTATCAGTGGCTAACGCAGGTTTCAGCTGCTTATCTAAAAGAGCGTGACGGCATCGACCTCGATGTTAAACAACGTTTCCAATTTGGCGGCATGGCTGCTCTGTTTAACCACGATATAGATATTTTGGTCACACCCGATCCAATCGAGATGAAAGCGATCCACTTTGAACCGGTGTTCCCTTATGAATTAGTGCTCATCGTTAACGACGAAAATCCGTTAGCAAAACGATCGAATATCCAACCGCAGGATCTAGCTGAGCAAACCCTCATTACTTATCCGGTTGAGCCGGAACGATTGGATATCTTCCAACAGTTTCTCCTACCAGCTAACTGCCGCCCAAAAAAACATAAAACTATGGAGGCAACCGAGATCATTATCCAGATGGTCTCAGCTAACCGTGGCGTAACAGTCCTGCCAAACTGGTTGGCCAATGAATACACCAACAAACTGCCGGTACAAGGAATTAGGCTAGGGAAAGAAGGGGTCCATAAACAGATTCATCTCGGCATCCGTATCGAAGACAGCCAAAGCGAACATATCCAATCATTTATTAAATTGGCAAAAGAACATAAGAGCTAGGCTATAGCAGAGAAACCACTATACTGAATTGGATGAAGCACACTTAACGAGATGCTAAGACTCCAGGATGCGAAGAATAATCACAAAAAACGGTCAAATAGGTGTGACCTTTGCTGTCACCGCTGTATCTATTGTTTTGTCCGTCATCATTACGTTCTCAATCTTGACCTTGGCCGGAGTCAGCGAAGAGATCTACACCATATCCCTAATCATCTCCGTAGTCGCGCCAACATTAATCGCTCCTCTAGTCACATGGAACTTAGTCAAACTACTTATCAAGGTTCACGACCTCGAACAGCAACAAAGAAGGTTAGCTACATACGATGGCCTTACAGGAGCATTAAATCGTCGTGCCTTCTTTGAAAGCGTTGAAACCATCAAACAGCAAATAGAAAAAGAACAAACCGATTTAACTTTGGCTTATATGGACCTTGATGACTTTAAGCCCATTAATGATCTATATGGTCATGTGGTCGGTGACAAAGTACTTAAATCGTTCGTTGCCACCTTAAGAGACGAACTTAGATCAACTGATATTATTGCTAGAGTAGGAGGCGAAGAGTTTGTCATTGTCCTTCCCAATACCGATATAGATAATGCTCAAACCATCCTCGATCGAATCAGAAACAAAGTTGCAGAACACCCACTCACTATTGAAGGCCACTGTATTAAACTAAGCGTTAGTATCGGTCTATCTCAAAATCAAAAAAACCATAAACTGATTGTCGATCAGCTCATCAAAGAAGCAGACAAAGCACTCTATAAAGCTAAAGAGGCAGGGAAAAACTGCATCGTTCAGTACGCTTAACAAGAAGAACTTCAATTTAATCTAAAACATTCGAACCCCATGAGCACTTTAGCTAACCAAAATACACAGAGCCATTCATTACTTACACCGGTCTTACTGGCGGGTTGTATTATTATTTTGGTCAGCTTCGCCATTCGATCCTCATTTGGTATTTTTCAAATCCCTATTGCAGAAGAGTTTAATTGGCTTAGAGCAGAGTTCTCTTTTGCCATCGCTATACAGAACCTCTTTTGGGGAATAGGTCAGCCAATTTTTGGCGCATTGGCAGAAAAATACGGCGATAAAAAAGCGATTGTCGCAGGCGCTATCACTTATGCTGCTGGCCTGATGTTGTCCTCATACGCAATTACACCGGGTCAGCATCAGATGCTGGAAATCCTCGTAGGCTTCGGTATCGCCGGTACCGGCTTTGGGGTGATCTTAGCGGTGGTGGGTAGAGCCGCATCGGATAAGCACCGCTCTTTAGCTCTTGGCATAGCAACAGCAGCTGGGTCTGCAGGTCAAATCGTAGGGCCACCATTAGCGCAGTTCCTACTTCAAGGTATGGCTTGGCAATCGGTCTTTGTAACCTTTGCAGTGTTGATACTGCTGACATTGATTACGCTGTTCTTTATCCGCATCCCGGCACCACCTAAAGCGCAACCGCATGAGGAAAAGCTAAGTGAGGTCGTTTTAAAAGCAGTTAATGACCCATCGTTTGTATTTATCTTCCTAGGCTTCTTCTCTTGCGGCTATCAACTGGCATTTATCACGGCGCATTTCCCAGCCTTTATTACCGAGATGTGCAGCACCGTTGCACCAGGCAGCATCATCCAATCATTGGGTATCAACTCAACCTCAACCTTAGGTGCTGTAGCCATTGCATTGATTGGTGTCGCTAATATCGGTGGGACTTTACTCGCCGGATGGCTAGGGAATAGGTACTCACGCAAATACCTACTAGCCAGTATCTATTTGCTACGCACCTTGGTTGCTGGCGCGTTTATACTGCATCCGATTACCCCAGAGTCAGTAGTGCTGTTCTCAATATTAATGGGTGCACTTTGGTTAGCCACCGTACCTTTGACAGCAGGGTTGATTGCGCAGATCTACGGCCTGCGATACATGGGTACACTTTATGGTATTGTGTTCTTCTCCCACCAGCTAGGCGGATTCCTAGGCGTGTGGCTGGGCGGTTCGATGTATGACCTATACGGCAGCTACACCCTTGTTTGGTGGGTTGGTATAGGCGTCGGCGCATTCTCAGCACTGATTCACTTGCCCGTTAAAGAACGCCCTTGGCAAGAAAGGGCAATGACACCAGCATCTTAAAATAAATACACATGAGTGCATCCATTTTAAAAATGCCCTGTAGAAACGTTTTCAGAATATAATGTGGTTCAAATAAGGTACAAGGGATGGAATACCAGCATTTGAAGTAAGTGAGGTATCAATAAATGACGCTAGAAATCTGGTTCTATTACGTAATTGCCGTGCTGGTTTTAACTGCCTCTCCTGGCCCCAGTTCGCTACTTTGCATGACCAAAGGTGTACAGTTCGGCCTTAAAAAGGGCGTTTATACCGCTTTAGGCAGCCTCACAGCTATTACGATTATCCTCTCACTTTCCTTTACCGGTTTAGGGGTGATCATCGCGTCATCAGAACTGGTGTTCTCTATCATCAAATGGGTAGGGGCCTGTTACTTAATTTACTTAGGAATAAAAGCGTTTACTTCGAAGCAGAGCAGTTACGAAACCAGCCAGTCTAATGACGAAGGCAAGACTGACTGGAGATCACATTATCTAAGTGGCTTTATCGTTGGTGCGAGCAATCCCAAAGCAATCGTCTTTTTCACCGCGTTATTCCCGCAGTTTATAAACCCAGCGGATAATCTGTTTAGCCAATATCTAATCTTTGCCTCTACCTTTGTAGTTTTGGAGTTATCTTGGTTGCTGTTTTACACCTACCTCGGCTCAAAGTCCTCAGACTGGTTGCTCGCAGAGGGGCGTGCAAAGCTATTTAACCGTCTAACCGGTGGCGTGTTTGTGGGTGCTGGAGCATTACTCTCGACTGCAACTAAAAGCTAAACAAGCGGTCATAACCTTCTCAGCGTCACAACCGACGAGGTACAAAAGCGTGGATATAGAAAAGAAGAAACAAGATTCCACATTGGTTTGCACCTGTAATGAGCTGTATATCGATGATATTCAAAACGCCATTGATGATGGTGAAAGTGAATACCAAGAGATCATGCAATATAACGACACACTGCCACGTTGTGGCGAATGTGAGTGTCACGTTGAATACTTAGTGACGGGTAATAACAGCCAATGCCAGATTGACGATTGGATCTGTGGTGAAAACTGCACCTAAAAACGCAGGGCAGTAGAGTTTAAGAGTTAATCGATCGAAAGAAGGAGCTACCCTATGAAAATGAATTACTTTGTTTTTGGTACCAACAATATGCAACAGGGTGTGAACTTTTACGATCAACTCTTTGCCGGACAAGGTATCAATAAAGTACATGATGAAGGTCGAATGACCCTATGGGTGGGTGACGGCTTTATGTTCGCACTGGCAGAGCCTTTTGATGGCAATGAAGCTACAGTAGGTAACGGCACGATGTTGGGGATTAACCTCAAGTCCGCAGCCGAAGTGGATGAAATCCACGCTAAAGCTATAAGCTTGGGTGGTGTTAGTGAAGGCGCGCCAGAAGTTAGATCTGGTCGTTACTCAGCCTATTTTCGAGATCTAGACGGCAATAAACTTTGCATCTATGAATAATGAGTATTGTTTGCTTAATAGCTCTGACACCTATGTAACCAAATACGATTCAAAGTAAGTAAGCATTTACACCAAAAATACAACACCTCAACTTTAATTCTTCTTAGATACCGCCTAAGGCTGCCTAAACAGTCTAAAAGTCGCGATGTTTCATACTAGCCTTTGCAATGAGTTATCCATCGGGTAATGTCTTTGTATGGGGCTAGTCGCAAAGCAATATCTAAGGCCTCCCAGGAATACAGAATTCATAAGTGAGTGGCATGCTTTAATAACAGAGCTAACGCTTGCTCCATCACGTAAGAAAAGAATTAAAAGAACTATATGACTGATTCAATCAAACAAGTCGCAATCACAGGCGGAACACACGGCAATGAATTAACCGGTGTTCACCTAGTTAAACACTGGTCCAAATGCCCTGAAGAAGTTAACCGTGGCAGCTTTGAAACCGAGCTACACATAACAAACCCAGAAGCTAATGCTGAAGTTCGTCGTTATATCGACCAAGACCTAAATCGTCAGTTTAGTGAAAAAGATCTAAACAACCCGGATCTAAATGGCTGTGAGCAGAAACGCGCAAAAGTACTGAATAAACTCTTAGGCCCTAAAGAAGACCCAAGAGTCGACTTTATTATCGACCTGCACACAACAACGGCCAACATGGGTATGTCCTTAATCTTCAACACGGATGACCCTCTAGTGGTGGGTATGGCGTTCTACATAAAGCAGAAAATGCCAGAAGCGACACTGTTCTTTAACCCTAGCGATCGTATGAAGGATAACTTCCTCACTTCTATCGGCCGATTGAATGGCTTTTTGATTGAAGTAGGGCCAATCGCTCAAGGGCTGCTGAATTACCAAGTATATAAAGACACGCACACTGCCGTTATGCATGCTTTAGATTATCTAGAGCTTCGTAATACAGGGCAGGCGATTGATCTATCAACGCAGCTCGAAGGCTACCGTTTTGTAGAGAAAATCTCGCTACCAGAAGATAGCGACGGCGAGATCACCGCTATGATCCACCCGAACCTGCAAAATAAAGATTATCAGGAGATAAACCCGGGCGATCCTTTGTTTATGACCCTAGGCGGTGAAACAATCCCTTATGAAGGCGATAAGACTGTATACGGCGCATTTATCAACGAAGCTGCTTACTACGATCAGCACGTAGGCCTGAGCTATATGGAAAAAGTTAGCATCGACCTGAAAGACAGCTAGCTCCAAACTCAGTAATTACAAACAAAAAAGCCCCTGCATCTCTGCAAGGGCTTTTTTAATGAATCGAGCTAAATCGATAAATTAAACGTCTAGGTTAGCAACCTGTAGAGCGTTTGATTCGATAAAGTTACGACGCGGTTCTACTTCATCACCCATTAGGGTTGTGAATAGCTGATCCGCTGCGATCGCATCTTCGATTGTTACTTGCAGCATACGGCGAGAGTCTGGGTCCATTGTGGTTTCCCACAGCTGCTCTGGGTTCATCTCACCCAATCCTTTGTATCGCTGGATGTAGTGACCGCGACGGGATAGATCAAGCAACCAGTTTAGGCCTTCTTCGAAGTCTGTTACTTCCTTCTGGCGTTCGCCACGCTGTAAGTAAGCACCAACTTCCAGTAGACCAGACAGCGTATCAGCCATCTTCGCCATCTCTGCGTATTCACGTGAAGCGAAGAACTCTTCGTTTAGTACGTAATCATGAGCAACACCATGCTGCTGCATAACGACTTTAGCAACGAAGTTGCTGTGCTCTTTATCTTCTTCAACTAGGCACTGGTAGCTAACCGCTTTGTCTGAATAGCCCGCAAGCGCATCATCGAAGCTATCACACCAATCTGCTACTGCAGCTTGATCTGTCATGTTGTCACGTGGGAACGCTGCAACGTCTAGTAGAGACTTAAGCATCGCGTATGGGTAAACACGCGACATACGGTTGATCGTACGGATCACTGCACGGTATTGGTAAACAAGCTCTTCTAGCTTCTCACCACCGATACCTGGCGCATCAGCATTTACATGCAGTGTTGTGCCATCTAGAGCACCTTGAAGCAGGTAAGAATCAAGTGCTTCATCGTCTTTTAGGTACTGTTCCTGCTTACCTTTTTTGATCTTGTATAGCGGTGGCTGAGCAATATACACGTAACCACGTTCGATCAATTCTGGCATTTGACGGAAGAAGAAGGTCAAAAGCAGGGTACGGATGTGCGATCCATCCACGTCGGCATCGGTCATGATGATGATGTGGTGGTAACGCAGCTTATCTGGGTTATATTCTTCACGACCGATACCACAACCTAGTGCAGTGATCAGTGTGCCAACCTCTGCAGAGCTGAGCATCTTATCGAAGCGTGCTTTCTCTACGTTTAGGATCTTACCTTTCAGCGGTAGGATTGCTTGAGTCTTACGAGCACGGCCCTGTTTAGCCGATCCGCCCGCAGAGTCACCCTCCACTAGGTATATTTCAGAAAGCGCAGGGTCTTTCTCTTGGCAGTCGGCCAGTTTACCCGGCAGGCCTGCGATATCTAGTGCACCTTTACGGCGTGTCATTTCACGTGCTTTACGTGCAGCTTCACGAGCACGTGCAGCATCGATCATTTTTGAAACAACCGCTTTAGCTTCCTGCGGGTTTTCCTGCAGGTATTCAGCAAGACGCTCACCCATGGTTTGCTCAACGGCAGACTTCACCTCAGAGGACACCAACTTATCTTTGGTCTGAGAGGAGAACTTAGGATCAGGTACTTTAACCGAGATGATTGCTGTCAGACCTTCACGGCTATCATCACCTGTAGTGCTAATCTTGCCGCCTTTGTTCAGGCTTTCGCTCTCGATATAGTTGTTTAGAGAACGCGTAAGCGCTGCACGGAAACCAGAAAGGTGAGTACCACCATCACGCTGTGGAATATTGTTGGTGAAGGAGTGGATGCTTTCCTGGAAACTGTCGTTCCACTGCATCGCAACTTCTACCGCAACGCCAGAAGCTTCATGCTCAGCAGTGAAGTGGAAAAGTTTGTTAACGGTTGTCTTGTTGGTGTTCAGGTACTCAACAAATGCGCCTAGGCCACCTTCATATTCGAAAACTTCTTCGACTGCTGTACGCTCATCTTTAAGAACAATACGTACACCGGAGTTAAGGAAAGAAAGCTCACGTAGACGTTTAGCCAGAATATCGAACTTGAAGGAAACGTTTGAGAACGTATCTTCAGATGGCCAGAAACGAACCATAGTACCGCTGGTTTCTGTTTCACCGACAACAGATAGCGGTGCTTCAGGTTCACCGTGCTTGTATACCTGCTCGTGCACCTGACCATTACGACGAATGGTCATCTTTAACTTAACGGAAAGGGCGTTTACTACCGATACACCTACTCCGTGCAGACCACCAGATACCTTATAGCTGTTATCGTCGAACTTACCACCGGCGTGCAGTACAGTCATGATAACTTCGGCAGCTGATACACCTTCTTCTGGGTGAATATCAGTTGGGATCCCACGGCCATTATCCATAACCGTAATACTTTCATCCGGATGGATAATCACTTTGATTTCACTACAGTGACCCGCCAAGGCTTCGTCGATAGAGTTATCCACGACCTCGAACACCATGTGGTGCAGACCGGTACCGTCGTCTGTATCACCAATGTACATGCCCGGGCGTTTCCTTACCGCATCAAGGCCTTTTAGTACCTTAATACTTGAGGAATCATAATCTTGATTATCTTCGCCGCTCATCCAAGTCTCCTAACTTTTTCGCTACGTGGCATCATCTATGTGGCCATCTGCTATGCGAAAAGTGGCTAATTCCGTTTGTGGATGCCAGAACGCTTTAAGCGAATTGTCATCAACACAGGTTATAAAACACTGGTTAGAGCTTTGCTCTAACACTTTACAAAACTGTTCTCCGTGCACACTATCTAGCTCTGAAGGTAAATCGTCGATCAGATAGATGCAGGGACGGCCATTCATTCGTTGAAACAACGCCCCTTGAGCAAGCTTCAACGCACTGACCACTAATTTCTTTTGGCCGCGAGACAAACGCTCTGCAGCGTTGTGTCCATCGACCTTGAGCTTGATGTCCGCACGTTGCGGACCACTGCCAGTAAAACCTTGACGAAGATCGCGTTCAAAATTACTTGCGAGCACTTCGTCTAAAGCACGCTTTTTATCCCAGCCGTAGCTAAAGCCGAGTTGAATATCCATACCTTCAAGAAGCTGCGAAACCACGGTTTCAAATTCCGGTTTCAGCAGTTTTAGATACTCAATTCGTAAACGATTTAGCTGCTCGGAAAAGGAGATAAATTCACGATCCCAAACCTGGCGTAACTGATTGTCAATCTTACCACATTTCAGCAGGGTATTACGCTGTTTTAATACTCTTCTGAAGCCTCTCCATAATTGAATAAAGGCTTTGTCGGCATGGAAGACACCCCAGTCCAAAAATTGCCGTCTAACCGCAGGTGATCCCTCCAATAACATGAAGGTATCTGAGTTAATGACTTGCAGTGGAATCAGCTCGGCCAAGGTCGACAGATCTATATCAGAGCCTTCGTAACGGATCCGTGCATCGCCCTCTGCTGGGCGCTCAACACCAATAGATTGCTTATATCCCTGAGCCATAGGATCAACCGAGGCAAAGACCACAGTAGAACTTTGATCGGTTTGGACAAGATGACGAGCTTTGTTGGTTCTAAATGAGCGGGTGAGGCCTAAAACATTAATCCCCTCGAGGATACTGGTTTTACCACTGCCGTTTTCACCACAAATAATATTTATAGAGGGAGAGGGCTCAATCGTGATTGAGCTGATATTGCGGAGGTTTTTAATCTGGAGATTGGAGATCGACATTCAGGGCCCTTGGCCTATATACAAAACAGGGGGCTCAGTAAGCCCCCTGTTTCCGAAATACCTTTCAATTACATACGCATCGGCATAACAACGTATAGGCTGCCTTCTTCGTCGAAACCTTCAACCAGCGCACTGGAGTTAGAATCAGACAAAGTCAGACGCACAACGTCGGAGTTTAGAATAGATAGGCAATCCAACAGGTAGTTAACGTTGAAGCCAACTTCTAGGCTATCGCCTTCGTAATCTACGGCTAGCGTCTCTTCCGCTTCTTCCTGCTCTGGGTTATTTGCCATAACTTGCAGATAACCGTTAGATAGCGCCAAGCGAACACCGCGGTATTTTTCGTTAGAAAGGATCGCGATACGGCTAAGCACCTGACGAAGCTCCATACGATCACTTAGTAGGATCTTGTCGCCATTTTTCGGAATAACGCGCTCATAATCTGGGAATTTGCCATCAACTAGCTTAGAGGTGAAGGTAAAATCACCCACGTGAGCACGGATGTGGCTCGCACCAATCACTAGGCGTAGTTCGTCATCACCATTTTGCAGAAGGCGAGCAAGTTCAAGAATACCTTTACGCGGTACGATGATCTGGTGCTGCATGCCTTCTTGCGCTTCTACTTCTGTCACGCTTGTCGCTAGGCGGTGGCCGTCTGTAGATACAGAGCGAAGTTTGCCTTCAGCGATCTCCAGAAGCATACCGTTTAGGTAGTAACGAACATCCTGCTGCGCCATAGAGAAACCAGTCTTATCGATCAGGTTACGCAACTGGTGCTGTAGCATAGACAGTTCTAGTGTTTCTGGGCTGTCTTCTACATTTGGAAATTCTGCAGCGGGTAGGGTAGATAGGCTAAAACGGCTTCGACCCGCTTTAATCACCATCTTCTGACCTGTCAGCGTCAATTCAATACGCGCTGAATCTGGCAGAGATTTACAGATGTCCATCAACTTACGAGCAGGCACAGTGACAGAACCGGCTTCTGCAGGCTCATCCAGTGTCACACGACCAACCAGCTCAACCTCAAGGTCAGTACCGGTCATCGATAGTTGATCCCCTTCAGCTACCAATAGGATATTGGATAGCACTGGCAATGTCTGGCGACGCTCAACCACACCTGCTACTAGCTGCAGAGGTTTGATCAGCGCTTCACGTGAGATGACAAATTTCATCGTTTCCCCACCTACCTTATATTTAATCCGACTTTTTAGCCGCTAAATTTACGCCGTTAAGTGGCGTAATAAATTCTGATAGTCTTCTCTGATATCCGTATCACTTTCACGTAACTCCTTTATCTTACGACAAGCATGGAGCACTGTAGTGTGATCTCGACCACCAAATGCATCGCCGATTTCTGGCAAGCTGTGGTTGGTCAGTTCCTTAGATAGACTCATCGCTACTTGGCGAGGTCTAGCTACTGAGCGGCTGCGTCGTTTCGACAGCAGATCAGAGACCTTAATTTTATAATAATCAGCTACAACTCTTTGAATATTATCAATACTAACCTGTTTATCCTGCAAAGCCAGCAGGTCTTTAAGAGATTCTTTAATAAAAGGTGTAGTAATAGCACTGCCAGTAAAATGAGCATTGGCAATGACTCGTTTTAATGCCCCTTCAAGCTCACGAACATTAGAACGGATTTTCTGAGCCAAGAAGAAAGCAGCATCATCAGGTAAACGTACCCGTGCTTCATCTGCCTTCTTCATAAGTATAGCTACTCGCGTTTCAAGTTCAGGCGGCTCAATCGCAACTGTTAAGCCCCAACCGAAACGGGATTTAAGACGCTCTTCCACACCGTTAATTTCTTTAGGATAACGGTCACTGGTCAGAATCATCTGCTGACCACCTTCAAGCAAGGCATTAAAGGTATGGAAAAACTCTTCTTGTGAACGCTCTTTACCTGCGAAGAATTGAATATCATCGATCAGCAGGGCATCAACTGAGCGGTAGTAACGCTTAAAATCGTTAATGGCGTTTAGCTGCAGGGCCTTCACCATGTCAGCAACAAAGCGCTCAGAATGCAGATAAACAATTTTCGCGTTCGGATTACGCTTCAGCATCTCGTTACCCACAGCGTGCATCAAGTGGGTTTTACCCAAACCAACACCACCGTAAATAAAGAGTGGGTTGTAAGATACACCTGGGTTATCGCCAACCTGTCGTGCTGCTGCCAGTGCCAATTGGTTAGATTTACCTTGGACAAAACTTTCAAAGGTAAAGGACTGGTTTAGGCTAGATTGATGGTGACGCAAACCACCTTCAACATTTACCTGACGCTCAACCGGCTCAGGGATCGGTGCCGGAGGAGGGGTAGCAATAATGTCAGATGCTGGAATGTGCATCGGCATCTGCAT